>CAVYLJ010000008.1:0-54244 GCA_963769305.1 uncultured delta proteobacterium | reverse complement strand
GGTGGACCCCAAAAATTGGACAATGTGGTAAGCTCTGAGTTAGCCCAAAGAAAGGAACTAACCATGAGCAAGAAAAAGCGACAACATCCTCCCGAATTTAAAGCCAAGGTAGCCTTGGCGGCCATCAAAAACGAGGAGACCATCTCCGCGTTAGCCGCCCGTTTCGGCGTTCACCCCACCATGATCAACAACTGGAAACGGACCTTGTTAGATGGGGCTGCAGACATTTTCGACCAAGGGCATAAATCCCGGCAAAACACGGAAGCCCAAGTCGACGAACTGTATCGCCAGATCGGAAAGCTTCAGGTGGAACGCGATTTTTTAGCCAAAAAGCTCAGTCTTTAAGCCGTCAGCAGCGAAAGCAAATGATCGACTTTCAGGATCCGAAAATAAGCGTCTCCCGGCAATGCCGGCTATTAGACCTCAGCCGGTCGTCGGTGTATTATCAACCGGTCGAAATAGCGCCTCAGGACCTCCTCCTGATGCGTTTGATCGATGAGCAATACCTGAAGACGCCTTTCTACGGATCCCGCTCCATGACCCTACATTTGCGGAGACTGGGCTATCCGGTTAACCGGAAACACATTCAACGACTGATGCGCCTGATGGGCTTAGAGGCCATCTACCCTAAGCCGAAAACCAGTCGTCCCCACCCGGAACATAAGATCTATCCCTACCTGCTCCGGAACCTGAACATTGATCGCCCCAACCAGGTTTGGGCGGCGGACATTACCTATGTTCCCATGGCCCGGGGCTTTATGTTCCTGGTGGCGGTCATGGACTGGTATAGTCGCAAAGTCTTATCCTTCAAGCTGTCCAATACCCTGGACACGGATTTCTGCCTGGAGGCCGTTGAAGAGGCGATCCGAACCTATGGACCTCCAGAGATCTTCAACACCGATCAGGGAGCCCAGTTTACCAGCCAGGCCTTTACCGGCTTATTAGACCAACATCAGATCCGTATCAGCATGGATGGCCGCGGTCGGGTCCAGGACAACATCTTTATCGAACGGCTGTGGTGGACCACCAAGTACCAGTACTTGTATCTGCACAGCTTCGACAACGGCTCCGATCTCCGTATCGGACTTGAGGAGTGGTTCCGGTTCTACAACCAGGAACGCCCTCATCAAACCTTTGGACATCTAACCCCGGATGAGGTATATTATGGCTTACCTACTCCAATAACCCAGGCAGCCTGATGCCTTTATTAAAAACCTTTACTCAGAGCTTATTCCCATGTTCAGGCTGTCCAACTTCCTGGGTCCACCACCAGGGTCAATTCCCGTAAGGCTGGATGATGGATCTCTTCCTCGGCCCAGCCCAACAAATCCTTCCAAAGGGAAGGGATGTCCAAGGGGGAGGCGGGCACCAATAAATCCGGGTTGAATCCGGCTGAGTCGAGCTGTTCCGTAGACAAATGTCGGATCCCCTTGATCCGTTCTATCGTCATTTGTGGTTCATCCTGAAAGCTTTCAATCCGCCCGGCAATGCCGACAAATTCTCCCTCGGAAAACAAGGAATCAAACCGGTCAACCGCTTCACCCCAGATCTTGGCGGCCATGGTCCCGGTACGGTCAGACACCGAAAGATCCAGATAATCCTTCCCGTTCCTGGTCTTACGCCGTTCTTTCCTCTTGATCAAAAAGAACTGATTGATTTTATCTCCCGGTTTGAGATCGGAAATAAAGATATGGGGCATGAGATCTCCGGAGAAGGTTCAAGGTTCAAGGTTCAAGGTTCAAGGTTAAAGGTTAAAGGTGATTTTGGAGTTTGAGTTTTTTGTCAATAGAAAACTGGAAACAGCCTTCAGTGTCGGCTATAATAGTTTTCAATCGCCTGGACCAGGCCCGGAATCGTGTAATCCTCGGCAGTGATGGTTACCTGAAGTCCATTGTCTCGTGCGGTTTGGGCCGTGATAGGGCCGATACAGGCAACGGTAACCTTTTTGAGCAGCGGAAGGATTTCCTGCCTGGGGAAAAGGGCCAGGAAATTGATGACCGTCGATGAACTGGTAAAGGTCAGACAATCCACCTCTCCTCGGCCCAATTTTTCCATTAAGGGCCCCTTCCCTTCCAGGACCGGCAGGGTTTGATAAGCAGGTACTACAGAGACCTCGGCCCCCATTTGCCTGAGACCTTCCGGCAGGATTTCGCGGGCCTGTTCCGCCCTGGGGATTAAGACCTTCTGGTTGGAAAAAGGGATGTGGGATAAGGTTTCCAGCAGGTGCTCGGCCTGATATTTTTCCGGAATCAGGTCGGGCCGAAGGTGCAGGTCAGTTAAGGCCTGGGCCGTGGCCGGGCCGATGACCCCGATTTTGAGGCCCTTTAAAATACGCAGGTCAAGTCCGATGTTTTCCAGCCGGTCAAAGAAAAAACGAACGCCGTTGGGACTGGTAAAAAGAATCCAGTTATATTCTTCTATCCGCCGGATGGCCTGATCCAGTCCGGACCAGTCGGAGGGAGGAGCGATACGAATGGTGGGAAATTCCAGGCATTCGGCCCCGAGAGCGGCGAGCCTTTCCACTAAATCACTGGCCTGATCGCGGGTGCGGGTGACGACTATGGTTTTTCCTAAAAGAGGACGGATCTCAAACCAATTCAGGGTCTCTCTTAATTCCACCACCTTACCGACAACCAAGATTGCCGGCGGGAGCAACGCGGCCTCTTCGGCTTTTTGGACCATAGTTTTTAAGGTGCCGGTTATGGTCCGTTGCCTGGGGGTCGTACCCCAACGGATCAGGGCCGCCGGGGTTTCAGGGTCCCGTCCGTGGCGGATGAGCCTTTCCACAATAGTGGGAAGATTTTTTACTCCCATCAAAAATACCAGCGTCTGACCGCCGGCAGCCTGCCTTTCCAATTCCTGGGAAGGGGCTTCTTTAAGGGGATCTTCATGGCCGGTGAAAAAGGCCACGCTGGTGTTATAGCGGCGGTGCGTCAGGGGGATCCCGGCGTAGGCCGGAACGGCTATGGCCGAAGTAACCCCGGGTACGATTTCAAAGGGGATATGGGTCCTGGCCAATTCTTCGGCCTCTTCGCCGCCCCGGCCGAAAATAAAGGGGTCTCCCCCTTTCAGGCGAACCACTCTCTTGCCCGACCGGGCTCGATCAATGATCAGTTGATTGATTTCGCCCTGGGGCAGGGTATGGTCTCCCCCTTTTTTGCCGACATAAATGGTTTCCGTCTCCGGCGGTATATGTTTTAAAAGCTCGGGACTGGCCAAGAAATCATAGATAACCACCTCGGCTTCCTGGATGAGCCGAAGCCCTTTTACGGTGATCAACCCCGGATCTCCGGGGCCGGCACCGACTAAAAAGACTTTTCCCCCCATGATCTTTGAGTCTCCGTTCTTAAGGCCTATTTTCATAAACCCGGTCCAGGACTTCTTTCCCCCCGGTTAAAAGGAGCTTTTCAGCCAACCGGTTTCCGAGGCTTATCGGATCGGCGGTCGGGCCTTCGACCTGGTCTTTAAAGAGTTCTCGACCATCCAGGCCGGCGATGAGTCCTTGTAAAATAAGCCGCTCGCCCTGAATCCGGGCATGGCCGGCAATGGGAACCTGGCACCCCCCCTGGAGTCCCTTTAAGAAAGGCCCTCTCGGCCTGGGTACAGAGGGCGGTGACTTCATCATGGATGACCCTGACGAGATCCTCGAACCGGGGGTCGTCTTCCCGTATTTCAAGGGCCAAGGCCCCCTGGCCGACGGCCGGGAGACAGGTCTCCAAATCTAAATACTGGCTGATCTTGTTTTGAAGCCCCATCCGGTGGACTCCGGCGGCCGCCAGAACAACCCCGGCCAGCCCTTCGGACTCGATCTTTTTTATACGGGTATCCAGGTTCCCCCGCAAGGGAATGATTTGCAGGTCGGGCCTAAGATGTAACAACTGGGCCTTGCGTCTCAAACTGCTGGTGCCGATACTTTTCCCGTCAGGAATATCTTTTAAAAGACAGTGGTCCCTCGAGATCAGTACATCTCTCGGGTCTTCCCGAACCGGTACGGCCCCGATCATCAGTCCGCCGGGCAGGTCACCGGGCATGTCTTTCATACTATGGACGGCTATATCGATTCTTTTTTCCAGCAGGGCTTCCTCGATCTCTTTTACAAACAGTCCTTTGCCGCCGATGGCCGAAAGGGGACAATCCAGGATTTTGTCTCCTGTGGTCCTGATCTCTTTCAGGGCGATTCGGAGATGAGGATAAAACCCGGACAAGGTCTCTTTGACCCAATTCGATTGCCGTAAGGCCAAGGGGCTTCCCCGGGTTCCGATGGTAATGGTTTTTATTTCCATATGACGTTGGGGGTGACAAAAAAAGGACGGGCGTCGAGGATTAGGGGGATTAGCCTATCCCCTTATTAAATTCTTTGTCCTTTGATTCTCGCCGCTGGTCACTGGATTAATGGCAACTGGAACAATTATGGGAAGCACAACTGCCGCACCCCGAAGAGCTGCCGGTTCCGACGAAACGATCGGCTCCTTTAAAGGCAAAGGATGACATTTTTTTTTGAAGGTTTTCTTTCTTACATTGGGGGCAACAAATAATCTCCGAAGATTTAAAAACGATCGTTTCAAAATCTTTACCGCAATCCAGGCAGGTGTATTCAAAAATAGGCATACTCTTATTCTCCTCAAATTTTTTTAAAAATAATCATTATCCGTCACCATTTCAAGCTACCGGCAACAACCGGACCGGAAACCTGAAATAGGAAAATTCTATAAGATTCTGGCGGTTTCCCGGGCTTCCCCTGATTTATTTCCCCCCGGTTTTGGTCATCTCGTCCCAGCCCTCCAGTAAGGCGGCGGCCAACAGGGGCACCATGAGTTCATGGTGCCCGATCAGATAATATCCCTGCCCTCCTTCCTGGGTGGGACGGTGGACGACATTGGTCGCCGGGCGATAATGGCGGATGAAATCCAGGTTGACGGTCGTAAAGTGGGTTAAAGGAAATCCCAGGTTGCGAACCAGGGTAATGGCTTTAAGGAAGACCTCCGGAAGGATTACGGCCGATCCGATATTGATGAAAACGCCCTTTTCCAAGGAACGAACGACCGAACAAAAGGTTTGGAAATCCCGGTGAGTAGCCAGTCCCGTGGCCCTGGCATCCATCGAGGGATGAAGATGGATGATGTCCGTGCCGATAGCCACATGGACGGTTACGGGGACATCCAATTCCCGGGCGTTAGCCAGAAGGCTGTCGGCTAAAAAGGGAAACTTGGATCTGAGCAAGGAATCTCCCAGGGCCTCGCCGATGCCCTGTCCTTTCGCCGCTCCTTTTTTAATCGACCGGTTTAAAAATTGGGCCGTTTCCCGGCACATGCCGAAGGTCCCTGTCCCCAACTCCCGATCCACATCTTCGGAGGTATGGCCGGCCATGGCCAATTCAGCGTCGTGGATCACCCCCGCGCCGTTGAGGGACAGGGCGGAAACAAAGCCCTGTTTCATAAGCCCGATGAGGACGGGATTCAGCCCCACCTTAATCACATGGGCGCCCATGGCCCAATGGATGGTCTTTCCTGTTTTCCTGGCCTCGAGCATAGCCGCCACAACGGATCGAAAATCCTTGGCCCCCAAAAGATTGGGCAGGGTTTCCAAGAAGGTCCCAAAGGAGTTCCCGGGTGACCAGGACCGGGCAAAATCCTGGAGGCTGACCTTGCTCTTCCGATCTTTTAAAGAATAGGTTTTGAGCCCTTTCAGGGCCGTACGGGGAATGGCTTTGGGTTTCATGGATGATCTTTCAAGGATTAGGGAATAAAGAGGAATCGACCAGTTCACAGAGAAGATGGATGGCCAGGATGTGGGTCTCCTGGATGTGCGGTGTGTCGGAGGAAGGGACGATTAAAGACCTGTCGGCCCACTCAACCATGGACCCTCCCCGGTTTCCTGTTAAAGCCACGGTGGTTATCTTTTTTTCGCGGGCGGTTTTGAATCCCCTGAGGATGTTAGGGGAATTTCCGCTGGTGCTGATACCCAGGAGGATGTCCCCTGATAGCCCGAGGGCTTGAATCTGTTTTTCAAAGACCTGGTCGAAGCCGTAGTCGTTTCCGATAGAGGTTAAAATAGAGGTATCGGTGCTTAAGGACAGGGCCGGGAGGGGAGATCTTTCGATTTTAAAGCGGTTGACAAACTCGGCGGCCATGTGTTGGGCATCGGCGGCACTGCCTCCATTGCCCATGATCATTATTTTTTTCCCTTGTGAAAAGGCCCGGGAGATATCAAGGGCCAATCCGATCAGGTCTTGGGCATGGGTTTCCAGGAAAAGGGTTTGAACGGTTTGAAGGTCCCTTATCCGCTCCATGATCAATTGATTCATCTGTTCAATGGTTTTTTGGGCCATAATTAAGCTAAGTATCTTAATTCCTTTTCCTTGTCAACCCTGTTCGGATATTTTATTATTTTTTTAGGAGAATAAAGAGCGCTCCCGGATGGCGTAGATGGCCGGCCCCTAATTCAGCTTCCCGACCATTCCCCCAGAAAAGGTCCACTCTGGATGGGCCTTTTATCGCCCCTCCACTGTCTTGAATACAGACCCAGCGTCCAAAAGGAATCCGGGACAGGATATGCCCCTGGTTATCAAAAGAAGGCTTTTCCCCCGTCAACCAGGCCAGGCCGGCAGCGGGGAAGATTCTTTGATCCGCAGCGACGGATCGGCCCGGGGTCAGGGGGATGCCAAGATTGCCATAAGGGCCTCCTTGGGCCTCCTGGAAAAAGACATAGCTGGGATTTAGATTCATTAAGGGGGTTTGTTCCTGCGGATGGCTTTGGAGATAGCCATAGATGGATTGGAGAGATAAGGCCTCCGGTTGAAAGACCCCCTTTCGAATCAGCTCCCGGCCGATGGGAAAATAGGGATGGCCGTTAGTCCCCTGGTAACGCAATTTGATGATGGACCCATCCTCTAAAGAGACTTGTCCCGAGCCCTGAATATGTAAAAAAAATAATTTTAAGGGATCGTCAACCCAGAGGATTTCCAGATTTTTACCGGCCAAACGGCCTTCCTGATCAATCTCTTGGCGGGTATAATAGGGGATGACCCGGTTCCCCTCGACCCGTCCGATCCATTTCTGGCCTTGAAACTTTTTCGAAAATTGACCGGGGTCGATTTGGAGGAGATCATCAGGCAGCCGGTAGACGGGGTATCTAAAACGAAGAGAAGGGACTCGGCTTCCCGTCAATTGGGGTTCATAATAACCGGTTATCAACATGGGCAGGGCTTTTTGATTCAAGACAACCCGGTAAAGGTTAAAATGGGTTTTTAGCTCATGACGCAGGGAACTGGCTGATGGATTTTTTTGGAGGATCTCCAGAAAGAGGTTCAGAGTAGAAGAAATCTCTTCGTTGGAAATCTGCCCTGCTCCCAAGGAAAATTTCTTATCCGAAGGCCGTTTCCCTAAATAACCCAAGTTTTCAGCAATGGCCGTTTCCAAGCCTTTTTGGTCCAAATCATCTTCAAGTAAAGGCCATTCTTCCGCCGGAACCAATTGGAAATGGGCCGATTCTTCCACCAAGGTGGGTTCCCGGATCAAAGAAGAACAGGAACAAAGCAGGATGGCCGATAAGCCTATTCCGATTTTTGACAGAATCCCATAGGACATCATTTTTTCCTTATTTTTTCCTTTTCTTCTTGCTTTTTTTATGCCAATTCAGTATAGACCATGACATAATTTCGGGTCGCCTGTAAAGCACATTTGGAAGGAGACCCCCCCTGATTTTTAATTCGGCCGTCCCCCCCCGCAGGCTTTTGCTAAAGGCCGAACAGGCGAAATAGAGAGAAAAGAATGACCCTTTATCAGCAGACCATTAATACTCCGATTAGCTGTGGCGGTATCGGGTTGCATACCGGCAAAAGGGCCAACCTCACTCTGAAACCGGCCGAGTCCGATTATGGAATCCGGTTTGTCCGGGTGGACTTGCCGGGAATGCCGGTCATTGAGGCCAAGAATTCCCAAGTTGTGGACACCCGTTTGGCTACTTCCCTGGGTTTAAATGGATATCGGGTCTATACGGTGGAACACCTGCTGTCGGCCTTGGCCGGGATGGGAATTGATAATGCTTCCATAGAAATCGATTCTTCGGAAGTTCCCATCATGGATGGCAGTGCCGCCCATTTTACCTCATTGTTGCAAGGGGTTGGATTCAAGGCCCAAAAAAATCGCAAAAAGTTCATCAAGATCAACAGACCGGTGACGGTTCAGGAAGGGGATAAATACATCAGCCTTCTTCCTGACGACGAATTTAAAATTTCCTATACCATAGAGTTCGATCACCCCCTGTTGCAAAATCAGTTTTATACCCTGGTGGTTAAAAATAAAACTTTTCTTGAAGAAATCAGTCGAGCCCGGACCTTTGGCTTTTTAAAGGATGTGGAAACCTTAAAACAAAATGGATTCGCCAAGGGAGGCTCTTTGGAAAATGCCGTAGTTATCGACCACCAGGGGGTCCTGAACGAAGAAGGGCTTCGTTATAAAGATGAATTCGTCCGCCATAAGATACTGGATCTTATCGGGGATCTCTCCCTGGTGGGAAAACCTATTTTAGGACATATCATTGCCTATAAATCGGGACATACCTTAAATTTTGCCCTGATCAAGAAGTTATTGTCCGAAAAAGAGAATTACATCATCACCTCCTCATAAAAGAATCCTCTTCCCTAAGATTCCAAGCGGGCATTTTCTTAAAAAATCCCTTCATCCCGGATAGCTACGCAAAAAGTTGATTGAAAAAAGCGGCCAAAGGCCCGGAGGGGGACTATTTACGGATTCGTTAACCCTTTTGCCGGTCCTGAAAGAATTATCGGAATGGACTTGCATTTTTTGGTCATTTTGTTAATATTTTTTTCATGAAACGGATTTTAGTGAAAAATCAGGCTTCTTTATGTCTTGTGCTGCTCTTTGCCTTTCTTTTTCTTGTGAGTTCAAAACCAGCCTGGGGAAAACAGGCGCAAATCGGCGATATCATTGTTACCAATAATCAAGACTATCTTTTGCTTTATTTTTATACCAAGGGCTGTTTTACCCCCGACATGAACAAGGCCATCCTCAACGGGATTCCAACGACCTTTACCTTCCTGATTGAATTGTATAAACCCCGATCTCTATGGCCGAATAAACGTCTGATCTCTCTAAAACTACACCATACCATTAAATACGATTCTTTAAGAGAGGAGTTTTCCGTTACCTTAAGCGAGCGGGGAAATCAAACTTTTGTCGTCAAGGAATTCAGCAAGGCCCAGGAAATGATGGCCGATGTCAGCAATGTCCAATTGATCCTCCTCCAGGCCTTGGAAAAGAACAACCAGTATCAATTGCGGATAAAGGCTGAACTGAACAAGGTCCGTCTCCCCCTGTACCTCCATTATCTTTTATTTTTTGTTTCCTTGTGGGATTTTGAAACGGATTGGTATGTAGTCGATTTCATCTATTAACTCCGGAAATCCCCTCCTGAATCGATCCATGAACTCCATTTTATCGGAAGAACAAAAAGAAAGGCGACGCAAAAAAAGAGAACGCCTTATTATTTTCATAACCATCCTGGTCGTCCTCGTTTTGACGATCTGGGAGACTCAGATACTTCGGCCCGACTTCCCATTTTCCACTTCCCAGCGAGTCGTCCTTTTTGCTTTGATCAACATCAACATTATTTTGCTCCTTCTGTTGATTTTTCTGGTCATCCGCAATCTCCTTAAATTGGTCACCGAGCGAAGGCGGAAAATCCTGGGTTCAAAGATTCGGACCCGGTTGGTCATGGGGTTTGTCACCTTGTCTCTTGTACCGACCATCCTATTGTTTTTTATCGCCTATGAATTTATGGCCATCGGGTTGGATTACTGGTTCAATATTCATATTGAGAAGTCCCTGCAAGATTCGTTGGACGTCGGCCGGGCCTATTATCAGGCTTCCCAGCGCGGGGCCCGGATTTATGCCCAGCAGATCAGTCTGAACTTGAGTCAGTCCGGCTTCTCAAAAAAAATCGATCAGGAAGAAGTGATCAAGAATCTCCAATCCAAAATGAAGGAATACGGACTGGCCTGGGTCGGCGTCTTCTTGCCCACTCTGGAACAAAAAATTCAGGTCATTACCTCAGAGACCTATTTAAAATATTTTCAAGCCCCCCCCTTGAGTCTCATTCAAAAAAGCTTTCAACCTCAAGGGGTCTCCGAGGTTCAATCCACATCCGGAGGGAGATTTTTTTATCGCCGGCGTGCCGGTCTGGGACGGGTCTTCCGAGGGGCAGAGCGTTGCCACCGTAGTGGTGGCTTCCTATTTCCCCAGATCTTTGTTGAAAAAAATGGAAACCATTTCAACCGGCCTGGAAGGGTATCGGCAGATGCAGATGTTGAAAAATCCCATTAAATTCATCTACCTGATAATCCTTTTGATCGTCTCGTTATTGATCCTATTTTCGGCCACCTGGTTTGGATTCTATTTGGCCAAGGGGATGACCGTTCCAATACAAAGGCTGGCCGAAGGGACCTTGCGGATTGCCCAGGGGGATTATAATTTTTCCATAGACTTAGAGGCCAAAGATGAATTCGGTCTATTGGTGAATTCCTTTAACAGAATGACCTCTGATTTAAGAAAAGGGAAGGAAGAGATCGAACGGGCTCATCAAAAGTTGTGGAAGAGCAACGAGGAGCTCAATCAAAGAAAACAGTATATGGAGGCGGTCCTGGCGAATATCGGGACCGGGGTCATATCGATAGACGCCGAAGGAAAGATCAGTACCATTAACCATTCGGCCAGGGAAATGCTCAGGATAAAAACCGAAAAAGTCCTTGGCCGGCGGTATCAGGAGGTGCTCCTCCCGGAACACATGGCCTTGCTCAAGGATCTGCAGGCCAACCTGGACCTGATTAAGATGGGGACCCTCAAACGGACCCTGCAGGTTCCGCTGCCGGATAAGACCTTGACCCTCCTGGTGAAAATCACCTTGTTACGGGATGAAGAAAATCGAAATTTGGGGATGGTCCTGGTCTTTGATGATATGACCGAGATCGAAAAGTTTCAAAAAGTTTCGGCCTGGAGAGAAGTGGCCCGACGGCTGGCCCATGAAATCAAGAACCCCCTGACTCCCATCAAGCTGTCGGCCCAGCGTTTACGGAAGAAATATTCCTACCTCCTGCCGGAGGGAAGAGATAAGGAAATATTTGATGACTGTACTCAAACCATCATCAATCAAGTGGATGAATTGATCGGATTGGTTAATGAGTTTTTTGCCTTTGCCCGGTTGCCGGCGGTAACCCTTTCCATGAATGACCTGAATGCCCTGATTCAGGAAGTTTTCATTTTATATCAGGAAAGTCATAAAAATATTGAATTTTCCTTTTTAGCCGATCCGGCGATACCCAAATTTTCTTTGGATCGGGAACAGATCAAAAGGGTCATGATCAATCTGCTGGATAATGCGGTGGCCGCCATCGAAACCAAAGGGTCCATAAAAATCCAGACCGGTTACGATCCCTTGTTGGAGATGGTCCGTATTCAGGTTATGGATACCGGGATCGGGATCGCCCCTAAAGATCGGGACCGGCTTTTTGAGCCCTATTTTTCCACCAAAAAAGGAGGAACCGGGCTGGGATTGACTATCGTCAGCTCCATAATCTCCGATCATCACGGCCATATTCGGGTTAAAAATAACGAACCCCAGGGAACGATCTTTACCATCGAGCTTCCTTTGGAGGCCTGACAACGGGAAGAAAAAAAGAAAATATCGGTCAAACAGCCGCCGTTTTTGGGATTGAATGGCGCCCTGGGCCAAAAAAATCAAGACCCAGGGGATAAAATTAGACGTGGGAGAATAGAGTGAAACAGATTCGGTTAGTAGTCAAAAACAATCCTTATGCCCATCAAGAGGCCTTGAAGTTCAAAACCTGGCTGGAAAAGGAAAAGGGGCTGGTTGTTTTCTGGGATGAAAAAGAAGAACCTTTGGAAGGGGTGAGGGCCCCTCAAAAGCCTTTGGATTTGGTGGTTGTTTTAGGGGGTGATGGGACCCTGCTTAAGGCGGTTCGTCTCTATGGCGCCCTGGAGGCCCCTATTCTAGGGGTTAATTTGGGCGGACTGGGGTTTTTGACTGAAATCGCCCTGGATGAACTCCGCTTGCTTTTTGAAAAGATCTTACGGGGTGATTATCAAACCGAACCCAGGATGGTCCTGACGGCCCGGATTGTCCGGGGGGGTGAAGACCTTCCTGTCCTCCCTTTTTTAAATGATGTGGTCATCAATAAAGGGGTCCTGGCCCGAATCATCGATCTTGAAACCAGCATAGACGGTCAATTTCTGACTTCCTATCGCGGAGATGGCCTGATCGTCGCTACCCCGACAGGTTCTACGGCCTATAACCTGGCCGCCGGAGGGCCGATCCTTCACCCTTCTCTGCAAACCATTATTTTAACCCCGATCTGCCCCTTTACCCTGACCAACCGTCCGATTATCGTCCAGGACAACGCCGTCATCGATATTCGCCTTGGGGTCCAAGGCCAAGGAAGTCTGGTTGACTTTTGATGGTCAGGTGGGCTATCCTTTAAAGGAAGGAGACTTGGTGCGGATTCAAAAGGCGGATAAATCCATTTTGTTGATTAAAACCCCCTTTAAAAATTATTTTGAAATCCTTCGGACCAAATTGAAATGGGGCTGAAGGAGAAAGGACACAGGCTATGAGGTCGTGGTTCGGTATTGCCGTTATGTTACTGGCCGCCCTTTTTTTATTAGGCATGGGGAAGATGGAACAAACAGAAAAGCCCGGGGAGATCCCTCTTCCCGATCAAGAGGTTTCGGCGAGCGTCACCGACAACGAAGGTTTGACCTTGAATTTGACCCAATTCAGTATCAATGGACAGACCTTTTTGCCCGGAAAATTAGGGGCCGGTCGGGTAGCCATCCCCTTGAGCCAAATTCGGGTTATTTATTTATCGGCTGACCCTAAGGGAACGGCGGCCAAGGTTGAAATGACCGACCACAGCCAACTCCAGCTTGTTTTGGAAAACGGGATCATGGTCTATGGAAAAATAAAATTCGGAACCTATCAAGTTTCCGCCGATCATTTGAAAAAAATTGAGGTGCTGAGTTTTGGGGAGCGGAGAAAGGGAGCGGATCGGTATTAAACCCTCGGTCGGACCGCTTTGAAGGTCCAGATCAAAAGCACCCCGGTTAAAAAACCCCCGACATGGGCATACCAGGCCACTGAGCCCCCTTCGCTGCCGGCGTTTAACAGTTGGACCAGGAACCATAAACCCAGGACTAAGACGGCCGGAATCTTGATGATTTTGATAAAGACGATGAAAATAAACAAGGTGGACACATTGGCCCTGGGAAAGAGGATAAGGTAGGCCCCTAAAATACCGGCGATGGCCCCACTGGCTCCGATCATGGGAATGGCCGAGTTGACGTCCGAAAAGGTATGGATAAGGGCGGCAAAAAAACCGGATATCAGATAAAAAATAATAAATTTGAGTCGACCGAGAAAATCTTCCACGTTTTTTCCGAAAATCCAGAGATAAAGCATATTCCCCAGTAAATGGATTAAACCGCCATGGAGAAACATGGAGGTAAAGATGGTCAAGACCGGAGGAATCGTTTTAGGGGAAGAAAAGTCCTGGAAAAAGGGGTGGATTAAACGGTCGGGGATAGCCCCGTATTGGAAAAGAAAGTTCTCCAGTTTTTCGGCCGGCATCGATAATTGGTAGAGATAAACCAAAATATTCAGCCCAATAATAGTGATGGTCATCAACGGAAAGGTTTGGGTCGGGTTGTCATCCTTGAGGGGGATCATATTCGGTTCTGCTGCCTGATTTTCTTCCCTTGTATTCTTTCCGTCACGGAAGTCAAGGAAATTTTATTCGATCCGTTTCTTCCTTGAAATTTCATAAGAATTTGGATACACTTTTATCATGAAACAGGTCCATATCGCCACCTTCGGCTGTCAGATGAACGACAGAGATTCCCAGACCATCGCTCAGGTCTTGGCCTCCTGTGATTATCAGATCACCGAAGAGATGGAGCAGGCCGATCTGATCCTGGTCAATACCTGCAGTATACGCCAAAAGGCGGAAGAGAAGACCTACAGTCTTTTGGGGCGGCTCAGGCGGTTGAAGAACCTGAACCCCGATCTGGTCATCGGGGTTGGGGGGTGCGTGGCCCAGCAGGAAGGCGAAACGGCTGTTGGCCAGGGTCCCTTACCTGGATTTGGTCTTTGGGACCAGGGTCGATCCATCAACTTCCCGACCTGATCGAAGAGGTCGGCCGCGGGAAAACCCGGTTGTCCCGCATTGAGCTGACCCCGGGCGGCCCCTATCCACACCCGCTGCCGATGACCATCGGTTTTCCCCGGAGTCTGAATGCCTCGGTGACGATCATGCAAGGCTGCAACAACTATTGCGCCTATTGCCTGGTTCCCTTTGTCCGCGGGTCTGAGGAAAGCCGCCCCGCTAAGGAAATCGTGGCCGAGGTGGAGGCCTTGACAGCCCGGGGGGCCAAAGAGATTCTTCTCCTGGGCCAAAATGTAAATTCCTATGGTCAGAACCGGGTCGGAGAAATTTCCTTTTGCTCGATTACTTCATGACCTGGAGAGGATTCCCGGGTTGGAAAGGATCCGTTTTACCACTTCCCATCCCAAGGATCTTTCTCAGGAACTGATCGAATGTTTTGGACACATCTCGAAATTGTGCGACCATATCCATCTGCCGGTTCAGGCCGGGTCCGACCGGATCCTGAAAAAGATGAACAGACGTTATACCCGGGAAGGATATCTGGAAAAGATCTGCCGGCTCAGGGAACGATGCCCCGGGATCGCCATAACCAGCGATGTTATTGTCGGATTTCCCGGAGAGACCGAGGCCGATCTTGAGCAAACGATGGATCTTATCCGGAACGTCCGTTTTGATGACCTGTTTTCCTTCAAATATTCGGACCGTCCCCTGGCGCCGGCTCGAAATTTTTCAGGAAAAGTCAGTGAAGAAGAAAAGGGACGGCGGTTGAAAGAACTTCAGGCGTGTCAAAAAGAGATCACCCTGTCCAAGAATCAAAAAATGGAAGGGACTACTCAAGAGATATTGGTAGAAGGAACCAGTAAAAAATCCTCTCAGGAATGGATGGGAAGGACCCGCACCAACAAGATCGTCAATTTCCCGGGTCCTCCAGGTTTGATGGGCAAAACGGTCCCGGTTCGGATTGAAAAGGCCCATATCCATTCCCTGAAGGGGAGGCTGATATAAAAGAAGATTCCATGATGATCGATTACCCATCCGAGATAAACAATTATACCTTGTACATCCGGCATCGTGCTTCGGGTATTTTTTGTCCCGGTTCCTCTCGGCAGGAGGTTATATGTCCATTCGAATGAAAGTTTTCGGGTTGACCATCGACCCGTTGACCAACAGCCCGATCATGATCCTCAAAGATCAGGAGGGCGACAAGACGGTCCCCATCTGGATAGGGCTTTTGGAAGCCACGGCTATTGCCAGCGAGCTGGAAAATGTAAAATTTTCCAGGCCCATGACCCATGACTTAATGAAGAATCTGATGGATCAAACGGGTGTGAAACTGGCCAAGGTTGAAATCTGCGACCTCAGGGATAATACTTTTTTCGCTCAGTTGTACCTGATCCTCCAGGGCAAAGAATTTTCAATGGATGCCCGGCCCAGTGATGCCATTGCCCTGGCCCTGCGGACTAAAGCCCCTATTTATGTGGAGGAACAGGTGATTCAGAAATCCAAAACAGTGGACCTGGGTAACAAAGAAGAAATTCAATCCGAAGAGGGGAAAAAGTGGACCGAAATTCTGGAATCCCTCACCACCGATGATTTTGGAAAATATAAGATGTGATGAAAAAAAGGGTTCAAGGATTCCAGGATGCGAGGTTCAAGGATATTGTCTTTTGGGTTTCATTGCCTTTCACTTGAATCCTCGACCCTTGGCCCCTTGAATCCCTCTATGGTTCTATAATGATCGATCTGCACTCCCATTCTCTATTAAGCGATGGGGCCCTCCTGCCTTCTGAATTGATCCGGCGGGCCGAAGTAAAAGGGTATCGCTATTGGGCCATCACCGATCACGCCGATGTTTCCAATTTAGACCATATCATCCCGCGGCTCGTGGCCTTGGTCCGGGAATTGAATGACAACTGGAGCATTAAGGCCATTCCCGGGATTGAATTGACCCATGTCCCTCCGGAGACGATACCGTCCCTGGTCCTTAGAGCCAAAGAACTCGGTGCCCGTCTGATTGTCGTCCATGGAGAAACGATTGCCGAACCGGTTCCTCCGGGCACCAATCGGGCGGCTATCGAGGCCGGGGTTCATGTCCTGGCCCATCCGGGGTTGATCACCCGAGAAGAAGCGCAGTTGGCCGCCCGGAAAGGGGTTCTTTTGGAGGTCACTTCCCGCAAAGGGCACAGCCTGACCAACGGCCACGTGGTCCGTTTGGCCCAGGCAGCCGGGACCGGCCTGGTACTCAATTCGGACACCCACTGCCCCGGAAGATATCGTTTCCCTGGATCAAAGGCCGAGAATAGTCGAAGGGGCGGGATTGGATAAAGAGGCCTTAAAAGGGATGGATGAAGCGGCCATCCGCCTGTTCAATCAATTGCTGGCCACCCTTTAATTAATCCGATCCCGCTTCAAATTCCAAATCGGCCTCCCCGCCTTCCCGATTATTATTAACCTTCTCATAATCATAACAACCTTGACTCCCCCAGGTGAGGCTGCTTTTTCTGGAGTCATTGGCGGGAAGAGAATGCGATTTGACTTTTTGAGCCGCTGTCGCTATGCTTTCTCCCGCTATGGGTACCAAGACTCTCAAGATCGGGATTATTTACGGAGGGATCAGTGAACAGAAGGCTGGGATGGATCACTACCTCCACCAGGTCCTCTCGGCCATGAAACAGATGGCCCCCGAGCATCGTTACGTCCTCATCGATCACCGCCGTCAAAGCACACCCTTTAAAAAAAATTTTGAACAAGTCATTCTGGATCTTCCCCGGCCTCCCGCACGGGTCAGTCGCTGGAATCTGCAGATCGTCCCCAGGGTCTTGTCCCAGTTTGATCTGGTTTTTTCTCCCGGTCTTTACGGCCCGGTGCGTATTCCCCGGGGGGTTAAATCGGTGATGGTCGTTCATGATCTGACCCGATATCTTTTCCCTCATTTTTTCCCTTTTAATCCCATGCAAAAAGTTTTGGACCTTTGGGCCTACCCGTCGATGGTACGCCGGTATGACCATTTGATCACGGTTTCTGAGGCGACCAGGAAGGACCTGATGACCCGGTTTAGGGTCCCGGTAGAAAAGGTCACCGTGGCCTATCACGGGGCCGACGAAACCTTTGAACCCTTAAACGCCCAAGTCGTTGAGGAATCCCTCTTCCGGTCCTATAAAATAAAAAAACCTTTTATCCTCTTTCTGGGCACCCTGGAGCCACGGAAGAATATCCCCGCCTTGCTTAAGGCCTTTGCGGGAATCCGGGATCAAATCCCTCACAACCTGGTTCTGGTCGGGCAACGGGGTTGGAAATGGGAACCCATTTTCAAGGAAATTGAAGCGCTGGATCTGCACTCCCGGGTCCAGTGGACCGGTTATGTTTCCGATGCGGACCGGGCAATCTTCTACAATGCGGCTGATTTTATGGTCTTTCCAAGCTGGTATGAAGGGTTCGGTATGCCCTTGTTGGAGGCCATGCAGTGCGGCTGTCCGGTGATCACTTCCCGGGTAAGCGCTATGCCGGAGGTGGTCGGGGAGGCGGGAATATTGATCGATCCCGGTCGAACAGAGGATTTAAAAAAGGCGATGCTTCGACTGGTTCACGAACCCGGATCTGGCTGAAAAAATGAAGAAGGCCGGGTTGGAACAGGCCAAGAAATTTTCCTGGGAGAATTCGGCTCGAAAAACCCTGGAGGTTTTTGAGAAATTAGTAATAAAACTAGGGTTCGAAGGCTCATTAAAGTCAATGATATTAGACGCACGGCATATGGTTTTTCCTTGAACCTTCAACTTTTATAATTATGAAAGTCGCTTTTCTTGGAGATCGGTTGGGCCTGGCCACCGGCGGCAATTTATATGTCGCCCGGGTGGCCGAAGAATTGGCTGCCCTGGGGGTGGATGTGACCTTGATCACTTTGGTCCCTCCGCAAGACATCCCCTGGGCGACCAGTCTTCGCATCGTTTCGAGAACCATCGATTTTTCCTTTGGCCAGAGACCGGATAAGGGCCGGGTAAAATCTTTTTTTCTTTCCAGGCGGGCTGCCGTCACCGAATTGAAAAAATTAATTCAGGAGCCTTATGACATTCTTTATTCCATAGGCGGGCCTTCCAATATCGTCAACCATCTTTGTCAAAAGGGCCCCTTTGCACCTCGGGTTTCTGTGGCGGTCCTTTTCCATTTATTCAGACAGGTCCCCTACCATCAATTTCTGATAAATCCCGAAACCTATCGGAAACCGTTCCAGACTATCTATCATTCCCTAGGGGACCATCTGGCCAAAGGCTTTTATGTGATCACCGTCTCTGAATTCTGGCGGCAAAAGTTGATCCGCAGAGGATTTGACGAAGAAAAAATCGCTGTTATCCCGGTAGGGGCCGATTGGGAAGATTGGCCTAAGATCGCTCCGGAGGAAGCAAAAAAAGAATTGGGACTCAGTGGCCGGTGGGTCATTTATACCAGTCCCTTGCGTTTGAATAAAGGGATCATGAATGTCCTTAAGGTCGTTAATCAATTAAAAAGTAAATTTTCCTCCCTAATGGTTATGACTACGGGAGTAACCGATCACCGGACCCGGCACCAAGTCCAACAGTTTGTTCAAAAGCATCAATTAGAAAATCATTTCCGATATGCCGGGCTGGTCCCCAGGGAACAGCTCCCCCTTTATTATGCCGCTTCCGATGTGGTGGTTTTGGCCTCTTTGGAAGAAGAAGGCTGGGGAGTTACACTTCTGGAAGGGATGATGGCCGGAAGGCCGGTGATTTGCAGTCCCTTAGGGGCCATGCCGGAATTAGTCAGGAATAAAGGGATTATCCTGAAAGAGAATATCCCCGAACACTTGGCAAAGGCCCTGGAAGGATTGATTGAGGACCAGGGACTCAGAGACCGCCTGGGAAAGGCCGGACCTCCCTATGCCAGGCAGTTTTCTTGTCAGGCCGCTGCCCAGGCCCATCTCTCTTTATTTGAAAAGTTGCTTGACAGGTCTTAACCGAATTTATTCGGGCTCAGATGTCCTCTTATCCTGAGACCTTTGAAAAACGCCCCCTTTTGCCCAATTTCTGCGTCAGACTCAAATTTTAATCCTCGAAATACTACATGTATTCCTGTGGTTAAAATTTTCGTCTTCCTTGACCTTGAGCAAAATAGAACATTTTTCAAAGGTCTCATTCTTCGAGGTTTTCTTTTTCTAATTCATTATTATGGTGATCTGATGAAAGGTGGTGCTTTCTAAGAAGAAGACAAAAATTGGATCGTTGCATACCTACCCTCCCGGCCGCCTGGGTAATATTGCCTTTTGTGTTCTTGAGGGCTTTTAGGAGAAAAGCCTTTTCAATGGGATCGAAGACCTGTGTCAAAAGATGGCTCTTGGCGGTTTTTAACTCTTGCAGGGTTTCGGGGATGGGATTTTTCTCCCAAGGCCGCTTTAACTGCATATGATCTAAAAGATAGGGTAACCCCAGTGTGCGGTCATCGGCCATAATGACCAGGCGTTCAACGATGTTTTTCAGTTGCCGGACATTCCCCGGCCATTCGTAGTTGATTAAAACCTCCAGAGCCTCATCAGAGAATCCCTCGATTAGTTTCCCGGTCTTTCGAGAAAACAATTTCAGGAAATAGTAGGCGAGCTTGGGGATATCTTCTTTTCTTTCCCGAAGGGGGGGGATGTCAATGGGAAAAACATTCAAACGGTAGAATAGATCCTCCCTGAACTTTCCCTCCTCCACCATTTTTTTGAGGTCTCGGTTGGTCGCGGCAATAATTCGGATGTCGGTTTTTATTTGATGGGTTGTCCCTACCGGTTTAAATTCACCGCTCTCCAGAACCCGCAACAGTTTGGCTTGAATTTCAAGATCCAGATTGGTCACATCGTCCATAAACAGAGTCCCGCCGTTGGCCACCTCAAAGAGGCCTTCCTTGTCGCGAAAGGCTCCGGTAAAAGCCCCTTTAACATGACCGAAAAGTTCGCTCTCCAGCAGGTTGGGAGAGAGGGCGCTGCAGTCCACAGGTATGATTTGCCGGAAGGCCCTTCGGCTGTGGGTATGAATGGCTCCGGCAAACAGTTCTTTGCCGGTCCCGCTCTCTCCGTAAAGAAGCACGGTGCTCTCTGTAGGAGCCACCTTTTCGATTTGCTTGAAGACCCGAATGATTTTCGGATCTTCCCCGACAATGTTTTCAAAACTAAATCGATTGAAAAGTTCTTTCCGAAGGGATAAATTCTCCTCCACCAGGCGTTTTTTCTCCAAGGCATTCTTGGCCGCCATTATCAGTTGGTCGTCGGTAAAAGGTTTGGTCAGATAGTCAAAGGCCCCCAATTTCATGGCCTCAACGGCGTTTTGAATAGTTGAATGGCCTGTCATGACTACGACTTGAAGGGTCGGTTTGGTTTCATGGATGGTTTTAAGAATCTCCATGCCATCCAGGTCTGGCAGCTTTATATCCAAGAGAATCAAGTCGTAGCCATGCTGCCGGATTTCATCCATCCCGGCTTTACCCGTCGTGCAATAATTTACTCGGTGGTCATCGTCGGTGAGTATAAGACTGCATGCTTTGCAAATCACAATCTCATCATCGATAACTAAAATATTAGAATGGGCCATCTCACACCATTAAAGGTTTTTTAGGAGGACAGGTTGAAAACCATCGACCTGAGTTGAAAGTTGCTTTCTTTTAATATTTTTTAAGAGAAAGTGTGCCGAAAATAGGAAACTCGGCTATAAACTGGGCCCCTTGTCCAGGTTCACTGATGACATAAAGTTCTCCCCGGTGTTTTTGTATGAGGGCATAAGTAACCCACAATCCCAAGCCGGTTCCCTTGGGCTTGGTTGAGAAAAAGGGCTCAAAGATTTTAGACTTATCTTCTACAGGGATTCCGCATCCGGTGTCGGATACCTCTACTTTGATACACTTTCGGTCAGGGCTCAGGTGGCTTACAATGGTAATGGTTCCTTTCTCTTCTATGGCCTGAATGGCGTTAAGCAATAGATTAATGAAAATCTGATGAATCTGGTTCTCGTCCAGGAAGATGTTCGGCACTTGCCTGGAAAGATGTTTGTCTACTTGTATATGCCGGAGTTTAAACTCGTTATCCAGGATATGGAGGACCTTTTCAATAACGTTGTTCACATTGGCTAAGACCATTTTGGGTTCACTCTCACGGGAAAATTCCAAAAGGTCCTGGATAATGGTCTTACATCTTAAAGCTTCCTGTATGATAATCTCCAATACTTCTTTAACGGGTCCATTCTTGGAGGATTTTTTGAGGAGGTTTGTACTATACAGCAGGATGCCTGCCAGAGGATTATTGATTTCATGGGCAACGCCGGCGGCCATTCGGCCTAAAGCCGATAATTTTTCGGTCTGCAGGACCAGCTGATCATATCGGGATTGCTGCCTTTCCATAAGTTGTGCTTTTTGGATGACGGCAGCGCCCCGTTCGGCGATAAGGATGATATAGTTGAGCTCTTCTTTTGAAAATTCCCTTGGTTCATCAAAAAAGACACGCAGCAAACCTACTATATCGTTCCCGAGAAAAATCGGTAAGTCAAGGATCATCCGAATGCCTTCATCCCAGGCCTCTTTCGGGTATTGAACCCGGGGATCATTTAAGATATCCCTAATGATAATGGCTTTATTCTGCCGGAATAAATCAGTAATAACTACTTGACTCGAGACCGGTCCTTTGGAAAGATAATGATCCCCTAAACCGTAGGCGGCTCCTAATTCCATTTCCTGAGTTTCGAGGTTAAAAATCCGAATCAGGGCTCCTTTTGATTTAAGCAATTCGCTGACCTTCATGACCACCGTATGCAAGACATGCTTCACCTGGGTATTGGAATTCAAAGAGGCGCTGATATATCGAAGAACGTTATAACAGCTTTCAAAGTCTATGCCTTGGCCCACCGAACAGCCCGCCTTTTCTTCCTGGGTTTATAATAAGGATAATATATTATACATTTATAACTAAATAAAAAAATTATAAAAATCATCTCTAGTCATTCATCCCCCCTATAAAATTTTATACGATTTTACACGTCAAAATTCCTTAAGGGGTTGGCCATCTGCATCATAATATGTTGAAAAAACATATAAAATATTAGTAAAGATCCATCGGCAGGATTTGGTCTTCCTCTTGCATCCCTACTTTTTCAAAACAAAAAGAGATCCGGAATAAACCTAACCCTGAAGAGAATAACTTTTTCGACTTAATGGAGGCTTACCTTCGGAGGTTTCACCCGGCCTAGACCAAAGAAAGGATTAGTTCTATGGATCAGTACCCTATTGGAGATACACAGAAAATAGAAAATAAAATAGCGGAAATAGTTGAAGGATTTGATATCAAATCGGATGGGCTTATTCCTATGCTTCAGGCTATCCAGGGGGTTTGGGGTTTTCTGCCGGCACCGGTTTTTCCCGAAATAGCCCGTTTAGTGAAATTATCGGTAGCCGAGGTTTTTGAGACAGCCTCATTTTATTCTCAATTCCGATTTGAACCGACCGGGAAATATATCGTCCGAGTCTGTTGTGGAACGAACTGTCATATTCATGGATCAGACCGGATTTTAGAAGAAATTCAAAATCATTTGTTAGTGGCTCCGGGAGAGACCACGAAAGACCGTTTATTTACCCTTGAGACCGGTTACTGCTTTGGTTCCTGTGCTCAGGCTCCGATTATGGTCATCGAGGATTCCATTTGCGGACGTATGAATCACTTCAAAGTTCAAAAACTTTTAAATGCAATAAGGATAAGGGAGAAAGGATAAATGATCTAGAACCATTAAGGAGATAATTGGGATCCGGGAGGGGCTTTTTAAATAAAACAAAAGGAGTTTTAAGGCTCTTCGGCAGAGGCTGTTCATTCAAAAGGATTTTAATAAAATGATCACTGATATTCCCACGGTTTGTAGCTTCTGTAACACGGGTTGCGGGATGTTTGTTCGTATGGAGGGGGAAGAAGCGGTCGGCATTCTTCCAATCATCCATCATCCTGTCAATGAGGGACGTCTTTGTCAGCGAGGATGGAACCGCTACCAAAATCTGAGAAGCGTGAATCGCTTGACTCATCCTTTGGCCCGAAAGGGGGCCAAGTTGGAAAAAGTAGATTGGGATGAAGCTCTCCGGATAAGTAAAGAAAAGATTTCCTTTATTCTGAACCGATATGGTCCTCAAGCCATAGGGGTTATAGGATCACCCTGGTTAACCAACGAGGACAATTATCGAGTCTCTCTTTTTTGCCGTCAGGTGCTTAAAAGCAATAACCTTGACGGAAGTTACCGATTCAGCGGCGCAGCGGCCCTGACCGCCTTAAATGACACCTGGTCCGGGGCCCTGGGGTCTTTGGCTTCTATACAATCCTTAAGAGAGAGTCCCGCTATTTTGGTACTTGGAAGGGAGAGCCTTCGTGATTTCTCTCCGGTTGGGGCCCAAATGATTCAAGCCTATCAGCAAGGGTCGAAACTCATTTTGGCCGACCCCACCTGTCTTCAGGCCGAAGGCTTTTTTAATGCTTTCCTACCTTTTCCGGCGGACAACCTTGCTCACCTGTTTAAAGAAAAAAAAGAAATAGCGGAAGACCTGGTCCGGCTCCTGGCCCAACCGGAATCAGCTATCGTATTTATTGCCGATCAAATAAAAACGGCCTCCAGTCTGTTGAGTCTCCTCAGTGTTATTTCACAGGATCGGTCCGACTCCCATGCGATTCCCATGATGATCCCTCTGAGCCGCTCTCCGAATCTCCGGGGCGCCTGGGACATGGACATAAAACCTAAAAACGGGGGATTAACCCTCCAGGAGATGTTGGATCTTCCCAATGTGATAAAGGGTCTTCTCGTTTTTGGTGATGATCTGCTCAACCACCTCCCTTCATTCGCCTTTATGGAAAAACTGAAAAACCTTGAATTTTTGCTGGTAGCAGATCGTTTCCTCACGGATACGGTACAAATTGCTCATTGTGCCTTCCCAATTCCCGTCCTGGCCGAAGGGTCAGGGACTATGACCAATTGCGAAGGAAGGGTCCAACAACTTCATCCGGTTTTAAGTCCAAAGGAAGAGATTCTTCCCCTCTCCTATCTGCTCAGTTCTTTATCCCGAAAGTTGGGGATTAACCTGCCCGCGCAATCGGATAGAGAGGTGAGAAAAGAAATCAGCCGGGCTATTCCGCATTATCAAACTATCAATGAAGAATCAGAATTGGATTCATCCCAGGGTATTGTGCTGTCCTCTCCTAATCAGCCGTCTATACCGGCGATCCCTCCTGAAAAACGGGAAGGTCCTCAAGAAGCGGGGAAATACCGCCTTTTCATTCCTAATACTTTATACGCCTGGAACCGGAATCAAATGATTTTGGACTCTCCCGTTCTAAAGATCGAGTATCCGGAAGACCGGAAGGCCCTAAGAATGAGCCGCCAGGATGTCCGGGATCTCAGACTTCGTCCCGGTGAAAAAATTAAGGTGTGCTCAGAGCATGGCGATGCACAAATAGGCGTGGAAATAGACGATACGCTCCCTCCCCGGACCCTGGTGTTGCCCATGCATTTTTCAACCGTTATAGAAAATTTAGCCGGAAAAAGGGAATTTGATCATATAACCAATTATTCTTACTGTCCGGATCTATCGGTAACCCTGGAGAGAGTTTGAGATGGAAAGATACACCCTTCGGAAAGCCGCTCTGAATTGCTGGATTGAAGCGGTGCTGGACCACCGTCAAGTTCTGGCCCCCACCCGCATTGAGCAGGAAATTTTTTTTAAGCCGGTAGAAATCGCCCCGGAGCAGGATTTGCTGGAGGGGACGGCCGTTCTTCCATACCTGCCGCCCAAAGATATTGTTTTTCCCCAGTCCGAAATCATGTTCTCTTTCTCCGGCAATGGGGAAGAGCTGAGGCTGGAAGTGCCGAGGGGATCAGAGACGAATTCGGTCATCTTGGGGATAAGACCCTGCGATACCCGGGGTATTTCTTGGCTGGACCATTTTTTTCAGGGGAATTTCGACGATTTTTATTATTCCCGCAGGAGGGACAAGGTCGTTCTGGTTACCATTGCCTGTAACCAACCGGGGAAAAACTGTTTTTGCATCTGTTGTCAGGGGGGTCCTTTCCTGGAATCCGAAACTGAGGAATGTGACATCCAACTGATATCATTCCAAGACCGATATCTGGTGGGATGTCAAAGCGCCCGGGGGAAAGAACTGATCAATATGCGGCCTGAGCTCTTTTCCGGCCCCGAGGCCGGCAGTGAAGAAATTTGGTCCAATCTGGAAGAAGAATCCCGAAAGATGTTTTACCCGGACCCTACCTCCTATATGAGCACGGCGATCCGCCGGATCACTTCCAACGAGGTCCCTTCGGAGGTCTGGACGGAACTGGGAGAGCGATGTTTTGATGACGGGGGTTGTTCCTTTGTCTGTCCCTGCTGCAGTTGTTTCGGAGTCGGTTACCTGGCCAACGGCGAAAAGGGATGTCATTACCGATACTGGGATTCTTGCGATTATTCAGGTTTTACCCGGGAGGTTTCCGGGCACAATCCCAGGATGGATAAAGGAGAACGGTTCAAAAGGAGATTTTTCCATAAACTCGGTTATCAATATCTGAAAAAGGACGGAAGAATCGGTTGTGTGGGCTGTGGAAGGTGCATCACCGCCTGTCCCGGAGGCATAGGCATGCCCCAGGTGGTCGAGAGAATTCGGAAGGCCCAGGCGGGAGGCGACTTTAAATAATAATCGTCTAAGAGGGGTAGGAATTAAATTATGGATAATGGCTACATTCCCCGGTTGGCTCGGATTGTCGAAATCCAAACGGAGACCTACGATACCAAAAGTTTTGGGTTGGAATTTGTGGAGTCCCAGGGGAAAGACGAATTCCGATTCAAACCCGGCCAATTCGTTGAAGCCTCGGTTTTGGGTGTGGGGGAAGCCCCTTTTGGCCTGGCCTCTAATCCGAATCACCCTTCAACTTTCCGGATCACGGTTCGGGCAGTCGGTTCCGTAACCCAGGCCCTTCACCAGCTTAAGCCAGGAGACCGTATAGGGATTCGGGGCCCCTTCGGAAACGGGTTTCCTTATGACGGAGTCAAAGGGAAAAATATTCTCTTCGTTGGGGGTGGTATCGGACTCCCCCCCCTCCGATCGCTGATCGAGCCCATGCTCGAAGCCCGATCGGATTTCCAGGACATCCAGATTCTTTACGGTGCCCGCACCCCGGCCGACCTGGTCTATAAGGACCGTTTGCTGGAGTGGGCGAAAATGAAGGACCTGAGATTCATGATGACCGTGGATGTGGGTGATGCCATCTGGGCTGGAGATGTGGGGGTGGTTACTACGCTGTTCCCTAAGGCTGACCTTAAGATAGAGGATACCGTGGCCTTTGTCTGCGGTCCTCCTATTATGATTCAATTTGTCATTCAAGGACTGATCCAGCTGGGTGTCCATCCGAAAAATATCATCTCCACCCTGGAGCGCTATATGAAATGCGGGATCGGAAAATGCGGACATTGTGCCATTGGCCATAAATATATTTGTCTGGACGGACCGGTTTTTTCCTATCAAGAGATGCTGAAACTACCCGAAAAAGTAGTTTAAGAAGGAGGTGAATACCGTGTTGACCCTGAATGCCTTGATCGTCACCGTCTTGGCGGGGATACTTCTCATTGCCATTTTCGCCCGATTTCGTCGAATCTGCGGGCTGATCGGAGTGGTCACCGTAGCGGTCATCACCGGGATCATTAGTTATATTTCCTATCGGGTCTTCACGGTTGGGCCCCTGACCCTTCCGGAGCCCATTTTCTCCATCCCTGCTCTGGGGGCTGATTTCTCAATCGGTGTGGACTACTTGAGCGCCGTCTTTTTACTGCTGATCGGTGGCCTGTCCTTTTTAGGCACCCTCTATTCCTATCGTTATATGGACCACTACGCCACCCAGTCCCTGGCCCGCTTCTACCATTGTTTGATTCTCTTTATCGTCGGCATGATCGGGGTGGTTTGCCTGACCGATTTGTTCTTCTTTTTTGTCAGTTGGGAATTCATGACCCTGTCCTCCTACTTCTTGGTGACTTATGAAAAAGAGGATCCCGTCAATCTCAGGGCCGGTTTCAAATACTTTCTTATGACCCATATCGGTACCGCGGCCATGTTCATCGGGGCCTTGATCCTGCAAACCGAGGTAGGGTCTTTTGCCTTTTCCCGTCTGGGAGATTCCATGGCCGGCATGATGGGGACCAGTCCGGTCAAACTCTCTATCATCCTGGGCCTGTTCCTCTTAGGATTTGGGACCAAGGCCGGAATGTTCCCGGTTGGAACCTGGCTGCCCGATGCCCATCCCGCCGCCCCCTCCGGGGTTTCAGCCATGCTCTCCGGGGTGATGATTAAAATGGGCATCTACGGCATTTTGCGTTTCTTCTTTTTCCTCCTTCCTCCGTCGTCCTATTCCGTGGCCTTCGGCATAGCCATCGGGGCTCTCGGTGCCCTCTCCATTTTCATGGGAACTATCTCCGCCCTCCTTCAGCATGACTCCAAGCGATTGCTGGCTTTTCATTCCATTGGCCAAATCGGGTACATTCTTTTAGGCCTGGGGACCGGACTGGTATTCCTTAGGGGCTACCCCGCCCTGGCCATAACGGCTACCTTGGGGGGAATGCTTCATGTGTTCAACCATGCCCTTTTTAAAGGGCTCCTCTTCTTAAACGCCGGCTCCATTCTTTATAAAACCGGAACGCGGGATCTAAACAAACTCGGCGGGCTTTATTTTTCAATGCCCATTACGGCCTGGACCACCCTCATAGCCTCCTTTTCCATTGCCGGCCTGCCTCCTTTCAACGGCTTTATAAGCAAATGGCTCATTTATGAAACGACAATCTTAGGGGGAGTTCAAAACCCTCTATTTATCCTTTTCGGTCTGATAGCCATTTTCATCAGCGCGGTTACCCTGGCCTCCTTTATCAAATTTTTCACCACTGCCTTTAGCGGAGAAATGGATAAGACCCTGGCCAAGACCCTTCCGCCAGGGGTTGATGTCCCTTTTTCAATGCAGCTTCCCCAGGTCATCCTGGCCTTTTCCTGTCTCTTTTTCGGTATTTTCCCCCGGATACCGCTCAAGATGATGTATTGGTCTTTAACAGGTTCCGCTTATGGTTCCCATTTAACGGCTCTGAACGATATCTTCGGCGGCTCCGTCCTCGGTCTGACTGTGAGTCCGGGGTGGCCCCTTGTCGGTTCCTGGCTCCCTATCCCCGGGGTAATCCTCCTGTCGGGCTGCTTCTTGCTGGCCTTCTGGATATCCAGGATGGCCAGACCGGCCAGGCGAACCGTTCCCCTTTGGACCTGCGGAGAGGTCTTTGAACCCAAGGAGATCAGATTTCCTGCGGAAAATTATTATGTTCCTCTGGTTTCCCGGTTCGAAGGATTAATCTATCCCGAATCGCCTTTGGACAAGATAAAATCTCCCCGGAGAATTCATAAAGGTTTGGATCTGGATGAGGCCTTTTATTATCCCTCAACGGACCTGGTGCTCCGTTTTTTTGAAAAGTTCCGACGAACGCATGTAGGGACTCCGCAGGTTTATTTGCTTTATCAAGTGATAGGGATTTTTATTTTAGTGGTGGTCATGCTTATCTGGCTTTTTTAAGGGATGGGAAATTCCCTTAAATGGGATTTTCCTTAGCCAAAACTTTTAAGCTTAATCAATTAAGGAGTATAAGGAGAAAGAAATGGCCTTTGAAAACGGCGAAAAGTTAATGGCCAAGTTAAGGGAAAAGTTTCCGATGGAGATACTCTCCATGAAGGAACCTGTCCCTAAGAAAGTTTACTTAACCATCCGCCGGGAATCCATTCGACCCCTGGCCGAATATATCTTCCGCGGTTTGGGGGCCCGGTTTAATACCATCGTTGGGGTGGATCGGCGGCCCACCCATGTGGATTTTCAAACCACCCATATCTTTTCCCTCGATCGAGACAAACTTTTTATCCTGGTCCAGTCTTCCCTGCCTTCGGACCGGCCGATGATCGACTCCGTTACCCCCCTGATCCCCGGGGCCAATTGGGCTGAAAGGGAAATTCAAGATCTGCTGGGAATCACCTTTCCCGGCCATGGGGACCCCCGCCGCCTGGTCCTTCCGGATGATTGGCCGGAAAACCTTCACCCGCTGCGCAAGGATTTTGTCTATAATTTTCGCCCCGACCCGGTTGAGGGGCAAACGCCCAAACCGGTTGAAGCGCCGGGAAAGGCCACGGTAATCCCCATCGGCCCTTTCTTTCCGGTTTTAGAGGAGCCGGCCGCCTTCCGGGTCTTCCTGAAAGGGGAAACCGTGGTGGGTTGTGATTATCGCGGTTTTTATAACCATCGGGGAATCGAGAAAATCGCCGACTCGGTTCTAACCTATAATCAGATTCCCTTCATCGCCGAGCGTATATGAGGAATCTGAGGGTATATTCACAGTACGTGTTACTGTGAGGCCGTTGAAGAAGCTGCTGGGATCGAAGTTCCTCCCCGGGCCCGATATATCCGGAGCATCTTGCTGGAGTTGGAGCGCCTTCACTCCCATCCCCTCTGGCTGGGGATCGCTGGTCACGTTTTGGGATTTGACACGGTTCTCATGCAGACCTGGCGAATGCGGGAACCGGTGATGTGGCTTTGCGAGCAAATCACCGGGAACCGGAAGACCTATGGTATGAATCTGATCGGGGGTGTCCGCCGGGACATTACCCCGGAAATGAAACCCAAAATTTTGGAGGTCGTCGACCATCTGGAAAAGGAATGGTTGAAGCTGATCGAAGCCATCGGTGGAGATACACCCCTGATGATGCGCCTCAGAGGCGTTGGGGTGCTCACCCATGAGGATGCCGTCGATTATTGTGTCACCGGACCCACGGCCCGGGGGTCCGGTGTGGCCATCGATTCCCGGGTTGACCATCCCTACGCCGCCTATGGGGATCTGGTTCCGGAAAAAAAGGTCCATGAAGACGGCGACATCCTGGCCCGGACCCTGGTTCGCCTGGAGGAAACCCTGGATTCTATCCGCCTGGTCCGCCAGGGGCTCCGGGAAATTCCGGAGGGCCCGATTATGGCTGACATCCCTGAGGAAATCCCAGCCGGACGGGAAGGAGTCCGGGTGGTCGAAGCCCCCCGCGGGGAATCAATGCATTATGTGCTGACCGGGGAGAACAACCGTCCTTACCGCTGGAAGGTGAGGGCCCCGACCTATATGAATCTGGAATCAGTGGCGGTAATGATCCAGGGCCTGGAATTGGCCGATGTCCCCATCGCCATAGCCAGTTATGATCCCTGCTTTTCCTGTACCGAACGGTTAGAGGTGGTGGATCGTCAAAACGGAAAAATTTGTATTTATACTCATGACCAACTGGTCCAACTGAGCCGGGACAAAAGGAATCGATGAAAATGAACAACATCATCATTTCGGCCTTGATCAATTTACTGCTGGTAATCCTGGCCGCCCCTTTTTATGAAGGTATTCTGCGAAAACTCAAGGCCTTCGTTCAATCCCGGCAGGGACCTCCGCTTCGGCAGCCTTTTTGGGATCTCTTAAAGTTGTTGGGGAAAGAAAACCTTCAGGTGACCCGAAACCCCATTTTTTCACTGGCCCCCATTATCACCTTCGGAAGCGTTCTGATGGCGGCTTTGTTTACCCCCATGGGCTCGGCCCCTCCGTTCGGATTTATCGGTGACCTGATTGTCCTGGTTTATCTTCTCACCCTGGCCTCAGTGGGGGTCATGCTGGGAGGGTCCGTTTCGGGAAGTCCTTATGGGGTTATCGGGATGGGCCGGGAGATGATGTTGGCCATGATGGTCGAGATCATTGTTCTGGGAAGTCTGATCGTCGGGGCGATGCAGACCAAGTCCTTTGACTTAGGACAAATCTCATCCTGGTATCGAAAAGCCGGCCCCAATCTTTCCATGATCGTGGCCGCTATCCCCTTCCTGTTGAGTCTGCAGTTTCTAGTCGGCAAAATTCCCTTTGACCTTCCCGAGGCCGATCAGGAAATCATGGGAGGCCCTTTTGTGGAGACCCCGGGGGCCAGGCTGGCCCTTTACAAGTGGAGTTATTACGCCAAGCAGATTATCTTGGCCTCAATCTTTTGGGAAATTTTTATCCCCTGGCCCAAAACCGGATTTTATCCCCTTGATCTGATCATTCATTTGATAAAGATTTTAATAGTCCTCCTTCTGGTCGGAGTAGCTGACGCAGTAAACCCCCGTCTCCGGGTAGATCAGGCCATACGATATTTTTCGGGTATTTGGATAATCCTCATTCTGGCTGTGGCTTTTGCTGTGATCGGAGTTTAAAGGAAGGTGACCCAATGTTCAAAAGCAAAATGAAGGAAGCCATCCTCTGCTTTAAAGCCGGGCGGGTGACTGCCCCCTTTCCTTTGGGGCCTGAGCCGAATCCTCCCCAGGAGGGCTATCGGGGTAAGATCGCTGTGGATGTGGAAAAATGTATTGGCTGCGGAGGTTGTGCCAATGTTTGTCCCCCCCGCCTGATCAAAATCACCGATACCGACCAAACCCGCATCATCGAGTATTTCCTGAGCCGTTGCACCTATTGCGGTCGATGTGCCGAGGTCTGCCCGGAGGAAGCTATTACCATGACCCGGGAATACCAGTTGGCGACCAATGATTTGAATGACCTTTATATCCGTTCCGAGCTTTATATGGGGACCTGCGGACGGTGTGGACGATGCTTTAAGCCCAAAACTATTCTCGATAAAATGATGGTGACCGGATTTCAACCCGCCGTCACCCCGGCGAAAGCCGGGGTCCAGATGTAGTTTATATTCCCGGATTCCGGCGCCTGTCCTGGATCTGATCCGGGATTACCGGAATGAGGAGAATGGGGCATTCTGGAATATTGACGACTCCGACAAAAATATAAAAGTTATAAAACTCGAAAAAGAAACGGATAGGAAAAGATGGAACCTTGGACTAAACTTATCTCCACTTTGAGTCTTTCGCTGATTCTCACGGCCTACCTCATCATCGAGATAAAAAACCTGCGCTACGCGACCTATGTTTATATCCTCCAGTCCCTTTTGATGTGCAGTCTGTTTTTGACTTATGCCGGCCAAAATCCCAGGCTCTATTACTGGGCCTTGACCGCCTTTGTTACCAAAGTGCTTATTATCCCCTTTATGCTTTTGCGAACCATCCGCCGGACCAAGGTCCTGGAAGTTCCTCCCGTGATCGGGTACTTAGGATCCATCATCTTCCTTACCGTGGTCATCGTTATTTTTTACCGCCTTACGCATAAGTATGTTGATTTCATCGCCCCCACTCCCCTGGCCACCCAGGAGCCTTTCCGGACTAATCTGGCGGTAAGTCTGGCCCTCTTTGTCATGGGGTTATATTGCATCCTGGTCCGGAGAGATGCCATCAAAGCTGTTCTGGGGCTTACTATTTTACAAAACGGGGTTCACCTCTCACTGGTCACCCTGGTTCCCCTGCTTGAAGAAACCGGCGTGATAGGGATCGTCACCGATCTGGTCATCGCCGTCGTTCTCTTGCTCTATATTACCCAGGGGGTTTATCAGAAATTCGGATCAACGGATACCTTCAACCTTAAGGGACTTCGATGGTAGGAAATTCAGATTAAGGAATATATCATATGGACTGGGAAATCATCTATCTTTTGCTGGCCCCTGCCTTGACCGGAATTTTTATTTTTATTTTCGGGAAAAAGTCCTTTTATTGGAGTGAAGGACCGGCTCTCTTAGGGTCGGCTATCACCTTGGGATTCTCGGGCTGGATTTTTCTTCAGACCACACGAGGTAAAGTTCTATCATTCTATCGTGATGAATTCAGGGTTGACGCCTTGAGCGGGTTGATGGTCGGGCTGGTGGCCTTCCTCGGTTTTATAGCAATTATTTATTCCTTTTCTTACATGAGGAAAGAAGTGGTCGAGGAAGTCATCCCACCTGAGAAATTACATTCGTATTACGGTTGGCTGATGCTCTTTCTGGCCTCCATGCTCTGGGCCGTTACCACCAACAATGTTTACCTTCTCTGGGTAGTTATCGAAGGTACCACCTTGGCCTCGATTATCCTGGTATCCTTCAACTGGTCCCGGGAGGCCCTGGAGGCGGGTTATAAATACGCCCTGCTTTTGACCGTAGGGATTACCTTTGCCCTTTTTGGCTGCATTCTCCTCTATGCCGGATCTTCCCCCCATATTGCCGCAGGACTGTCTCCGCTCAAAATTACCGAAATTGCCAAGGTGGCCGGGAAGATACCTCAGAGCATTGCCCTGGTGTCGGTCATTCTTCTATTGGCCGGTTTTGGAACCAAGGCGGGTGTTGTCCCTTTTCACACCTGGCTTCCGGATGCCCATGCCGAAGCCCCTACCCCGGTCAGCGCCTTGCTTTCCGGGATTATGATCAAGGTGGGGATTTATGCGGTCATTAGAACCGTTCTGATCTTCTATTCTTTTTATTCCGTCATCAGCGTTCTGGTCCTCATTCTCGGGGTAATAACCATGGTTGTGGGCCTAGTGATGATGTTCCTCCAGGACGATGCCAAACGATTTTTGGCCTTTTGCTCGGTGGTCAGTGTGGGATATATATTCATGGGCCTGGGCCTGGGCAGTTATTTGGGGATTTATGGGGCCATATTTCATCTGATCAATCATTCCCTGATGAAGGCCCTGGCCTTTTTGTCTCTCGGTGGAGTGATTTATGCCACCCGCTGTCGGAAGATATCCGAACTGGGGGGGGTGGGAAAATTGATGCCAGTAACCGCTTTAACCTTTTACGTTTCGGCCCTGGCCCTAAGCGGCATCCCCCTGTTTAATGGATTTGTCAGCGAGTTTACCATCTTTCTGGCCGGAGTGCAGGCCGGATATTTGTGGGCGACGATCATCGCCATCGTGGTGTCTGTTCTGACTCTGGCGGCCTTTATCCGGGTCAGCGCCCGCATTTTCATGGGGACCCTCCCTCAGAATCTGATGAATTTGCCGATCCGAGAAGTTCCCCCGGCCATGTGGGGAGGGGAAATTGTTCTGGCTGCCCTCTGCCTATTGATCGGGGTCTATCCCCAGTTGATTTATCAAGTCCTTCATGAAGCGACCAAGGCGATTTTTGCGATGATGCCCATGCCTTAAAGGGGGGGACATGTTAAAAAAATTAATCGATAAGGCCCTGTTCAAATCACTCTGGGTCTACCATGCCAATACGGGTGCCTGCAATGGCTGTGATATCGAGGTCATTAATGTCTTGACCCCCTATTATGATGCGGAACGTTTTGGAATCAAGCTGGTTGGCTCACCCCGTCATGCCGATGTTTTGCTGGTTTCGGGCCCGGTGACCCGACAGGTGGCCCCGGCCTTGCTTAGGCTTTATGAGGCCGTCCCCAGTCCAAAATTGGTGTTTGCCATCGGGGGCTGCCCTTCGGGAGGAGGAATGTTTTTTGACAGTTATGCCACCCTGGGGGGACTGAACAAAGTCATCCCGGTTGACTTTTATATTCCCGGATGCCCGCCCAGGCCAGAAGCAATTCTCTATGGCGTAGCCGTGGCTTTAGGTCTGGCCCCTAAAAAGACGGCCCCCATTATGTCTTCCCAGGTCTTTCCGGAGGAGATTCTTCAAAAGATCGAGCAGGGGGAATCAATCCATGAACAAAAATAGAATCCTCTCTTATTGGGCAACCACCGTTTTTGTTGTGGCCTTTTTGGGATTGGGGGTCGGCTGTAAAATGGCTAAACCCTATAAAGGAGAGGCAAAGATTCTGGTTGCTCCTGCTCCTTTTTCCCTTTCCATGGTAGAGGCCCGATTTTTATTTTTAACCGATTACTTGACGGAACAAACGGGTTGGAAGATAGAAACTGTCGTCGCCCCCTCCAGCCTGGATGAGTTTCTTAAAATACTTACCGCTCAAAAGATAGCCTTTTCCTTTCAAAACCCTTATTTCTATCTCCATCTGGCTGAAAAACACGGGGCAATCCCCTTAGTGAAGACCGTCTCTTTGGACGGCTTAACGGAATTCCGGGGGATGATTATCGCCCAAGAAAAAAGTCCCATCAAATCGCCGGGTGATTTGATCGGCAAAAAAATCCTGGTTTCCGATCGTAACTCTGTGGGTGGATTTTTAGCCCAATACATGCTTCTCAAGGATTTTGGATTGGATCCGGAAAAAGAATTGATTTTTTTATTCGGAGATACACAGGAAAAAATAATGGAAAAGGTGGCCCTGGGGCAGGCGGAAGTAGGATTTATCCGGGAAGATGTGCTTCAGGCCATGATCCGGGCCAAGGGGAGCCTGACCGGAGTGAAGGTCATCGCCTTAACCCCTTTCCATCCTACCCATTGTCTGGTGAGCTACCCCAAGACGGATCCGGTTCTGAGCGAAAAGGTAAAAACAGCCTTACTGAACTTGAATCCTGAAAACCCGGCCCATCGGTTGATTCTCGAACGATTGAGGATTTCAAGATTTGCTCCAGCTTCCGCTGACGACTACCAGACCTTTTACAGACTCCTGGTTCTTCATGGACTTTTCACTACCGCTAAGGGTCCGTCACCTAAACCCAAAGGGTAGGAAATATCCGGGTGAGTCATTGTGGGGCATTCAAATGTTTTCGGACCCTGGGGAAAAAATGGAGGTCAATGCCGGATGGGATTTAAAATCTTTACAGGCCTTTCTTCATCCTTCCTATCCCGGCCGGGTGATCACTCTGGGTATAGGCAACCGTCTCCGAGGAGACGACGGGGCCGGTCCCGAACTGGTTACCAGACTCAAAAAAAAATGGGAAGGGTATAAAGTATCGGGCAAGAAAAGAAGTCAACGCTTTTTCATTGATGCGGGAGAAAATCCAGAAGACTGGTTTGTCAGGATTCTTGATCTCCAACCGGAAGTAATTATCGTGATTGACGCCGTGGCTTTACAGGCAGAAGCAGGAAGTGTAGCAGTGCTTGAGGCCCAGACCCTGCCTGAATCCTTCCTTTTCTCAACCCATCATTTATCTCTGAGAAGTCTTCTTCAACTCTGGGGAAAAAATAATTGTCAGACCCTGGTTCTGGCCATTCAACCGGAAACCCTGAATTTTGCCCAAGGCCTTTCATTTAGCGTGGAGGAGAGTATTAATCAACTTACTAATATCCTTTCCCCTTACTCGCCTTGATTGATTGTCCATACCCAAACTTTTCAAGTCATCCAGACCCAGGTGATACTATTTAAAGAACTTCCTGGCCTTTCCTGATTGACTTTCTTTCATTCGTTGATAATATATTTTCAAACTAGGACATAGTCCATCAGCGGGCCGAGGGCGATTAAATTCCGGCCTGGGATGAAGGTTGGACCCCTTGAATTCACATCATTTGGCCTGGATATCCCTGTTGGTGGGCTTAAGTGCCGCCAAATTTTTCGAAGTCCCCAAGACCCAATTGCAGCCCGGCACAAACGGTCCGGCCAGCCGGGTCGGGCTAATCGTTTCACAAAGGTCCTTGACCGTTAAGGAAAGCGTCCGGACTAAGGCTTTCTGGTTTCTCTGGCTGACCTGGGCTTTTCAAGGTGCGGCAGGGATTGCCATGGTCACCCTTTCCATCAATTTCGGTTTGTCCAAAGGGTTGGCCGTATCCTGGGCGGTTGTCATCCTGAGCGCTTTCAACATCACCAACGGTCTGAGCCGGATATTGATGGGCTTTCTTTCCGATAAATGGGAAAGGACGGGTGTCATGAGCATTACTTTTTTGGCGGCTGGTTGTTCTTATCTGATCTTGCCCTATATGAATACTTTTCTCTCCTTTATTCTTTTGTCAGCCCTTATCGGCTTTGCCTTTGGAACTTTTTTTGCCGTTTCCGCCCCATTGGTGGCCGATTGTTTTGGGCTGAAACATTTCGGGGCCGTTTTAGGCCTGATTTTTACGGCCTATGGCTTTGTCTCGGGCCTGATCGGTCCTTCCTTGAGCGGTTATGTCTTGGATCTATCCGCCGGAAATTATTTTATCGTCTTCACTTATTTGGGGATTTTCTGCCTCCTGTCCGGGTTTTTTATCCGTCGGGTGGTTCCCCTGCCCGGGGCATGAGAAGCGGGGTAGTGTCCTACAGGCACTACCGAGAAACGTATCAATTTTAAGAAAATCGGGTTATAATGCCGAGCAATACGAAGAGGGTGAAGGGGCTTTTATGTTGGAATGCAAGAAAAAAATGGCCCAAAGTTTTTCTGATTTGAAGGTGGCCCTGGAAAAAGGGAAGGGGTCCATGAAAGAGATCTGCCCTGTCTTTGAATTGAGCTGTCAGGAATTCTCCCGGGCGACCGCCAAGGTGCCTCCGGAAACCATGAAACAATTTCTTGATCTGGCCGGGCGGTTAAGGGAAGAGGCGGAGAAGGGCAATGCTCAGGCTGTCTTTGATCGGATGGAAGAGATAAGAAAGCTCAAGAAGTCTTGCCATGAAAAATACAAAGAAAAGGGATAAGGCCCTTGGCAATAGGGTGCGAGGGATATAAAAAAGGAGAGCCTATGAATAGCTATCGTTCTGATCAAACAGGTCCCTGATACCCATGAAGTCAAAATGGATCCCAAGACCGGGACCCTCATCCGGGAAGGGGTTCAAACCATGATCAATCCTGATGACCGCCATGCCCTGGAGGAAGCCCTCCGCCTGAAGGAACGATACGGAGGGAAGGTAACGGCGGTTTCCATGGGGCCTCCTCAGGCCGTTGAGGCCTTGGCCGAGGCCATCGGCATGGGTGTTGATGAGGCGGTTTTATTATCCGACAAGGCCTTTGCCGGGGCCGACACCTGGGCCACCTCCCATACCCTGGGCAAATGCATCCGGAAAATCGGGTCTTTCGACCTGGTCTTCTGCGGGAGGCAGGCCATTGACGGGGATACGGCCCAGATCGGACCCCAGGTGGCTGAAATGTTAGGCATCCCCCAGGTCACCTACGTGCGCCGTCTGTCGGTGAAAGGGAAAAAGATTTGGGCCGAGCGGGTCCTGGAGGACGGATACGAAATCGTGGAAGCCCCCTTGCCGTGCCTGATCACGGCCCTGGGAGATTTAAACCAGCCCCGCTATCCCAGTATTCCGGGGCTCATCTTGGCCTGCAGCCCCGAGTCTAAGATCAGCTTTTGGAATGCGGCCGACATCGGGGTCAAGGCCTATGAGGTGGGGTTAACCGGGTCTCTGACCAATGTGATCCGGACCTTTCCCCCGGAAAAGAAAAAACAGGGGGAAACCCTGACGGGCAATACGGCCCAGGTTGTGGAGCAATTGGTGGGGAGGTTGAAGGAGAGGCATATTCTTTAATTTTTCGTTACGGGTTACGCGTTGCGGGTTTAAACCAGTAACCCCAAACGAGTAGCAAACAAGAGTGACGTGCAGCAAGAAAGGAAACTCCATGGCCATTTTTATTGATCCGGAAAAATGCAATGCTTGCCAAAAGTGCCTTCGATCCTGTCCCTATGGGGGCGTGACGCTGCAAGGAAAGGTAGCGGTTTTAAATGACCGGTGCATATTTTGCGGGGCCTGCATCGAGAGTTGCAAACAAAAGGCCATCCGCTCGGATATGATGGAAAGACCTATTCCCGATTTTAGGGACTACCAGGGGGTCTGGGTCCTGGCCGAACAACGGGAAGACCGGCTGAAGCCCGTTTCTCAGGAACTGTTGGGATGCGGCGCTGGGTTGGCCCGGGCCTTAAACCAGGGATTGTCCGCGGTCCTTCTGGGAAATAAGGTTAAAACCCTGACCCGGGATTTAATCCATTGCGGGGCCGAAAAGGTCCTTTGGGCCGACCACCCTTACCTGGCCCAATATCAGACCGGGACCTATACCAAGGTATTGGCTGATCTGATCAACCAATATAAGCCCAATGTCGTCCTGGTGGGGGCGACCCACATCGGCCGGGACCTGGCCCCGCGATTAGCCAGACGCCTGGGCCTGGGGTTGACGGCCGATTGCACGGAATTAAGCGTCGATCCTAAGGATGGTCATCTCTTACAAACCCGGCCGGCCTTTGGCGGGAACGTCATGGCCACGATTATCAGCAAGTGGAGCCGGCCCCAGATGGCCACGGTCCGTCCCGGCGTGATGAAACCCCTTCCGAGCGACCCTTCTCGAAAAGGGGAGATCATCTCCTTTAAACCCCGACTCAACAAAAAAGACCTGACGACCAAAATCATCGAGATCGCCAAGGAAAAGAAAAAGCAGGTCGATTTTTCCCAAGCCAGGGTGATTGTGGCCGGCGGCCGGGGGCTGGGCTCCGGCAAAGGAGTCAAGGCCATCCAGGAATTGGCCGAGGCCCTGGGCGGGGAAGTGGCCGGTTCCCGAGTAGCCGTGGAACTGGGCTGGGTCCCGGCGGAACGGCAGGTGGGGCAAACCGGGCAGAGTGTCCGTCCGGACCTGTATATTGCCTGCGGCATCTCCGGGGCCGTCCAACACAAGGCCGGGATGCAAAATGCAAAGACCATAATCGCCATTAATAAAGATCCTCTGGCCCCGATCTTTGAAATCGCCGACTATCGGATCGTCGGAGATCTGTTGGAACTTGTCCCGGCCTTGACTAAGGCCGTCCGGAAAGGGGGTGCCCTATGAAACAAACCGCTCCATTGCGCCCATCCGCGGAAGACCTCTTGCGGAAGAACATGGCCCGCTTTGTAGATCAGGAGATCATCCCCCGGGCCAGGGAGATCGACGAAAAAAAATCCTTTCCCGCCGAGGTCTTTCGGACCCTGGGCCGCATGGGGGCTTTTCGAATCCGCTATCCCCGGGACCGCCAGGGGGCCGGTGGTAACAACACGTTGTTCTGCATTATGTGCGAGGAACTGGCCCGGGGGTCCATGAGTGTGGCGGCCATAACGGCCATGCAGTGTCTGATGGGGACCAATTTTCTGTTTCAGTACGGCACGGAAGATCACTATCACCGTCTGTTTTTACCGGCCATGGAAGGAGAGAAGGTGGCGGCCTTCGCCCTGACCGAGCCTGACGCGGCTACCGACTTAGCCGGTGTGCGAACCATGGCTGAAAAAACCCAGGATGGTTATCGGTTGAACGGCATGAAGACCTGGATCACCAATGCCCCGGTGGCCGATTTTTTTACCGTCCTGGCCCAGACCGACCGCAGCAAGGGATTTCGGGGAATGAATTTTTTTCTGGTCGAGCGAGGGACCCCCGGACTTTCCATCAGTAAGAAATTCGACAAGCTGGGGACCTGGGGTACGGAGATATCCGAGATCGCCTTTGAAAATTGCCTGGTCCCCAAAGAAAATATGTTAGGGGAAGAAGGCCGGGGCCTTTCCAATCTGATGAAGATCCTGTCGGAGATCCGGACCATGACCGCCGCCCTCAGCCTGGGTCTGGCCCGGGCCGCCTTCGGGGCCGCCCTCCAATATGCCAAAGAACGGACGCAGTTCGGACAAGCGATCGGCAACTTTCAGCTCGTTCAGAGCAAGATCGCCAATATGGCCACCGAGATCGAGGCCTCCCGATTGCTGGTTTATAATGCCGCCAGTCTGGTCGATCGAGGAATCCCCTGTATGAAAGAGGCTTCCATGGCCAAATATTTCGCCTCGGAGACGGCCTGCCGGGCGGCCGATCAGGCCACCCGCACCTTTGGGGCCTACAGTTATTCCATGGAATATCCGGTCCAGCGCTTTTACCGGGATACCCGCTTTTTGCTTTTTGGAGGGGGGACATCGGAAATCCTTCAGGTGATCATCGCCAGGGAATTTGGGTTGGGTAAATGAAAAAAGTTTTTATTTTGGTTATAGTCTTACTATGTTCATCCGGGTGGATTGGAATTCCGGATCTTCTGGCCATGGGGTCCAATAAGGGAGAAGTCTCTCCAAAACCCCAGGCCCTGAACCTTTCACCCGGTGTAACCGAACCCGTCAAGATCATTGTCCCGGCGGGGACATCCCTTAAGGTCCAATTGAATCAGTCCATCCGGACCTCTACCCATCGGACCGATCAATCTTTTTTTGCCACCCTTAAAGATCCCATTTTATTAGGGGCGAAGGTGTTGGTTCCGGCGGGAGTCCCCTTGATCGGTGTCATCTCCCGCTCTGTTGAATCCGGACATTTCAGCGGTACGGCCTTGCTTGAACTCAAACTGGTGCGGATGATCATTTCCAATGATACGAACTATGCGATAGCCACCGAACCTTATCAGAAGGAAGGGCGGGCCCATTTCCTGCGCAACATCGGTCTGATCGGGGTCGGGGCCATCCTGGGTGTCGGTGTCGGCATGCTTTTAGAGGAAATCCCCGGGGCCTTGGTGGGAATCGCCCTTGGCGGAGGGACCGGGGCGGTTCTGGCCTATGTTACCGGGAAAGAGGATTTATTTCTCAAGGCCGGCACGGACCTGGTCTTTAAATTGTCCGGGCCGCTCACCATTTCCATTCCGCCTTCACCCGATATCCCATTGAAGTAATTTGGTAAAAATGAAAGGCCTTGACATCGGCCGGCCGTCAATTTATTAAAATAGCAAAGAGGAGGGATTGGATTTTCAGCGCGGAAGAATGGATGGCCCTGGCCTTGAAGGAGGCCGAAAAGGCCTATGTCGAAGAGGAAGTCCCCATCGGGGCCGTTTTGGTTTCTTCCGCGGGTGAAATAATTGCCGCCGATCATAACCAAACCCGGCAGCAACAATGATCCGACGGCCCATGCCGAGATCCTGGTTTTGAGAAAGGCCGCTCGGCTTCTTAATAATTATCGGCTTCCGGGAACCACCTTGTTGGTCACCATCGAACCCTGTCTGATGTGTGCCGGGGCCATGATCCAGGTCCGGTTGGACAAGGTCATCTACGGGGCGGCTGACCCCAAGGCCGGGGCTTTGGGGTCTCTGTATGAAGTTTCGCAGGACCGGCGTTTGAACCACTGTTTTGAAGTGGTTCGAGGGGTGCTTGAGCCGGAATGCCGGGGATTGATGCAGAAATTTTTTAAAGCCCGCCGGGGCGATCAAGCATAAAAAAGGTTCAAGGTGCAAGGTACAGGGTTCAAGGTTAGGATTCCCGAACATCCGAACATCATATTTTAATTAAGTCTCATGCCCTGTGGACACCACGAAGCATAAAAATGGATTTTCCAGACCTTGAGCCTTGAACCCTGAACCTTGAACCGTATTCTCGAATTAAACGGAGAGGTACCGAAGTGGCTGTAACGGGGCCGACTCGAAATCGGCTGTACGCCCAAAAGGTGTACCGTGGGTTCGAATCCCACCCTCTCCGCCATTAAGTTATTTAAATTATTATTATAAAATTTTAAAAACCTGTTAGACAACTGTTAGATAACCTTTTTTTCCTAACCCTGATTCGCACTCTGAATCAGGGTTTTTTTGAGCCCAGATTTTCCCTATAAAACTCGGCAAGAAAATTTTGACACTACTTAAAAAATATTAATGTACATGGATGTCCATGTCGAAATTTTGCCTATAGGTCCAGAAGCCATTATGAAAACATCCAGATTGTTAGAATAGATGGGTGTGGAGAGGATGAAATTGAGGAAGGATTAACTTAATGCTGTCTGGAGGTTGGTAGATTTCAATGGAAATCAAAAACAACACCATCAGTCGAAAAGATCTCTATGAACAAGTTTGGGCCGAGCCCATGAGCAGGTTGGCAACCCGATATGGTATGTCTGACGTGGGATTGGCCAAAATTTGTAAAAAAAATAAGATACCCAGGCCCCCACGGGGTTACTGGGCGAGAAGGCAATTCGGAAATGCGCCACGGCGAACTCCTTTACCGAATAAAGAAAATAATCCGATTATCGTGATTAATCCTCATTCTTTTCGAACCTACCAAACTGATCTAAAAAACCCCATACTGAAACTGATCGCCCTGGAAAGGCAACCCGATAAAAAAATTATTGTCCCGGAAAAGCTGGTAAATCCTCATCCATTGATAATAAAGACTGCTGAATTACTAAATTTCCTTAAGCCGGACAGAACCGGTAAAATTAAATCACCTTGGGGGAGCTGCCTGGATATGGAAGTCACCCCCAGAGATTTGCCACGGGCCTTGCTTATCATGGATACCTTGATCAAGGCCATAGAAGAAAGGGGTTATGAGATCTCTCCCATTGAGGGTCAAGCAAAAGTCAAAATTTTTGATGCCTATATTGGGTTCTACCTGCGGGGTCAGTCAGTCCGAACGCCTGTTGAGCCAAGGGAACACAACCTGGACGGGTATTACCAGTTTGGTTATAACCTGGCCAAGATAAGGCCGGATCTTCCTGGTAATCTCCAACTGGCCATAATTAGCGGTTACAGACATAACCTGACAAGGAGGATCTGGAGAGATACTCCATCCAGACGCCTTGAAGATTTATTAAATGAATTTATGGTTGGTCTTTTGAGGGCTGCTGCTTCGGTTATGGATTTCCCCCAAAGTACTAAAAACCAGGAAGAGAATGAAAATGAATCCTATCAATCAGACAAGGAAGCGAGCGGAGACTTATGAGGAAATTCAGCCGCTCCTGGATTTTTGCAAGGCCGGCAAGCTGTTTGATGTTCAAAAATGGATTGCGGAGGGCAGACCGGTAGAACTGCCCCTAATGATTAAAAAGAGGGGAAAGAGCCCCCTGCAGATAGCAGTTGAATCAGGATTCCACAGCCTGGCCGAGGTGTTGCTCGAAGGGGGTACTCAAGTGGAAGAACAGCAGATCTACTTGCTGGAATATGCCCTTGAGAAGCGCCGGCTGGATCTGATTGAGCTGCTTGTTAAATACGGGGCAAAAGCCAAATCTGTCCCCATGGAAAGGGTGTTGGGTAATGGGAACAGAAAGATAATTGATTTTTTCATCGACCAGGGAGGCGATTTGGAAACCGGAAATCCCCTGGCTTGGGCTTTATGTGGACATATTTACTCAGTGTTAGGTGTTTTTAAACAATACGAAGATCGTTTCCCCGGCCTTAAGGAGCAGGTCAATATTGCCCTACGCCATAGTTGCCAGAAAGGCAACCTGAAATGGGCCTCCCTGATGCTCTGGGCAGGGGCCGATCCCTATGCCAAAGGACCGAGTTCTCCTGATGAAGAACCGGATCCGGAATCAGATAGTTGTGCCCTGGAATTGGCAGCAATTTATAATCACCTGGAAATATTCAAGCTAAAACCGATACGCCTTACACTCACTCCTTCACGGGCGCAGGATCTCCTGCGGTGGGCTTGTGAAGCCGATAAAACCGATCTTTTGGAAAATCTCTTAACAAAAGGTTTTAGCTCAAAAGACTTGCCAGACAGCGGGTCATCTCTGATTCAAGCCCTACTCGGCAGCCTATGTATATGGTATGATTTCAGCTTCTATTCCAAGAGACCTTATAAGGATATTGACAGTAGTACCTCCCGGGAAAAAATAAAAATGATTCATCTCCTGGCCCGTCATGGAGCTAAATGGCTGCCGAAGGATAATGAAGATTATAACTGCGCACGCTATTCATTAAGGAAAATGATCCCCGACTATTTAATGGAATTTATTTGGATCATGGGGGGCTATCAGGCTTGTTCACGAGAAGCAATTGAGCAGTTGATACAGACTTCCTCAATAAAGAAGTTGATTTCAGAAAAAAGAGATGTGGTAGGAAAGTTAATGACTTCTTTTTAGGCTGCTTCGGCCCTTGATCCTGTGATCAATAAATATGTTCGATATCCACCAATACTAATATTTCATTTGTTCCCAGGAGATTTACACGGTACCATCCCACCCCCCTTTTATTTGACGAAAAGGTCCAAAAAAACTTTTGACGGCGATTGACCTGGATAATTTTCAGTAAAAAGCAATAAGTAATCTATTCCCGGTAAATGTTTTGACAAACCATTTAGAAAAAATACGATGCAATTATGAAAACGAGATTAGGAAAGCAGGAAACCCAGTTTTTGGCCTATCTTCAGATAGGTAAAAAACGGATAGTCAAGGCCGGTGAGTTGACTGGACCATTGCATCTGACCCCCCGACCAAGGGGGAGAGCTTTCCCCAGGATTATAGGGGAAATATCTTGACTTATTGGTGAAATGTTATATTCTCTATGACATAGATAGGCTGACAAGGATATGACTGACCTACAAAATATAACAAGAAGCCCGTTAGGGAAGAGGGAAGCCGGGTTTCTGGCCAAGGCAGGGGTTCACTCCATCTTCGGCCTCGCTTTTGCCCGCCAGGTATTGGGGCATAAAAAGGATGACCCGACGCCGCAGTTTCTGGAACGGCTGCAAAGTAAAGGTTGGATAAGGCGCATTCGCCGGGGGCGGTTTGCCATTATTCCTCTCTCGTCCGGCGAAGACCGTTCGCCGCAGTTGCATGAGTTTGTGGTGGCCATGGAGATTGTATCTCCGGCGGTGATTGCCTACTGGTCGGCCCTCAACCATCACGGTATGTCGGAACAGCTTCCCCGCACCGTCTTCGTGGCTACGGACCATCCTTTGCGCCGGCAGCCGGGAGATGTGCTGGGAGTGACTTACAAGATTGTGTCGTTGAAACCTGACAAGTTTTTCGGCGTCATAACGGATTGGATAAACGAGATTCCTTTCAAAGTCACGGATCGGGAGAAGACGATCATCGACGGGCTTGACCTTCCCCAGTACGTCGGGGGAACCAGCGAAATTGCCAAGGCATTGACGGTTTCCTGGAAGAACCTGGATGAGAAAAAGCTGAGAAAATACGCCGCTAAAATAGGCAATTCCGCTGTTGTCAAACGGCTGGGGTTCATTATGGAAACGCTGGGGCTGGGAGATGTCGAAGCCTTACGCGCCTCCGTCACCCGGGCCCCAGGATTTTCTTCGCTTGATCCGACCATGCCGAAGAAGGGAAAATACAACAGGCGCTGGGGGCTTCTGGTAAATGCGGAGATAAAGACATGATTACGACGGCGGAACTGCATCGCCTGGGTGAAAAAGAAGGGCTCCGTTTTGATCAGGTTGAAAAAGACTACGTCATTCTCTGGCTTCTATGGGGATTGTCGCATTCAGGGGTAAAAGAACACGGCTGGGTCTTCAAGGGTGGGACCTGCCTAAGACACTGTTATTATAAAGGTTACAGGTTCTCTGAGGATATCGATTTCAGTTGCCGGCCTGGTGGAGATAACCTTGAGGCATCGCTCAGCCTGCTTGAAAAAGCCGTCGCCTGGATTTTGCGGGAATCGGGTATTCATTTGTCCGGGCGAGAGCCGGTGACAGTGCCCGGCGATTTTCAGATCGAAATCCCTATGGAATATAACAGGGGAGGGGCGCGACGACAGGGGTTGCCACAGGTCAAGGTCCATCTGACCTTTGATGAGCCCGTTCTCGATAAAGTGATTATCCATTCCGTCAAATCGGGTTATTCCGATCTTTCGGCTTTTAGAATTACTGCTTATTCCAAGAGAGAAATCCTCGCTGAAAAGCTGAGATCACTGCTTCAACAGCAAAAGAAGTGGCCACGTCCGAGAGATTTGTATGATCTCTGGTATATCTTGTGTAAATCAGGCGAGCATCTTACGTGGAAAGAACTGAAACCTCTTTTTGAGGAGAAGTGCCGTATTCGAGCCGTGCGGCCGAATATAGCAAGCCTCACTTCGAAAACGCTGCGGGAGTGGAACGAGAACGCATGGCTTAACCGGTTGGGGCCTATGCTGAAAGATGTACCGGATTTTGATCGTGTGTGGAAGGAATGGGTCAAGACCTTTCAGGGGATGGTAAAGGATACGAAATGAGAATTCCCTATTTATTCGGCCTTAAAAATAAGGAAGCCATGTATAACCTGAAAAGGCCGAATAAAAACAAACGATTGACTCTAACTGTTTGTTATGGTTTTTTTATACACCAGTGGCTGTTAAGCCAGAGTGGAAAGAAAATGCGGTTGCTCTCTCTTAAAAAATTAGTACAACTTTTTTTCTTGACAAATTTTTTCTTATGCATAAATATACCGACCGTTCTGCTTTTTTGAGAAGGATCAATTGAATATGGGAACCAAAGGAATCCAAACCCGCCAACAGATTGTAAATAAATCCCTGCAGCTCTTTTCCGTTAAAGGGTATTTCAATACCTCCATTAATAATATCTTGGAGGTCACCCATTTAACTAAGGGAGGACTCTACGGTCATTTCCGGAGCAAGGAAGCCATCTGGAATGCCGTTTATGAAGAGGCAGTAATGATTTGGAGGGGCATTGTGTTCAAGGATGTCAGAAAGACCGCCGATCCCCTTAAACGCATAGAAAAAACCATTGAAAACGCCCTAAAAAACTATCTGGGAGCCGATGTTTTCGAGGGGGGGTGTTTTTTTGCCAATATGCTGGTTGAGCTTTCGGGTCAATCAGCCCCTATGAGTAAAAAGGTCCTCCTGGGATTTATCGGTTTTTCCCGGTTGTTTCGCTTCTGGCTGGAGGAGGCGGATAAAAAGGGTCTGGTGAAAAAAAGACTTAACTTTAAGGAAATCGCCGATTTCATCGTCATTTCCATTAATGGAGCCGTTACACTCTATTCAGCCGCAAGAGATCCGGACATATGGAAGCAAACCATTAGTCAACTTAAATTTTATATTAATCAACTAAAAATTGAAAAGGAGGATAAGGGGTGATAAAACTTAAGAAAGGAAATTTTCGGGTTCCCAAATCGAATCGAAGGGTTTTTATGGTGGCCGGCGGTGTGGAAGAAGATCAAGGAAGGCCGTTAATAGGCAAAATGGCAAGAAATGAGACCAATAAAACGATAACCAGTAGAAATTAGAAAGAAGAGGTAATGGATCTATGATTAAATTCAGCGACAAACAATTAGCAATTCCAAAACTGATGAGACCGGTCTACCTGGTAACCGCCGGCCAATCGAAATTCGACCGGGCTTTTCCGGACAAGCGGACCGAGGAGCTCTGTATCGAGGCCTTGACCCAGGCGGCGGAACTGATTAACATGTCGCCGGCCGAGTTGAAGGGCTACATCCACACCTGCTACTACGGACACTTTGCCGACCACTTCGGCGATCAGCTCCTCGGGGAAGCCGTGATCCATGACCGGCTTGGGCTCGACCCGCTTGGCAACTGCGGGGTCAAGACCGGCGGGGCCACCGGCGGAACGACCATGTGGGAAGCGGTGAAGGCGGTCGCCTCCGGATACTCCAACTGCTGCCTGGCCATGGGCTGGGAGCGGATGGACGAGGTCCCCACCGATGAAGGTAACTTTTATATTTCCTGTGCGGCTGACAAGGACTGGGAAAGTCCCCTGGGTCATATCTATGCCGGATATTACGCGGTCATGGCCCAGAAATACTGGAAGGTCTTCGGTAAGGAAGAGGACTCATTCCGGAGGACCATGGCGGAGATTTCCGTGAAGCACCACGGATACGCGCGCATGAATCCTTACGCCCAGGGGCCGATGAAGATCACCGTGGAAGACGTGTTGAAATCACCGGTTGTGGCCTACCCCCTGCGTGCCCTGGACTGCTGTCTTATGAGTGTCGGCGCTGCCTGTGCGATCATCTGCGATGAGGCAACGGCGATGAAACTGACCAAGAATACGCCCAACAAGCCTCTGAGGATGTGGGTTACCGCGGGCTCGCATACCCTGCGGCCGGCGGACCGGCGCGACATGGCTATACCCATCCTGCCCAACGAGACGGCGGATCAATACAAGGATTTGGGCAAGAAGTTTCCCGGCGGCGAGCGCTACCCCGGTTTCACCGGTTTCCTCGCGGCCCGTATGGCAGCCTATTACGCCTATAATCAGGTCGGCATTAAAGATCCGATGGAAGACCTGGACGTGATCGAGCTCCATGACGCCTTCACCATCAGCGACATGCAGACCTATGAGGACATCGGTCTCAGGCCCTACGGCTACGGCCGGGACTATGTCGAGTCCGGCGACTGTTATCACACGAACCCGAAAACTGGAAAACCGGGCAAGCTTCCGTCCAACCTTTCCGGCGGGCTCATCGGCTGTATGCACTCCGTCGGCGCGACCGGCATCATGCAGGTTTTCGAGATCGCCTGTCACCTCTGGAACCGTTGGGGGGAGATCCACGGCGATGAGAAGAGATGGAAGGAGTTTAATCGTCAGAAACCTGCGGACTGGACCGACCTGCAGGTCAAAGGCGCCAAGCGGGCACTGGCCATCAGCCATGCCGGTGTTGGGTCTCATGTAACCTGCACGATATTGATGGACCCCGACAAATTAATTAAAAAGGACGCGTAGAGGAGAAACGACTATGAGCATGATAGGACAAGTATACGTTAAAAAAGGACAGTATAAGATAAAAGGTGATTTTCACCACCTTGAGTTGGGTCAACCCATCCGCCTCGCTGAAGAAGACTGGCGGCTGATCGGGATCACCAATCCCCGGCAGTTGACCCACATGCATTCCTACGGCGGTGAATCTCCCTTTTTTGAGAACTTAAGCAAAGGAAAGCTGATGGCGACCCGCTGTGACAACCCGAAATGCGAGACCAAAGGCTCTATTTACCAGCCCTTCAGGATCTATTGCCCGGATTGCCTAAGCAAAAACACGGTCATCGACATGACCGATCTTGCCAAGAAAACAGCTAAGGTGCACACCTTCATGGTATGCGAACGGTCGGGAGCCTTCAATTTTTTGGATAAACCCATTAAATTCGTCAATATTGAATTTGACGGAGTAGTCACGATTCTGTTTGGTTATCTGGCGGTCGGCGAGCCGGAAATCGGCATGCGCGTGCTTCCCATCTTCCAGAAGCTGGACCCAACCTATACCATCTTAGACATGGCCTGGGTACCGGAAGGGACGAAAAAGAACCAACTGCCGAAGGGGTTTTCATTTTAGTCGTTAATGCGGGACCCCCACAAAAAGGGGTCCCGCAGACTGGCCTACTATAATTCAGAAATTTCCCCTTTTTTTCTCCTTGATCCTGTCTTTTGGGTATTCTATACTTCCTCATAGAAGCAGCTTCTTATCAATTGGAAAGGAGGAACAAAGCTATGAGTTTGCCAGATATGCTCGGCAGGGTGTACGGAATCGCCCTAAGGCGGTTCGTCGCAACGGGACAGGCTCCGCACTACACGGAGATCGCCCAGGAGGCGGGCGTGCCGGTGGAGGAGGGGCGGAAGGCCCTCCATGACCTGATCGATGCCGGAATTCCGGCCATGTGGCTGTATCCCGAGACGGACCTCATTTGCAGCATCGCGCCCTTCAGCAATCTCCCGACGCATTACCGGATCAGCGTCGACGGCGTGCAGAAATGGTTCGGCCAGTGAGGGTTCGAATCGCTGGCAGTTAGCTGGCTTTATCCCGGCAAAGTGGTCCGAATCGACGCGCCGTGCCTCGACTGCGGTTCACCGATTCGCGTGGAGATGAAGGACGGTGTTGTACTGAAAGAGGAGCCGAAGGGAATCATGGGATATGTCTCCGTTCCATTTTCCAAGTGGATGCAGCGGTTTCCCTATGCCTGAAGCACCATGAACCTCTTCCGGTCGGAAGAGCACATCAGGAGCTGGTCCCGGTTCGATCCCGCTGCGGAACAGGGCATCGTCCCGCTCGCGAACTTGGTCATGCTGTTCTCCCTGGATATGTTTAAAAAGCGGCTTGAACCCGATTACATCGCGCGCAGTGGTCAGTATGTGGGTGAATTCTTATCGGCCGTTGCTGAACTGGCCAAAACGAGACCCTTCTGGAAGATGTGAAGGCATTGGTCCGGGGAAATAAGTCGGTCGCTTCAAATTCGTACCAAAAAAATTGATGAAATAATAAGTGACGTGGGGACACACCAAAGGCAGGATCAAACGGTCCTGCCTTTGGTGCGCACATTTCTTTTGGTTTTCTTTTCTGGTAAATTATAACTGTCCCTAAAGAAAGGAGGGGATTTACATGATACCTATTGAGTATGATGTCCTTGTCTTCAAGGAAGAAGATACTTATGTAGCCTATTGTCCTGAACTCGACATCTCAAGTTGCGGCGGCGATGTTCAACAGGCTAAAGAAATGCTTAAGACCGCAGTAAGACTTTTTGTCGAAGAAGCGGAAAAATTGGGAACCCTGGAAGACATCCTGGACGAATCAAGGTACAAGAAAGATCCCACGGGACGCTGGATACCTCCGAAGCTTGTGGCCACCGAACTGGTAACTGCCTTAGATTTACATGCGTAAGAACAGAGGGTGACCATTTTGTCTATACGAAAAAAGGGGCCCCCAGACCGGTTGTCATCCCTGATTGGAAAGAGGTTCCGGTTTTTATCATCAAAAACAACTTAAGAACCGCAGGAATATCCCGGGATGAATACTTTCAGTTCTTGGAAGAATTTTAGCCCCATCCCTCAGCACTCAATGTTTTCTTTTCCCCAAATAGACCCAATAGACTAAACAGACCCTCATCGCCTTTCTTTCTGACTGATCCGGAATAAAAACTAAGTTCCTAACAAAGGCGAACCAAGCCCCTTGGCCCAGGCCTGGATGGCCCCCCAATTGCGGAAATCCCCTTCCGGCACGCCCTTATCTTTCATTTTTGATTTCATGATCGTCCGGTAGATCATATTCATCTTGCTGTAATCCAGCACGCCGGCAAAAAATCCCATGTCAACCGGTTGCACGGCTGGAGCCGCCTTTAGGGTGGGGTTCATATAACTCCTGGCCACCTGGCGGCTTTCGACGGTATCCTTAAATAAAGCCAGGCAAGTTAAAAAATAGGCGACCGGAATCCCTTTCAATGGTTCTTTGTTCTTTCCCACGAAGGCGACGGCTTCGGGCAACCAGGAAGCACTCCGAACCGAACTGCCAAGGACGGCCCCGTCATAGGAAGAAAGATCAGTCACGTTTTTCATGAGCCGCACCTCTACGTTGGCCCCTTGGTCGGACAAGACCCTCCCTATGGCCTGGGCCACTCCTGCGGTGGTCCCGCAAAAAGTGGCATAAGCGATCAGGATCTTCTTCTGGATCGACCGTTTGGAAGAACGGCTTGATTCCGAAAATTCACCATCAGCGCCCAGGATCGTTTGGGGGGATAGAAACTCACCTGCCCAAGGTCAAGGCGCCAACGGTTCCTCCGGCAATCCGCGCCCCTTTAACCATAAATGCTCTTCTGGTCATCATTTCCATGGTTCCCTCCTTTTTGTTTAACGGAAGCCGTGAAGCCCTCCGGACGGATTGCTTCACGGCTTCATCCAAATCATGACTGACGATGGGTTTTCATTCTTTCCCTGATTTCATCATTGATCAGGCGCTTTTGACGGCTGTCCAATGAGTCATAGAACGCTACCAGCAGATCCAGGTTTTGATTCACGAAATCGGAGTGGTCCTTTATCTTGGTTTTCAGGGACTCCGCCAGGTCCTTGACATTCGGGTCCTCCTTACTCATTTCCTTTTGGAACCGGTCCTTCATTTTCTGGCGGTCCCTCAGGCTTTCGGCAAAATGGGTTTTTAGGTTCTCTTTAATGACCTCGTATTTCTCTTTTTGCACCGGCGTCAGCTTGAGTTCCTGGGCCTTTTTATCCATCCGCCAGAGGATGAAATCGGCCATGTCCCGGCCATGACCTCCCGGGAAAAACCCCCGACCATGAAACCGGGAGTTAGTGCCCCCGCAGGGACCGCCCAAAGGTCCGTAGGCCGAAACCAATCCGAATCCGGCCAAGAGCAAAAGCATAAGAGTAATCCCGCTGCCGACAAATACTTTGTTTCTGGTTTTCATTTTTTGACTCCTCTCTTCGTTTTGTGAACCACAAGTTAACCGGCGGGCGATAGCCCGTTTGGTTAAGCGAATTGTTATGCGCTCCTCAGCCTGTATTGCCATCATAAGTTTCTACTTGTCTAACCTTTGGAGTTTATTATTTATTATCCTACTGAAGAACGAGCCGAAAGCCGATGTCGTCACCGTCCATGGGCAAGGAACTCGTGACCAACGAACACAACGAGAAGAGACGCGACGATGATGCCAGCGAGAACAAACTCGCGACTGACGGACGGGACGCCCGAAGCCTTGCTCCTGATGTAGTTCCACAAGGGGCGGCGGTTGAGCACGATGTGCCAGATGGAGAACACCACGAAGAGTACGCCAAGAACATTATGGGAGGAATGCCATGCATGGCCCTCCACCGAGACCGGCGAGAACTCGTTGAGGTGGTTGACTACACCGGTCACGGGTAATCCGACCCCGCAGAAACCGATCATAAGGGCCACGAACGCCCGGACGTTGAGTTTTCTTATTGGGTTCATTTATGGTCCGCTCCTTCCTTCGGCGGGGGCAGTGAGCAGGCCGAAAATGTTAAAGACCTTGGCCCTCCACACCGGCCTGGCTCAGCGGGTGATTTGATTGCATAGCCCATGTAGTTTAGGCTCAGGTTGTCAGCTTCGCAGAGGCCGAGTCTGTCGGGTAGGTCTTCGCTGCGGACTCCACCTTTTGCTATTGAACGAAGCGTCCATAGCGTGGCAATGGGGTTTCTGTTCTTCGATGAAATGCCCTTCCTCTCCTGATTGATCAGGCAGTGGCTTCTCATAAGCTCATCGAGTTCGGCCGGCTTGATAAACCTTTCCCACACGTGCGTATTGGGGTCACATAGCCGGGTGATCCGCCAGTCCTGCCAAATCTTGATGAGGACCAATTTGCTCAGCCAGGTTCGATTGACCGTTTCGTAAAAGAACACCCCTCCCGGCTTCAACATGCGGGCTACCTCACTCACCGTCTTGTCGAGGTCATCCACGTGCTCAAGGACGTCGCAGCAGGCGACTACCTCGAAACAGCCGTCAGGAAATGGCAGAGCTTCACCTCGCCCGACGCGGTAGTCGATAGTCAGGCCTTTCTCGGAGGCATGTTTCTGCGCTGCCTCGATTGAACCCGCCGCCGGATCAACCCCGGTCACCATGAAGCCATCCCCGGCGAACGCCTCGGTCAGATAGCCTCCCCCGCAACCAACGTCCAAGACTGTCTTCCCGGGCAGCTGCAGTTGCGACATCTTGCGCTTGAAATACCCGTACCGCACCGGATTCAGGCAAAGCCTGAGACTGGAAAACCCAAAGGCGGCATCGTCAGCCCACCAACCATGCCCTTTGGTTTCGTAGATCTCATTGTTTACTTTCATGAGTTGTCCTTCCCTTATGCAGATAAAAGTATAATAAGGGATAAACCTCGACTGTTAGGGGACAGCCTACCCGAGAGATGTAAAGGATGTTTTTTGCACTTGTAAAAAACTGTTAAATGAATGTAAAAGAAGGTAAAAAGGGGTG
>CAVYLJ010000007.1:0-71032 GCA_963769305.1 uncultured delta proteobacterium | reverse complement strand
CATGAGGAACCAACCATTCTGATTACCAATCAGAGGAAACGGACGGCGACGAAGTTGATTGAACGCTATGCCCAACGCATGATTATTGAAAACCGGATAGCCGATGGAATCGACTTCTTTCACATGGATGCCCTTTCTTCGGCCATTGCTATGAAGGTCAATTGCGATCTGCAATTGACCTTGATGGCCAGCAGCCTTTATCGGCTCCTGGGATCGGAGATCGGAAATGGATATCAAACGGCCACTTCCCGTCACCTTTTCCGGGATTTTGTTGAGGCAACCGCTCAGATCAGCATATCGGAAGAGGAGATTCAGGTTCAATTCCAGAAACGTGCTCATAATCCTTTACTCTTGGCCGCCGGCTTTCAAAACAAGGAGGTTTCTATCCCTTGGCTCGGTCAAAAACGCTTACGGCTTTTATTCGGTTGACTCATGGTGTTAAGTCAATTAACTAACATGGGAATCCAGGCTAATATTTCCTCTTTTTTGGGGAACTCATCATGGGTGATAATAATAAAGTCGACTTGTTACCGACAGGCACCTCTGGGATCGGAATGTGACTGAGCGAGAGGGTCTGTAAAATTGCGTATTTGAAAAACAACCTTACTGACCAGTTACAAAAGAAGGCCGTAGATTGATGGATTTTGTTAAAAAAACCGACCCGATAACCCGTCCGGCTCAGCAGGGCCTCACGGTGGAGGAGACTTTTTGTATTTCATCACAGCTTTCCTTATTTAAAAATTTCTTAGAATCTCAAAAAAGGAGCCTTCCCCTTTCTTTCCCCATACGATAGACCTGTTCCCGAAAATTTTTTGGGAAATCCTGCTCTTCGGAGCGCCTGACCAGCCCCAGGGATTGGGTCGGGCACAGGTAGGCGCAAACCCCGCAGCCGATGCATTGTTCCTCTTTAAGAGAGCTGACTTTCCCCTGTTTATTCCGGGCCTCCGTGGAGGGCACCAGTTCCAGGGCCTTCATGGGGCAGCGTTTCACGCAGAGGCCGCAGGCCTGGCAGGTCCGGGTATCTATCGAAAGTATGTAGTTGGAGGGCTGATGGCCGTACAACTGAAGCTTGTGCTTGGATTCCAGGAAAAGGCAGCAACAGGAACAACAATTGCAAATGATGTCCAGGCCCTCCCGTCTTCCATGACCATGACCGAGCTCCTTTTTTGCTTCAGGCTATCAAACCAGGCAACCAGGGTCAAGCGTTTATAACCATCACGAATAGAATCTTCTAAAGTAAAATAATAACTTTTTAACCAACCCGGTTTTCTTCGGGTCTATTAAAAGCAAATCCGTCTCCAAAATAGGGTGGCTGACCTCTTGAAAAATTTATTAAAAAACGTTAGTTTTTCGTTAGGTGTTTTTTTATTGACCGGTACCGCTTCCTGGGCAGAGAGGCCTATTAAAATGGACCTATTGGACAAAAAAAAGAGTTCAGGTCGAAAAATTCTGAATCGGCTCCAAGCCAAAAAAAAGATTTTTCAACTATTCCTGATGGTTCTTCTGGGCTTGTGGGCCTTTCCCCTGTTTGCCCAGTCTCCCATCAACATAACCTTTGAACCCGATGAGGCCGGAAAATTTCCATCAGGCTGGCTGGCCATGGATAAAAATAACGCCGCCAAAGTTTACTCCGTCCAGGTTGAGGGGGGAAAGAAATTTTTGCATGCGGACTCGAAAGGTTCGCGAGATCAAATCGGATACGAAAGAAAATGGGTTTTGAAAGAGTTCCCGATACTGCAATGGCAGTGGCGCGCCATCCTCTTTCCCGTCGGCACCAACGAACGGGAGAAAAGTGGTAACGACAGCGTTCTCGGCCTCTATATTATTTTCGGCCACTGGCCCTTCATTAAGACCATCAAATACATCTGGAGCGACACCCTGCCCGTCGGAATATCGTTCAACTCCCCTTTTTCAAAGGGAACCAAGATACTCGTGATCCGGAGCGGACGCTCACTGATGGGAACATGGGTACAAGAAAGGCGGGACGTCCTTTTTGACTACCAACAGCTCTTCGGAGAAGGAGAAAAAAATCCGGTCGCCACTGGAATTGGGATTCTGACCGATTCGGATAACACCAATTCCCACGCGATTGGAGATTATGCGGAAATTCAAGCCTTGGCTACAACCGGGGGAACCCCTCCCCGGCCTTGATGTTGACCTACGAAAGACCTTTGAGGGGCAAAGAGCCTCGCCTCCTCCCGGTTTGACCAAGGGAAGCCCGGGCCTTTTTGTGTTACCTATTTTAAAACCCCTTATCTATTACGGCCAAGGCGCTTCAATGATCAACAGGACAGAGGTCCCGGCCATCGGAGGGGACTGATTTTCTCCCCAGCATCTTCCTGCCTATGAACCGTCCCATGATGCTTCCCATCTGAAATGAAGAAAGCGGCCGGGAAACCACTTCCACCTGGCCCCGGCGAATGGCTGAAAAAACCGACTCCAGATCTTTTTGGGCATAAATCAGGGAATAGGTAGTCCCTAATTGCTCCAAAAAATGGGAGTCCGAATTTCCCAAAAGGGGCAGGCCGGAAGATTGGGATAGCTCCATGGCCCGCTGGTTGAAGTTGATATGGGGGGAATAAAAGTGACAATATTCCAGGGCATGGAAAAAATTAAGGTTCTTTTTCAAATAGCCATTTAAAGAATGGAGCCCCGGAAAATAGGGATGGGGTGCAACGACCAGCCGGTCGGGTCGATTCATGGCCGCTAAAGAGGAAAAATCGGAAAGGTTAATATTGGCAGGAGGATTCAGGACAAGGACATGCCGGTCCTGAACAGTGGTCTCCATGCCGGGGATGAGCAGTATGCCCAGGTCTCTGGCGAAGGAAAAGAGTTTCTGGTTGAACGTCCGGCATTGATGATTGGTGATGGCCAGTACTTCAAAGCCTTCCTCGGCAGCCTTAAGGATCAATTCTTGAGCGGTATAGGGAACCCTGTCCAGGGGATCTTCCGCCGTATGGATATGAAAATCCGCCTTTAAGGGCTGTAGTTTTGGTGACTTACAATGAGACATCGTTAATTTCCCGTCTTGCTTTCTAATTTTTGAGTAACGTATATTACACCAATTTTCTTGTTTTTGCAAATGATGTCTGGCGAGCGGGCTACTGACCATTAGAAACAACCACCAGGCCGGAAGTTAAATTTTCAAAACTAAGCTTTCGGCCGGGGTTTCTCCTTGACTCTCCTTTCCGCCCTATCTTATATTGTCCCATCCCAAAACCTCTTATCCGGAATCCGGGAAGTTGATTGAGGCGAATTTAACTTGCTGATTTCGGTGATTTTTTATGATTTTGAAGAAACTGGATGACATAAAAGCCATCGGTTTTGACCTTTTCAACACCTTGATTACGGCTGATCCCGGGGCGTTAAAAGAGGCCTGGCGGCGTCTGAATCTCAGCCTCGGCCAGGGCGGGCTGGTGCTCGACCGGGAATCCTTCAAAAAGGCCTATCAGGAGGCGGCCCTTCGGTTTATCAACGAGACAAAAGCGGATGGGAGAGAAACGCATAACCGTTACTGGATCAGCGCGGCCCTGACCGCCCTGGGCCATGAGGTCCCCCCGGAGGACAGTCGCATCTCCAAAGCGGTCGAGGCCTACTTCTCGACCTTCTTTGATTATTGCCGGCCCGTACCCGGAACAGCGGAAATGCTCGGCAAACTGAAAGGCCTCTACCGGCTGGGGCTCCTGTCCAACTTCACCCATCCTTCGGTCATCAAAGACCTGCTCGAACGGATGGGGCTGGGGTCTTTTTTTGAGGTCGTGCTGGTCTCGGGCGAAATCGGTTTTCGAAAACCTTTACCCATGGTCTTCGAAATGCTGGTGAAAAAGCTGGGGGTTGAAAAGGAGCAACTCCTCTACGTGGGCGATGATCCCGAATCCGACGTCTTCGGCGCCCGGCGGGCAGGACTCCGGCCTGTTTGGATGACCTATGTGCAGGACCACAACCTGCCGGTAGTCCCCGGCTACATCTCGGTTAATGATGAACTCCCCGGCCCTGAGATACCCAGGGTTTCGGACTGGGACGAATTCCTCGCCCTCCTCGGAAAATCCTGAACATCGAAACTTTAAAGCCACCGACGGACAACGGAAAAAACAGACCCGGCGATAATTTGTACGTCCGTCTGGCATGCGCGCGTTTCTGGGACTAAACCGCTCACCCAAATTTTACTTCTTCATTGACTACCTTATCATCCCATAGTAAATTGAAACTCCCTGCAGCGATACGCAGTCCCGCAGGGCGGGATTCCATGCAATGAATATGTCTATTGTTTGAAGTTCGCTCGTTATCCATGTCAAATAAAACATCATGTTAACCGCTTACTTCTCAAAGCTGCAGGAAATTGCCGGCCAAGGCGATGCCCGGGAAGAAAGCTATTATCCGGCGCTGGAATGGCTGTTGAAAGAGTTTGCCGAGAGTCGCGGCAAGGCGAACGTCCATATAACCACCCTGCCCAAAAAGACCGAAGCCGGCAACCCGGATTTCCGGGTCTGGGACGGTAAACAGCATATCATCGGATACATCGAGGCCAAAGAACCGAGCAACGAGTATCTGGACCAGATCGAAACTTCCGAACAGCTTAAACGCTATATCCACACCTTTCCCAATCTGCTTCTGACCAACTTTTTTGAATTTCGTCTCTACCGAAATGGGACCCTGATAGACAAGGTCCTGATCGGCCGGTCTTTTTGGATTTATAAGATCAAGCGGATACCCCCGGCGGAAAATGAAGAGGCCTTTTTAGATCTCCTTGACAAATATTTTTCCTTTGCCCTTCCCAAGCTTTATGAGGCCAAAGCCCTGGCTATTGAATTGGCCAAGAGGACCCGATTTTTAAAAGATTGGGTAATCACCGAAGAACTCAAAAAGGAGGAAACGGATAAAAAAGGCTTTATCTCAGGCTTCTATCAGGCCTTTCGGGAATACCTGATCCAGGGACTGTCTCCCGAAGATTTTGCCGATCTCTATTCCCAGACCATCGCCTATGGCCTTTTTGCGGCCAGGACCCGCATGGAAACCTTTAACCGCAAATTGGCTTATGACGGCATCCCCCCGACCATCGGTATCCTTCGAGACCTCTTTCATTTTATTTCTCTCGGCAACCTTCCCAAACAAATGGAATGGATCATCGATGACCTGGCCGAAGTCCTGGCCGTGACCGATGTCCAGGCCATCCTTCACGGCTATTTTCATGAAGGAAAAGGCAAAGACCCTATCGTCCATTTTTATGAAACCTTCCTGACCGAGTATGATCCGAAAACCCGAGAGCGCCGGGGAGTCTATTATACCCCGGAGCCGGTGGTCTCCTTTATTGTTCGATCCATCAATCAAATCCTCAAGGAGTCATTCGCCAGAAAAGACGGGTTGGCCGATGGACAGGTAACCGTTCTGGACCCGGCTGCCGGAACCCTCACTTTTTTGGCGGAGGCCGCCTCGTTGGCCGTTTCGGAATTTGTGGATAAATTCGGGCAAGGCGGAAAAGAGTCCCTTATCCGAGACCATATCCTGAAAAACTTTTATGCCTTTGAACTAATGATGGCCCCTTATGCCGTAGGGCATTTAAAGATGGCCTTTCTCCTGGAAGAACTGGGCTACCGGTTGGGCGAGAAGGACCGGTTCAAACTTTATCTGACCAATACGCTCGAAATGGAAGACCTGGCCCAGACTGAATTCCCGGGAATGGCCTCATTATCGGAAGAATCCCACCTGGCCGGAAAGGTTAAAAAGAAACAACCCATCCTGGTCATCCTCGGCAATCCCCCTTACTCCGGCCATTCAACCAACATAGGAGAATGGATTTCGGAAGAGATCAGGAACTATCATCAAGTAGATGGGAAACCTTTGGGAGAAAAAAATCCCAAATGGCTCCAGGACGATTATGTCAAGTTCATTCGTTTCGCCCAATGGAAGATCGATCAGTCCGGCGAAGGGATTGTCGGCTTTATCACCAACCATAGCTATCTCGACAATCCTACCTTTCGGGGGATGCGCCGTTCCCTTATGGGGAGTTTTGACGAAATCTACGTCCTGGATCTCCACGGCAACTCTCTGAAGAAGGAAAAGTGTCCCGACGGTTCCAAGGATGAAAACGTTTTTGACATCAAACAAGGGGTGGCCATTGCCCTTTTTATCAAGAAGAAGGGCAAGAAAAAAGAGTGCCGGGTCTTCCATTCCGAACTTTGGGGCAAGCGGGAAGAAAAATATGCCCGACTCACAAAAGAAGACAAAAAAAGCATTTCCTGGCAGGAGATAAAACCAAGGCCCGGCTTTTATTTCTTCGTGCCCAGGGATGAAAATCTTCTCGAACAGTATGAGCGCTATCCGAAGATAACCGACATCTTCCCGGTCCACAGCGTCGGAATCGTTACGGCCCGGGATTCCCTGACTATTCGCTGGAACAAAAATGATGTCTGGACCACGGTCATGAATTTCTCCCGGTTGGAACCGGAGATGGCCCGCACGGCTTACCGGTTGGGGAAAGATGCCCGGGACTGGAAAGTTGAATTGGCCCAAAAGGATTTGACCGGCAGTGGTCTTGACAGAAAAAATATAGTCCCGATTCTCTATCGGCCTTTTGATGTCCGCTACACCTATTATACGGGCAGGTCACGAGGTTTTCACTGTATGCCTCGGTCTGAAGTAATGGGACATATGCTGCAAGAAAATTTGGGATTAGTGCTTCCCAGGCGGGTAGAAGTTTCCGGCCCTTGGCAGCATATTCTGGTAACCAGTCACATCACCGAGCATGTAGCCGTTTCCCTTAAAACAATTGATTATCTCTTTCCTCTTTATCTATATCCCCGGACTGAGGAAAAAAGACCCGGCAATCCTCACAAAAAGTCCTTCGGCAATCTCATGCTGCTCTTTGATCCGCAAACCGAATATCAGGCCAAGAAACCGAACATCTCCACATCTCTTCTGGATCAACTTAAAAAATCCTATAAGAAAACTCCTTCTCCGGAACAAATCTTATTTTATGTCTATGCCGTCTTGTATTCGAAGAAATACCGGACCAAATATGAAGAGTTCCTGAAAATGGATTTCCCGCGTATTCCCTTTACTGCCGAATATCCCCTGTTTTTAAAAGCTGCCCGATATGGGCAGTGGTTGGTGGATCTCCATCTTTTGAAGGCTGCGGAGCTTGATCCTCCTACGGGCCGTTTTCAAGGGCAGGGAGAGGCCAAAGTGGAGAAGGCGCACTATGACCGCGAAAGTCGGCGGATATATATCAACAAATCCTGCTATTTTGAGGGAGTCTCGGAGGAGGTCTGGGAATATGTCATTGGCGGATACCAGGTTTGCGACAAGTGGTTAAAGGACCGAAAGGGACGGGTTTTACAACTCGACGAGATCAAACAATATTGTCAAATGGTAACCGCCCTCAAAAAGACTATCGAGATTCAGAAGGACCTGGACACTCTTTTCGAAAGGCTGGAAAAGAAAACGATCAGCTAAGGAGTTTTTTTCGCCATAAAGGGGGGCGTAGTTTCTGAATTATCCTATTTTTTTTCTGGACCAGCTACCCCTTAGAATCGGCTTTTTTATGTCATCTTGAACCTCTTAGGGATCTTCTTTATTCCATTCAGAAACTTCCGTGTACTGTAATTCATAGTGCGGGTAGATTGATTCAAGTTGCAAAATCGAGCGATTTGAGTTCAATCCGGTTAAAGGACTGGGGAAATATATTGAACCGCCCATCCGCGGAGGGGATTAGGTTACCGGGATGAAGGTATTGAATGTGCCGTTGTTGCGTGCAAGCGCAAGCTGAGGGCCCGTATGACCTTCAGCACCGTGGCGAATTTGGGATTGCTTTCGGGAGACAAGGCCTTATATAGGCTTTCGCGCCCAAGCCCTGTCTCACAACCTATCCTGGCCATTCCTTTGGCGCGGGCGATATCCCCCAAAGCGGCCGCCACCAAAGCAGGGTCTCCTTCTTCAAGAGCCACCTCCAAATAAGCGGACATGTCCTCTTCGGTTTCCAAATGTTCTGCCGCGTCCCATGGTCGGGCTTTAGTCTTGGCTATAACAATCTCCTAAATAGTTCGCGCCAATTCCAGAGCTATCTTGATATCCCGGCTTTGAGTGTGTTTTTCACCACCGGCGAGCAAGATCACGAGCCCTTGCCCCTGCTGAACGAAGTACACTCGATATCCCGGGCACCGACAAATCTTGAGAACGAGTTTTCTTTAAATTCCGAAATCCGAATACCCAAATCCGAAATAGCAAATTATCGTTCCACCAGTATCCCCGTGCCGATCCCGCCGCCGGCGCAGAGGGAGGCAATGCCGCGCTTCAGATCCTGCCGTTCCATTTCGTAAAGGAGCGTAACCAGGATTCGACTGCCGGTACAGCCCACCGGATGGCCCAAAGAGATGCCGCTGCCGTTGACATTGGTGATCTCCCGGTTAAGCCCCAACTCTTTTTCACAACTGAGATAGTAGGCGGCAAAGGCCTCATTGATCTCAAAAAGCTGAATATCCTTCAAGGCCAGACCGGTATCCTTTAAAATCTTTTGAATGGCCGGAACCGGGGCTATCCCCAGGATATGGGGATCTACGGCCACCGAGCAATAAGACCGGATAGCGGCCATAGGCTTCAGGCCCAGGGCCTTGGCCTTTTCCGAGCTCATTAAAATGAGGGCCGCCGCCCCGTCATTGAGGGAGGAGGCATTGCCGGCCGTGACCGTTCCCCCTTCTTTAAAGGCCGGTTTAAGCTGGGCCAGACTTTCCGAGAGTGGTATCTTCCCGGGGATGTTCATCAATGGTGACTTCTATGGTTTTTCCTTTTTTTGAGGGCAGCACAACCGGCACGATCTCCCTTTTGAATCTCCCTTCTTTAATGGCCCGCACGGCCCGCTGGTGACTTAAAAGGGCCAATTCGTCCTGGGCCTCCCGGCTTAAGCCGTAGCGTTCGGCCAGCCTTTCGGCGACCAGGCCCATACCCCCGCCGACCGGATATTCCTGCATGGCCTTCCAGATCAGGTCCGTGGCCTGGGCATGGCGCAGTCTCTGGCCCCAGCGGACACTCTCCATGATATAAGGCCCGTTGCTCATGGATTCCACCCCGCCGGCCAAGACGCAATCGGCCTGGCCCAGGGCAATGGCGTTGGCCCCGACAATAACGGCCTGCGACGAGGAGGCACAGGCGCAGTTGATGGTCAGTCCCGGGGTCTCGTAGGGAAGGCCCAGGAGCAGGGAAGAAATCCGGGCTACATTTTGGTCCAGAGGGCTGAAACAATTGCCGACAAAAACCGAGTCCACCTCTTCCTTTTTTATACCGGCCCGCTTGATACTTTCCTTCATGGCCGTTTTCATTAAATCCAAGGGCATGACCGTTTTCAAAGCACCGCCAAAATCCCCGATCGGGGTCCGGGCCGCACTGACAATGACCACTTCTTTCATAATCGTCTCCTTATGGTTAACTCCCGCTTGGTAACAGAGTGTTGTTCAGCTTAACCTTTATTTTGGCGAATTCAGTCCGACCAACCAATAAAATAATAGGCAATATAAAGGCTTTTAATTGTCCGGTGTGAAGAATGTCAAGTCTTTTTTAAAAAAGTTGATTTTCTTTAACAAATTGATCATAGTAAAAATTTAAAATTAAAGAGACCGGGGCTTTTTATTCCGCGGAAAAATCATTGAATTTGGGAGGATTACTTGATTATTACCGATACGGGTAAAGTGGGACCGGACTTATATGTTCTGGGAACCAGCAGGATGCCATCCTATCTTTTGGATGGAAAACAACCGGTCATTTTTGATGCCGGCATCAGTTGTCTGGGACCGGCTTATCAAGAAGACATCGAGAAGATCCTGAAGGGCCGCAGCCCGGAGGTCCTTTTTCTGACCCATGTCCATTTTGACCATTGCGGGGCAGCCGCCTTTCTCAAAAAGGCCTTCCCGGGTTTACAGATCGCCGGCTCAAAGCAGGCGGCCGGGATTTTGGACCGGCCTAATGCCCTGGAACTGATAGCCAGATTAAATATGGCCGCCACCGAAGGCATGCGGAAATTGGCCCCCGGTCGGGTCAGTGACGAGGCCTTCCAGCCCTTTACCCTCGACCGGGTTCTTTCCGACGGAGACCGAATCGAGCTGGAAGATAATCTAACGGTCGAGGTCCTGGCGACTCCCGGACACACCCGGGATTCTTTGAGCTATTACCTGCCATATCAAAAAATCCTAATCGCCTCGGAGTCGGGAGGCTGCCTCGATTCGACAGGGCAGATCATTACGGAATTTCTTTCGGACTACCAGGACTATATCAATTCCATCCGCCGCCTGGACGGCTTAGAGGTGGAATTCTTTTGCCAGGGCCATGGGGCAGTCTTTACCGGAAAAGATGCCCGGGATTTTTTTGGCCGGTCCTTGCTGGCAGCCAAGGAATTCAGGCGTTCGGTCGAGGAAGCCCTGGGCGCTGAAGGGGGAGACATCCAAAAAGCCGTGGCCAGGATAAAGGCCGTCGAGTATGACCCGAAACCGCAACCCAAGCAGCCCGAGGGGGCCTATTTGCTTAACATAGAAGCCCGGGTCCGTCATCTGGCCGGGCTGATGGGTAACGAAAAAAAATAAAGGGTTCTGTTTATTTTTTTAAATTCAAAATACTTTTTAGACAGGATTAACAGGATTACCTGGATTTTTGCGCCTTTCCGAAAGAAAGGCACAAACCGAATCGTCCTGCGGACAGAAGCCTTGGTTTCCGCTGGAAGTGGATCGAGGTTGCTCAGGGTCCTCCGGAGCCTGAGCAAAATACAGGTAAATCCTGTTAATCCTGTCAGATAAAATTTTTTCCATAAATCTAATAGGGTTACAAATGAAGAGGTTTTGAGATGTGCGAAGTTCAAGAAGAGGAAATGGATTATGAGGGGATGGTCATCCGGCCTCCCAGCGAAGCCTACAGCATCCTGCTGCAAGTCACCGTAGGCTGTTCTCATAACAAGTGTTCCTTTTGCGGGACCTATAAAGACAAACGCTTCCGAATCAAGTCGGATGAAAGGATTTTGAAAGACATCCGCTTTGCCTCCCAATATTGCCAAAGGCAGGACCGGGTCTTTCTGATGGACGGGGACGCCTTGATCATCCCCCAGAAACGATTGGTCTGGATCTTAGAACGGATTCGGGAGTATCTTCCCTGGGTAAAAAGGGTCGGGAGCTATGCCAATGCCAAAAGCATCAAGATGAAAAGCGATGAGGAGTTGAGACAGTTGAAGGACCTCGGGCTGGGGATCGTCTACCTGGGCGTGGAGACCGGACATCCGGAGTTGCTAAAGAAAATCTGCAAAGGCACCAGCCGGGAGAACCTGATCCTCCAGGGCAGACGGGTCAAGCAGGCCGGTATCAAGCTCTCGGTGACCGTGCTTTTGGGCATCGGCGGGACGGCCATGTCTAAGGAACATGCCCGGGAAACAGGGACCTTGTTGACCGAGATGGACCCCGATTTTGTCGGGGCCTTATCGGTCATGGTTTTGCCCAATACCCCCTTGGGAAAGGAATATGCCGAAAAGAGATTTCAACCCCTTTCCGTGGAACAGTTCTTAACCGAGTTGGGTGAAATGCTGGCGGCCACCCGGCTTTCCCGGGGCCTCTTTTATTCCAACCATGCCTCCAACTATCTGCCCATCAAGGTCCGGTTTCCCGAGGGAAAAGAACCGGCCCTGGCCTTGATCCAAAAGGCCTTGCAAGGCAAGGTGGGTTTGAGGCCGGAATGGATGAGGGCCTTGTAACGTTCGAGGGTTTGTAAAAAAATGAAGAAGCTATTTTGACAAAACCTTACATTTTTTAAGGAGGTGTCTGTGAAGGATGATCTGAATATTGTCGGCAAAAGGGTGGTGCGAAGTGACTCCCTGGCCAAGGTTACCGGCGAGGCGCGTTACACAGGCGACTTGAAACTGCCCAACATGCTGGTGGCGAAAGTGCTGCGGAGCCCTTATCCCCATGCCAAGATACTCCGCATCGACACCAAGCGGGCCCTGAAGGTGCCGGGTGTGAAGGCGGCCGTCAGCGGCTTTGACGCCTACGGGATCAAGTGGGGTGTCTTCCGCTATACCCAGGACCACGCCATGCTCCCGACGGACAAGGTCCGCTATATCGGGGAAGACGTGGCGGCCGTGGCGGCCATTGACGAAGAGACGGCGCTGGAGGCCCTTTCATTCATCAAGGTGGACTATGAGCCCCTGCCCGGCGGTTTTTGATCCCCTGGAGTCGATGAAAGAGGGTGCGCCCCAGATCCACGACGAGTACAAGAACAACATTAACATTCACGTTCATATCGACGTGGGTGAGGTGGACAAGGACATGGGAAAGGCCTTCCTCGTCCGTGAGGATACCTTCAGTGCTGCCGGTGAGGCCTACGCGATGATGGAGCCCTATGCGGTCGTCGCTTCCTACAAGAACGGTTATCCTCGACCTCTGGATGCCCAACGCCGGGCCCCATGTCCGAGCCAAGGCGCTTTCGAACCTCCTCAAAATACCCCTCAACCGGGTGCGTGTCCGCCACATCAATTCCGGAGGCGCCTTTGGCGGGCGATCAGAGGTGGCGCCCGGCGATCTGGTGGCCTCGCTTTTGTCCATCAAGGCCGGCAGGCCGGTAAAGCTGGTCCTTTCCCGCGAGGAAAACGCCACGAGCTCGAGACAGGTCCACGACATCATCGCCACGGTGAAAACGGGCATGAAAAAGGACGGCACCATCGTGGCCAAGGACTACCGGGCGATCTATAACGGTGGCGCCTACAGCTCGACGGGCCCTATCGCCACCTCGATACCCTTTTATGTGTACGAGGAATGCTATCGTTTCCCCAACGTCCGCTATAACGGATACCGGGTGTTCACGAACAAAGGCATCCGGGGGATGTACGGCTGTCACGGAAGGGCCTTTCTCGCCGGGAACGAAGCCCAGATGGATCTTATGGCCAAAGAGCTCGGCCTGGATCCCGTGGATATACGCCTCAAGAACGGCCTGACGGCCGGTGAAGTAACGGCGACGAAATCCAAGATAACCAGTTGCGGTCTCCAAGAAACGATCAAGGCGGCTTCCGAAAAAACAAATTTCAAAAAGAAATGGGCCACAGCCGCAAAGCTCAAAGGGATCGGCATGGGGTGCGTGGCCATCATGTGCGGTTTCCCCATGGGGTTCCGTTCCGGCTCGTCGTGCCTATGTCAAGATCAATGACGACGGTCAGGTGACCCTGGTGACCGGTCTCGTTGACAACGGACAGGGAAACGAATCCATGGTGATCCAGGTTGCCTCGGAGGTCCTCGGCGTCCCCATGGAGGACATCAACCTGGTGAACGCCGACACGGAGGTCACCAACCTCGATCCGGGCGCCTATTCGCAGGCGGCTGCCTTCGTCGGAGCCAACGCGGTGAAGGCTGCCTGTGAGAACGCCCGCCAGAGGATCGTCGCCATTGCCGCGGAAAAGCTCGGCGTGAAAGAGGCGGACATCGATCTGAAAGACCGGAGGGCTTATTCCATGACCAAACCCGATAAAAAGATGCCCATCTCCTGGGTGGTACGGGAGGCCTTCTCCAGGGGAGAACCGATCGTAGGCGACCGGTTCTTACTTCCCCAACATCGATTTCGAGAGGGAATGGGTCTCGAGGCCCTGGGGCCAGATGGCCGGGACCTTTTCCTTTGGAACCTCCGTGGCGGAGGTGGCTATTGATCCCGAGACGGGAAAGATCACGATCCCCCGTTTCACGGCGGCCCACGATTGCGGGCGTCCCATAAACCCCATGGCGGTGGAAGGGCAGATGGAGGGTTCCATCCAGCAGGCCGGGGTGGCGACCATCACCGAGGAGAACCTCTGGAACAGGGGCTTCCTGTTGAACCCTGATCTTCTGGAATACAAGGTTCCCCTGGCCTGTGACATGCCTGACATAGAGACGATCATCATTAGTTCCCGGGACCCTGAAGGGCCTTTCGGGGCGAAGGAAGGGGGCCTTACCATCCGGATGAACGCCTACAGCGCCGTCGCCTGCGCCGTGGCCAATGCCACAGGCGCGCTTTTCACAGAGTTGCCGCTTACACCGGACAGGGTGTTGAACATACTGGAACGAAAAAAGGGGGTGAAGGGATGATCCTACCTAAGTTTGAATACAAGAGAGCACAAAGTATTGCCGAGGCCATCGGCTTCTATACCCATTTTGACGGGCAGGCACGCTATCTCGCCGGCGGCACGGACCTTATCCCGCTGTTGAAGCTGAGATTGTCAACGCCGGCGGCCCTCATTGACCTGAAGCCCATCAAAGAGTTGAAAACCCTTTCCCGCAGCGACGGGTGGCTGGCCATAGGCGCCAACGTTACGCTCTTCGATCTCAAGAATGATCCTTTGGTAAAAGAATATTTTCCCGCCCTTTCCGAATCCCTCGAGGTCACTTCCTGCGAAACGCTCCAGATGCGGGGCACCCTCGGCGGGAATATCCTCCAGGATACGCGCTGCCTCCTCTATAACAAATCCCTGGAATGGCGCACCGCCAGAGGTTTTTGTTGGAAAATGGGCGGCAAGGCCTGCAACGTCGTTCCCAACGCCCAGGCCTGTTTTTCGAACTATTGCAGTGACAACGCGCCTTCTCTCATTACCCTGTCGGCCCAGGTAAAATTAGCCGGCCCCGGGGGCGAACGGACGGTAAAATTGGAAAAGATCTTCAGTGGCGACGGCAGGAAGCCCTTTGCCCTTGAGCCGGGAGAGATCCTGACGCAAATACGGATACCCTTGGAGAAGACGAAAGGGACCTACGAGAAATTACGGGTCCGGGATTCCATGGATTATCCCCTGGTCGGAGTGGCCGTTTCCATGAAAGGTTCCTCGGCCAGGGTCTGTGTCGGAGGTGTCGGCCTGTCACCCCGGGTTTATAATCTCAAGAATATCGATGAAGGCAGCGTTAAAGATGCTGCAGACCAGGCGGTTGCGGACGCGAAGCCGGTATTGAACGCCACGCTCTCCCCGGCTTACCGGAAGAAAATGGTTGGTGTCCTCTTTAAAAGGGCGATCAAAAAAGTTCAGCGGGGGGGTGCGCGATGAGGACGATGAAGGTTACCTTTCAGATAAACAACGAGAAGGTCACGCTCCAGGTGAGGCCTTATGAGACCCTCCTCGAGACCCTCCGGGAGAGGCTTTCCCTCACCGGGGCGAAAGAGGCCTGCGGCCTGGGTTCCTGCGGGGCGTGCACGGTTGTGGTGAACGGAATACCGCTGAGGTCCTGCCTTGTCCTGGCCCCCGAAGTGGATGGCGCCGTTATCACCACGGTTGAAGGGCTGCGGCAGGAAGGAAAGCTCCATCCGCTCCAGGAGGCCTTCATGGAAAAAGGCGCCGTTCAGTGCGGTTTTTGTACCTCCGGTATGATCATGACGGCCAAGGCGCTCCTCGACAGGAACAAAAAACCGACCAAGAAAGAGATTATCAAGACGATCTCTTCCAATATCTGCCGGTGCACCGGATACAAGAAGATCGTCGAGGCCGTTGAAGAAGCGGGAAAGAAGGCGACGTAGGTGCAAAAATGAAAATCAAGGTCAAGGTTGATTCCAATCTTCGAATAAAGAATGTTTTTGAACCTCCCCTGCAAATGGATCTCCAGGATGGTGAAAATACCTTGAAGGATGTCCTTCAGAAGCTTTCCGGTATGTATCCCTATTTAAAGTTTATCGAACGGGGGGAGATGGGAGATGACCTCCGCCATCTTTACCTCAATGGAGAGAGTCATTTTTCATTTCCCGAAGGGTTGAAAAAAAAGATCAACGAGGGCGACACCGTCCTGGTTGAAGTCTATATGGACCCCCTGGCTGGTGGCTAACCATCGGGGTCTATTTGAAGGAATTTCCTCAAACTCCTGGCAAGATAATTGGAGGTCATAGAGGGAAAGGATAAATGAGTCACCGGGAGGTTACGAGTTTCGGGTTGAGCAAGCATAACCTTTCGTCGTCAACTCGTAACACGCAACGCCGTAACCCGGAACCTGAACTGTTAGGGATGAATTCTTTGATGTACCTTAATATAAAACTAATCAAGGAGGGATCATGAAGGTATTAGTCGTCGGCGGAACGGGCGGTATGGGTCAGGGGGCCGCCCGGGACCTCATTAAACAGGAGAAGATCGATAAAGTCATTCTCGGTGATATCAATATAGACCTCGACCGGGTACAGGACAAGCTGAAGGCCAGCGACAAGATATCCCTTAGGAAAATCGATGTCAACGATCACCAGGGCCTGGTGGGCATCATTCGGGAAGTCGATGTGGTCGTCAACTGTGCCGGACCGTTTTACAAGACGGCCGTGGCCGTGGCCCGGGCCGCCGTGGAGGCCAAGGTCAATTATATCGATATCTGTGATGACTATGAGGCGACGGAAATTCTTTTTGCCTCCGATATCGACCAGGCGGCCAAGGAAGCGGGGATCACCGTCCTGACCGGCATGGGATCGGACCCGGGAACCAACAATGTCCTGGTCAAGTGGTATGCCGATCACCTGGACCGGGTGGATGAGATCTCTCTATTCTGGGTGGTCAGCATTGCCGAACTGGCCGGTGCGGCCTGGGATCACAGCCTGCATATGACCATCGGGCAAATCCCCCAGTATCTGGACGGCCAACTGGTCCATGTGGAAGGCGGCACCGGTGTGGAGACGGCCAACTTCCTGGAACCCCTGGGCACCTGTCAGGTGCGCTATGTGGGTCACCCCCAGCCGCTGACCATCCCGCGCTACATCAAAGGTCTAAAAAAAGTGGAGATCAAGGGTGCGCTCATTCCCTTGTGGGTGGACGAGCTCATCAAGGAACAGAAAGAAACCGGCTTCCTCAGCAAGGAGCCGGTAGAGGTTCAGGGGACCAAGGTAACCCCCTATGACCTGACCCTGCGGCTCTGGGACACGATCCCCCAAAGGCAGGGATAACGGCCCGGAGGCCTCCGGTCTGAAAGTGATCGTCAAGGGGGAGAGAAACGGAAAACAGGTGACCTACACGGCCGATATCGTGGGCCGCATGAGGCCGGGCACCGGACTTCCGGCCTCCATTGCCGCCCTGATGATGGAGGCCGGCGATGTGACGGTCAAAGGGGTCGTGGCCCCGGAAGGCTGCATCGATCCGGAAAAATTCCTGGCCGCCTTGCTTAAAAGAGGCGCCAAGATACATCAAACGGAAACGATAGGCTCATTGTTTGCACTTTAACACAAAAATACGGTTCAAGGTTCAGGGTTCGAGGTTCAAGGTCCGAAAAACCCAAACCCATTTTCATGCTTCGTCGGTGCACTCGTCGGGCAGCATGAGGGTTTAATACTGCGACACTTTTTTCGTCATTCCCGAAGGCCTTTATCGGGAATCCAGATTTTTCAAGAAAAGGAAGGATTCTATGAAAAGCGCTGAAAAACTGAATATCGCCAGAAGTCAGGAACTTTTTAAAGAGGCCCTGACCTTGGTCCCCGGCGGGGTCCTGGGTGCCAGAAAACCGGCTGATTTTATCGAAGGCGAATACCCCATCTTTGTGGAAAGCGGCCGGGGCGGCCGGGTCATCGATGTGGATGGCAATGAATATATCGATTTCCTTTGCGGCTACGGGCCCATTATTTTGGGCTACCGGGAAGAAGAAGTGGATGAAGCGGTTATCCGCCAGATAAGGGACAAGGGCTTCTGTTTCACCCTGACGCAACGGTATCAGAATGAGCTGGCCAAAAAACTGAGCCAACTGGTCCCCTGTTCGGAAATGAGTATTTTTTTAAAGACCGGTTCCGATGCCACCACGGCGAGCATCCGTATTGCCCGGGCCTTTACCAACCGGGTCAAGGTGATGCGTTGCGGTTACCACGGCTGGCATGACTGGTGCGTGGAGATGAAAGGGGGCGTCCCGGAAAAGTTCTATGAGGATGTCTTTGAATTCCGGTACAACCGTCTCGATCAGCTCGAGGAGTTGATGGCCAAACACGGCGATCAGACCGCGGCCATCATTATGACCCCTTTCGGGCACCCCTTGCACATGAAGATGGAAGAGCCCAAACCCGGGTTCCTGGAAGGGGTCCGGGAACTCGCCACCCGGTATGGCGCTATTCTGGTCTTTGATGAAGTCCGGACCGGGTTCCGGTTGTCCCTGGGAGGGGCGCAGGCCTATTACGGCGTCACCCCCGACCTGGTGGTCCTGGGAAAGGGAATGGCCAACGGCTATGCCATCAGCGTGGTTACCGGGAAAAGGGAGGTGATGATGGCCTCGGCCCAGAAGCTGTTCATCTCTTCCACCTTCTTCCCCAACAGTGACGGGTATGTGGCCGCCCTGAAGACCATTGAAATCCTCGAACGGGACCGGGTCCTGGACAACATCTGGGAAAAAGGGGCCCGTTTTTGGAAAAAAATCCAGGAATGCCTTGACCGGTACGACGTGGGGGCCGAGTTAAGCGGTGTGGCCCCCATGTTTTTCATAACCTTCAAGTCCGATGAGGCCAAGACCCATAGGGCCAAGCGGGATGATTTTTATACCCAGCTTATTCGCAGAAAGATCTTTTTGCACCCGCACCACCATGGGTATATCTGTTACCGGCACACCGACCAGGATCTGGACCTGGCGGCCAAGGCCATAGAGGAGTCCCTGGCCTACGTAAAAGAAAAACACGGCCGATAGGGCCTGATCACTCATTCGCACACACAAGAAAAATTTTAGCGAATACGGCCCGAATTGGGTTGACCCGAAAGTCGGAAACCCCGTCAGGACCAGCGAAGTGATCTCGTCTTAGAATCCAAGGTGATTAGGCGGAATTGATTCGTCGCTTCGCGCCGGGCAATGACAACCGCGATGATTCTTTCCAGCGTCAGGCCCTTGATATTTGAACATACCATCGGGGAGACTCATGACAGCCGCCAAACCGCGTTTGATCGCCTGCGGGATCATGCAAAAAGAAATCGAAACACTGATTTCCCAAGGCCTGATCGACGCGGAAGCGGTTTTTCTGGACAAAGAACTTCATGTCAATTACCGAAAACTGGAAAGGGCCTTGACCCAGGCCCTGGAAAAACATCGGAGCAGGTCCGCAGCCAAGCCGGTGGTGGTCTACGGTGACCTTTGCCTTGGCTTTAATAATGAAATGCGGGGCTTGATGGACCGCTTCGGGGCGGTCAAGGTGGAGGCTCTTAACTGCATCGACTGTCTTCTGGGCGGCAAGGGAAAGCTCTCGGAAATCGATCCGGATCACCTCTTTTTATTCCTGACCCCGGCCTTTATCGAATTCACCGAGAGGATCATGTCCAAAACCAAAGAAGAGACCCGGCGGATTTTCAGCCCCTTGAAAGGCATCTGTCTTATCGATTCCCTGGGAAACCTGGACGATTATCAGGACCGGGTCGAAGCCATCAGCGACCGCACCGGCTTGCCCATCTTGGAAACCCGGAAGGTGGGATTGACCGGTCTCAAAACGGTAATAGCGAAGGCCCTGCAAAAAGTCCGACCGTGAACCCTTTACTCCGCCTTATGAACCGCTGTAAAAAAGGCGGACACCCGGTACTCGCTCGGTCCCGTTTGGGTCTGGAAACACCACACCGGCCTCGGCCAGCATATTGATCTTTGACAGGGTGAATTCGCCTTTTGCCTTATCGGCGAGGCTGTTCTGGGTTAAAATCAGAACGAAAAAATTCCTCCCCGAATGGGAAATCGTCATCCAGTTTTTGCTTTCCAGGGCTGTTGTCGCTGTCAGGGGATGACAAGTGGGTGGCCATCGCCGTCTCCTCCCAAGCGGAATGGCAGGCCTTATTCCGGGTCGTGGAACATCCTGATTTATGCAAAGAGAACAAATATTCCGATTCAGAAAACCTTCAGAAAAATCATGACGAACTTGAAAAAATAATCGAAACCTGCACCCTTCACCTTACCCATTATAAGGCCACGCAACTTCTCCAGGAAGCCGGTGTGAGGACCGGGGTCATCTGCAAGCCGCCGAACTCCTTGCCGATGAACATCTGCGGCCAGGATTTTTTCCCTGGAAATCGAATCGCCCTGAAGTGGGCCCCAGAAAATATTGCGGCCTGCCAATCAAATTTTCAAGTCAACCTGTTTCTCCATGCAGGCACCTCCTACCTTAACCAACACGAAGAATATATCATGGAAAAACTTCTTGGTTTATCCAAGGAGGAAATCGACCAATTTATAGAAAAAAATATTATCGGAAAAATACCGAATTAGAAATTCCTTAAATTTTTTTCTTGATATTATATAAAAAAGATACTATCTTAATTATACTAAAAATTGAAAAGAGCTAATCGATGACTCAAACTTATGGACATTTTTGTCCGGTGGCACGGACCCTGGAAAAAATCGGTGATAAATGGTCTTTGCTCATCATTCGAGATCTCTTGCCAGGCCCGCAACGATTCACCGATCTCCTTGGCTATTTAAATCATATTACCCCCAAATGGCTCACCCAGCGTCTTCGAGAATTGGAATCGTCTGGGATCATAGAACGGGACAAAAAGGCCGGACGCCGCCAGGTCTGGTACAAGCTGACCACCGCCGGACGCGATCTGGGTCCAATAGTGGACGCTCTTGCCACCTGGGGATTTCGTTATGCTATGAGGCCGCCGATCCCGGGTGAAGTCGTCCACCCGGATCTGCTGATGAGAACACTGACTTCATCACTCAACAAAAAGGCCAAACGTTTACCACGGCCGGCCAAATGGTTGATGCGGTTCCCTCAAACTCAATATTCCCTATCTTTTAATAATGACTGGTCAAGTTGCCGGGAAGAGGATCCTAATTCCGACCTTACAATAACAACGACTCCTGAAATTTGGGCCACTGTTTTCACAGCACCGCGGTCGGATCGAAGTCGCTTGGCCAAGGCCATTCAGATTGAGGGGGCCCCGGATCGGATTGAGGAATTTATGCAGACATTCGGAATTCAAAACCAAGAAGACAAACCGGTTCGTGATTCTATCGATGCAGTCAATAAACCAAAACCCCAAGGCTTACTAAAGAAAGAAAAAAATGAATTTAAAACAAGACAAAGAAACAAACCCCCTATGAGGTCAAGCAACTCGATTATTAAATGATCAGCATCTTTGGGGGAAAAAAACATGAAGGGTTCAAATAACAATAGACTCGGATAAACGCTTTCCCTCTGAGGCCATCAAAGAAATCTGCCTCAAAGCAGGGTCCGATGATGCCGGTGCGGTGGAAGCCTATTTTTCGGAAGCGGCCCGGCCCTTCAAAAAAAGCATTAAGGTTCCTCTGATACTGGTTGGGGGGCTCCGTTCCTTTTCCGTGGCCGAAAAGGTTATTGAGCTGGGGATAGCTGATTACATTTCCATGAGTCGTCCCTTCATCCGAGAGCCGGGATTGGTTAAGCGCTGGCAATCAGGGGATCGGCGGAAGGCATTCTGCCTTTCCGATAATCAGTGTTTCGGTCCGGCCATGGCCGGCGAGGGGATCTATTGTGTTGTGGACAGAAAGGGAAAAAATGAGGTGAAGCAGGCCTGAAGAAAAAGCAATCAGGCTGGATATTTTGTCCCTCACCAAATCTTGAATCGACTCACTTTTGAGTGATTTTTAATAAGGTCAAGTGAAGAATAAGGAGGAAATAAACATGAGTCAGGAAGTGTACCGGGAATTACTGGAAGTGATGAAGAAACGGGGAGGGGCTTATGCCGGCATGGATATCCCCGAGTTCTTCAATTTTGTGGAAGAATTATTTACCCCGCAAGAGGCCGAAGTCAACAATGCCATGCCCAAGGGTTTTTTTACGGCCAAAAACCTTGGCCGTAACCATGGGCAGGGATGAAAAAGAAATCGAGGCCGTTCTGGAGGCCATGGCCGACAAAGGTCTATGCCTGGCCCTGAGCAAGGATCAAAACCGGGTTTATCAGTCGTCCCGGTTTATGCTCGGCATATTGGAATTTCAATTCATGCCCGGGAAAACCACCGACCGGGATAAAAAGATCGCCCAACTGATTTACGCTTATAAAAAGGCCTTTGATCAAAAGACCGATCGAACCGTAATGACCTTTCCCACCTCCCGGGTCATCACGGTCGATGCCCTGGTTAAGGTCGACAATCAAGTCCATACCTATGATCAGGTTCAGACCTTTATCGACCAATCCGATCACATTGCCGTCACTACCTGCTACTGCCGTCATGCGGCTGTTTTACGGGGAGAAGACATCCATGGGATGCCCAATGATGTCTGTATGCAGTTTGGCCCCATGGCTCAATTCGCCATTGATCGATTGGGGGGCCGGAAAGTGAGCAAACAAGAAGCCAGGGAGGTTTTGAACCGGGCTGAAGAAGCCGGTTTGATTCACATGAGTCAAAACATGACCGAAGGCATCGGCTTTTTATGCAACTGCGACCGCTGGCACTGTGGTGCTGTCCAAAACGTCCTGGCCAAGCCAAAACCCGGACTTTTCTTTAATTCCGGTTTTGAGCCGCGCTTTGATCCTGATCTATGTTCGGCCTGCGGCACCTGTATCGACCGCTGCCCGCCGGAAGCCTTGACGTTGGGAGATGACGGCTTTCCTCAAGTCAACCTGGACCGCTGTTTCGGATGCGCCGTTTGCGCCACCGGCTGTCCTTCACAAGCTATCTCCATGGTCAATAAACCGGGTTTCCCCCCGCCCCCGAAAGATGCCAAGGCCTTTAGGGAGGCTGTCAATGCCAGCCAGATTTAACAAAGGGAAACCTTAGGAAAGGAGCGTATCATGGAAGAATGGAAAAAGACTACCTGCGTAATGTGCGCTATCTGCTGCGGCCTTGAAGTCAAAGTTGAAAACAACCGTATTGTTAAAGTCCGCCCTGACAAGGACAGCCCTATCAGCGAAGGATACGTCTGCCGAAAGGGCATGAACATCGCTTATCATGAGCACAATGCGGACCGGTTGCTTTACCCGATGAAGAAGGCGGGCGGCAAGTTTGAACGCATAAGTTGGGATCAGGCAATCGGCGAGATCGCAGAAAAACTCAAGAAGATACTTCAAGAGCATGGGCCGCGGTCCCTGGCGTCGGTAGCCGGTGGGGGCGAATTCAACTTCTACCCGACCCGGTTCCTGGCCGGATTCGTTCAGGCTCTTGGGTCGCGTTACCAGTACTCATCCGCCAACCAGGAGTTTGCCGGCCGGTATTGGGCGCACGGGCTGACATTCGGAAGCCAGATGCTCGAGCTGATACCTGATTATGAGAATACCGAGATGCTGATGGCCGTCGGTTGGAATGGGATGATGAGCCACCATATACCCCAGGCCAGGAGAGTATTGACCAGAATCTCCAAAGACCCGGACAAGCTGCTTGTAGTGATCGACCCGCGGCGTTCGGAAACTGCGAAAATAGCGGATATTCACCTGGCCCTTCGGCCGGGTACGGATGCCTTGCTGTTAAAATCGATGATTGCCATCATCCTCAAAGAGGGTATGCATAACCAGGAATACATCGACAAGCACGTTAACGGGTTCAAGGAGATACTGCCCTGGTTCACCGGATTCAACGTGAACGCGGCGCTAAAGGTCTGTGAACTGGAGTACGACCAGGTGTTCCATGTCTGCCAGGAATTCGCCAAACGCCAGTCCTGCCTGCGTGACGATCTTGGCATCCTGATGAACCGGCACAGCGCCCTTGTATCCTATCTGCTCGTTGTGCTGCTGGCGATCTGCGGACGCATCGGTGTGCCGGGAGGAGACTACCTTGCGGGCGGAAAGATGTACTCAGATCCGAATGACCCGAAGACGTGGAGGACAGCGGTGACCAACATCCCGGCTATCGCCGGGATGTTCCCTCCCAATGTCATGCCGGAAGAGATCGCCAACGACCGTCCCGACCGGCTCAGGGCCGCCTTCGTCATGGGAGCCAATCCATTGCGGTCTTATGCCGATACGACCGCGTATGAAGAGGCATTCGGACGGCTCGATCTGCTGGTGGTATCCGAGATTGCAATGAGTGAGACCGCCGCACTTGCACACTACGTCCTGCCCTGCAGGTCGACCTACGAATCATGGAGCCCGGCGGACGCTATTATCCCCTCCAAAACCAACGAAGGTTTCCTGGACGTAGTCAGCCGGATGCGCCGGCCTGTTGTTGAGGTAGAAGGAGAGCAGAAAGAAACGGGGGAGATATTCACTCTCCTGGCCGACGCCATGGGGCTGATTCCCGCCTTACCCGACTCGCTTTACCAGGCTGCCGGAAGCGGCAGCCTGAGGACATACCGTGATGCGCTGATAGGTTATGTAATGGAGCATCCTGAGAACATGATGAGGGTACCCTTCATAGCAGCCAAGACGCTGGGTAATGCCATCGGTTCCGCCCACCTGGCCAGCTATTTCACCGGGTTTTTACAGAGGTCCCCGGCAAAGCAGGAGGAGGCGGCAAGGGTGGGATTCGACGCCGGACCGGACCAGGGGCTGGCCCTCTACCAGGCCATCATCGACCATCCGGAAGGCGTGCTGGTCGGAGTACAGGATATCGGGAAAAACCTCGGTAGATTGGCCACCAAGGACGGCAGGATACGGCTTTATACAGCAGAGGCGGAAGACTGGATAAAGGAAATCAGCCCCAATGAGGAAGAGAAACGGCTGAAAACTGATGCTGAATTTCCATTGATCCTGATGGCAGGACGCCATATGGACATGAATTCCAATACGGGCATGAGAGACCCTTCCTGGAACAAAGACAGAAGAGCGTGCACCCTGGCCATAAATCCCTCAGATGCCGAAGCGCTGGGTATCGTTGATAAACAGAGGGTAAGGGTTATCACGGAAGCGGGGGAGGAAAAAATAGAGGTCGAAGTAACCACCGATGCGAGAAAGGGCCAGGTCATCATTCCGCAGGGCTTCGGTCTGGTCTACGACGGCGTTAAATACGGCGCTAACGTCAACCGATTAACAAAAAACACCAACCGAGACTTTGTCGGAACCCCTATGCACCGCTATGTTCCCTGCCGAGTGGAGGCGGTTTAATGAAAATTCGGAATTATACCTTTGAAGAATTTGTGGACCGGGTGAAGGAGTTTCACGGCTATGAGGCACCGGGCGTCATCATTGGAGGCTTTATGGTCGACCTTGCCTATCGCCACCTTCCGGAAGGAGGGCTTTTGGATGCCCTCAGTGAGACTCCGAAATGCTTGCCTGATGCGATACAGCTATTGACACCTTGTACGGTGGGCAATGGGTGGCTCACTGTGGTAAATGTCGGCCGGTTTGCCCTGACTCTTTATGATAAGGAGACGGGGGAAGGGGTGCGGGTGTTTGTGGATACTGACAAACTCGATCCCTGGCCGGAATTGAAAACCTGGTTTTTCAAACTGAAACCCAAGAAGGAGCAGGATAGGGATTTGCTGGCAGCGCAAATCAAGGAAGCAGGTTGTGAAATCTGCGGGGTGCAGAAGGTGAAGGTGACCGACCGATTTATCCAACGCCGCCCGCGTGGCAGCCTCGCTATTTGTCCAAAATGCCGGGAAGGATATCCGCTGGATGACGGACCTTTATGTTTAGCTTGTTCCAATAAGGAAATTCTTTATTTATCCACCCCCATTGTCTAAAAATCAAACAATATACTCTTTTTATTTGAAAACAATTCTTATGAAGCAGAAAGACAGATTACAAACATGGCTTGGAAAAAGACGAGCTGCGCGCTATGCAGCATCAACTGCGGGCTCGAGGTCGATGTCGAGAACAACCGCATTGTTAAGACGCGACCGGGGGCGATGAATTTGTCATGCTGGCCATGAATACCCTCGAGACCTCGGCCGAAAAACTGATTAACCGCTTCGAGCAGGTCTTGAATGATCATCATCTCCAAACAAAGCCCCCCTATAAACTCACCATGAGTTTTGGTATTGCCTGTTTTAATCCCCAAAATCCATCTTCCATAGATGCTCTGCTTGTCGAGGCGGATCAGTTTGTTGATGTATATGAATAAACAAAAGAAAAGGGGATAGGTCCATAATTATTGGCTTTAACTTTTGGGCATCTTTTTTTATTGGTGCTAATAACGAAAGATTGCCCCCAAAATCCTACCGCTGAAGATAAACGACGCATAAAATCCTTATAAACGATAAGTCCACAGCTTTCGAATGTCTTCTTTAATAGCTCCCCAAGCACGGCCACCCGGAGATCTTTGGCCTGGATAGCCCAATTTCCTCTCGTCGCCACCCGGGATATTCTCCTCGCTCACAACCAGAGATATGTAGTCCCCTTCAACACCTGTTCCCCACGGTCAGAAAGCTGACGGCGTTCGCTCTTTCTTACTCTTCCCGGCCTCCTGAAGTGAACAAACGGGTATCTTGAACGAAATTTTCCTGGGGCGGATCTATCATGACCTGCTCAAACATAAGTATTCCAGAAATAATCCATTTTTTCGTCAAAAACATGACGAATTAGGTCGATCATGGAGGTTAAAACCTTTTCCTTGGCTTATTCCTACCTTTCAAAAGATCCCCTCTTAAAGCTTAACCCACCAAAATAATTGCAATTTCATAATCAATACATTCATGGTCCAATTATTGCTTATAGAATAACTGGAGAAACTAACTTTACTGCTTCTACCAGAAAAAGGAATTTCTATGAGACATTTTAACGATGAATTTCTCAAGGTGGATGAACTATCGAGATGGCTGAGAATCCCTAAGTCAACCATTTATAAGCTCTGTCTGGAAGGTAAGATCCCCGGGATAAAAATCGGCCGACATTGGCGGTTTGTCCATAAAGAAATTGAGGTCTGGATCAATAAAAGAACTAATAATGGAAACCAGGAGAGTAGGTAAAGACTATTATAATAACGGGGAGAAGAAAAGGTGGCAAAAACAGGATTAACTAAGATTGATTTTTTTTCGCAGCGGGTCAAAGAAATAGAATATTCGGAATCCGAGGGCAAACGAAGGCCGGAGTTTCTCTCCATTTTTGATGACATTAACGAGATTGTTTATGTCGCTGATCCCGAATCCCATAAAATTCTCTATGCCAATGAAGTCACTAAACTGATTTTCGGGAGAGATTTCCTGGGTAAAAAATGCCACGAAGCATTCCAGGGAATGAGTCAGCCCTGTGATTTCTGTACCAATCCCATTACAGTTAGCAAAAAAATCGGGGAATCATACACCTGGGAATTCCAAAATCGGCTTAATCAGAGATGGTATCGTTGTATTGATAAGGCGATAAAATGGCCGAATGGAAAAATGGTGCGCTTTGAAATGGCCATAGATATTCACGACCATAAGATGGCCTTAGAAACTTTACGGGCGAGCGACGAACGGTACAGGACCATTCTGGAAGACATCGCAGACGGATACCATGAGGTGGACCTGAAAGGCAGATTCACCTTTTTTAACGAATCATTCCGTAAGATTCTGGGGTATACCCAAGAGGAACTCCTGGGGATGAATTATAAGGTTTATGCCGCCGACCAGCAAAACGCCGAGAAGACATTAAAGGCCTATGATCAGGTCTACAGGACTGGCGAGCCGTTGAAGCGGTTCGAGTGGGAAGTTATCCGGAAAGATGGGGCCAGAAGGAACATTGTTGTCTCCATCTCCTTGATCAAGGACGCCTCAGACCGGCCAATCGGTTTTCGTGGGATTGTCCGCGATGAGACCGAGCAAAAACAAGCGGAAGAAGCGTTAAGGGAGAGTGAGGAACGATTCCGGACCCTCTTCAATCAGGCCGCCGACACTATTTACCTTATGGATGCTTCCCAGGAAATTCCCATTATTGTAGATGCCAACCTGGCCGCCCATACGATGCACGGATATGCCCCGGGTGAATTGATTGGAAAACCTATATCTTTATTAAACACTCCTGAAAGTGCAAAACATATCGGTGAAAGAATGGCCATCTTATTCTCCGGGAAACACCTGTCCGATGAAGGTGAGCATGTCAGGAAGGATGGATCGTCATTCCCCGTCGAGATTTCTGCTCAGTTGCTACATCTTAAAGGAGAACCTTATATCCAGGCCATCGACCGGGACATCACCGAACGCAAGCAAGCCGAAACCGCTTTAAAGGAAAGCGAGGAGAAATATCGGACCATCCTGGAAACCATTGAGGATGGTTACTATGAGGTTAATCGGGGCGGTTACCTGACTTTTTCCAATGACGCTTTGACCCGGATTTATGAGCGTCCCAGGGAAGAATTGATGGGCAAGCACAGCCGCGATTATATGGATTCTGAGAATTACAAGTGTATTAGAACGTGGTATTACTCAGGTTTACCAGACCCAGAAGCCTCTCAAGGGTATCCAATACGAGATCATTTCCAAAAACGGGGGAAGGAAGAGTTTAGAGACTTCAGTCTCCTTGATGAAAGATTCGTCAGGTAAATTTATCGGGTTCCGGGGCATTGTCCGGGAAATCACCGGGCTCCGTCGTGCCCAGGGGGCCTTGCAAAAAAGCGAAGAACGGTTTCGAATCGCCGCTCAAAGCTCCAATGATTTTATTTATGAATGGGATCTCGAATCCGGGCAAATTGATTGGTTTGGTGACGCCGTTGAGAAACTTACTCACATTGTAGGTGAAATTCCTCTTACAGCCACCGCCATTGGAAAAATAATTTATCCTGATGACTATGACCGTTTCTTAGAACTCATCAGACGGCACTTAAGGCTTGGGGGATCCTACAGGGATGAATACCGGATCGTCGGAAAAGATGGGAGCATTATTCACGTGAAAGCGGCTGGAAGGGGTTTGCGGAACCAGGCCGGGAGGGTATTTAAATGGATAGGGACCATTAGCGACATCAGCGATCGTAAAAAGGCCGAAGAAGAACTCAGAGAAAGTATGGATAAATTACACAAAATCATGGGAGGCATTATCAAAGCCATAACCCTGACCGTGGAAAAACGGGACCCGTACACCGCCGGACATCAACAAAGGGTATCTCATTTGGCCCGGGCCATCGCCCAGGAAATGGGTCTATCCAAAGATCAAATTGAGGGGGTTCGAATGGCCGGGTTGGTTCATGATCTGGGCAAGATTTCGGTGCCGGCCGAGATTTTGAGCAAAACAATCCAACTTTCCGCGTTGGAATTCGGCCTGATCAAGGCTCACCCCCAAACCAGTCATGATATCCTGAAGGATATAGAATTCCCCTGGCCCATCGCTCCGATCGTTCTCCAGCATCACGAGAGGATGAATGGCTCCGGATATCCACAAGGTCTTAAAGGAGAAGAGATTCTTTTAGAATCTCGAATCCTGGCGGTTGCTGATGTGGTCGAAGCCATCGCCTCCCACCGTCCCTACCGCCCGGCATATGGAATTGAGGTGGCTTGGGATGAAATCTCAAAGAATAGAGAGATCCTTTATGATTCTGAGGTGGTCGATGCCTGCTTGAGGCTTTTTAAGGAGAAGGGGTTTAAGTTGGAGTAAAAATTCCTTTCTGTGCTCTCCTATTATTGCAAATTAGTTGTATCGTTGGGGACCTTATTACAGGAGTGCCGATGGAAGAATAATAGACTCCATTTCTCAAGAGAAAGCGTGTTTTTTTTATTGTGAATCCCACATCTGGAGATTTACAGAATGAAAGATGACAAAAAGACCAAAGAGCAACTGATCCAGGAATTGAAAGATCTCCGCCGGAGGATTGCTGAACTCGAAAAAACAGAAACCGGGTGCAAGCGGGCTGAGGAAGAGCTTCAGGAGAGCGAAAAGAATTACCGCAATCTCTTTGAAAATGCCAATGAGGCTATCTATGTGGCCCAGGAGGGTAAACTGGTATTTCTCAATCCCAAGACCGTTATCATAATCGGTTATTCCGCTGAAGAACTCATGTCCAGACCCTTTATAGAGTTTATTCACCCGGATGACCGGGAGCTGGTTCTGGATCGCCATGTTAAGAGAATGAAGGGCGAGGAGCTTCCTCAAGCCTATGATTTTCGGGTTATTCAGAAAGACAGCAACATCAGATGGGTTGAACTGAAAGTCGTCGGGATCCATTGGAAAGGAAGACCCGCCACCCTGAATTTACTGTATGATATCACCGAGCGAAAGCAGACAGAGAAACTCCTTCTCGCCAGTGAGGCGCGTTTTAAAGCCCAATATCAGGGAAGTCCTATCCCGACCTTTACCTGGCAGAAGAAGGGGGATAACTTTGAATTGGTGGACTACAATAATGCAGCCAGGGTGGCCACCGAGGGAGAAGTCATGAAGTTCCTTGGGAAAACGGCAAACGAGATGTATCAAGTTAGGCAGGAGATATTGCAGGATATTCATCGATGCTTTACGAAAAAAGAAATCATTAAAAAAGAGTTACGATCTCAAGATTTTATGCCTGGTAGAACTATGGTAGTAACTTACGTCTTTGTCCCGCCAGATCTCATTATGGTTTACACGGATGACATTGCCGAGCGCAAGCGAATAGAGGAAGCTCTACGGAAAAGCGAAGAAAAATATCGGTCCATTCTCGAAACTATTGAAGACGGCTATTATGAGGTGGATCTGGCCGGCAACCTGACCTTTTTTAATGAGGCCTTGACCCGGATCCATGGCTATCCCAGGGAAGAGTTAATGGGCAAAAACAATCGACAATATACCGATGAGGAAGACGCCCAGAAAATGTATCGCAATTTTAACCAGGTGTATCAAACCGGGCAACCCTCCAAAGGCACCTATTACGAAATCATTACCAAAAACGGGGTAAGAAAGGCATTGGAGACCTCCGTTTCTTTGATAAGGGATTCGACCGGCAAGCCGACCGGGTTCAGGGGTATCGCTCGAGAAATTACCGAACTCAGACAGACCCAAATCGCCTTGGCCGATAGTGAAGAACGGTTTCGGATGGTTGCTGAAAGCTCGAATGATTTTATTTTTGAATGGAATCTTAAATCCGGACAAATGGAATGGTTCGGCAAGGCCATCGAGAAATTGAAGGATCTTTTAAGTGAAATTCCTCAAACCATAACCGCCTATCAAAAAATAGTTCACCCGGAGGACCTTGATCGTCTCATAGCGGCGACCAAACAAAACCTGAAGAAACAAGGATCCTTTCTGGAAGAGTATCGGATCATCGGCAAGGGGGGGCAGACGATTTATCTGAGAAGCGCCGGGACTTGTTTAAGGAATGAAAAAGGGAAACCCCATAAGTGGATCGGGGCCTTAAGTGACATCACGGAGCGCATAAAAGGGGAAGAAGTTCTCAAGACTTTGTCCCTGAGAGATGACTTGACCGGCCTCTTTAATCGCCGGGGTTTCATTACCATGGCCGAACAGGGGTTGAAGACGGCCCAACGGATGGGAAGAGAGATGCTGCTCATTTTCGGAGACTTGGATAATTTGAAGGGAATTAATGATGGCTTCGGCCATAATGAAGGAGACAGGGCCCTGGTGGATACTTCTCGGATACTCAAAGAAACCTTTCGGGAATCGGATATCATTGCCCGCATCGGGGGCGATGAATTTGTCATGCTGGCCATGAATACCCTTGAGACCTCGGGCGAAAAACTGATTAACCGCTTCGAGCAGGTCTTGGATGACCATCATCTCCAAAAAAAGCCCCCCTATAAACTCGCTATGAGCTTTGGTATTGCCTGCTTTAATCCCAAAAAGCCTTGCTCCATCGAGGTCCTGCTTGCCGAGGCGGATAAATTGATGTATGAGAACAAACAAAAAAAGGTAGAAATGTTCAGAGTTATTGAGCCTGACTTTTTGCACAAATCAAACCGTACTTAACATCAGGTAATGTCACGAAGCCAAAAATATTAAGGAGATAATCACTTGAGCGACCCAGAAGAAATACTGATTGTCGAAGACACCTCTATGGTCCTGAATCTGCTCACGGATATCCTCTCGGCCGAAGGCTTCCAGGTGCGATCCGCCAACAACGGAGAACTGGCCTCAATCGCGGCCAAACCGCCCCATCTGATCTTGCTGGATATCAAGATGCCCGGGATGGACGGATTCGAAGTTTGCCGGCGGATTAAATCGCGGAAGAAACCCGCGACATCCCGGTAATATTCCTCAGTGTCATTACAAATTTGGAGCAGAAGGTGAAAGGTTTTGATCTCGGCGCCGTCGACTTCATTTCCAAACCATTCCAGCGCGAAGAACTCCTGGCGCGGGTGCGGACTCATCTGGAACTGAGCCGATTGCGGACCAAGCCATCGAGGAGTCCCTGGCCTACGTCAAAGAAAAACACGGCCGATAGCAGTATCACTCATCCGGTCACACAAGATCACCAAGGGCCTATCCGGGCAAGATGAGCGAATCGGAAGTCATCCGGTGGATGGATATTATTCACGGGAATTAATCGGGTTAACTCATCGCCGCAGGGAGGAATTCAAGTGGAGGACATAAAGTCCCACACTTGAAATAGACTAATCAGATTCCCAAATTTTTTTCTATGAGGATGATCCCGATCAGGATTCGGAGGGATATGTCGGATTTCTTTACAATTTTAATCCCACCAAGACTATCCTCAAAATATATAATTGTTCGAATATCCTTTACTTACAAAAATGGCATTAAATATGCTACTTAATTGGGATCAAACCACCAACTCTGGTGCGAACCTGATGGCAAAGCCGGCGAGGCGTGATAAAATCGCCTCCCGAGGGCCGCTGAAGAACACGACAAGTTGGCAAATGGTGTTCGTACTTGCAAGCGGAAAAGGGTTTTTGTCGCCGTATAAATTCAAAAAGGCATTCCTCTTTGAATAGACCGAAGTTCTTAAAGACGGTTGCATTTATCCTAATGATTGGCGCTATTTTTTTGTGGCTGCCCATCTTTGCGCATTATCATGGGCTAATGGAGGCCGATTTTTTAACCTCCAATTTGTCATTTGAGAACGCCGACCTTGATTTCAATCTGGCCGGTGGAAAATCCCTAATCTTTTTTGTGGCCTCTTTGGGGGTTTCACTTTCCTGGCAGGCCCTTCTTTATATCCATTTGCATTTTTTTCTGAGCCCTTTTTTCACACAAAACTCCTGTAGACTCCGCTTTTAAAATTCAATTCCTCCGTTCTTTTCTTACCATTCTTACCATTTTTTTTCTCGGTCCTTATGGGCGGCAATGGCCCCGAGTGGATCATTACAAAAAAGGACTATTGACTTAGCTCAAGACCTTATGGAATATCGTCCTCCCCATCGGGCTGATCTTCCTAAGACATTAATAGCAATCCAGAATAATGGTGGTCTTCTTTGAAACCCTTGTGAAGCGACACCGTTGGTATCGAAACGCGGCAACGCGGGCCTCTTCGACCGACTCCAACATTCGACGCTTTCAGATCAATCATTGAATCAAGGAGGAGCCCATGAAAACGCTCGTTCAGGGAATGCTTATCGGGTGTTTCTTAATCGGAATATTGGCACCCATCGCAGTAGCCGATCAAAGAGACACACAGGGAAGCAAGGACCATCCCTTAATCTCGCGATATCCCGGTTCGTTCATAGACCATTATATGCAGAAGGAATTCGACGAGTTCATCCTTCCGCTTTCCAAGACTGTCAATGGGAAACCGGTAAAAAGCCAGCCTTGGGAAGGAAAGATCACCGCCATCGAGTACAAAGCCCCCGCGGGACGCTCCACGCTGGAGGTATTCCGCAACTACCAAGCCGCGCTTCGGCAGGCGGGGTTCGAGTCGTTGTTTACTTGTGAGATGAAAGGGTGCGGCGGGGATACCCCGGATATGGCCCCCACGATCGAATATAAGGCGAGTTGGAGCGGCAACTATGCGATCCGTTACCTTTCGGCGAAGCTGGCACGGCCGGCGGGTGACGTGTATGTGAGCTTATCCGTCTATGCACCCAGCGAGATACCTTGGATCATGCTTTATGTCATCGAAACAAAGCCTATGGAGTCGGGGTTGGTCAAGGTGAACGCGGCTGCACTCCAAGGCGGCTTGGCGCGGGTCGGCCACGTAGAAGTGCCGGGCATTTTTTTCGACTTCAATAAATCCAACGTAAAGCCGGAGTCCAAGGCCGCCCTCGATGAAGTAGCGAAGATGCTCAAGGCAAATCCTTCCATGAAGGTTTGGGTCGTCGGTCACACCGACAGCGTGGGTACGCTGGAGGCCAACATGAGGCTTTCCGAGGCACGGGCCGCGGCCGTGGCGAAGGCCCTGGTGACCGGCTATGGCATCAACGCGGCCCGACTCAAAGGCCTGGGTGTTGGCCCTCTATCACCGGTGGCCTCAAATAAGACCGACGATGGTCGGGCCAAGAATCGCCGCGTGGAACTGGTCGAGCAATAACTGCACCGCTTCGGCAACTCAAAAGGGGAAAAAATTTTTGAAGGAGAATGTAATGAAGAAAAATATTTTCATGATTTCAATAATTTCGATTTTGCTCGCCTATGCCGGTATTGTTTCAGCATCGGAAAAATTCGGGGTCCCGGTCTACCCTGGTGCAAAACCTGATTCTGAAGCCACAAAGGTCGTTGTCCAGATGTCAAAGGGCGGCGGGGAGTGCTATCGGACAAACGACAATCTGGCGAAGGTTATCGATTTTTACAAAAAACAACCCGGCCTGAAATACGTGGGAGGCGACAAGGAAGGCGCTATGTTCAGGAAAGGGAAGGTAGATGTCACGCTCCAAAATCCCTGGATGGATATGAAGACCGGGAAAAAAAATACTGATACGCTTATCTCGATCGTCAATCAGCAATAGTTTTACCCGCAAAAGTTCTCGAATCAATTACAACTGGTTCATCAACCTGAACTGGGAGTCGCTGCCCTGTCATGAACCTGCAAGAATGGCAGAGATCGGTCTGTCTATCAGCCTGGGAGAATCAACGCCGAAGGTGCCTTTTCTTAAAACCAAAAATAGCCGCAAAACTGTCGGCATTCTTTACAACTTTAAAAATCACAATAACAATTTGAAAATATTAAATATTAAGGATCATAATCGAAAAATAGTGTCGGAAAACTTTACGGTTCTTGAAGCAACGATTGCTGCCCCAATTTAGTTTATTACTATTTTATTTAACATAATATCAAATAGTTATAATTTAATAAACCTTTTGGGCGGCAAATAGGCACGTGTCTTGCCTCTTGTAAATAAGGAGGATGTTGCAAAAGCCGAAGGTTCAGGCGTAAGCCAAGGCGATTCGAAAGAGAAAGTCTATTTGCAACGGTCATCCTTTGAGGAGGTAAAGATATGGGAACAATAGAATCCTATGAAGTAAAAATTAGTCTATTTGGTGCTGGAGAAACATTTGAACAGGCCATAGATAATGCTATTGAAGTTTTCAACTTTAAATCTGATTCTTGCATAAATGAAGATGCGTCAGAAGATGGAGAAAAGGAGTAAACAGAGTAAAACCAAGGGCTTTTTCCCCCATATATCATCCCACCCCAGATCTTCAGCTCCAGAGCTATAAAGGCAAAGCGCTTTCCAACGATTTTGTCCAGGTTACACAGGATTTCCCTGTGGGTGATCCTGCGCACGGAATCGATCGGCAGAGATAAGTCTTGTCTAAAGCCATTCCATACAGCATTTCTCGCTGAAAAATACAGCGATTCCCTTATTTATCTTTTGGATTGTTTTTTAAATAATAATTATTATCATCATAAAAGATTGGGATGCTCGATCGATGGCATCCAATCCGAAAAAGGCGGGTCCGGGGTTAAAATCATGAAAAGGTATGATGTTATTGTCGTCGGTGCGGGCGATGTCGGTTTAGGGATAGCCTTTAAAGCCGCATCGGAGAATCTTAAGGTGGCCCTGATCGACAAAGGACAGGTGGGAGGGACTTGTGTCAATTATGGCTGTGTGCCGTCGAAAACCTCTGATCCATACGGCCGACCGAATCATGGAGATCCGGAAGGCGGAGAAACTCGGTGTACACACTCGGATAATCGATATCGACTTTCATGCGATCATGGGGCGGATGAGAACGGCCGTCACCAGTGGTAGAAATGGGATTGAAAGGGCCATTAATGAAACCGAAAACCTCGATTTTATCCGGGAAGAAGCCCGGTTCATCGATGATCGGACCTTGGAGGTGGGTCATCAAAAAATAAAGGGTAAGAAGATTTTCATTGCCTCCGGGGCACGCCCCGAGGTCCCTTTGACCAAAGGCCTAGACAGGGTCCCCTATCTGACCAATGAGAGCGTATTGGAACTCAAAAAAAGACCCGAGAGCATGATCATTATCGGCGGCGGATACGTGGGGCTTGAATATGCCCATTTCTTTTCGGCCATGGGGACCAGGGTGGTCATGATACACCGACATCCGACCTTTCTATCTTTTGAAGAACCGGAAATATCGGAATCATTAAAGAAGGAAGTGGAAAAATACACCGAACTTTTTCTGGATTTTGAAATTACTGAAGTGAAACTCGCGGACAACGGTTATATTGCTCGGGTGCGAGACCATTCGACCGGGGAGGAAAAGAAACTCTCCGCCGAGACCCTGTTTATCGCCAGCCGGCCGAAAATCCAATGCCGACCTTCTCAGGGTTGAAAATGCCGGGCTTGAGACCGACAAAAACAATTTCATAAAAGTTGATGACCATCTCCAAACCAACCGGAAACACATCTGGGCCATTGGTGATGCCATCGGAAGGGCCATGTTTACCCATGCCGGCGACAAGGAAGCGGAGTTGGCCTGGCACAACGCCACTCATCGGAAAAAAATCCAGATGGACTTTGCCTCCGTTCCCCACGCTATTTATACCAACCCTCAAATCGCCTCTGTCGGCTTAACCGAGGAACAGGCCCGTAAGAACCATGAAATCCTCGTCGGCCGGGCGAACTATTCCGATATTGTCATGGGAGAGGCCATGATGGAGCAAGAAGGCCTGGCCAAGGCGGTCGTTGAAAAGGGCACGGGAAGGATCCTGGGTTTTCATATCATCGGCCCTCATGCCGCCATGCTCATCCAGGAAGTGGTCAACGCGATAATCAACAAAAATGAACTGAAATCCATCACCGACTCCATGCACATCTTCCCGGCCCTTTCCAACCTCATACCCGAGGTGCTGGGCAATCTTGAATAACTCGGATCATCCGGCATTTGCCGGATGATCCAATAACCCTGATCAAACAGGAGGAAGGACTAGAAGGCATGGAGGTCAGACCCAAAATGCGACCTTTGACCGAGCGCCCGGCCTGGAAGGCCCTTGAAACCCATTACCAGAAGATGGGCCGTGTCCATCTGCGCGACCTTTTCGCCGATGATCCGCTCCGCGGCGAGCGTCTGAGGGCCGAAGGTGCCGGCATCACCCTCGACTATTCGAAGAACCGTATCACTGATGAGACGATCCGTCTTCTGGTCGCTCTGGCCGAGGAGTGCGGCCTCCGTGAGCACATCGAAGCCATGTTTCATGGCGAGAAGATCAACATCACCGAGAAACGGGCCGTTCTTCATGTCGCCTTAAGGGCGCCCAAGGGGGAGCAGATTCTCGTCGACGGCCTCGACGTCGTACCCGAGGTGCAGGCCGTTCTCGACCGGATGGCCTTCTTTTCAGACCAGGTCCGCGGCGGCCGATGGCCGGGATACAGCGGAAAGCCGATTCGTAACATCGTCAACATCGGTATCGGCGGCTCCGATCTTGGCCCGGTCATGGCCTACGAAGCGCTGAAGCACTACAGTCGCCGGGATCTGACCTTTCGTTTTGTCTCCAACGTGGACGCCACGGATTTTAAAGAAGCCACGTTCGACCTCGACCCGGAAGAGACCTTGTTTATCATCTCTTCCAAGACCTTCACCACCCTGGAAACCATGACCAACGCCCACACCGCCCGGGCCTGGTGCCTGAGCCGGCTTAAGGATGAACAAGCCATAGCCCGGCACTTCGTTGCCGTCTCGACCAATGCCCAGGCGGTGGCGAAATTCGGCATCGACACGGCCAACATGTTCGGGTTCTGGGATTGGGTCGGAGGCCGCTATTCGATGGATTCGGCCATCGGCCTTTCGACCATGATCGCCATCGGGCCGGACCACTTCCGGGCCATGCTTTCCGGTTTCCGGGCCATGGACGAGCACTTCCGCACCGCTCCCTTTGATCAAAACCTGCCGGTGCTCCTGGGGCTGCTGACCATTTGGTACAACGCCTTCTTCGGGGCTCAAACAATGGCCGTGCTGCCCTATGACCAATACCTCAAACGATTTCCGGCCTATCTCCAGCAATTGACCATGGAAAGCAACGGCAAGCAGGTCAGTCTGGACGGCCTGCCGGTCGGCTATCAGACCGGGCCGATCTATTGGGGCGAGCCGGGCACCAACGGACAGCACTCGTTCTATCAACTCCTGCATCAAGGGACCAAACTGGTCCCGGCCGATTTTATCGGCTTCTGCCGGTCCTTAAACCCCATGGGCCGTCATCATCCCATCCTTATGGCCAACCTGTTCGCCCAGACCGAGGCCCTGGCCTTTGGAAAAACCGAAGCCCAGGTCCGGGCCGAAGGGACGCCGGACTGGCTTGTGCCTCACCGGACCTGTGAAGGCAATCGTCCGACCAATACCCTCCTGGCCGAGCAACTGACCCCGGAGACACTCGGCAAGCTGGTCGCCCTTTACGAGCACAGCGTCTTTACCCAGGGAACGATCTGGAACATCGATTCCTTCGATCAGTGGGGCGTCGAACTCGGCAAGGTCTTAGCCATGGGAATCCTTCCTGAGCTGGAGAGCAGCCAAGAGCCCGAACTCCGGCATGACAGCTCAACCAACAGTCTTATCCGCCGCTACCGCCGGTCCAATGAGGGGCCGACCTGAAAGGGAATCCCATGGCGGGTAAAGAATGATCCGATCGTGAAATAGAGACCGATTCAACTTACATTATTTCTGGTGAAAAAATACAGAGTGTACCCTATTTTCATTTTCGTTTATTTTAATATGATGATAGTTGAAAGGAGGTTGGAACGATCGGTTGGAATCATCGGTGCCGGAAACAACCAAAAGTTGATCGAAGGGAAATAGGTCCTGTCTATGAAATCATTAGAGGACCAAAATAAATCAGACGGACAGAGTCCGGGAAAGGAGAAACAATCATGGCGTACACGGCAAAAGATTATGCCAGGCTCATCGGGATGGCGGGATTCAGCGAGGGGCTTCTGAAAAATCACTTCACCCTCTACCAGGGGTATGTGACCAACACGAACAAGGTCCTTGACCTGCTGGACCAGATGCTTAAGGAGGGAAAGACCGCTACCCCCGAATATGCCGAGCTTAAAAGACGGCTCGGTTGGGAGTTCAACGGCATGCGCCTCCACGAGTTCTATTTTGACAACCTCGGCGGTAAGGTCTCCGCTGGAGGTAAACGGCAAACTGGGGAAAAGGCTGGCCGAAAATTTCGGAAGCTATGAGGCCTGGGAAAAGGATTTCAAGGCCACCGGGGCCATGCGCGGAATCGGCTGGACCGCGCTCTACCAGGACGGGGCCTCGGCTCATCAATTTCTGGATCAATGAGCACGACGTCTCCCATCCGGCCGGCGGCAACCCCATCCTCATCATGGATGTATTCGAACATGCCTTCATGCTGGATTACGGCCTGAAGCGCGCCGATTACATCGAGGCCTTTTTCAAGAATATCGACTGGAAGGCGGCCGAAGGACGGCTGAAATAAATCCGCGGTCTAAGGTGCAAGGTACAAGGGTATACGGTTTTTTCCTAAACCTTGAACCCTGTACCTTGAACCTTGGTCCATTTTTCATGTTTTGCTGGGAGAATGACGATGAAAGCCTTGATGATCAGTGCGGACAATTTCGAAGACCTGGAGCTCCTGGTTCCTTATTACCGGTTGAAGGAGGCGGGGGTTAAAGTGGATGTGGCCTCCATGAAACGAGAGGCGATCAAAGGTAAAGCACAATTATGATGTGGCCGTAGACAAGACCCTCGAGGAGATCAATCCCGATGATTATGACCTGCTGGTCCTTCCTGGGGGCAAGGCGCCGGAGAAAGTACGGAAAGAACCCAAGGCCCTGGAGATCGCCCGAAGCTTTTTTAAGCACAACAAACCGGTGGCGGCCATCTGCCATGGCCCTCAGACCTTGATCAGCGCGGGGCTGATGAAAGGAAAACGGGCCACTTGCTACAAATCGGTGGCCCCGGAGTTGAAAGAGGCCGGCGCTTTTTACGAAGACAAGGAGGTCGTGGTTGACGGCAATCTGGTCACTTCCCGGCAACCTTCCGATCTTCCCGCCTTCATGCGCGAGACCCTGAAAAAGCTCGGGCTTTAACGGGCGGGATCGAAACAAAAAAGACAGGAGGAAAAGATGAGAAAAATAATTGTTGGAATCCTGGGACTACCCATCCTTCTCAGCCTTTTTGGGGCCTTTGGGGCAACGACAGAGGCCCTGGCCGGGGTACAGGTTAACGTCAACATCGGTCCGCCGCCGATCGTGGTCGCCGAACCCCCGGAAGTGGTCTTGATCCCCGGTTCCCAGGTCTATTTCGTTCCCCAACCGGATATCGACGTCTTCTTCTATAACGGTTACTGGTGGTCGCCTCGCGGGGATCGCTGGTATCGGGCCAGGGCCTATAACGGGCCGTGGGGGATCGTGGAACGACGTTTTGTCCCCGCCCCGGTATTCCGGGTCCCCAGGGATTATCGGGCCAGGTATGGACATGAACGACCGATCCCTTACGGGCAGTGGAAGAAGGAATACAGGCACGGGGAGAGAGAAGAACACCGAGATTGGAAGGAAGAAAGAAGGGAAGAAAGGAGAGAACCCGGGGAAGGGCACGGCCGGGGCCGGTATTAAGCCCGGCCTTCGGTGAAGAGAAAATTTTAAAGGAGATCCTATGATTTCAAAAATTTTGGTGCCCACGGACGGGTCAAAGGCCGCTCAAAAGGCGGCCAGGTATGCCATCGACCTGGCCAAAGAGATAAAAGCCACCATCGTTATCTTGTGCGTCATTGATAAGGGCTCTTTCTTGAGCCAGACCATCCCCGCAAGAAAAGCCCCCAGACATGTAACCGAGCCTATCGAAGATTATCTGAAAGAGGCCGCCCAAGGGTTCATCGGGGCCATAAAAAAACTCTGCGATCAAAATGAGGTCCCCTCAACGACGATTATCACGGTGGGACACCCGGTTGAGGAAATCCTGAAAAAGGCCCAGAGGGAAAAGGCCGATCTCATCATTATGGGTTCCCACGGCAAGAGCGCCTTAGCCGCCGCGGTCCTCGGCAGCGTTACTTACGGGGTTATCCACAAAGAGTCCAAAATCCCGGTCCTTATCGTGCGGCGGTGATGAAGATCATCACCGCCAAGATAAAATCGCCGCCGGCCGATGACGATTTTTTTAAATCATTTCATTGACGAATGATGCCGGACCCCAAATCTCCTGAAGGACCTCTCCTGCTGGTGGATCGTGGCCCCCACCTTTTGACCCTCAGCCTAAACCGTCCCCGGGCGATCAATGCCCTGACCGAAGACCTGATCCGGGATCTCCAACTGGCCCTGGATGAGGCTGAAAACGAGGGTCGGATTAAATTGGTTCTGCTCCTGGGGGCCGGGGAAAGGGGATTTTGTGCCGGGGGGGACCTGAGGGCTTTGGCCGAGGCGGTCAGGGAAGGGGCTTTTGATCGGGCCGATCGGTTTTTTGAACGTGAGTACGCCCTGGATTTGAGGATCCATCGGTTTCCCAAGCCGATCATGGTCCTGGCCGACGGTATCACCATGGGAGGGGGATTGGGTCTGGCGGCCGGGGCCGGCCTGGTTATTGCCACGGAAAAAACCCGGATGGCCATGCCGGAAACCCAGATTGGTTTTTTCCCCGATGTCGGGGCCAGTCGCTGGCTATTTGACCGATGTCCTCCGGGGTATCCGGAATTTTTGGGGCTGACTGGACATGAGGTCGGGGGGGATGAAGGGGTTCGAATCGGCCTGGCTACGGACCTGATCCGTACCGGGCAATTAGCGGAATTCAGGCGGGGCCTGGAAAACTTTAGCCAAGGGCTTTCCAAAAACAAACAAGAAGCGGTCCGCCAGCTCCGCGATTTCGCCTCCGCCTACATCGCCACGGATCGATCCGGCCCGGCCCGAGAGAGACCAATGGGTGGCCGCCCATTTCTCCGGAAAGGCTTCGGTCCAGGAAATCATGAATTCCCTGTCTCAGGATCGGCTCCATCCTCAATGGAGTGCCGAGGCCCTGCGGCGTCTTGAGGAACGCTCGCCGACCGCCTTGACCCTTACCCTGAATTTGCTGCGCTTCAACGAATTTCGCGACCTGGAGGAGGTCTTTTCCGTTGAACTTAGGCGGCCCATTTTATGATCCAACGACCGGATTACCTGGAAGGGATTCGGGCCCGTCTCCTGGATAAAGACGATCACCCTCATTGGGATCCGCCGAGCCTCGATCAAGTACCTTCATTGGACATTGAAAAAATACGCCTTCAAGGTTTAATATAAAAGATATTCGCCTTGGGAGGAGAAAGTCATGAAAATCAACATCACTAAAAAAGAATATCAGACCCTGATGGAAATACTGGAGATGGCCGACTGGGTATTCCACGCCCATAAAATCGACGAACCCGAGGAGACCAAAAAATACAGGGACTTTGAACAGAAGATTTACGGGTTGGCCAAAGACTTCGGTTGCGACCATCTCATCGAATACGACCAGGAGCTTCAAGAATATTTCCCGACCGCCCAATTCGAGGAAACAAACCCGGCCATGGGTTACCTGGAAGAATTTGAAAATGATTCCTTCTGGGAAGAATTGACGGAACGTCTGGTCGAAAGGGATCTCCTTCGCGAACTGGGAGAAAAGGAGTACCAGGGCCTCGAGCCCATGGACCGGGTCGTCAAAGAGGAACCTTTTCGGACAAGATATGAAGAGGAATTTGAAGCCTACGGGATTGATCGATTGGAGATCAAGGACTGAAAAGAATTTCGTTTATCGGGATAAAAGCGGCTTGATCCGCTTTCTTTCTTGACCCCTTTGGAGTCTTTTTTTATACTGTTTTGTATCCATATGGAAATTTCATTTCCGGATGAGCACCAATAAAAAACAAAAGGAGTCAGTCCATGGCCCTGGGAGAAGAAAGCGGTTTTTGTGAGGAGATAAAAAAGGCTTATCCGGAAAAATTCGCCCCCGAAGAAAAAATCTTCAGCCACATCCATCGGGGGGACCGCATTTTTATCAGCACCGCCTGCGGTGAACCCCAATACCTGGTTCGGGCCCTGATTCAATTTGTCGAATCAAACCCCAAGGCCTTCTTCGATGCCGAAATCCTGCACGTCTGGACCCTGGGGGTCGCTCCCTATACGGAAGAAAAATTTAAAGATAATTTCCGCCACAACTCCTTCTTCGTCGGCAATAATTCCCGAGAGGCCGTCAATAAAGGTCTGGCTGACTATACCCCCATTTTTCTTTCCCGGGTCCCGGATTTATTCTACCGGGGCCTGGTGCCCATCAATGTGGCCCTGATCCAAACTTCTTCGCCGGACATCCATGGCTATATGAGCCTGGGGATCAGCGTGGATATCACCAAGGCGGCCGTGGAAAAGGCTTCCTTAGTCATTGCCCAGGTCAACCAACACATGCCCCGGGCCCACGGGGACGGATTTATTCATATCGAAGATATCGATTTTATCATCTGCCGGGATGAACCCCTTCTGGAATATGAAGCCATCGCCCCGGATGAAACGGCCCGTCAGATCGGAAAATATGTGGCCCGCATCGTTCAGGACGGGGATACCATCCAGGTGGGTTACGGGAGTCTGCCCAATGCCATTCTAAGCAACTTCTTCGAAAAAAAACATCTTGGGGTGCACACCGAATTATTGACCGACGGACTGGTGGAGTTGATCAAGAAGGGCGTGATCGACAACAGCCGCAAGACCCTCAACCGGGGCAAAACCGTGGCCACCTTCTGCATGGGACACCGGAAGACCTACGAGTTTCTCGAGGACAATCCGAGCATTGAATTCCGGACCATCGATTATACCAACAACCCCCTGACCATCTCCCGGCAAAAAAACATGACCGCCATCAACAGCGCCCTGGAGATCGATCTGACCGGGCAGGTGACCGCCGAATCTTTGGGCAAGACCTTTTACAGCGGGATCGGGGGACAGGCCGATTTTATGCGGGGGGCTGTTCTGGCCCCCGGGGGCAAAAGCATCCTGGCCATCCAGTCCACGGCCGAATGGGGCAAGGTTTCCCGCATCGTTCCCTTCTTGCGGGAAGGGGCCGGCGTAACCCTCATCCGCGGCGACATACACTACGTAGTGACCGAATACGGCATCGCCTACCTCCTCGGAAAGAACATCCGGGAACGGGCCATGGCCTTGATTTCCATCGCCCACCCTGATTTTCGCCCCTGGCTGATCGAGAAGGCCAAAGAAGCCAATCTGATCTACCGGGACCAGGCCTTTATTCCGGGAAAAAAGGAGAATATCCGGAACATCTGGAGATATTCCGGACCACGGCCAAAGGGTTGCCTTTGTTACTGCGCCCGGTAAAAATCAGCGATGAGCCCTTGTTAAAGGATTTTTTCTACTCCCTTTCCGATCAAAGCCTGAATCGCCGCTTCATGTCTTTACGCCATGATATGCCCCACGAACGATTGCAGGAATTTGTGGTTATCGATCATACCAAGGAAATGCTCGTCCTGGCTTGCCTCAAAGAAGGAGAATGTGGAAAAAATCGTCGGAATGGGACAGTATTTTATCAATGAGAACGACCATACGGCCGAAGTCGCCCTGGTCAACCGGGATGATTATCAGGGCAAGGGGATCGGCCGGGAGCTCCTGTCCTATTTAACCTATTTGGCCAAACGGGAGGGGCTTTTGGGGTTTACCGCCGAGGTCCTGGTGGAAAACAGACCCATGCTCCATCTTTTTGAGACTATGGGGTTTGACATCCAGAGGCAAAATGAAGCAGGCGTTTATTCAATGAAACTGAATTTCAGGGTAACCGGATAGACGATTTTCCGGACCTCTTCGCTGCCCGGCGGTGCTCGGCCCTAATTCTTCTCCTCCATAACCAAAACGACTCCCTGCCTTTCTTTTTTCGGCCCGAGGATGATGTTAAACATGATCCGGCATTGGATGGCCTGTCCTTTGCGATTGAAGGCCTTAAGCAGGAGCTCCTGGCTGGTTCTGTTGCTTTCCAGAAAGGTCTTCAAGGGTTCTTTCATTTTTTTTACCGGCAGGCCGATGTCCAATTTCAGGAAAGGCCGCCCAACCACCTCATCGGTCGGAAGACCCCACAAATTTTTGGCCTCCTTGTTCCAGAGCACCACATTCAAGGCCTTGTCCACCACGACCACTCCGACATTAACACTGGACAGGATGGATTCCAGAAAGGTGTTGAGTCGGTCGTGTTCCAGGGTCTGCTGCCGCATTTCATCATTCATGGTCTGCAATTCCTCATTGGTGGATTGGAGCTCCTCGTTCATGGTCTCCATTTCCTCGTTGGTGGACTGCAGCTCCTCGTTGGTGGTCTGCAATTCTTCCACGGTGGATTGGAGCTCTTCATTGGTGGTCTCCAATTCTTCATTGGTGGACTGCAACTCCTCATAGGCGGTTTCCAGTTCCTGCTTGGAGCGTTCGTATCCCTCCTTCAGTTTTTTATACTCCGTCACCACCAGGAAGGTGATGCTTACCCCGGCAAAATTCCCGTTTTCCTTCAGGGGGGTGACCTGCACATCCAGATATTGGACTTCCCCGCCCGGCAATCGACGCTCTGCTTCCTTGAGGGTCATTGGCAGGCCTTTGGCATAGGCCGCATCGATCAGCGAACGGAGTTCCACCGGACGGTAGGAAAGTTCCAGGTCCTGCAGAAGACGACCCAGATCTCCCGGGGTCAGCCCGAAAAGGGAACGGGCCTTTTCGTTGGCCAGAACGAGGTTGCCGTTTTTATCCACGATGATCTGGGCCGTCGGCACGACCTCGAAGGCGGCTTCCCGCAAGCGCCCGAACTGTCCCGCTTGAGCCACGGCCTCCGGTTCTCCGGCCTGGGCCATGATCATCATTTGCTCCCTTCTACTGGCCCTGGGCACCTTGCTAAAGATGCGGTGTTTCAAATCTATGGGAGTGAACAAATTGGCATGGGTCAGCAGCATTTCGGCCTTGCCCAAAAAAATAACCCCCTCGTCGTTGAGGGCGAAATGAAAACGGGCCAGGATTTGAGACTGGGCCTCGGCATTAAAATACATCAAGGTGTTCCGGCAGACCAGGAGATCCACGTGGGAAATGGGGGCGTCCCGAAGCAGGTCGTTGCGGCCGAAGATGACCGACCGGCGCAGATCCATTCGAAAAACAAATTGGCCTCGAACCGGCTCAAAATATTTTTCCCGCCAGGCCTCCGGGACCGGCTCCAGGGCTTTAACGCTGTAACTGGCATGGCGGGCCTCGTTCAGGGCCTCTTCATCCACGTCGGTGGCGTAAATTTTGACCCGTTGGCGGAAGGCCTTTTCCCCCAAGGTCTCGGCCAGGATGATAGCCAGGCTGTAGGGCTCCTCCCCGGAGGAGCAACCGGCGCTCCAGACCCTGATAGGGGCCTCGGCCGGCATCCCGGCTAACAAACGGGGAATAACCTCTTGAGACAGAACATCCCAGGCGGGTTGGTCCCGGAAAAAGGCCGTGACATTGATCAGGATGGTATTGAAAAGCAGGGTAAACTCCTCCGGATGCACTTCCAGGAAATCCAGATAATCCTCGATTTCCCCAATGCCGATCATCTGCATACGTCTGGTTATCCGGCGGATCAGACTGCCGCGTTTATAGCCGGCGAAATCAAAACCCCGGGTGCGCCGCAGATAATCCAACAAGGCTTCAAACTTGGCGTCAGGAGAATGATTTTTCATTCACCTTCTCCTTTCATGACCAAAGAGATTAAAGCCGAAGGGATTTCCTCCAAAGGCAGGATAAAATCCACGCTCCCCGTGGCGATGGCCGCGCCGGGCATGCCGAAAAATTCCGAGGTCTTTTCATCCTGGGCAATAACCGTTCCACCCATCTGCTTGATGGCCTTTACCCCCATGTTGCCGTCACTTCCGGTACCCGGTCAGGACCACGGCAATGGCCCGTTCCTGGAAACTGGCGGCCACGGATTCGAACAACAGGTCGGCCGAGGGTCGGACAAAGTGGACCAGTTCCGATTGGGACAGAGAAAGGGTCTTGTTTTTATTGACCAGCAGGTGGCGGTTAGGCGGGGCGATGTATATGGTGGCCGGCTTCAGGTGATCCCCATCTTCGGCCTGCTTAACCTGAAGGGGGGTGCGCCGGTTGAGAATGTCGGCCATCAGGCTGCGGTGCCGGGGGTCCAGGTGCTGGACCACCACCATGATCGCCGGAAAGCCTGCCGGTAAAGCCCCTAATACTCTACTGAGGGCCGACAGACCGCCGGCTGAGGCAGCCAGGGCAACAATGTCAAAAGCCGCTTTGGGTAAAGGGGAAGGAGTTGGAGGTCTTTTGATTTTTTTCAAATTTATGCTCCAACTGATTCTTTTTGAAGGTTTCTATAAAGTTACTTTGCGGCTCAAGCCCGATCACCACCCCCATCTATCCTCCCATCGGGGAAATTTCGATCTTCCTGGTCGAGGGCGAGTGAGGGGCCCATGTCGACTTTTCGAATCCTTTATAATTAAACGGGCCATGAGGCCCGAATGGTTGTCCCCTTTCCTATGGCGGACTCGATGCTGAAAGAGCCGCCCGAAATTTCGGTACGTTCTTTCATGCTGGGAAGACCCAGCCCTTTGTTCTTACTCTCCATGGAGGCCAAATGTTCCTGATCAAATCCTTCTCCATTATCCTGAATAGTCAGTTCTATGGTGCCGTTGACTTTTCGCAGCCCGAGGTTCACCAGGTTTGCCTTGGCATGTTTGCCGATATTATTCAGGGCTTCCTGGGCTATTCTGAAGAGATTGATCTTCAGGGGAACCGGTATCTCGTTTTCCTGGATGGCGATTTCCTGTTCGACGCGGATATTTCGCATAAATCGTTTGAAATCTCCGGCAAAACCAGGAAAAGGTGGCTATGATACCCAGATCGTCCAGAAGGGGTGGGCGCAGATCTAATTGAATTTTTCTGGCTTCTTCGATGGTATCTTGAATGAGGGAGATGAGGGGTTCCAGATGTCGGGATATTTTTATATGTCGGTTCTTGATCGATTCTTTGGAAAATATCCTCCACCTTGAATTTGATGGCACTCAGGGAAGATCCAAGCCGGTCATGAACCTCAAGGGCGATTTTTCTTCTTTCGTTCTCTTGAATGGCCAGGAGTTGGTCGGCGAGGTGTCGTAGTTGCTCCTTAGATTTCTGGAGGTCATCCTCGGCCTGTTTGCGCTCGGTGATGTCTCTGATCAGCCAGCGCAGGCCGATCAGTCTGCCTTGATGGTCGTCAATGGGGGCAATGATGATCCGGGCGTAAAAGGCCCTTTTCCCTCGGGTAATTAGAACGCCATCCCATTCTTCGATGGCTTTTGTTTTTTTTCCCTGAAACCGGCTTAACAGGGTGTCAAAATCCTTCCGATCTTTTATGTAAACCCTCAGGGGTTTTCCCTGGAGATAATCCTGGCGGACCCCCAACTGAAGACCTGCCGCCCGGTTGGCTTCTTTTATAATTCCTTCCGGGCTGGTTATCAGGTACCCATCCGGGGTAAAGTCAAAGAGTTCCTGGTAGCGCTCCCGTTCCGCCTCCTGGATCTGACGGGAGGTCATAAGCTCTTCGTTTTGCTGCCGCAGCTCCTCTTCAGAAACGCCCAACTCTTCAAGACTGGAGGAAAGTTCTTCCAGGGCCTCGTTCAACAGGGGGTCTTTTGACAGGAAGGCCCTGTTTTATCAGGGTCTCCAGCCGATTCCGCGCGGCTACGACCTGTTGTCCTATGAAAGCCACTTCTCGATTCTGGTCTGGCCCGACATTACAATTCCTTTGTCCCTGGATTTTTTTCTTGGTGGACATGGAGGGCTGACCCTTTAATGTTGTTAATGATTCCTAATAGATGAATGTACACTAATTTGAAAATGGTTGCCATAAATTTATTTTTCTCCCTTCCGGCTCGATCAGAAGGACCTAATATCCATCAATTGACGCAGACTTATAGAAAGGTCTCATAATAATGTCGACATAAGCCCCCTCACCCTCGCCCTCTCCCACCAGGGGAGAGGGAACCAAATTAACTTCCTCCCCCTTGATGGGGGAGGATTGAGGTGGGGGTGGTTACGTGTCAAGACTATTCTGAGACTATTAATATGTTCAACACTCCTCGGAATTACTATTCTTTCACCTTGAGTTCGACCTTGCGGTCCCGGAAATTCATGAATGCCTGATTTTAGAGCAATCTTTTCTTATCTCAATGGCCCACGGTTCCGGGCATCCAGAGGTAATAGAAACCGGGATTGAGGTTCGGGATGATCTCCGGCAGGTTCAAATCCACCAGGGGTCCGCCTGAATTCGGGTAATGGGAGATGGCGGTGTTGTAGGGGGTGTCGTCCCCATATTTACTGCGGCGATAGACCACGACTTTGGCCTCCTGGGGAAGCCCGGCCAGGTCCTTGGCTTCGGCAATGGCCTCATTCAGGTATCCGATCCGGTCAATCAATTTCAATTGCAAGGCCTCTTCGGCCAGATAGATGCGGGCGGTGGAGACTTCGGCCAGGTCTTTGGGATCCATCGGGCGATGTTTGGCCACCAGATCCAAAAATTTTCCTCCCAGTTTATCGGTCAGTTCCTGAAAGATCTTTTGCTCTTCCGGGGTAGAGGGACGGAAAGGGGAGCCGATATCTTTCTCGGTGCCCGATTTGTTGACCTCTACACCCAAGCCGAGTTTATCCATAAGGCCGGCTACCTTGGGGTTGATAAAAATAACCCCGACCGACCCGGTGATGGTGGTGGGATGGGCCACGATGCGATCGGCCGGCAGGGCGATGTAATAGCCACCCGAGGCGGCTACATCCATCATGACGGCCACGATTTTTACGTTGGTCCGTTCCTTAAAGGCCATGATTTCATGATAGAGGATATCGCTGGCCGTGATCGAGCCGCCGGGCGAGTTGATTTCTAAGAGAAGAGCTTTGATTTCTTGATCCTTTTCAGCCTTTCGAAGCTGGGCGACGACATCCTGTACCGTACCGCCCCGCTGGCGGAGGAGACCCTTCCTGGGGGCATCGGAGAGAAATCCTCTGACCGGGAGGACCAGGACCTTTCCCTTTTCTTTGCCCTGGAGGGTGTATTCCTTGAGAGGTTCTTTGGATTCGGACTCCAGGGCTACCTTCACTCGGACACATCCTCCGACCAGGCAGACAGTGGCTGTTAAAACAAAGATGAAAAGGAAAAATCGTTTACCCATAGTCCTCTTCCTCCGGAATGACTTCAAGTGATACTTTTTGCCTATTTACGAGTCCGCCAAATGGAAACGCCGGCGGAGTCTGGCGGAAAGATCCCGGATCATCTGAAAGGCCTGCTCCACGGTTTTTTCTCCATCCGGGTTGACTAAACAACAGGTGGCCGGGGAGAGCAGGCTCCGTGAAAGCAGGAACGGGAGATCGATCCCTTTCTTGTCCAGCAAATTCCAAAGACCAATCAAACGGTCTTCCAGGGATTCCAGATATTCTTTTTCAAAAGGCTCAAAGTTAGTGGGCACTATACCCCAGACCAGGACCCCGCCCCGGTCTAAAAATTTCCGTATGGATTTATGGTAGGAGGAGAAGACCTCTCCATTGGTATAGGCGTCGAGGGAGAGGATATCGAGGTCCAGGCCCAACAGAAAATCCCAATCGGGATTGCCGCACAAATGGACCCCCCGCGGTCTTTCGATCAGGGAAAAGAAAACCTCCAGGTCTCCCCGTGCGGCCTGGTCTCCATAGCCGGCCATGGCACTGAATAAAAATTGCAGCCCCGGTTCATCGACATACATGAAGGCATTGGCATTTTTGGCCTTCAACCGTTTCAACTGGGTATTCACCCTCCGGGCCATGAATTCGAGCATGAATGGCCGGACCGTATCATCAAAGAGGATGGGTCGCCCATCCTCATCCTGAACATTAAACCCAAAGCTGATCGGCCCTTCAAGCTGCCCCCGGATAGCCGGCCGGTCGGATAAATCCATTTCCAGATAGCGGTGGTAGACCACTGAATATTGCGGGCTGATATCAAAATAATCCGGATCCTCAAAGTGCATCAAGGTCTCTTCCAATTCCAGGGCAAACTTTTCCCTGGAAAAACGCAAGGTCCTTTTTTCCAGGTCCAGCAGGATGCCGGGGAAGTGTTCCGAGGCCTGGACATACATGTCTTCGTAATAACTGACATGGGGCAATTGGGGCCAGAAGGGTATATCCAAGGACAAGGCGGCTTTGAGGGCTTGATCAACATCCCGGTGGGGCATAACCGCCATGGCCGTGGTCAACAGATTTCCTGGAATGGGCATAAATGAGACCTCTCGTTATAGGATGGTTTCCGCCGGCCTCTACCCTTAAGTCCGCCATAGAGGAAGATCTTCAAGCGGGGTAGCTTAAGTCTGATGCCCATGTAAAAACTCGTCATTCCCGCACAGGCGGGAATCCAGGTTACTTTTAACCACTTAGAAACTGGATTCCCGTTTTCACGGGAATGACGAAAATGAGCGGTCAGCGGCTCACGAGACCATCAAAGATCAACCGCTATGCCTGATATGCACGATTTCCCCGTCCTGGACTACGTAGTCTTTACCTTCCAACCGCAACTTTCCCTTATTTTTAACCTGGTTCAATCCGCCTAATTCGATCAATTCTTCATAACCGACCACTTCGGCCCGAATAAACCCCTTGGCCAGGTCTGAATGGATCGCCGCCGCGGCCTCCAGGGCCGTGGCGCCCCGGCGGATGGTCCAGGCCCTGACTTCATCTTCTCCAACCGTGAAGAAGGATTGAAGACCGAGTATATCATAGGAAAGCTGAAGGACCCGGCTGCGGCTTAATTGGGTAACCCCATATTCTTCCATAAACAGGGCGGCATCCTCAGGAGTTAATTCGGAGATCTCCTTTTCCAGTCGGGCTGAAAGGGTGACCACGGCACTGGCTTGATGATCATAGACTATATCGGGACCCTGGTTATCATCACCGGTATTGACGACCACTAAAACCGGTTTGAGGGACAGGAGCCCATATCCCCGCAAGGGTTTGATTTCCTCGGCGCTCAGGCCCATGTCCCGGAGAGGTCTTTCTTCTTCCAGGGCCGCCTTCATGGTTTCAACCAATTGTTTTTCTTTGAGGGCCTGTTCCCGGTCGATGGCCCCTTTTTTAAGGCCTTCCAGCAAACGCTCATGTCGCCGTTCGACCGTGGTCAGATCCTGTAATAAAAACTCGGTATCTAAGAGGAGCAGGTCCCTGAGGGGATTGACCGACCCTTCACTATGGGCTACAGCCGGGTTATCAAAGGCCCGCACCACATGGACAAAGGCGTCCATTTGACCGAGGAGGTTGACAAAGGCCCCGGGGAGTCCCTTTTTACTGACCCCTTTATCCAGTCCGGCGATGTCGGCAAAGGTCACCCTGGCGTAAATGGTCTTTTTAGGCCGAAAGATCCGGCTGAGTTGATCCACCCTTGGGTCGGGGACCTCGGCCACGGCGGTATGGATTTCCAACTTTCCGGAAGAATAAGCCGAGACAGCCTTTTCCCCTCCGGCCAGGGCCTGAAAAAGGGTTGTTTTTCCGGTTTGGGGAAGTCCAATAATTCCAATTTGCATTTTTTTAATATGCCCTAATTGAAGTTCCGGGTCAAGGGAAGGTTGTTTTAGGAATTCTTTTTATCCTTTACAATGATCAGACCAGCCAAGTAATATCATAATAGGCTTGGGAAACGTTTGCTTCACAGGCCCAACTTATTTGCGGATGTAATTTCATCTTCTGCCTCATCTTCGTCATTCCGGGCAAGCGAAGCGCGACCCCATATCAAGTACGGGGCAGGCTTCGGAATCCAGGGGCCTTGATCATTTCTGGATTCCGGCATCCGTGGAATGACGACTTTTAAAAATTCTTTGCATGAGGCCCCATCAAATTGATAACCATCGATGGAAGTTATGGCGAGGGAGGCGGGCAGATCCTCAGGACCACCCTCTCTCTTTCCGCCCTTCTGGGAATTCCGGTCAGGATTGAGGCTATACGAGCCAACCGGAAGAAGCCTGGCCTCATGCCCCAGCATCTGACGGCCGTTAAGGCCTTACAGGAAATCTGTCAGGCCCGGGTGGAGGGGGTTGCCATTGGTTCAAAAGAATTACGCTTTGAGCCCGGAAGGGTTAACCCTGGAGATTATTCTTTTGATGTGGGCACGGCCGGCGCTACTTCGCTGATATTCCAGTCCCTCTTACTTCCCCTGGTTTTGTCCGGGGGCGAATCAGCGGTTCGGCTAAAGGGAGGTACCCATGTTCCCTGGAGCCCGCCTTTTCATTATCTTTCAAGGGTTTTCCTCCCGGTTTTGGCCCGTATGGGAATTCGAGTCGAAATGGACCTGAGAAAGTGGGGTTGGTATCCCAAGGGAGGCGGAGAGATCGAAGCCCGAATCAAACCAGTAAGGCATTTAATGCCGCTTTCATTGGAGGAACCCTGGAAAGCCGATTGGATTAAGGTCCTCTGCGCTTCCTCTCATCTTCCGGGGCATATCCGGGAGCGGGAAAGGCGGCAGGTTGAAGAGCGGCTCAGTCAAAAAAATCTTGCTGCCCACTATGAACTGATTGAAGGCCCTTCTCCGGGACAGGGGAATGTCGTCTTTATTGTCGCCGGCGGGAGTCCGGCAGAGGCCGGTTTTTCCTCTTTGGGCCAGAGGGGGAAAAGGGCGGAACAGGTAGCCGATGAATCGGCTGATTCTTTACTGGCCTTTTTGGAATCCGGGACTTCGGTAGAGGAACATTTAGCCGACCAATTAGTTCCCTTTCTGGCCTTGGCCGAAGGATTTTCCGAGATCCTGGCCCAACGGGTCTCCTCCCACCTTAAAACCAATCTCTGGGTGGTCCGGCAATTTTTCAAGGTGGGTATTGATCTAAAGGAAGAAGGGAATCTTGGGAGATTAAGAATGTCCACTTTCAAATCCCCCTTTTTCGATCGTCCAAAAAGTTTTCTTGACACATGACCTGTTTATAGACCATAATCAGTCTCATTGGAAACGAGGGAATTTCGATGAAATTATCCGATCAGGTAAAACCGATCAGCTTTCTGAAGGCCCACGCCGCCGAAATAATCCGGAACATGGTCGAAAAACGGGCCCCCTTGGTCATTACCCAAAACGGGGAGGCCAAAGTGGTTATGATGGACATCGAGAGCTACGAGCAGGCCCAGGAAATGATGGCCCTCTTGAAAATTCTGGCCCTCGGCAATCGCCAAATTGAGGAAGACAAGATCGAACCGGCTGCCGACGTCATCAAGCGCCTACGGAAAACCCGGAAAGATTTTTGATGTCCTTCACTGTTTTTCTGACCGCTGATGCGTCAAGAGACGTGGAGGAAATTTACCAATATATAGCCCGCCATGATGCCCCGGAAAAAGCGGAACAGGTGCTGTCAAAAATTGAAAGTACCATCAAGAACCTGTCGAAATATCCAGAACGGGGTGTTTATCCGAAAGAACTGCTTTCTTTAGGGATTCGTGATTATCGCGAAGTTTTTTTTAAGCCCTATCGGCTGATCTATCGGGTCATAAAAGACCGGGCGTATGTGTTATTGATTGCAGACGGACGTCGTGATATGCAGACACTTTTGCAGCGACGACTTTTGGAAGATTAATTTTATTCTTTGATTTTAAGGAGATTTGAGTTATGTCTCATCACGATAAAGAAAAGGATCAACCCGCCGAGAAGGCGGATTATTTTTTCGCCCATTTGGAGAAGGGGGAATTGGTCATGGAACCGTTTTGCCGATGCGGCAACCCCCTGGAAGAAGAGTATTATTGTGAAAAATGTCAGCGCCAGTGCCGTTGTACCGATGTGGTCTGTGCCGATGAAACCGCCTTCCGGTTTATCCAGGATCACCCCCCCTTCAAAAAATTTAAGTTCTATCTTGCCTCCAAATAACCACCGGGTTCAAGGTATAAGGTTCAAGGTTCAAGGGAAAACCGTATAACAACTGTTGATTTTCATACCCCTTGAACCCTGTCTCGGGGAAGCAAGAGTTATCAGAAAGGAAATATTGTTATGAAAGAAACCGAATCAGCCATAAAACCCGTTGCCCGGGGAGAGGCCATCATGCCGGTCCACGGGCAATTTAATTTTCAATGCGGTCCAGGGGTCGGTTGTTTTACCCGCTGCTGCCAGGATGTGACCATTGTCCTGACCCCTTATGATATCCTGCGTTTGAAAAACCGCCTGGGGATTACATCCGAGGATTTTATCGATCAGTATACCCTGCCCCTGACCAAACCCGATTCCGGGCTGCCGGTGTTTATCCTCAAAATGGGAGAAGATCCGGACAAACGGTGCCCCTTTGTCACTTCCGACCAGGGGTGCGCCGTCTATTCCGAACGGCCCTGGGCCTGCCGGATGTACCCCCTGGACACCCGGGAAGGCGAAGAAGGGGATGAAGAGTATTTTATAACCGCCGACCCCAAGCAATGCCTGGGATTAGCGGAAAACTAACCCCCTGACCGTGGATGAATGGGAGAAAGGACAGGGGCTGGATATCTACAAAGAAATCGAGTTCCTTTTAATGAAATCACCTCGGCCCAACGCATCTGGGGTGACCATAAGTTGGACGGCAAGGTCCAGAATATGGTCTTACTGGCCTGTTACAATACCGAACGGTTCAGGAAATTCGTTTTTGAGAGTAATTTTTTAAAACTATTCGACCTTTCCCCGGAAGAAATGGAAATCTTGAAGACCGATGATCTGGAGCTGTTAAAGCTCGGGTTTAAATGGTTGCAATTCGGTCTCTTGGGAAGATCGACCATCCCGATCCGGGAAGAGGTCATCAAGGCCAAGGAAAAGGAATTGGGGATCACCTTGCCTAAAGATGACGGCCTTCGGAAAAATCCCGAGATCAAACCCGCCAAATAAGGGAGCATATTCGCCAAAGGACCATGAATACTCCGGACACTTTTAACTATCTGGAAGGGGACGGCTTTTCCTTTGCCTGCCATCCGGGCATTTCCTGTTTTACCGAATGCTGTCGGGACCTGAATCTGGTCCTGACCCCTTATGACCTCCTCCGGTTGAAGAAATCCTTAAATTTGTCATCAGCCGATTTTTTGGATCAATACACGGTCGTCAAGCCCAACGTCCATAACGGCTTTCCCGCTGTTTTGCTTAAAATGATGGAGGACGAACGCCGAAGGTGCCCCTTCGTTACTCCGGCCGGTTGCCGTATTTATGAAGACCGTCCAGGGGCCTGCCGCATTTATCCCATCGGCCGGGGCGTTTCCAAAACTCAAGGGCCGGAAGGGACCAGGGAAATCTTTTTTGTAGTCAGGGAGGCCCATTGTCAGGGCTTTGGTGAACCGAAGGAATGGACTGTCGGGGATTGGTCCCAGGACCAGGGGCTTACCCCTTATACTTTTTACAATGATCTTTGGACCGAAATCATTACCCACAAAGGTTCTCTGATATCGGAAGAGGGTCTTTCTCAAAAATTGCAGATGTTTTTTATGGCCAGTTACAACCTGGATCAATTCCGCCAGTTTGTCTTTAAAAGCACCTTCCTTAAGCGGTTTGCCGTCCCCGAAGAAACCGTCCGGAAGCTGGAATCGGACGACGAGGAACTCCTGAAGCTGGGCTTTAAGTGGCTCAAATTTGTTCTCTTCGGGGAAAAGGGCATTCCTCTGAGATAGGCACTAAGTTCGGAGTTCGGAGTCGGAGAGCCTATTTTGAGCATGAGTGTTTAAAGAGATCGTTCGCTCCGGATACCGGAAATTGCATTCATTCAGCAACCAACATCAAGTAACCAGCCTCTACTCAAGGTCAGTGTTTGAAGGCCCGCTGTCCGGTAAAGACCATGGTGACCGGCGGAACGGCCTGATTGCAAGCCTCGATCACCTCAAAATCCCTTAAAGACCCCCCGGGCTGAACCACTCCGGAGATCCCCTGGCACAGGCCCACATCCACCCCATCCCGGAAAGGGAAGAAGGCGTCGGAGATCATCATGGAACCGGGAAGACCGGCCCTATCCTCCCGCGTTTTCCCATCGATCTCCTCTTTTTCCTCTGGTTTCCGTTTGCCCTGTTCGATCTCTAATTCCATTTCCTTGTATGAAAGCCCATATCGGTCGAAACAAAGGGCATCGGCATATTTGGTATAGGCCTTGAAAACCGCTATCTCGGCCACGCCCACGCGATCCTGTTCTCCGGTCCCGATCCCGACGGTACATTCATCTTTGACATACAGAACGGAGTTGGAGGTCACCCCCTGTTCCACGGACCAGCCGAAGACCATGTCCTCGAGTTCCTTTTCAGTGGGTTCGCGCCTTATCCGGTATTCCCGGCCCTGATAGGTGCACACCGCTGGCAGGAAATCTTCTTTCTTTTGGATGGCGTTGATGGGGGATTGCTGGAGGATCAGACCTCCGTCCTGCAGGCTCTTAAAATCGATGAACCGGACCTGACGCAACCTTTCCAAGAGGTCCATCCGGGGGACCTTGAGGATCCTCAAATTTCCGCGCCTGGCCAGGATGGGGACGGCCCCTTCTTCAAAATCCGGGGCGGCCACTACCTCCAGATAATTCTGGGCGATCAGGTCGGCCGTGGTTTTGTCAACCGGGCGGTTAAAAACAGCCGCCCCGCCAAAGGCGGCGATCCGGTCGGCCCGGTTGGCCCGATAGTAGGCTTCTGATAAATCTGCGCCATAGGCGACCCCGCAAGGATTATTGTGTTTGACAATGACGGCCGCCGGCCTGGCCAGGAGGAATTTGAGGATATTTAAGGCATTGTCCACATCGGTCAGATTGGTCTTGCCGGGGTGTTTTCCTTCCTGGATCATCTCCGCCTCGGTTATGGCGGAAACCATCCCGGAGCCGGGGTGAATGAATCGGCATTCGCCCAGGACCAGATTCCCGTTGATTAATTCATAGAGGGCCGCTTCCTGCCCCGGGTTTTCGCCATAACGGAGCCCTTTTTCTTCCAGGACCCCATCGGCCTGGGGCAGTTTCCAGGTCCTTTTCCGGTAAACCAGGGTTTGATCCCCCAGGGTGATGGTTAAGTCCTGGGGAAAGTGATCGGCCATGACCGTCCGGTACATTTTTTTCAAGTCATCCATGAAAACTCCAGGCATGAGGCACGAGGCGTGAGGCACGAGTAACGAGAGAAGAGGACATCAGATAGAACCTCATGCCTCATGCCTCACGCCTCGTGCCTTGTCCCTTTCAATATAGGCATAAGCGCTGTGGTTGTGAATGGATTCAAAATTCTCGGACTCCACGGAAAACCAGGTGATATTGGGGTCGGCCTCTAATTTCCGGGCGATTTCGCGGACCACATCCTCAACAAACATGGGGTTCTCATAGCTTTTTTCGGTTATAAATTTCTCATCATCCCGCTTCAAAACTGAAAAGACCTCTGCGGATCCGGACTCCTCCACCAGGCGGATAATGTCTTCGATCCAGATAAATTTTTTGAAGCGCAGGCCGACCCGGACCTCCCCCCTTTGATTATGGGCCCCATAATCACTGATTTCTTTGGAGCAAGGACAGACCGTGGTAATTGGAATTTTTAATTCAATCACCAGGTCCCGGCCCCTGGACCGGTTGACCGACCCTTTGAAAGTACAGACATATTCCATCAGTCCCTCGGTCTGGGTGACCGGGGCCTTTTTGGTAATGAAATAAGGAAAGGTAACTTCCATATGGGCTGATTCGGCGTTCAACCGTTTTTTAAGTTCATCCAGAAGAGAACTAAAATTTTCCAGGGTGATTTGGCGGCGATGTTCGCTCAAGACCTCGATAAAACGGCTCATGTGAGTCCCTTTATGGTCATGAGGGAGATCGACATACATATTGATATTGGCCACGGTCTGCTGGAAGCCGTTTTCTTTGTCCCGGACGGTAATCGGATAGCGGATGTCCTTGACCCCTACCTTGTCGATCGGGATCTGGCGGTCGTCTCTTTGGCTCTGTACGTCGATCATGTTAACTTCAGTGATGAGGCCTGAGGCACGAGGCGCGAGTAACGGAAAATTAAAACAACAGAGAAAAACTCACCCCTCAAGCCTCTTGCCTCAGGCCTGCCTTCTCACCATCCTATCGTCAAATAATCATGAATGGAATTGGCGGCCAAGCGGCCGGCCCCCATGGCCAGGATGACCGTGGCTGATCCGGTGACAATATCACCACCGGCCCAGACCCCTTTTTTATAAGTCTTCCCGGTCTTGGGATCGGCCATGATATAGCCTCTCTTGTTGGTCCTAAGACCCGGTGTGGCCGCGGTTATCAGGGGATTGGCCCCGGCACCGATGGCAATAACCACCAGGTCGGTCTCCATAATAAATTCCGATCCCGTAATGGGGATCGGTCTCCTGCGGCCCGAGGCATCCGGTTCCCCGAGTTCCATCTTTAGGCATTCCATGGCCGTCACTTTTCCCTGATCATCCCCGATGAAGCGGGTGGGGTTGGTCAGGAGATGGAGCTCAACCCCTTCTTCCTCGGCGTGGTGAATTTCTTCACCGCGGGCCGGCATTTCATCCCGGGAACGGCGATAAACGATCTTAACGCTTTCCGCGCCCAATCGCAAAGCGGTTCGGGCCGAATCCATGGCTACGTTTCCGGCCCCCAGGACGACGACCTTTTTCCCGAAAACGATCGGGGTGTCATATTCAGGGAAGCGGTAAGCCTTCATCAGGTTGGAACGGGTCAGGTATTCATTGGCCGTATAGATGCCGATCAAATTCTCCCCGGAAATATTCATAAAGATGGGTAATCCGGCCCCCACCCCCACATAGACCGCATCAAAACCTTGGTCAAAGAGCTCGTCCAAGGTTAAGGTCCGGCCGATGACGGCGTTGCAGACCACCTTGACGCCAAGTTTTTCCAGGGTATCCACCTCGGCCTGGACAATGGCCTTGGGGAGACGAAATTCCGGGATCCCGTAGATCAGGACCCCCCCGGTTTTATGGAAGGCCTCAAAGATGGTCACCTCGTGTCCCTTGAGGATCAGGTCGCCGGCCACGGTGAGGCCTGAGGGACCGGACCCCACGACGGCTACTTTTTTCCCCGTGAGGGGGTCCTTCTTGGGGATCTTAAATTCCCCCTTGGTCCTCTGCCAGTCGGCGGCAAAACGTTCCAGCCGGCCGATGGCTACCGGTTCCTCTTTCCTGCCAAGGATACACAAGGCTTCGCATTGGCTTTCCTGGGGACAGACCCGGCCGCAAACAGCCGGCAGACTGGTCTTTTCCCACAGTTTCATGATCGCCCCGGGGAAATCGGCTTCTTTGATCGATTTTATAAAAGCCGGGATATCGATCTGAACCGGGCATCCTTCCATACAGGTCGGTTTTTTGCACTGCAGACAGCGACCGGCCTCCAGCTCCGCTGTCTCTTGAGAATATCCCAGGGGTACTTCGTCAAAATTCTTGGCCCGGACCTTTGGTTCCTGCTCGGGCATTTTTTGTCTGGGAATTTTTTCTTTTTTCTTTATTTCTTCGGCCATGGATATGCCTCCCATTTAAGTTCAGAGTTCGGAGTTCGGAGTTCAGAATGAAGAATAAGTCCTTATATGCCCAGCGGGCATGAGGGTCTATGTCGGAGTTCAGAGTTCGGAGTAATCAGTCAAGAGCAAATTTATGGGAATAATCCGAACTCTAACTCCGATCTTATGTTTGCATTGACAACCGGATTCCTGAAATCGTTCCAGGGCCCTTTTTTCTTGTTCCAAGTAACTCCGCTGCCTTTGGATCAGTTCATCGAAATCAACCTGGTGACCGTCAAATTCAGGGCCGTCGACGCAGGCAAAACGGGTTGCCCCGTCCACGGTGACCCGGCAGCAACCGCACATCCCTGTTCCGTCAACCATGATGGGGTTCAAGCTGACCATGGTCTTCACCCCGTACCCCTGGGTCAGCTTACAGGTAAACTTCATCATCGGCACCGGTCCGATGGCCACGATCAAGGCGACAGGGTCTTTTTTATCCAGATATTCTTTTAAGACCTCAGTCACAAATCCATGGTGTCCATAAGACCCGTCATCGGTACAGACCCGCAATTCGTGGGAAGCCTGGGCCATTTTGTCCTCGAGAATAAGCAGGTCCTTGGTCCTGGCCCCGATAATGGCCACCACCTTATTCCCGGCCTCTTTCATCCCCTTGGTGATGGGATGCAAGACCGCCACCCCGGTGCCTCCCCCCACACAGATCACGGTCCCCCAATTTTCGACGTGAGTGGGCTGCCCCAAGGGACCGCAAATGTCTTGGAAGGCTTCTCCGACTTTAAGGGTCTTCATCAAGGCCGTAGATTTTCCTACCACCTGATAGATAAGGGTAATGGTCCCGGCCTGAGAATCCGTATCGGCCATGGTCAAAGGGATCCGTTCGCCGGTTTCATTCGCCCGGAGGATGACAAACTGGCCCGGTTTGGCCTTCCGGGCAATCAAAGGCGCCTTGATCACGTTACTGACAACCGTCCCCTGGGCCAACTCTTCTTTTTGTAAGATCTCAAACACGGTATTACTCCTTTTTTTTAAGTGTTTGGTCGTATTTTTAGCATACCAACCCCGGCCTGTCAAAAAATATTTGGGTGATTTTTAAAGCTTGACGGGTATAAATCGTTGTGATAAATAACACAAGTTTTAAGTTATAAGGATTAAAAGCCAGTCTGAGTGGTTCAAAATACCTTAAATTAAGGAGGATGTTTCATATGGCGTACAATGCGGTGAAAATGAAGGATTGGCAGATTTCCGAAGCTGCCGAAAAAAACATGCCCGGTCCCGATCAATGGCGGGACAAATTAGGGCTTCAAAAAGACGAAGTGATCCCTTACGGCCGTCTGGCCCGGCTGGATTTCATGAAGATCATGGACCGGCTCAAGGACAAACCGGACGGGAAATACATTGAGGTTACGGCCATCACCCCCACGCCCCTTGGAGAAGGGAAAAGCACCACCTCCTGCGGCCTTATGGAAGGTTTGGGCAAAAGGGGGATCAATGTGGGCGGCGCCCTGCGTCAGCCTTCCGGCGGACCGACCATGAACATCAAAGGAACAGCGGCCGGCGGCGGTAATTCCTTACTGATCCCCATGACCGAATTCTCCATGGGTCTTACCGGCGATATCAACAATATCATGAACGCCCACAACCTGGCCATGGTGGCTTTAACGGCCCGGATGCAGCATGAACGGAACTATAACGATGAGCAATTAAAACGTCTGACCAAAATGCGCCGTTTGGATGTCGATCCCACCAAGGTGGAAATGGGCTGGATCATGGATTTTTGCGCCCAGGCCATGAGGAATATCATCATCGGCATCGGCGGCCGCATGGACGGTTACATGATGCAATCCAAGTACGGGATTGCCGTGTCTTCCGAAGTGATGGCCATCCTGTCTATCGTCAACGACCTGGCCGATCTCCGGAAACGGCTGAATGAAATTACGGTGGCCTTTGATAAAAAGGGCAACCCGGTCACCACCGGAGACCTGGAAGTCGGCGGGGCCATGACGGCCTTTATGGTCCCCTCCATCAACCCCACCCTGTTGTGTACGGCCGAATATCAGCCCTGTATGGTCCATGCCGGTCCTTTTGCCAATATCGCCGTGGGCCAGTCTTCCATTATCGCCGACCGTGTCGGGTTGAAGTTGTTTGATTATCATGTTACCGAGAGCGGATTTGCAGCCGACATCGGTTTTGAAAAATTCTGGAACGTAAAATCCCGCTACAGCGGACTCAAACCCCATGTTTCGGTTTTGACCACCACTATCCGGGCATTGAAAATGCACGGCGGCGGACCTAAGGTCGTAGCCGGATTGGCCCTGCCCGAGGAGTACACCAAAGAGAACGTAGGCCTGGTGGAAAAGGGCGTGGCCAATATGGTTCACTGTATCGAAATTATTCGCAAATCAGGCATGAATCCGGTAGTTTGTATCAATTCCTTCCATACGGACACCAAAGACGAAATCGCCATGGTCAAAAAATATGCCGAAAAGGCCGGTGCCCGCTGTGCCGTTTCCACCCATTGGGCCGACGGCGGTGACGGCGCCCTGGAATTTGCCGATGCGGTTATTGATGCCTGCAAGGAAAAATCCAAATTCAAATTCTTATATCCCCTGGAAATGAAACTCCGGGATCGGGTGGCCAAGATCGCCAAAGAAGTCTATGGAGCCGACGGGGTTTCCTGGACCGCCGAGGCGGAAGCCAAGGCCAAGATGCTGGAGGCCGATCCCAAATACGATGATTATGCCACCATGATGGTCAAGACCCATTTGAGCCTCACCCATGATCCGACCCTGAAAGGGGTGCCCAAGGGCTGGAAGCTTCCGATTCGAGACGTCTTGATCTATTCCGGGTCCAAATTCCTTTGCCCCATGGCCGGCACCATCAGCCTGATGCCCGGAACGGCCTCGGATCCGGCCTTCCGCAGGATCGACGTCGATGTCAAGACCGGCAAGGTAAAAGGCTTATTTTAAACTGTTCCAAGGCCCAGGGAAGCCCTCCCTGGGCCTTTTATTTTGAATCCTCTCAGGAAAGCCCTCCCCCGGGGGTCTCCTTTATCCCCATTCCAAAGGCGGGTTGGGTAAATTTAGGATATTTGAAAAAATTAAAAACCCTGGTTATCTTAACAACCCAATAAATTTAGAAGGACAGGATTATATGGCTGAAGAAGAAACCAAAAAAGTCGGAGCGGTCATGGTCGTCGGAGGAGGGATCGCCGGTATTCAGGCCTCCCTGGACCTGGCCGAATCCGGATACTACGTCTATTTAGTGGAAAAAAAATCGGCTATCGGCGGGGTCATGGCCCAATTAGACAAGACCTTTCCGACCAACGACTGTTCCATGTGCATCATCTCCCCCAAGCTGGTGGAATGCGGCCGACATTTGAATATCGAACTATTGACCCTGAGTGAAATCGAAGAGATTTCCGGAGGCCCGGGACGGTTTCAAATCAAGGTCCGGCAAAATCCCCGCTATGTGGATCCCTCCAAATGTACGTCCTGCGGCGAATGTACCAAGGTCTGCCCGATTGAGTTGCCCAACCAGTTCGACGAGGAAATGCGGACCCGCAAGGCCGCTTACAAACTTTATCCTCAGGCCATGCCCGGCGCCTTTGCCATTGAAAAAAGGGGGACCGCCCCCTGTAAGGCCACCTGTCCGGCCCATATCAGCATACAAGGGTTTATCGCCCTCATCGCCCAGGGCCGGGACAAAGAGGCCTTAAAACTGATTAAGCAGGAAATGCCCTTCCCGGCCGTTTGTGGACGGGTCTGTCATCATCCCTGTGAAGCCCAATGTACCCGCGGCCAGGTGGACGAGCCCCTGGCCATCGAATATCTGAAGCGCTTTGTGGCCGACCTGGACCTTAAGGACAGCGAGCGATACGTCCCTGCGGTAGCCGCGCCAAGGCCGGAAAAGGTGGCCATCGTGGGCGGGGGTCCTTCCGGATTGACGGCCGCTTATTATCTGGCCCAGAAAGGGTATCCGGTGACCGTTTTTGAAAAGCTGTCTGTCCTGGGGGGCATGATGGCCGTTGGCATTCCGGCTTACCGCCTGCCCCGTGAATCCTTGCAGGCCGAGATCCAGGTCATCAAAGACCTGGGTGTGGAAATGAAAACCGGCTTGGCCTTTGGCCAGGATTTCACTCTCAATGATTTGAAAAACCAGGGTTTTCAGTCCATCTACCTGGCCCTTGGTCTCCATAAAAGCCGCCGCCTCGGGGTTCCCGGGGAGGACCTGCCCAATGTCTTGCAAGGGGTGAACTTTCTCCGCTCGGCCGCCCTGGGGGAAAATATCAGGGTCGGGGAAAAGACCCTGGTCATCGGGGGAGGCAATGTGGCTATCGACGTAGCCCTGACCGCCCTCAGACAGGGGGCCAAAGAAGTCAGGCTGGTCTGTCTGGAACAGCGGGATGAAATGCCGGCCTGGGACTATGAAATCGAAGAGGCCTTGTCCGAAGGAATCATCATCGAAAACGGATGGGGGCCTTTACAGTTTACGGAAAAGGGGGGAAATCTATCCACCGTTTCCTTCAAAAAATGCGTCGCCGTCTTTGACGACCAGAAACGGTTCAACCCCAGTTATGATGAAAAGACAACCACTTCCTGGGAAGCGGATACGGCCATAGTGGCCATCGGCCAGCAGTCCGAGATAGAGGGCCTGTCCGAACAAGGGTTGAAATTCACGCCCAGGGGATCGCTTGAGGCCGACCCCTTAACCCTGGAGACCAATCTCCCCGGCGTCTTTACGGGCGGTGATTTTTTATACGGTCCGAAATCCGTGGTTGAGGCCGTGGCCTGCGGCAAAGAGGCGGCCGAAAGCATCCACCGTTATCTCAACAACCTGGACCTCAAGGCCGACCGGCAAAAAGATTGGTCCTTTATCAAGCCGGAAACAGAAGGGGAGGCCCTTAAACCCCGTCAGGTCATGCCGACCAAAGATTTATCCGAGCGCCGCGGGACCTATCAGGAGATCGCCCTGGGGTTCACCGAGGAGCGGGCCCGGAGAGAGGCGGAGCGGTGTCTTAAGTGCGGTATCTGCTCCGAGTGTTATCAGTGTGTTGAGGCCTGTCTGGCCAAGGCCATCGATCATGAGATGAAGCCCGTGGAAAGGATTATCGAAGTCGGTTCGGTGGTTATGGCCCCCGGCTTCCAGCCCTTCGACCCTTCCCCCTATGAACCTTACGGTTATATCCACTACCCTAATGTGGTGACCAGCATGGAATTCGAGCGCATCCTTTCGGCCTCCGGGCCTTTCGAGGGGCACTTAGTCCGTCCTTCGGACCACCAGGAACCGAAAAAAATCGCCTGGCTTCAGTGTGTGGGCTCCCGGGACATCAACCACTGCGATCACGGCTATTGTTCGGCCGTCTGTTGTATGTATGCCATCAAAGAAGCGGTCATCGCCAAAGAACACAGCCCGCAGCCTTTGGATACGGCTATATTTTTCATGGACATGCGGACTCACGGGAAAGAGTTTGAAAAATACTATAACCGGGCCCAGGAGGAGCGAGGGGTCCGCTTTATCCGTTCCCGGATTCATTCCATCGATCCGGTCCCGGAAACGAACAACCTCCTGATTCAGTACGTGGCTGAATCCGGGGAAGTCTTGATTGAAGAATTTGATATGGTGGTCCTCTCCGTGGGTCTGGAGACTTCGCCGGAGGCCATTGCCCTGGCCGAAAAGCTCGGGGTCCCTCTCGATCACAATCGATTCGCCAAGGTAAGCAGCTTTTCACCGGTGACCACCGAGACACCGGGTATCTATGCCTGCGGGGCCTTTGACGGCCCGAAAGATATCCCTCAGGCGGTCATGGAGGCCTCGGCCGCGGCCTGCGCCGCCACCGAATCCTTAGCCGAGGCCCGGGGGCAGCTCATCCGCCAGCAGGAGCTCCCGCCGGAGGTGGATGTGATCGGGCAGGACGTCCGGGTGGGGGTCTTCGTCTGTAACTGCGGTATCAATATCGGCGGTGTGGCCGATGTCCCGGCTGTACGGGAATACGCCAAAACATTGCCACATGTGGTCCATGTGGAGGACAACCTCTTCACCTGTTCCCAGGACACCCAGGACAAGATGAAGGCGGCCATTACGGAAAAAGGGATCAACCGGGTAGTCGTAGCCTCCTGTTCGCCCAGGACCCATGAACCCCTCTTCCAGCAGACCATCCGGGAGGCCGGCCTCAACCAATATCTTTTTGACATGGCCAATATTCGGGATCAGGATACCTGGGTCCATCAGGCCGATCCTGCGGCCGCAACCTCCAAGGCCAAGGATTTGGTTCGCATGGCCGTGGCCCGGGTCTCTTTATTAGAGCCTTTGCACAAAATTTCTTTTGGCTTGACCAAGTCGGCCCTGGTGATCGGCGGCGGAGTGGCGGGAATGACGACCGCCTTCAGCCTGGCCCAGCAGGGATACCCGGTCCATCTGGTGGAAAGAAGCGACACCCTTGGCGGAACGGCACTTAAACTCCGGCATACCTGGAAAGGGGAAGACATCCAGGGCTATGTTAAAACTCTGGTTTCATCAGTAACCAGTCATCCCCGGATCCAGGTGTATTTTAATACCGAGGTGGTTCGGTCTTCGGGCTTTATCGGCAATTATACCACCACCCTGAATCAGGGGGGGCAGGAGCAAGAGATCCTTCATGGGGCCGTCATCCTGGCCACCGGCGGACAGGAATGGAAACCGGATGTTTATGCCTATGGACAGGATAACCGGATCATGACCGCCCTGGAATTGGACCGGGCCATCATGACCCAAGAGGAAAAAGTCTTAAAGGCCCAAACCGCCGTCTTTATCCAGTGTGTGGGTTCCCGGGAACCGCAGCGGCCTTATTGCAGCCGGGTCTGTTGTACCCATAGTGTGGAAAGCGCCCTGACCCTGAAGAAGATCAATCCCGATATGGATATTTTTATCCTCTATCGGGACATGCGGACCTTTGGGGTCCGGGAAGACCTCTACCGGGAGGCCAGAAATCAAGGTATCGTCTTCGTCCGCTTTGACCTGGAAAGCAAACCTCAGATCCGGGTAGAGGACGGCCAGGTGACGGTCAACATCGTCGATCATGTGCTGGGCCGGCCCATTACCCTTGCGCCGGACCTGTTGACGCTGGCTTCGGCTATTATCCCCAACCCGGTAAAAGACTTAACCGAGATCTTCAAGGTTTCTTTGAACAATGAAGGCTTCCTCCTGGAAGCCCACATGAAGCTGAGGCCGGTGGATTTCGCCACCGACGGGATTTATCTCTGCGGTCTGGCCCATTACCCCAAGCCCATCGATGAAAGTATCGCTCAAGCCCAGGCCGCGGCCGGCCGGGCCTTGACCCTTATGGCCAAGGATACCATCAAGGTAGGCGGGGTGGTGGCCGTGGTTCAGGAAGAGCTCTGCGCCGTTTGTCTGACCTGCGTCCGGGTCTGTCCCTTCCGGGTCCCGGTTATCGGAGACCGGGGGGCGGCGGAAATCGATGTCACCAAGTGCCAGGGCTGCGGAGTGTGTGTTTCGGAGTGTCCGGCCAAGGCCATCAGCTTGCAGCATTTTACCGACAAGCAGGTCCTGGCCAAGATCCAGGCCTTGGCCGCGGCTTAAAAAACAGGTCCAAGGCACACGGTCCAAGGTGTAAGGGAAAAACTTTTTAACTTTATGCCAGGCACCTTGTGCCCTTGTATCTTAACCCTTGAATACTTATCTTATAAGGAGTTTTTCAATGACCCATCCATTTGAACCCAAGATTGTGGCCTTCTGCTGCCAGTATTGAGCCTACAGCGCGGCGGACCTGGCAGGTTCGATGAGGCTGCAATATCCACCCAATATTCGCGTTATCATCGTCCCCTGCACCGGAAGGGTTGATGTCATCCATCTCCTCAATGCCATTGAGGAGGGGGCGGACGGTGTCTATGTGGCCGGTTGTCTGGAAGGGGATTGCCATTATATCAGTGGAAATCTGAAGGCCCGAAAAAGGGTCGAGCAGGTTAAAAAGATATTGACGGAATTAGGCATTGAACCGGAACGGGTCGAGATGTATAACCTTTCAGCCGCCCAGGGGCCCCGTTTTGCCGAGATCGCCAGGGAAATGACCGAAAAGATTCGGGCCCTGGGCCCCAGCCCGGTTCGAGCCATGGGAAAGGCGGCCTGATAAAGAATGGTTCAAGGTATAAGGGGCAAGGTCTAAGGAAAACTATGACCGCATACATTAAATTTATCCTTCCCTTGGACCTTAACCCGTTATTTTCGAATCAATTACAAGGCTAATATCTAATTTTGGGAGGACAACCATGGTTGTAGCGGAAAGAAAACCTTTAAATGAAATCCTGACCATGCTCCAGCCGTACAAGAAGATCCTGGTGGCCGGATGCAAGGGGTGCGTGACCGTTTGCACTACCGGAGGGAAAAAAGAGGTCGAAATCCTGGCTGCCGAAATCCGGATTTCCCGGAAAAAGGATGGACAGGAAGCGGATGTTCAGGAAGTCACTTTGGAACGCCAGTGTGACCCTGAATATATCGATCAACTGGAAACTATGATCAAAGATCGGGATGCCGTCCTTTCCATTGCCTGTACCGTCGGTCCCCAATATATCGCCGCCCGCTATATGGATAAGATGGTCTTTCCGGGGCTCAATACGACCTTCATCGGAGGTTCCCGGGAACACGGCGTCTTTGCCGAATTTTGCCAGGCCTGCGGCTCCTGTATCATCCATAATTTTGGGACCCTCTGTCCCATAACCCGCTGTTCCAAGAGTCTGTTAAACGGTCCTTGCGGTGGATCGGCCAACGGCAAGTGCGAGATCAGCAAAGAGGTGGACTGCGTCTGGCAGCTCATCTATGATCGTCTCAAAGGGTTAGGTCAATTGGATCAGATGACCCAGGTTGTCCCCTGTAAAGATTGGACGACCAGTCGGGACGGCGGACCCCGGAAAATGATCAGGGAGGAATTAAGGCTATGAAATCGGGAAGCAGATTAGAAAAGATATTATCCGGCGGTCATTTCGCCGTGACCGGCGAATGCGGTCCTCCGCGGGGTGCCAACGCGGAGGTGGTTCGAAAAAAAGCCGCCTTTTTAAAAGGAGTGGTGGATTCGGTCAATGTCACCGACAATCAGACGGCAGTAGTCCGCATGTCCAGCCTGGCCGGCTGCCTGCTATTAATACAGGAGGGGCTGGAGCCGAACCTGCAGATGGTGGCCCGGGACCGCAACCGGATCGCCCTCCAGAGCGATATCCTCGGGGCCTATGCCCTGGGGGTTCGCAATATGCTCTGCCTTTCCGGGGACCATCAAAAATTCGGGGATCATCCCTCGGCCAAAAACGTCTTTGACCTGGATTCCATGCAGCTCATCCAAACCGTCCGGAAAATGCGGGATGAGGGAAAATTTATCAACGATCAGGACATCGATACTCCTCCGAAGATGTTTATCGGCGCCGCCGCCAACCCCTTTGCCGACCCGGCCGAATTTCGGGCCATACGCTTGGGGAAAAAGGTGGCCGCCGGAGTGGATTTCGTCCAAACCCAATGTATCTATAATTTAGACCGCTTTGAAAGATTTATGCAGCAGGTTCGGGACATGGGGCTGGATAAAAAGGTCTACATCCTGGGTGGCGTAACCCCGATGAAATCCGTCGGTATGGCCAACTACATGAAGAATTTGGTGCCCGGCATGGATGTGCCGGTCGAGGTCATCAACCGCTTGAAAGGGGTGGCCAAAAAGGACCAGACCAAGGAAGGGATTGCCATCGCCATGGAAACTATTCAACGACTGAAAGAGATGAAAGGAATCGCCGGGGTCCACATCATGGCCATCGAATGGGAGGAACGGGTCCCGGAGCTGGTTGAGATGGCCGGGCTGTTACCCAGACCGCAAGTTTAGTATTCGGAGTATTGAGTTCGGAGTTTGGAAGTAAAAGAAAAATAGGCTGCTATAAAAAAGGGAAGCGGCCTTTTTTTATTGTTGTTGCTCCAAACTCCGAACTAATTACTCCGAACTTATTCCTCTTCCTCCTTGGCCTTTAATTCTTCCGGAATATGCATGGTCTGCTCAAAGATTTCCTTGAAAGACCATACCTTGATCCCCAGATTGTATTCCTTGCCCAAATCATTGACCTGGTCATAACAGTTATGGCAGGGGCAGATAACGATCTTGGCCCCGGTGGCCTTGATCTGGTCGGCCTTGACCTTGCCGGCCTCCATGCGACGTCGCTTAAAAGGCGGCCCCATAGGAATAGCCCCGCCGCCTCCAGAGCAGCAGAAGTTGTCATTGCCATGGGGAGTCATCTCCCGGAAATCTTCGGCAATATGGCCGATGTGTAGCGGGTCTCCTTAGCCAGCCCTCCGCTGCGGGAGATATTACAAGGGTCCTGATAGGTAACGGGTTCGGTTATCTTGCGGTCAAATTTAAGCCGGCCCTCGCGAATATATTGAGCAAAGAGCTCGACACTGTGGATCACCTTGAAGGGATAATCCTTTCCCAACCAGATAGGACCTTCAAAGGCCACGGAACGATAAGCATGACCCAGGAGTCGGGCATCGTCCACCAGCTCCATTTAAACCGGCTTTCCTGCCAGAGTGCCATATGGGCGCTGTAAAAAAGGGGAACGGCCAAAAGGCAGATGTGAAAGATGTAACCTAGACCGGTAAAGACGGGATTTTTTTTGAGATCCACATGGGCCGAGGCGCCTTTTTCAGGGTTTGTCCACCGTAAAGCCAAATC
>CAVYLJ010000006.1:0-188486 GCA_963769305.1 uncultured delta proteobacterium | reverse complement strand
TCCCCTCTTCAAAAATTTTAAAATAATTAAAATAACTTTAAAAATAATTTTTGTCAATCAGAAAATAGACTTTATTTCCAATTTTCCAAAAGGGGAAAAAGGGCTTCGGGAAGGCGAACTAATTTTCCTTCCAGGTCCACACAGGCGTGGACGGTGTATCCCCGGACCAAAAGATCCTTTTCCGCACTTAAAATCCGGTAGTCAAAACGCATAGAGGCCTTTCGGACAAACCCGAGCCCGGTATTGATCCATAAAATTTCATCATAACGAGCTGATTTTACATACTTGCAGTAGGCTTCGGTCACCGGCAACAAATACCCCTGGCCCTCTATTTCAGCATAGGGGAGTCCCATATGGCGAATCAATTCCGTCCGGCCGATCTCAAACCAGCGCAGGTAATTGGCATAATAGGCCACCTTCATAGAATCCACGTCGCCATAGATCACCCGATAGGTCGTTTGAAAAAATTTCATTCTCTTCTCCCCAAGAACCAAGGCATCAACTGTTCCCCCTTGGGAAAGAAAACCTCTCCCTCATAAGCCGATTTCTCTGAAAAGCCCCTTTTCCGCAAGGGACGGGATCGATCTTCGGAATGGAGAACCGTAAAAGGAACGGGTTCCCGAGTATGGGTCATCGTCTGAATCGGGGTAAAATGATCGGTAGCGATCACCAGGGAATAGGTTTTGAACCGGCCCAGTCCTTCGAGGACCGGCCCGACCACTTCTCGGTCAAAGGCCTCCAGGGCCTGGATTTTTTTGTCCAGGCTTCCTTCATGAGAGGCCTCATCCGAGGCCTCCACGTGAACATAAACCAGGTCTTTTTCGGTCAGAAAGGTCAAGGCCCTTTCGGCCTTTCCCCGATAGTTGGTGTCTAAATACCCGGTAATCCCTTCCACAAAGAGGGATTCCATACCGACTGACAACCCGATCCCCTTCAAGAGATCTACGGCCGAGATCACTCCCCCTCGAAGGCCGAATCGATTGAGGAAAGAAGGCATTGCCGGGGTCTTTCCCTGACCCCACAACCAGATAGAGTTGGCCGGAGGCAAGCCGCGGCCTTCTCTGGCCCGGTTAACCGGGTGCTGTCCTAAAAAAGACCAGGATCGGCGTATCAGATCCACGACCGGTTCCAAATTCCCCCGGGAATTCAAATAACCAGTCACATCCTGACCGGTTAGATCATGGGGAGGAAGGGTTTTGGCCGATGGCTCCGCCCCGCTCCAGACCAGGATATGCCGATAACTGACCCCCGGATAGAAGCATAAACCCGAAGAAGACCAGAATGCGTTGAGGTCCTGGATTAAAACCCGGGCCTCTTCAGTGGTGATATGACCGGCGCTGTAAGAGTTCATCACCACCTGACCAGCGGCCCCTTGATCCAGACTGACCAGATTACACCGGAAAGCCACATCCCCTTCCTTTAATCGGACCCCCATACTAACGGCCTCCAAAGGGGCGCGGCCCGTATGGTAGACCAGCGGATCATAGCCAAGGAGGGCGAGATTGGCCACATCACTCCCCGGTTCGCAGTCAGGAGGTATGGTCTGGGCCCATCCCAAAATCCCCTGAGAAGCGACCTTGTCCATTTGAGGCGTTTTGGCCGATTCCAAAGGGGTCTTTCCATCCAGGGCCTCCTGGGGGTAATCCCCCATTCCGTCGCCCACTAAAAGGCAATATTTTCTATTTTCATCCATAAGGGGGTAAGTTTATTCTCATCATTCAGTTATACGGCCCTGGACTTCAAAGGGTTTTAATTTTCTACTCGAATGATAACGGTGTGATCCGTAATTTCTTTAAGAAGGTCAATTTCCTGGACGGCCTTTTGGACGTCCGACTCTTGGGCCTCATGAGTCATCATGACTATGGCGACCGGCCCATCCAGCTTTCTCCCCTTTTGGATTACGGAGGCAATACTGATCTTATGGTCACCAAGGATACCGGCTATTTTAGATAAGACCCCCGGGTGATCCAGGGCGGAAAACCGAAAATAATAATGGGTAACCAACTCCGAAAAGGGCTTTAAGGCCAAGCCTTTTTCTTTAAAACCCCGGGCCGAAAGGTCCGGAGGAATCCTTTGGGTAATCTCTTTGTTGATATTCCGTCCGATATTGACCAGATCGCTGACTACGGCACTTCCGGTAGGCATCATTCCGGCCCCCTGGCCGTAGAGCAGGATATCTCCCACCGAATCTCCGCAAATATAAAGGGCATTATAGGCCCCCTTTACATTAGCCAACATATGAACCTTAGGGATCATGGTCGGGTGGACGCGGGCTTCCAACAACTTTCCTTCCTTCCGGCAGATGGCTAAGAGTTTGATGCAATAGCCGAATTCCCGGGCAAAGGCAATATCCAAAGGGCCAATCCGAGTGATGCCTTCCACAAAAAGCCCTTTAGGGTCTAATGGGGCCCCATAAGCCAGATGCATCAAGATGGAAAGTTTATGAGCTGTATCCATGCCTTCCACATCCAGAGTCGGGTCGGCCTCGGCATATCCCCTTTGTTGCGCCTCTTTTAAGGCCTCAGAGTAGGGCAGGCCTCCTTCGGTCATCTGAGTCAGGATAAAATTGGAAGTCCCGTTAAAGATCCCCAGGATGCTTTCGATTTCATTGGCCACTATCCCTTGCTGAAGGGCCAGGATGACTGGGATGCCGCCGCAGACACTGGCCTCAAAGCCGATATCCAATTTGCAGTCCCCGGCCTTTTGAAAGATTTCATCCCCTTTGTGGGCCAACAAGGCTTTATTGGCCGTCACCACGTGTTTTCCTTTTTCCAGGGCCTTTAAAATAAAACTCCGGGCCGGTTCCAGGCCTCCGACCAGTTCAATCACAATGGAGATTTCCGGATCTTCCAGGATCTGATCGGCCTGGTCCACTAAAATTCCTTGAGGAACCACGACCCCCCGGTCCCGTTTTATGATCCAAGTCGGCGATCCTTTTCAATTTCAAAGGGGTCCCCACCAGGGAAGCAAGAAGCGCTTCCTTTTCAAGCAAAATCTTAACCACCCCGGTGCCTACCGTACCAAAACCGATCAACCCGATCTGAATTTCTTTCATGTGCCCTCTCTAATCAAGTGTTCCTCGATACTGGATGCCAGATAATTAGGGTAGGCCTGAGTAGACGATCCTGAAGATTTTATCCACAACCATCCAGAATCCGGCATCTTTCCCAAAGATTCCAATAGCTATGGTTCTTCCTCACCCTTTGTTTAAAGCCTTTTTAATTCCCCGAATGGCCTGCTTAATCCGATGGGGGTTCTCGACCAAGGCAAACCGCACATAGTCATCCCCGTATTCCCCAAAGCCCCGACCGGGTGACACGGCCACCTTCCCCTCCCGAATCAGAAACTTAGAAAATTCGACCGAACCCATTTTTCGAAAAGGCTCTGGTATCTTGGACCAGACGAACATGGTCCCTTTGGGCTTTTCCATCTTCCAGCCGATCCGATTCAGCCCCCGAATCAGGGTATCTCTCCGTTCCTTATAGGTCGCCACAATCTCCTGAACGCACTCCTGAGGTCCGTTTAAGGCGATAATGGCGGCTATCTGGATAGGCTGAAAAACCCCGTAGTCCAAATAACTTTTAATACGGGTCAAGGCATGAATCAGTTGAGGATTCCCCACGGCAAACCCCACCCGCCAACCGGCCATACTATAACTCTTGGACAGAGAAAAAAGTTCGACCCCAACATCCTTGGCCCCTTTAACCTGCATAAAACTGGGGGCCTTATACCCATCAAAGACCAGGTCGGCATAGGCAAAATCATGGATGACCATCAGGTTGATGCTCTTTGGCGAAGGCGACAATATTTTTAAAAAAATTCAGGTCGACCACCATGGTGGTCGGATTGTGGGGAAAGGAGATGATCAACATCTTCGGACTGGGCCAAGTCTGCTTGGTGGCCGTTAACAGATCTTCGAAGAAGTCGCGATCCTGACTCAAAGGGATGCTCCTCAGGTCCCCTCCGGCAATAATGACCGAAAAAGGGTGAATCGGATAAGTGGGATCGGGGGCGAAGACCACATCGCCCGGGCTGGTGGTGGCCAAGACCAAGTGTGAAATCCCTTCCTTGGCCCCAATGGTGACAATGGCTTCGCTTTCCGGGTCCAGTTCCACTTGGTAACGCCGTTTATACCAGTCGCAGATAGCCGACCTCAATCGGGTGATCCCTCTGGAGGCCGAATAGCGGTGATTATGCGATTTAAGGGCCGCTTCTCTGAGCTTGTCCACGATATGCCTGGGGGTGGGCAAGTCCGGATTTCCCATCCCCAGATCGACAATATCTTCTCCCTGCCGCCGAAGTTCCATTTTCAGGGCGTTGACGGTGGCAAAAACATAAGGTGGCAGGCGGTTCATACGTCTGAATTCTTCCATAACGATCTCCTTTTCCCTATAGGGGCACTAAAGGACATTAAACCAAAGATACCTCTAAAGTCAAAATTTTTCCTCGGCCAATTTGGGTAAGTATTGACATTGGAGAGAAATAGAAGTAAAATTTGCAATATTTATTGGCCAACCTGTTTACCCAATAATACAGAAGGGAGAAATCATGGTTGAAAAAAATATCACCGAAGTAACCGATGAAAATTTTCAAAATGAAGTATTGGAAGCCTCGACCCCGGCTATGGTTGACTTTTGGGCGGCCTGGTGCGGTCCCTGCCGGGCCATTGCCCCGGTAGTGGAGGAATTGGCCCTTCAGTTCCAAGGCCAGATCAAGGTAGCCAAATTAAATGTTGACGAAAATCCTAAAATACCGGGACAATACGGGATACGAGCCATCCCCACCTTGATCCTCTTTAAAAACGGGACCGTGGTCGAGCAGATCACCGGAGCGGTTTCCAAAAGCACCCTGGAAACCGCCATTAAGAAGACCCTTTAAGTCATCCCGTGGAAAACCCTGTTTACGAACTCATCATTGTGGGTGGAGGTCCTGCCGGTCTGACCGCCGGGCTTTATGCCCGACGTTCCCGGCTTAAGACCTTGCTTATTGAAAAATTGATACCGGGCGGCCAGGTATTGACTACCGACTGGGTGGAAAATTACCCGGGGTTTCCTGAAGGAATCTCCGGTTTTGACTTGGTCGAAAGGATGCGCCAGCACGCCGAACGGTTTGAATTACCGATCATCAACGATGAGATCATTTCCCTGTCCCTCGAAGGTCCTGAAAAAATAATAAGGGGTACTCAGGGAACCTATAAGGCCAAGGCCCTGATCATCGCCAGTGGCGCCGCCTATAAAAAATTGGGGGTCCCCGGAGAAGAGTTGCTTATCGGCAAAGGAGTTTCTTATTGCGGCACCTGTGACGGTCCTTTTTACAGGGATCAGGAAATCGCCGTAGTCGGGGGTGGAGACACGGCCGTGCAAGAGTCTATTTATTTAACCCGGTTCGCCAAAAAATTATATCTGATCCATCGAAGGGATCAACTTCGGGCCTGCAAGATCCTGCAGGAGAAGGCCCTGGCCAATTCCATCATCCATCCCATTTGGAATGCCCAGGTGGAATCCATCCTGGGGACCGACGAAGTAGAAGGTGTCGGGATCAAAAAGACGGACGGTTCCCCCGGCCAGCCCCTGCCGGTCAAGGGGATATTTATTTTTGTCGGCACCCTGCCCAATACCGGTTGGTTGAAAGGGGCCTTGGCCATAGACACCCAAGGATTTATTCGAACCAATGATCGTCTGGCCACTTCTGTCCGGGGAATCTTTGCCGCCGGGGATGTCCGTCATAAACAATTAAGACAGATTTCCACAGCGGTAGGGGATGGGGCCACAGCGGTTTTTTCCGTCGAGACCTACCTGGAGACCCTATGAAGAAAACTTCCCTGGCCTCTTATGCCTGGTTTAGCCTGATTTTTTTTATAGCCGGAGGCCTCATCTTACAACTTAGCGGCTGCGGATTATTTAAAAGTGAGGCCTCCAAAGAATTAGAACGGACCCCGGATTCCTTGATCATGGAGGGTTTGGATAAATACCAGCAAAAAAAGTATGAACGGGCCATTGAAGCCTTTCAGAAGCTGAAGGATCGTTTTCCCTACAACCAGTATGCCATCGTGGCCGAGCTCAAACTGGCCGATAGTTATTTTTTAAATAAGGATTATGAACTGGCCGCCGTCGCCTATAAGGAATTTGAAAAACTGCATCCGGCCAATGAAGTCATTCCCTATGTAATTTTTCAATTAGCCATGTGTTATTTTAAACAAATGCCGACCATCGACCGGGATCAGAGCAACGCTTCCTTGGCTATCCAAGAATTCGAGCGATTGATTAAAAGCTTCCCCAAGAGTGAATATATTTCTCAAGCTCAGACGAATCTGATAACCGCCAAGAAAAATTTAGTCTCCCATGAATTTTACATTGGGGAATTTTATTTTAAAAGGAAAGAATACGAGGCCGCCTTGGGAAGGTTTGAAGGTATCCTTCGCCGGTTCCCCGACACACCCCTACCGCCTAAATTGGATGACTACATCCGGATCTGCAAGAAGCAACTAGCTCGAACCCAGCCGCAGAAGGCCAAGACCCCGTAATACCTGAGCTTAAAACGGATCACCGGTCTGATTAAAGTGTGAAGGTATCCTTCACCGGTTCCCCGACACACCCTCACCGCCTAAATTGGATGATTACATCCGGATCTGCAAGGAGCAACTGGCCAGAACCCAGCCGCAGAAGGCCAAAACTCCCTAAGGGAAAATTCCAATTTTTTGAGATCTTACCTCCGAATTTCGAGTAATAGGGTGTCGAGTTTTTTCGGAACATTATTCCATCACTCCATAATTCCGATAGGCTAACTTATTTGAGCCATCGCCCATCTTTTCGGAATTCAGAACACCAATTTCCAATAACATTGGCAATAACTTTGAGAGGATAAACTGGCGGAGAGAGAGGGATTCGAACCCTCGGTAGAGGTTTCCCCCTACACTCGCTTAGCAGGCGAGCACCTTAAGCCTTCTCGGTCATCTCTCCGTTTAAGAACAACCAGATTTCAGCAAACAGGAAATAAGCTGAATGCTGACCGCTAATGGCTGATAGCTTTGAGTGGCGGAGGGAGAGGGATTCGAACCCCCGTTCCCCGGAGGGAAAGCGGTTTTCAAGACCGCCGCCTTAAACCACTCGGCCATCCCTCCTTAGAATTAGGACGCGCGGATTTTCGCCGATATATGCAGACACTATAAACTCTTTAATATTGAAAATCCCGACAATCTGCGTTCACCGGCCTCCAAAGTGCAAATTTCCATAATGACCTTTTCTATCATTTTCCCGCTTATCTGTCAACATCAACATGTTTTTAGAAAAAAATATTGACTTTCTTTTCAAACCTATATTATCTCTTTCTAAACTTTGAGAGTGTCCCTAAACGATCACCTTATTCCAGAAAGACGGGTTCTCTTCATGGGACACCCATATAATAATCCTTAGGAGGACGAAATGACTGAAGAACGCCCCTGGCATAAACATTATGATTACAACGTACCCACGACGATCCGCTATCCCCGTTTGCCGGTCCATGATTTACTTCAACTCCCGGCCAATGCCTTTCCGGATAAAGCGGCCCTCAACTTTTTCGGCACGGAAATGACCTTTTGGGAGTTGCGTAACAACGCCCTGCGCATGGCCAACGCCCTGGGGGCCTTAGGGGTCTCCAAAGGAGAGCGGGTAGGAATCCATCTGCCCAATTGCCCCCAGTACCCCATAGCCTATTATGCGGCTTTGTCTTTGGGAGCGATTGTGGTCAACCTGAATCCCATGTATACCCCCGATGAATTGAAGGCCCTGGCGGCCAAAACCGGAATTACCACCCTGATTACCTTCGACTTGGTCCTTCCCCATATCAGGGCCCTCTGTCAAGCCGTTCCCATCCCCAGGGTCGTGGTGACCAGGGTCACTGATTATATTGAGGGGATGGGACAAAGCACCCCGGCCGGTCTGGACCTGGAGGAGGGATGGCATTATTTTGCACGGCTGATCGAGAATTGTTCCAGCACAAAACGCCCACGGGTGCAGGTCAACCCGGATGACCCGGCCCTGATCCAGTTTACCGGCGGAACCACCGGCCTGCCGAAGGGGGCCATCCTGACTCATGCCAATGTGGTGGCGGCCACCTTCCAGTGCGCTCTCTGGGGAACGCCGACCATGAGCCTCACTCCCCCGGAGCGGAGGATATACCTGGCCATACTCCCCTTTTTCCATGTCTACGGCAATATCGTGGTCATGAATAATGCCCTCCTTAATTGCGCCACCCAGATCCTGGTGCCCCGTTTCCAAATCGATGAGCTGATGGACCTTTTGGGCAAATTTGAAAGGATAACCTTCTTTCCCACGGTGCCGACCCTGATCACCGCCCTGATCAACCACCCCAGGGCTTCGGAACTCCAATTGGATAAAAAGTTCGGCCTGCTCAATTCCGGCGCCGCACCCATGCCGGTGGAACTGATCGAGCAGGTTAAAGATATGGGGATTTATTTCGGCGAAGGCTGGGGAATGAGCGAAACCACTTCATTGGGCACCTCCAACCCTATTTTGGGTTTGAAAAAAACCGGCAGTATCGGTATTCCCTTCCCGGATACGGACTTGCGTCTGGTGGATCTGAAGGAAGGGAAAGAAGACGTGCCCCAGGGGGAGCCGGGAGAAATGATCATCAAAAGCCCTCTGGTTATGAAGGGCTATTGGGAGGAACCGGAGGAAACGGCCGGTCAATTGAAGGACGGTTGGCTTTATACCGGCGATATCGCCGTAAGGGATGAAGACGGCTACCTCTTTATTGTCGACCGCAAAAAAGACATGATCATTGCCGGCGGTTTTAATATCTATCCGCGGGAAATCGATGAAGTGCTCTTCCAGCACCCCAAAATCCAGGACGCCGTTTCCCTGGGGATTTCCGACCAGTACCGCGGAGAAACCGTTAAGGCTTGTGTTGTTTTAAAGACAGGGGAAAGCGCCACTGAGGAAGAAATCATCACCTTTTGTCGGGAAAAGCTGGCTGCTTATAAAGTCCCCAAAATCGTCGAGTTCAGAGAGTCCCTGCCCAAATCGGCAGTCGGCAAGGTCCTGCGCAAGATCCTGCGGGCTGAAGAAGAGGCCCAAAGAAAATAATTCAGATTTTTTTTGATTTAAGCACCAGGCGAACGCCAACCTTAAGGCCCACGGGTTTAACTCGTGGGCCCTTCCCCTGACGATTATTTTTTCCCCCAGATACGCATCCCGATAATCCCGATCTCGAAGAGCAGGTAGAGCGGAACGGCCATCAGCATCATATTAAAGGCATCGGGCGTTGGGGTCAGGACCGCTGCCAGGATAGCAATGACTAAAATAGCATAGGCCCGATATCGGGTCAGAAAACTCGCCTTCACCAGACCGATCCGAGCCAGTAGGATCATGGTCAGGGGCAGTTCAAAGATGATCCCGAAAGCGAAGATAAAGAGGAGGCAAAAAGATACAAATTTTTTTACGGAAATAAGGGCCTCAATGTGGGCCCCTTGATAGCTTAATAAAAATTTGACCCCGTAAGGGAGCGTGACAAAAAGACAAAAACCGGCCCCTAAATAGAAGAGAAAGATCGCCCCGAGCCAAAATCCGAGCATCATGATCCGGGAGAAGGAAGGGTAGACGGCCCGTATGGCCCCCAAGAGCTTAAACAATAAGAAAGGCATGGTAATGAATAAAGACGAAAAAAAGGCAATATTGAGCAGAGACAAAAAGGTCTCGGAAAGACCGTAATAAGCCAGGGTAACCCCGGTATGGGTTTGCAAAAAATTCAGAATGGTTTTGGAAAAGCCATACCCGACAACGGAAAAAATCAAAATGACGGCGATGAGCTGTAACAGTCCCTTTCTCAACGCCTCCAGAAATGATAGGATCCGATCCGGGTTTTCAATATATTCCCCTAAGGGACGCATAACCAAGACTCCTCAATAATCTAATCCAAACGGATAACCTACATTGATTTATAATCCTTTTTCTGGTCCAGGTAAACCGGGAAAATAGATATCCCCTTTACTCCCCCAAAAAAATAGGCTAAAATCCCAGAATTTCCATCTCTAAATCCAAGAAGGATCCCATGACCAAAAAAAAGAAGATCGGACAAGTCATCATGATGGGCAACGAGGCCATGGCCCGGGGCTTGTTGGAAGCCGGGGTCCAATGTGCCACTTCCTATCCGGGCACACCGGCTTCCGAGATCCTGGAAGCAGTCCTCCGGTTCAAAAAACAGGAACACCTTTCCGTTTTTGCCGAGTGGGCCATCAATGAGAAAATCGCCTTTGAAACCGCCCTGGCCCAAAGTTATTTAGGGCGTCGGGCCGCCGTTTCCATGAAACAGGTAGGGTTAAATGTGGCCGCTGATCCCCTGATGAGTGCCGCTTATATCGGCGTCAAAGGAGGGTTTGTCATCATCGCCGCCGATGATCCCGGTCCAAAGAGCTCTCAGACCGAGCAGGACAGCCGCTTTCAAGCCTTTTTTGCCAAAATCCCGGTCTTCGATCCTTCCTCTCCCCTTGAAGCCAAGGAGATGGTTTCTCAGGCCTTCGAGCTTTCCGAGAAATATGCCCTTCCGGTTTTGCTCCGCCCTACGACCCGGGTCTGCCATGCCCGGCAACCAGTCCCCCTCTATCCCCTACCGGAAACGGATAAGAAGGCCTTTTTTGAACGGAATCCAGGACGCTGGGCCGCCACCCCCAACTTTCGTTATCTGCTCCACCGGGAGTTAAACCAAAAACTCCAAGCCATCGCCAAGGAGAATCCTGCTCCTAAAAACTGGGTCAAAAAAGGCGGGCCGTCGCCCCTGGCCATCGTCGCCTCAGGGGTCCCCTATGCCTTGGCCCATGATATCCTTTTAGATGCCAAAATGTCCGGGCAGGTCCCTTTATTCAAGGTGGATCAGCCCTATCCCTTGCCGGTGGAAGAATTAAAAAAATTTTTAAAGGAATACAAAACGGTCCTGGTCCTGGAAGAAACCTATCCTTTGATCGAGATGCAATTAGCCGACGGGCTGAAATTGCTGGGACGCCGGGACGGCTCTGTTCCCGCGGAAGGGGAACTGACGCCCGATCATATTCACCATCTCCTGGCCCGGCTATTGAAGTGGAAAATTCAGGGGGAACCGGTCTCCGAACCCAAAGGGAGAAGGCCGAGCCTTTGCCCCGGCTGCCCCCACCGTTCGGCCTTCTGGGCCATCAAAAAGACCTTCCCTAAGGGGATCTTTCCGGGTGATATCGGCTGTTATACCCTGGGGATGAATATGGGGGTGGTGGATACCTGCCTGTGCATGGGCGCCAGCATCATCCATCGCCACCGGATTGTTTCAGGGATTCCAGGCCTCCGACCAAGCCATACCGCCCATTGTGGCCACCATCGGCGATTCCACCTTTTTTCATGCCGGGATCCCGGCCCTGGTCCAGGCCGTCCATCAAAAGGCCAGATTTATCCTGGTCATTCTGGACAATTCCACCGTGGCCATGACCGGGGGACAACCCACTCCCTTTTTGTCGACCCTTTCCGACGGAAGTCCGGCCCAGCCAGTCGATCTGGAAAAAATGATAGCCGCCTGCGGAGTAGCCTTTCTCGAAGAAACAGACCCGTACGACTTTCCGAAGACGACCCAATTATTGAAGAAGGCCGGGGATTATATTCAGCAGGAAAATGGCGGGGTCGCGGTCATTATCGCCCGCCACCCTTGTCTGGTCTACGGAAGACATCTTCTATCCGAAGGCCGCTCCTTTAAAGGTGGTCCTGCACCAGGAGGAATGCGACGGCTGCGGTATTTGCGTTACCCAATTTGACTGCCCGGCCATGGTCCAGGAAAAGAAAAAACATGCCGGTCCGTATTATCGAAGAATTGTGCACCCATTGCGGCACCTGTATTGATGTTTGCCCCAAAAAACATATCCGGAGGGAAGGCCGATGAAAAAACAAATCGTCATCGTTGGGACCGGCGGGCAAGGGGTCTTGTTTGTCACCCGGGTCTTGGTGGAAACGGCCTTTCTTTCCGGTTACCCGGTTATTTCTTCCGAAACCCACGGCATGGCCATGCGCGGGGGTTCGGTCTTTTCCCAGGTCAAGATAGGCCGCTACCTGTCCCCGGCCATTGAACAAGGTCAAGCCGATCTCCTGCTGGGCTTAACCGACCAGGAAGCCGGTCTATATGCCTACTACCTCAAACCCAAAGGGAAAAAGATCATCAATTCCAAAGAGGAGGGCAAGGGCAGGATCGATGCCCAAGGGTTGGCCAAAGACATGGGGTTCTCCCGTTCGGGGAATATGTTCTTTTTAGGATATGTGGCCAAGCGCAGCGGCCTTGGATTTTCTTTGGAGAAATACGTCGAGGCCATAATCCAGTTATCTCCTCCGAAATTCCAGGATGAAAACATTACCGCCTTTAAAGCCGGGGCGGACTTAACGGGATGACCTTAGTCATTCGGCGAATTTTCCTTATCCTTATTTAAAAAGTTTAGAGAAATCCCCTCCTTCCAGAGTAAAAAGAGTCCCAAAACCGTCACCGGGATAAAACTGACAAACCAAAGGACGACGGCGAACCCTTTGGCTGGATTCCCTTCCACCCCCAAAAACATCAACCCGGCGGCGCAGGCCCAATGGAAAGTCCCAATATATCCCGGTGCGGAGGGCAGGGTCACCCCAAAAACCAAAATCACTTCCAAAAAAATGGCCGCCCAGAGGGACAAGGGGAAATGAAACCCCAGGAAAAGGAGGTACACCGCAAAAGACATCATCAGCCAGAGGAAAAAAGAATAGAAAAGGATTAATAATAGATCCTTCCATTGTTTCAAAACAGCCAGGCCGGAGACAAAGGACTCTATTTTTTGGGAGATTTTATGTGAGAGCTTTTCCGGGAGCCTTTGTAGAAAAAAGGAGATAACCCGATAGGTCCTCTGATTCTGAAACCGTAGTAACAACAGAATGCCCAGGACCAGGGAATAAAAGACAAAACTTAGTAAAGCGGCACTCCTGAGAGTCCTCTGACTGAAAAAGGAAGAATGCTCCGGGGGGAAGGCCATAAAAAAAATCACCATTAAAAAAAGGGACAGGACCGTAAAACCGTCGAACAACCGCTCCACGACAATGGTCGCAAAGGAAGCGGTTTTGCTGATTCTCGCCCGATGTCCCAGGATAATGGCCCGGACGAATTCCCCCACCCGGGCGGGGAAAATATTGTTGGCCATGAAACCGATGGCCGTGGCATTATACAGTTCTTTCATCGGGATCTTTTTTATGGGGCTTAGGAGATAGTCCCAGCGCTTGGCCCGGACCCAAATCGCCAATAAATTGATGGCCATCAGTGGAAGGGTATAGATATACTCGACGCTTTTGAAGGTTTCCCAGACCCCTCTCAAGTCAATCTTCCTAAAGAATAAAAATAAAAAAAAGAGGCTCAGGACCAGTCCGATCCAATAACTCCGTTTCCCCATAATCACCTCGATTGAAAATGGTCAGGATTCATGGGACCAGCTTTTTGATTTGAAGGCATATATGACGGATTTGATCCCTGGAAAGGGTCAGCCCCGAAGGAAGGTAAAATCCTTGACGGGAAAGGGCTTCCGCCACCGGATAAAGTCATGGTCTTCCGAAACGAAGGGCCAGAGTGGCCTTGATGTAGTCCACCAGATATTTTACAAAACGGGTCTTGCTTTCACCTCCTAAGCGAAACTCATAAACAACCGGGACTTCCCGGATGATAAGGCCTTCTTTACGGGCATGGTGGATCAGGCGAATACAATAATCGCCATATCCGAAAAAGATGCGGTAGTTTTTCAATCGAGAAACCACCTCTTTTTTAAGGACCAAGAAGCCGCTCAGATTATCTTTTATCGGGGAGCCCAACACCCCACGAATAAAAACATTAAAAACCCAGCTCCCCCAATACCTGAGACGGGAGGTCTTCATCCCCCCCCCGGAAATATATCGGGACCCGATGACCATATCCGCTTCCGGCAGTTGCTCCAATAGCCTGGGGAGGTCCTTCGGATGGTGATTAAAATCCGTATCCATGATGACGATAACGTCCGCCCGGGACTGCTCAATGCCGGCGGCAATGGCCGTGGCCAGTCCGCGTTCGTCTTTCCTGAGGATCAGAAAGACTTCCGGTTGAGAAGAAAAATTTTCCCTGACCAGGGTCGCCGTTCCGTCAGGGCTGTTATCATCCACCACGACAATTTGGGCCTTAACCGATAGGGGCCTTAAGACCCCCAAGATCGTTTGGATCAATTCAACGATGTTTTCCTTTTCATTATAGGTCGGTAAAATGATGGAGACTTCGATGGCCGGGCTCCTTTATCCCTCGATGAATTGTTGGATTAGATCAACGATATAGTCTTGTTGGGCCTCGGTCAAACTGAACCCTGAAGGAAGGGAGATCCCTGCTTTTGAAATCCCTTCGGCCACAGGGTAAATCCCCTGATTCTGATAAGGGGGCATACTGGGTATGGGATAAAAAACAGGACGGCTTTCCACTCCGGCCTGGGAAAGCCGGGAAATCAGGTCATCCCGGTTCTTATTTCCTTCCGGTTTCAAAAGGAGGCTATAAAGCCAGAAGACCGACTTGGCCCACTTTTTTTCCGACGGCAGGATGATTCCCGGAATTTTTTTCAACTTCTCCGTGTAGTAGTCGGCCATTTTTCTCTTCTGGTCGATCAGCTTATCGATTTTAGTCATCTGTCCCAAGCCGATAGCCGCCTGGATATTGGTCATCCGAAAATTATACCCCACAACCGGATGCCAATATTTTCTTTCTTTGGACATCCCATGGTCTCGGAGGAGGAGAGATTTTTTCGTCCATTCCGCATGGTCGGTTACGAGCATTCCTCCTTCGCCGGTGGAAATAATCTTGTTCCCATAAAAACTAAAACACCCCATATCCCCCAAAGAGCCCACCTTATGTCCCTGGTATTCCGCCCCGTGGGACTCGGCGGCATCCTCAATGACCCAGAGGCCATACTCCTTGGCCAAATCCAAAATAGGCGCCATATCGGCGGGGTGGCCATAGAGATGAACGGGGATGATAGCCTTGGTTCGCTCGGTGATCAAAGGTCTCAGCAAGGAAGGATTTAAGGTCCAGGTTTCTACATCGACATCGGCAAAAACAGGCCGGGCACCGGTGTAAATCACCACATTGGCGGTGGCTATAAAGCTTAAGGCCGGGACGATCACCTCATCCCCGGGGCCGATGCCCAGGGTGAGTAACGCCAAATGCAAGGCCGTTGTTCCATTAGAAGTGGCCACGCCGAATCGGCTGCCGCAAAAGCCGGAAAAGGCCTTCTCAAACTCCGGGATATACGCCCCCTGGGAAGATATCCAGCCGGTTTTAAGACAATCCATAACCCGGTCGATCTCCTGATGATCGAGCCAAGGCTCCATAATGGGAATCATATAAATCCTTTATACAAAACTATCCTTGAACGCTCGTAAAATGGAAACAGGGTAATCTAACCAAAATTTGATCTAAAGTCAAAGTGTTTCCTGAAAGACAAGGTCGTGGAGCTTTGGCCTGAAGGCTTTAATTTTTTCGTTGGTCCTGGTGGGATGGATGCGATTGGTTAAAAGAATGACCGTCAGGTCTCTCTCCAGATCCAGCCAGAAGGAAGTTCCGGTAAAACCAAGATGGCCCACGCTTTTCGGCGAAAAAAAACGGCCGGCACTGGAGCCGATTTCGGAAGGGGTATCAAAGCCGAGGGCCCGAGTGGTTCCTGCGGGCTGCTTCTGCCTTTCCCAAAAGAGTCGAATCAGCCGACCGTCGAAGGGGTGAGGAATCTCAGGGTGATCATAGGCCCTTTTTAAGGCCCGTAATAATTGAAAGATTTCAGCGGCCGACCCGAATAGCCCGGCCTGACCGGAAACCCCGCCCACGGCAAAGGTATTTTCATCATGGACTTCTCCGCGCAAGACTTTTTTACGCCAGGGACAATTTTCGGTGGCGGCGTAGATCTCCGGATCGGGCACCCCGGCCGGGTTTTATGGGACGAAATCCCAAATGAGTCAGTCCCAGAGGGGCGTAAATATTTTTTTGAGCCCAGGTGTCCAGGGCTTCTCCGGATGTTTCCTCAAAAATCCATTCCAGGAGGATAAAGCCCAGGTCGCTGTACAAGGTTTGGCTGCCCGGAGGATACAATAGGGGGTCTTTTTTAACCCATTCCCGGAGCGTCCTTTTTTTATCCCCTGTCTGCCGGCTCAAGTCCAAATAATAGGGCCGGTAGGCTTGAAAACCCGCCGAGTGGGCCAAAAGATGACGGAGGGTGATCCCGGATTTTTCAGGAACCAGAATTCCTTTCCCATTTGAATCCAATGGTTGATCCAGGGAAAGCCGGCCTTTTTCGATCAGGTCCATGATCCCCAGGGTTGTGGCCAGGGGCTTGGTCAAAGAGGCCAGGTCAAAAATCGTCTTTTTTTGAAGGGGTTGTTTCTCAGGCACCAGAGCGGCATAGCCGAAGGCCCGGTGAAGCAATACCTCTTCACCCAGACCCACTAATAAAACCGCCCCGGGAAAAACACTTTCTTCGACCCCGGCAGTCATTAGGGAATTTAATTTAGGAAACAGCATGAATCTTAACGTTAAAGATCTACGACCAGAAGTCCCTTGTTACCGTCCAAAAAGGCCGGCGCTCCGATAGGGAGGGGAATATTCTGAGATCCATGGCCAACGGGCAATCCGGTCCAAACCGGGATATTCATGTCCCCTAATATTTCTTTAATCCTATTCATGGATAGTTCCCCTGTCTTGGAACCGGTAAATTGTCCGAGCAGGATGGCGGAAACTTTTTCAAGACTCCCTCGCAATTTCAGATGCATAAAAAGACGGTCCAGCCTATAAGGTTCTTCGCCGCAGTCCTCCAGGAAGAGGATGGCCCGATCCCAGGCGGGCTCATAGGGGGTCCCGATTAAATGGACCAACAAGGTCAAATTCCCACCCCAAAGTACTCCCTGAGCGCTCCCGGGAAATAGAATCTTTTTTTTGTTCAAGGGGACTTCAAGACGGTAATGTCCCCCCAAAGTGGCCTGAAACCTGATCAGGGATTGGGGTTTTAATCGGGACAGGCTGGTAACCATAGGGCCGTGAAAAGTCATCAGGCCGGCTTTTTTCCACAAGGCCATCAGCAATACGGTGATGTCGCTGAATCCCATAAAGAGCTTGGGATGATCTTTGATTTTGTTAAAATCCAGATAATCCAGAATTCGCATGGCCCCGTAGCCCCCACGGGAGCATAAGATGGCCTTGATCTCCGGGTTAAGGAAAAGCTCCATTAACTCCTCGGCCCGTTCCCGGTCCGTTCCGGCCAGATATCCTGCCCTGCTGATTCGTTTTCGGCCCAAGACGGTTTGAAAGCCCCACTGCCTGAGCAGATCAAGGCCTTCCTGGAAGGCTTGGTGCTTATAAGGACTGGCCGGGGTGGCAATCCCGATGGTGTCTCCTTTTTGTAAAAATGGGGGGACGATTATCTTTTGGTTTCTTAATCCAGGCATATGGTTTTGGCCGCCTTTATCACTCCGGCAGTATTTCCAAAAAAACCCGATCTCCAAAACGGCCCTTTAATCGTTGGCCGATCCGGTCGACGATTTCTTGGGAGTCGGCTTCCACGATGAGTTGGCCTTGATCATCAATTTTTAAAAAGCCCTCCGGTTTAATCAAAGGGATCACTTCCTTGGGATCTACGGTAACCCAGCCTTTCATTCGTGAAAGCAATTCTTCCCCCTTGAAGGGCCGCTCGATGGTCAACTCCACAGAACGGTTTTTCCCTTCCCAGCCGATAACCGCCGGACGGACCTGGACGGGAGAAACGGGGTCCTTCATGGCCGCACATTGCAGCCAAAGTCTGGCTCGAATCATGTTTTGACTTCCTTATATCTTATAACCAAATTTTCTCAAAATTTCCTTCCGCCAGGCCCGACCTTCTTCTCCTTCGACTCCCTTGGGAGAAAAGCCGTCCACCACACCAAGGACCCCCCGTCCCTGCTGAGTCTGGGCCAGAATGACCTCTGTCGGGTTGGCTGTCGCACAAAAGATCGAACAGACTTCCGGACAATTTTTGATGGCATTCAGGACATTGATTGGAAAGGCCTGGCGAATGAGAATATTAAAAGTATGGCCTGCTCCGATATTCCTGGCGTTGTTTACGGCCGCTTTTTCTAATTCCGGATCATTGCCTATGGTTCGAATCAGACAATCGCCTGAAGCCTCACAAAAAGCCAGTCCGAATTTAATCCCCGGGACTGATCCGATGAGGATTTCGTAAAGGTCCTCCACGGTTTTAATAAAATGGGTTTGACCAAAAATAAGGTTAGCCCCTTCCGGAATTTCCAATTTCTGAACGATCAGTTCCATGGTATCCTCCTCAGTAACGCTCAAAGATTTCATGCCCCGGGGTGACCCGGAAAGCGTGGATTACATCTAACATTGAACGTTATTTTCGAACTAAGCTCTCATTCCCCTGGTGCACTACGAATCATGAAAATAATCTGTAGGGGCGGGTTTTAAACCCGCCCCTACAACGTCCCTACGGAGGTCGAGGGTTAGTAAAACGAGTTTTCTCGAACTCCGAACTCCGAACTTTATTTACGTGTTACGGCATGGCCAATACTTCTCTGACCTTTTTTGATAATTCCGAAACCGTGTAAGGTTTTTGGATAAAAGCCTTGCAGCCATTTTCGATAAGTAAGCTGGCTTGTCCGTCAATGCTGTAACCGCTGGAGAGAAGCACCTTTACCTGGGGGATATATTTCTTTAAAGCCATCGTAGGTCTGACTCCCTTTTAGGTCCGGCATGATCATATCCAAAATAATCAGGTCGATTTCCTGATATTTTTCCTTGAAGAGGGATATAGCTTCTTGACCGCTATTAGCCGACATTACCTGATATCCCAGGCTCTCCAGGATTTCTCGAGTTACTTTCAGGATGACTTCCTCATCATCTACCAGGAGGATAGTTTCCTGCCCGCGAACCGGTTTTTCCAGGGGTTTTTCTTCAGGGACCACCTTTTTATCAGAGGCCGGGAGATAGATGGAAAAGGTGCTTCCCTGACCTTTTTGACTCTTGGCAAAGATGCTTCCCCCATGGCTTTTGACAATACCATAAACCATGGCCAATCCTAACCCCGTGCCCCGTCCCATCTCTTTGGTAGTAAAAAAAGGTTCGAAGACTCTTTCAATAACGCTTTTATCCATGCCTTCGCCCGTATCGATTATGGAAATCAGGACATATTTTCCCGGACTGGGTTGGTCGGAACTGCGGTAGGTTATAACAATATTTTGGGTCTTCAAATGAAGAGACCCTCCCCCGGGCATGGCTTGCCAGGCATTAACAAACAGGTTCAGCAAGGCTTGTTCAATCTGTCCCTGATCAACTTCCACTGTCCAAAGATCTTCCTGAAATTGTCGATGAATGCGTATTTCCTTTTTAGTCCTCCCGAACATTTCAGAAGAATTATGGAGAATTTGGTTCATATCTACCGGCTTTACCTCATACTTGCCTCCCCTGGCAAACCCGAGCAATTGCCTGGTCAAATCCACTCCACTCTGGACTTGTTGGTTGATCCCGACCAGTTTTTCATAAAAAGGATCGGTCTCATCCGTTTTCAAGAGAATAAGCGAAGTATATCCCTGAATACCCATCAGAAGGTTATTAAAATCGTGGGCAATCCCGCCGGCCAAGGTGCCAACGGCTTCCATTTTCTTGGCTTGACGGAGCTGATTCTCTAAAAGGACCTGTTCGGTAATATCCCTTAAAATACCAACCAGACTGGTCACATTTCCATCAGGGTCAAAATTAGGGGCCCCGCTGGCACTGAAGATACTCTTTTCCCCGTCTTTGTGTAAAAAAGTTCCCAGGATATCCCGGATGATTTTCTTCTCATTCCAAACCTGGTCAAAAAGTTGTTGAAATTTTTTGGAATCTTCTTCCTTCAGAAATTCGACGAATTTTTTCCCAATTACTTCAGACAGGGAATGTCCTAATATCCTTTCCCAGGCCGGATTTACATAAGAAAAAACCCCTTCATTATTCAAGGTATAGACAATATCCGGCGTGTTTTCGCTTAAGGATCGAAATCGTTCTTCGCTTTCTCTTATTTTGGTATAGGTCACGGCGTTATTGATATTGATGGCGATCTGGGGAGCGATCCCCATAAGGAGGCTCAAGTCCCCCTTGGTTAAAGGCCTTTTGGAAGTCGGGTTATCCACCATAAGGATGCCCAGGGACTCATTTTCGTAAACAATAGGCACACAAATAAAAGCCCGGGTGCCGACCCGGCGGAGAAATTCCAGACTTTTCGGGGAAATTTTTTTCTCTATCTCGTCCGTATTGTTGATCAAAAGAGGGGTTTGCTTCTTAAAGGATTCTACGGCCATTCCGGTGGACTGGGGATTATCCAAACGGAATTGGACCTGTTTAAAATAGTCTTCATCTTCCGGGCTGTACCCATAGCCGATGAGATATTTTAATCGGGTCTTTTCTTTGTCGGCCAACATGATCATCCCCCGGTCGAAATCCAGCCTTTTTTTCATGGCTTCCATGATGACCCGGAGGGAGACATCGATATCCATAATCATGGAAAGGGTCTGACCGATTTCCTGCACCAACAAGAGTCTCGTCATAACGTCTATTGGTTTCATTCAGTAAAGTTTGAGTGGCCTCACTTTCCTCGGTGATGTTCTCGATCAACTCCTTTTTTTCCATATGCTCCGAAACAATGACGATCCCCAGATTAACCAGAATGCTAATTTTGAGAAGCCAAAACCAGGAATCAAAGGGCAAAACAAAATATAAGACCCAGATTCAAGAGAAAGTTTATCGGAAAACTATAATTTCGGATCAACTTCCAGATATAGGATTGGGTCTTTTCCCAGGAAACGATATATCTGCAAAATTTCTCCTCCTTTATGGACACATTCGGGATGCTCCACCTGGGCCAATTTTTTTGTATACAGCTTGGCCTAAACCTCAAATATCCCAATACGGTTTTCACACTGAGAAGGGTTTTCTTTTACCCCTGTCTTTAATTCAATACAAATTTCAACTTTCCGTCCTCCCAATTTTTTTGCTTTAAAAGTGGTGGCTCGAGTTATTTTATTGGCGATCTTTTCAGACAAGAGATAACTCATGGATGGGCTAAGAAATCCAAAGGCATATTTTTTTATGGGTCCCAAGGCGTTGCCCGAGAATGAAAACCGTCCCACCTCCCGTGAAATATTGGGATTGTCTGGTAAGTTGGTTGAGCATCTCATGAAAGCGGTCGACCTGTCTTTGGGATAACCATTGTCCGCTTTCTTCAAGTTCATAGGATTCGATCCCCGCATATTCTAAAATGTCATTGGGATCTATTTGGGGATAAAATTTTCGAAGATATTCAATATAATTTTTAATAAGTCGGCTGTTATAAAGAGGGATGTCTTCCATTTTTAATTCCGAATGGGTTCAAAATTAGGATATCTAAACTCTAAATTAATTTCCGGCTATATCCAACTTCTCAATCCTAACAGCCTCCGGCCCAAGGTAAGCTTCTCTTTGAGTCCTTTCCCGAGAAAAAAAGGCTTCTTTAAAGGCTTCTTGCATGGTTCCGGAAACCGATCCTCCTTTTATCGGTATCTTTTGCCCATCCTTAAGGAAATATCCGGTTCGGATCTCCCCGGAAAAGGCCCCGGTAATGGGATTGGGTTCAAACGTGGAAAATCGCAACAAATGATAGCAGGGACCTTCAAAGAAATCATTTAAGGACCTTGAACCGCAAGCCACCTCTATGTTGGAGAAATCTCCTGTGGCATCTTCACCAAGATAATCGGCATATCGTTTGCTGTTCATCCGGTTTTTAAAAATATTATTTTGAATGACGTTAACCCGATAAAGAGGCAGGCCGTTGTCGTCAAAGGCCCGACTCTTGATACCTCCGGGAAGGCCTGGGTTGCTGGCCAAGGTCAAGGGTTCTCCTTTGATGTTGGCTATGACTGGCTCTCCGATGGTCAGTTGCGACCAGTGCTGAAAATGGGCCGGTCCGGAGGCCTGGAGGCAAAAAAAATTAAAAAGTGTATCCAACGCTTCTTCCGAAAAGACAACCGGATATATTCCACCCTGGGGAAGCCGGGCCTCCAAAGATTCCCGGGCATATTGGGCATATTGTTCGACCATCTCAGTCAGATGGAGATCCTTATAAAACCGGACCCGTTTTGTGCCTTGGCTTTCCCCTTCCAACGACTGACCTTTTTCGGCTAATAAAACAAAATCAACCAGGATCTCCGTAGCCGTCGTCTCTTTTTCCAATCCTCTGGAATTGAGAAGAAAAATTTCATTGTCCTCAATAAAGATTTCCGCTGAACTTCGCTTAACCTTGTCCAAAGGGATTTTTTCAAAATCTTCCTGGATTCGGTCCAGATAGAAAAGGGGATTCTCTCTGACTTCCGGATCTACGGTTTGAACCTCGCCATAACTGAGCCCCTTTTCAGGCAGATGGAAGATGGGATTGGCCACCAAAGCGGCCATCTCTAAGCCCTGAGCCAGACGTTCCCGGACATTTTCTCCTTCCGAGAGAGGATACTGTGGATTCGCCCAAGACCATTTTCCTTTGGCAGTTATATTTTTTATAGAGGGTGACAATAAATTTTTCCGTTTCCACCAGCCGTTGGGATTCGATTTGGTCAAAAATAAGATACCGTTGATGACTTTTCTTCCGCAGGCGGCGAATTTCCCAAGCCGAGACCCCGGGAAGAGTTTCTACCATCGACTGGACATATTTTATATCCATGTAAGGTTGCTCCTAAGATGCGAATAAGTTATTTGTTGAAAACTATTTACTTTTGAATTAGATAAACATACTATGGCGAAAAATAGCAGTCAAGGAAAGAAATAAGGATAATCATGTGAAAAAACTTCTCTTAATAAATCCGGTAGGCCCAAAGGAGCGGCTTATCTGTTGAGTAAATTATTCTACCCTTCTCCCCATTAAGCCTTGCCTATGTAGCTGCCGTCACTCCCCCAATTGGGAAATTAAGATATGGGATGAAAATTTTAATCCTTTTGAATTTGAAGAAGCGGACCTGGTAGGGATTACGGCTTTTACCAGTAATATAAACCGGGCCTATGAGATAGCCCGGATGTATCGAGAGAAAAAAATCAAGGTTATTTTCGGGGGCATCCATGCATCCATGCTGCCTGATGAGGCCCTTCAATATGGAGATGCTGTGGTAGTGGGGGAGGTGGAAGGTATTTGGGGAAAAGTGATCCGAGACTTTGAAAATAATACTCTGCAACCCAAGTATATAGGTCCCCAAGCTCGATTTGTCTCAATTTAAACTCACTGCCACGACGGGACTTGATCCATCCCGACTATCTCTGGAGTTCGATTCAAACCTCCCGTGGTTGCCCTTTTAATTGCAATTTCTGTTCGGTTTCAAATTACTTAGGAAAAGAATATCGTCAACGAAACCCGGAAGAAGTTTTAAAAGAACTTGATGAAATTCAAGGAGAATTTATTTTTTTTCTGGATGACAACCTTATCGGATATAGCCCTGAAAGCAGAAAAAGGGCCAGAGAGATTATTTGAAGGCATGATAAAAAATGGGTACTCATAAAAAATGGTGGATGCAAACCTCGATCAATGCTGCTGAAGATGAACCGTTACTTGAACTGGCTGCTCAAGCCGGTTGTCTGTTTGCCTTTATAGGATTTGAGACTACTAGACCACGATACGTTAAAAGGCATGAAAAAAGGGAGTAATCTGAAAGATTGGTACTGATAACTATAAAAAAGTGGTGGATACCTTTCATAAATATGGAATAGGGGTATATGGGGCCTTTATCCTGGGAAACGACTTTGAATCCCCTGCTTATTATAAAAAGTTGGCCAAATTTTTAGTGCATTCGGGGATTGATATTATTCAACTCAGCATACTTGACACCGCTTCCTGGCACGGACTTAATGGAACAACTTGAGAAAGAAGGTCGTTTAGTTTATAATGATTTCCCGAAAGACTGGGATAAATACCGATTTTCGTATGTCGTTCATGAACCCAAGGGAATCCAGGAAGAAACTATTTATCGAGGAGATAATTTTCTTAAAAAAGGCATCTATTCCTTCCCTGTCTTACCCCTACCGTCTAATGAAATCCTTTTATAATTTAAAAGGCGGAATTAACTTCTATGTTACCAAAAAATACAACCAGGCCCTTAAAAAGGCTTGGCAAAATTCTCATTATTACTCCAAATATCCTCATACCTTATAACATAATTAAATCTTAAACAATCCCCTACTTATTGGTTCAATATTTCATATACAATTTCCATCCTTTTCCTCTTTAGGTTAGCCGGGGTTGCTCGAAGATGGCCAATTTAAGAAGGAATGGAGAGTTCAGACTCATCCTGTCTCAGAGCCTCAGATGCACATCTCCAGTCAATATAGTTTCTTTTCGACCGTCATCCAAAAGAACGATCAATCCGCCATGGTCATCGATGCCCTGGGCAACGCCGGTCAGGGAAGTCTGGCCGGTTAAAATAGTTACCCTTCGGTTTTTAATCAGGGAATAATGATCCCATTCTTCCCGCAAAAACCCAACCCCTTCGATCCGGACCTTTTCATAAAGGGCTTCCCCATGGGTCAAAAACCTACTCAGGAGCTGGAGGCGGGAAATCTTTTTACCCGCCTCCCGTAAAATACTGGTGGCCGGCTGCCCTCCAGAAAGGACCTCCACGGGCGCCCAATGGCAATTGACCCCGATACCGATAATCATATATTCCAGACGGTCCGGGTCGGTGGAGAATTCGGTCAGGATGCCGGCCAATTTTTTATCCCGGCAATAGATATCGTTGGGCCATTTGATGCCCACGGGAATATCAACGATTTCTTGAATGGCCCGACAGAGGGAAACCGAGGCCAGGACGGTCCCATAAAAAGCCATTTGGGGCGGCCAGTTCGGCCGGAGGATGAGAGAAAAAAGGAGATTTTGACCCGAAGGAGATTCCCAGACGCGGCTGAACCGGCCTTTGCCTTTTTCTTGATATTCGGCTACGACCAAGGTCCCCTCCGAAGCCCCTTCGGAGGCCAAGTTCCTGGCCTGTTTATTGGTGGAATCGGTGCGCAGAAAATGATGGATTTTTTGGCCGAAACAGCGGGTGCCGATCTGCTGACGGATCAGATCGGGGAACAAAATATCCGGGACGGATTTCAATCGATAGCCTTTTCCCTTATGGGCTTCGATTCCAAAACCGTCTTCTTTCAATTGTCCTATGTGTTTCCAGATCGCCGGGCGGGTGACTTTCATTTCCCTGGACAACCGTTCTCCGGAGACATAATCCCCGGCGGACAAGGCTTTCAGGATGGTTTCTTTCAGATTACGGCCGGATCTATCGAAGGTTACCATATAAAAATTATGGCCTGACTGGATTTACATGTTTTTGCTCAGGCTCCAAAAGGACCCCGAGCACTTCTATCCGTGCTTGCTGAGGATAAAGCTTTTGTCCATAGGACGACGGCTTATGCCTTTCTTTTGGAAAGGCATAAAAATCCAGATAATCCTGTAAATCCTGTCTGAAAAAGGTTTATTTCTTTTTCAAAAAATCCCGGACCATTTTGATGGCACAAAACTCTCCGCACATGGTGCAGACCTCCGACTCACTGGGACTGCTCTCGGCCCTCATCCTGCGGGCCTTTTCCGGGTCCAGACACAGACTGATCTGTTTTTCCCAGTTCAAGGCCTTTCGGGCCAAGGCCATTTGCCGATCCTGTTCCCAGGCTCTGCCTTGACCCCGGGCCAGATCGGCGGCGTGGGCCGCGATGCGGGTGGCGATGATCCCTTCCCGGACATCTTCCGGTGTCGGGAGCTTTAAATGTTCGGAAGGGGTGACATAGCAGAGAAAGTCGGCCCCGGCCATACCGGCTAAGGCGCCCCCGATGGCACAGGCAATATGGTCGTAGCCGGCGGCAATATCCGTAACCAAAGGGCCGAGGACATAAAAAGGGGCCCCTTGGCAGAGCTGTTTCTGAAGCAGGATATTGGCCTCGATCTGATTAAGGGGTACATGCCCGGGCCCTTCGATCATGACCTGAACGCCGGCTTTTAAGGCCTGTTCCCGCAATTCACCCAGGTGGATCAATTCCTGGACCTGTGCGCGATCGGTGGCATCGGCCAGACAGCCGGGACGCAGGCCGTCACCCAGGCTCAAGGTCAAATCATATTTCCGGGCCAATTCTATTAACCGGTCATATTCCGTAAAGAGGGGGTTCTCTTTTTCGTGATAAACCATCCAGGTGGTCAGGAAGGCCCCTCCCCGGCTGACGATATCGGTGATCCGGCCCTGCTTTTGCAAGCGTTCCAAAGAATTAAGGGTGACCCCGCAATGAACGGTAATAAAATCGACCCCCGCTTGGGCCTGATCTTCAATCACTTCAAAGATCTTATCTGCTGTCAGGTGGATAATCGCCCCTTTTTCCCTGACCGTCTCGACCACCGCCTGGTAGATAGGGACCGTGCCCACAGGCAGAGGGGAATGGGCAATCAGGGTCCGGAGGATCTCCTTCAGGTCCCCTCCCGTACTTAAGTCCATGACCGTATCGGCCTTGGCTTCCACACAGATATGCAACTTGCGCAATTCCTGGTCCAGATCCACCTGATCGGAAGAGGTCCCGATATTGGCGTTGACCTTGATCGTCAACCCTTGCCCGACACCGACGGGACGGGCCTTCTTTTTTCCGAGGTTAGCCGGGACAACAACCGTACCCTGGGCCACTCTTTTTTGGATCTCTTCTGCTTCCAGCCCTTCTTGACGGGCTACTTCCTGCATTTCAGGGGTTACAATCCCCTTTCTGGCTGATTCAATCTGGGTCAAGACAGCACCTCATTTATTCGTTTGGTTATATTTTGAATCCCGGCATAAGGATCGGTCGGCCACTGACCATGCCCCACCGGTTGGGCGCCGGCAATGGCCCTGGTTATAAAATCCTTGGCCATTTCCACGGATTTAATCAAGGGATGTCCCTGGGCCCAAAAAACGCTTATGGCCGCCGAAAAGGTACAGCCGGTCCCATGGGTATCGGGGATTTGGATTCGAGGGCTGGGGAATTCCCTAAAAGACGTTCCGTCATAAAAGAGGTCTACTGCCGCCCCGGCTAAATGTCCCCCTTTGATCAAGACACTCCCGCGGGTCTTCTTTTTAATCGCTTCGGCCGCCTTTTTCATTTCCGCCAACGTCCCAACCGGTAACCCGGTTAAGGCAGCGGCCTCGGAAAGATTAGGGGTTATCAAACCGGCCAAAGGGAAAAGGTCCTCCTTTAGAGTTTGCAGGGCTTTTTCTTCTAATAATGGGAATCCCTTCCCGGAGACCATGACCGGATCCAGAATCACTTTTTTAATCTTGAATTTCTTTATGGTCTGAGCTACCAGGGTAATGATTTCGGCCTGGGCCAACATACCTGTTTTTACGGCATCGACCCGGATATCGGAAAGGACCGCCTGGAGTTGTTCCCGAATGACGTTCAGGGGGACCGGAAAGATTCCTTGAACCCCCAGGGTGTTCTGGGCCGTTAAAGCCGTTATGACCGAGGTTCCATAGGCCCCCAATAGGGCAATGACCTTGAGGTCGGCCTGGACGCCGGCACCGCCGCTCGGGTCCGATCCGGCAATGGTCAGGATGCGCGTTTTAATAATCCCCCCAATAATAAAACAGGCCATACCCGAAGGGATGGCCTGTATAGAAAGAGAATCATTTCATTTTTAATACTACAGGGGACGATCCAGGAAAAACACCCTGGAATGATCAGAAACAATGCCCTTACCCTTAATGGATTACTTGCCTCTCTTCTTTCGCTGATGCCGTGTTTTCCTCATCAACTTTTTATGCTTATGCTTCCGCATCTTTTTCCGTCTTTTCTTGACTACGCTGCCCATCCAGTTCCCCTCTTGAGAAATTTCTGAATCGATTTATTAAAAATATCTTTTATAATCGATTTAACCGTTATTGGCAAGAAAAATAATTTTTTAAATAACTTCTTGACAATATTCTTTATTTTATTACATTATAAACAATAGACTTAAATTTGCCCCTGAGGAGGAAAAAAATGGCCACGACGAAAAAACCGGTTACCAAAGCCAAAGCAGCCCCCAAAAAAACTTCCCGGGTAGGGACCAAATACGCCTGTAGCGACTGCGGGTTGTTGGTCACCGTAGATGAAGACTGTGGTTGTGCCACTGTAGATCTTCTTTGTTGTGGGACCCCCATGAAGAAAAAGCGGGCCGCTGCCAAAAAATAATAACGCCAGGCCCCCCTTCTTATATTTTTTTTCTCCCCCGTACTGCTTACAAAGATGCGAGCAAGTACAAACGGATATTTTTGCCCTGCCTTTCTTTCCCCTTTTGTTTTTGTCGTCTTATCGTTTCAAACCGGCCCATGTCGCCGGAGAGAAACCTTCTTTTGATTTCTTGGACCTATAATTTCCTCATTTACCAGGATATTTGGTAACGAAGAATGACAAAAAGGAGCCTATGAACCCCGAATCTCTCGAGTTGATGGAGTTAACCAGAGAACCTAAAATCGCCTATTTTTCCATGGAAATAGGCATTCACAACAGCATCCCTACTTATAGCGGGGGCCTGGGGGTCCTCGCCGGGGATACCATCAAGTCCGGGGCCGATCTCAACCTGCCCATGGTGGCGGTCACTCTGCTCAGCAAAAAAGGATACTTTCGCCAGGAGCTGGATGCCCAGGGCCGACAGACCGAACACCCGGTCAATTGGGACCCGGCCAAGCATATGGCCCGACTTTTCCCCAAGGTTTCCGTCGAAATTGAAGGCCGGAAGGTTTATGTCCAGGCCTGGCACTATACGGTAAAAAGCTTTACCGGCGGGAAGGTGCCTGTTTTTTTCCTGGACACCGATGTGGCGGAAAATTCCCCCGAGGATCGGGAAATAACTTTTTTTCTCTATGGGAACGACCTGTCTTACCGTTTAAAGCAAGAAGTTGTCCTGGGTTTAGGCGGGGCGCGGATGCTGAAAAAACTGGGGTTTGAAATAAAAAAATATCACCTCAATGAAGGGCACGCCAGTCTGCTGACCCTCGAGCTTCTCCTCCATTTTCGAAAACCCATTGAAGAGGTCTGGGACGAGAAACTGGTCTGGGATGTGAATCGGGTCAAAGAGCTTTGTCTCTTTACCACCCATACCCCGGTGGAAGCAGGCCATGACCGGTTTTCCTATGATCTTGTCCGACGGATCATGGGGGAACCTATTCCCATCGAGGTGCTCAAAGGTCTGGCCGGCCAGGAGGAGCTTAATATGACCCTTCTGGCCCTTAATCTGAGTGAATTTGTTAATGGGGTGGCCAAAAAACATGGGGAAGTCTCCAGGAATATGTTTCCGGGTTATAAAATCAGTGCCATTACCAACGGGGTCCATTCCTACACCTGGACCTGCGAAAGCTTCAAGCGGCTTTATGATAAATACCTTCCCGGCTGGGCCAATGAGCCGGAATTGTTCGTTCGAATCGGCCGGATACCCGATCAAGAAATCTGGGAGGCCCATCAGGAAGCCAAGACGATACTAATCGACCACGTTCGAGAAACAACCGGTGTGGAAATGAGTCCCGACCTGCTGACTTTCGGATTTGCCCGACGGGCCACGGCTTACAAACGGGCCGACCTTTTATTCAGCGACCTGGAGCGATTAAAGGCCATAGGAACCGGTAAGATTCAGATCATCTACGCCGGGAAGGCCCATCCTAACGATCATCTGGGTAAGGCCCTGATCGAACGCATTTTTGGTTTTAAGGAAGCACTCAAAGATACAATCAAAATGGTCTATCTGCCCAATTATGACATGGAGTTGGCCCTAAAGATGGTTTCCGGGGTGGATGTCTGGCTCAATACCCCTCTTAGACCCCGCGAGGCTTCGGGCACCAGCGGGATGAAGGCGGCCCATAATGGCGTGATGAATTTCAGCGTCCTGGACGGTTGGTGGATCGAAGGTCATATCGAAGGATATACCGGCTGGTCCATCGGACCGAGTCCAACGGAAAGCAAACTGGGCGACGGCTTTGATACCCAGGATGCCGAGGATTTATACTACAAACTGGAACAGGTCATTATTCCTGGCTATTATTCGGACAGGCTTATCTGGACCAGGATGATGCAAAATGCCATCGGTAAAAACGCCTATTATTTTAATACCCATCGCATGATGCGGCGCTATGTAACCGAAGCCTATATTAGGTAGAGGGCGCGGAAAATGATTTGTTCAGGAGAACAGCTTGGCTAAACGGGAACCTGATTTTTTATGTTCCGATTCCTCAAACTCCCGCAATAGTTCTTCTTGCCTTTTGCTCAAATGGGTTGGGATCTTTATCGATATTTGGAGAATCTGATCCCCTCTGCCCGACCCTCGAAGGTGGGGAAACCCTTCTCCTTTCAGGCGCAGGGTCTGGCCGTTTTGAGTCCCTTTGGGAATGGTCAGTTTCTTAGGATTAGTCAAGGTGGGGACCTCAATGACCGCCCCCAGAGCGGCCTGAGTCATGGAAATAGGTATCGAGCAGACCACATCGTCCCCTTCTCGGTGGAAGAAATCATGTTCTTCGACATAAACGACGACATATAAGTCCCCCGGCGGACCCCCATTGGTTCCTCCCTCGCCCTGGCCCCGGAAACGCAATCGGGACCCGTTGGAAATCCCAGGAGGGATCTTCACCGACAGGGTTTTGGTCTCTTCGATCCGTCCCTGACCGTGACAGGCCTTACAGGGATGGCTGATAATCTGTCCCTGTCCATGACACCTGGGGCAAGGGGTGCTTATTCGAAAAAAACCCTGGGTCTGGACAACCTGCCCTCTTCCGCCGCAGGTAGGGCAGTATTCAGGGCTTGTCCCGGGCTCCAGGCCGCTCCCCTGACAGACGGAACAGGTTTCCAGGCGGGGAATTTTTAGCTCGATCTCCTTCCCCTTGGCCGCCTCCATAAAGGAAACGGAAAGATCATACCGAAGATCCGCTCCTTCTCTGGCCCGGGAAGCGCCCCCCCGGCCCCTTCGGCCTAAGCCGAAAAAGTCTTCAAAGATATCACCAAAACTGGAAAAAATATCCTCAAACCCGCCAAACCCGCTGAAACCGGTGCTCTTCAACCCCTCATGGCCGAACCGGTCATAGATTTCCCTCTTCTGGGAATCATGTAAAACCTCATAGGCCTCGGCCGCCTCTTTAAACCGCTCTTCAGCCTCTTTGTCTCCGGGATTTCGGTCCGGGTGATATTTGAGGGCCATTTTCCGGTAAGCCTTTTTGATCTCTTCTTCATTGGTCTGCCTGGAAAGCCCCAGGATCTCATAATAATCTCTTTTACGGTTATTGTTGGGCATAAAGATATTAAGACCTCAGCATCATCTGAATTTTTTCAATTTGTTCCGCGTCATGGACGGCCTTAAAGGCCATCAGGGCCTGCTGAAATCTTCCATTGGCCAGGGCCTTTCCCCCTACTTTTCGCCAGGCCTCTTCGGGAGCGACTTCCTTCAACAGTTTGCTGGATTGGTGAAACAGAAGAGGATCTCCTTCTTCGATACTTTGTTCCATAATCCGCCGAATCCCTTCGGCATCCTTGGCCTTCTCGAAAAAATCAAGGGCGTCCGCCAAGCGGCCCTGGTTAAAATATTCATGACCGTATTGGACAAGTTGATCGCTGTCGATCTGCGGATTATGAAGCAAGTCTCTTTTTTTTAAACAACTCAAGATTTTGGGCATCAGGGGCCTTTCTTGACCTTTTTCTCTCTCAGGGACTCAAGGTCCCGGTCCAGTTCCTTGATGATGTTTCCATCAATCAAAAAAAGGTCGGTAGCATTAGAAATTTTGATGTAGCAGGCATTCCCCACGGCTGTTTTATTCCCCACCTGAATTTCAAGCCATCTGCCTTGAGTCAAAAATAGAATTTTCAACCTCGGATAATCCAGGCCGAACTCCTTCAGGTCTTTCTTTGATTCGGCAAATTTTCTTTCCGGTCGCAGAGTAATGAGGGTTTGCAAAATTCTCTCCATCGCCTTCGAGTCAGCTGGTTCTGAAACGGGCCGAATAATCTGCCAATGGGCTTCCTTTTTCAGATGGACCATATCGGCCCCCCTCTGCCACTCCATCTCTTGAACCCGATCGGCAGCCAGGTTTTGGAAAAGGGGAGGGTTTTTTATTTCCTTATTTTCCTTGGGGGAAAAAAAGGTGAGCGCCCCGTACAGGCCGGCAACCACCAGAAGGACCAGAAGATAAATCCAGAATTTTTTTAAAATCAACGGGCCTTTCTCCTCGACCTCCAGACCCAGATTCCGGCCCCTATGACCAGAACGGGCAGCAGGACCATGGGGACCCAAAAAAGGACCATGGCCTGAGAGTAGGACAATGACAAAGGCCGGACCGGGGTTTTGGCCGGGCGGATGGAAATGAGGGCTTCCTCTTCGGTCAGATAATTCACGGTATTTAAGAAAAGGTCCCCATTTCCGGAAAGATTAAAATAACCGTTACCGGCAAAATCCGAATCGCCGAAAAGGGCGATCTGGCCGTTAGGCAAATTTTTTTCTTTTCCCCCGGGTTTTTTGTCGGGCCCTGTTTTTTGCTCCGGGGAAGGAAGGGTCACTAAAACGGCCAGGGGCAACGGACCTTTCCGGTCTTGCCCGGAATCAAAAGCCGCCTTTCCTTTTTCCAATTCTTTCCTGTTAAACTCGGCCCAGCTCCCTGAAGAAGAATTGACCAGCACATCATAGGAAACTTTGGGCGGTGGAGAGGACGAGAGGTCTAAGGAACGGGCCGTCGGGAAAAAAGTGGCGACATTAAATTTTTCGGTGATCGGATTTTGACCGTAAGACCCGGCCATGGGGATCAGATAATCCCCGCCAAAGGCGCGGCTGAGTTTATCGATGACGATATCTTCGTTAAGGTTCACCCCCAGAGAAGCCAGCCATTCTTTAAAGCCCCCGTCTTGATAGGGCTCCAGCAAAAGGATCAGCCGGCCCCCGGCCTGAACATATTTTTTCAGATCCTCCACCTCTTGAGGGAAAAAGGGCTTTTTCGGCCCGGCAATCACCACGCAGCGGGTCTCCGCGGGAAGACCGGTCCCTGACAAAAGATTCATCTCCTCCACCTGATAGTTTTCTCTCATAAGGAGATCCTTGGCCAGGGAATAACCCGTCTTTTGGGAATCCTGGATGCTTCTTTCCCCGTGGCCGGATAAAAAAACCACTGTTTTAGCCTTGGGCTGCATCAAGCGCAGAAGACCGTTGGTAATCCCTTCTTCATCAGCCACATTGACCGGTTGGGTTTTTCCTCCTGATTCCAAAATCAAGGCCCCGTAGTTTCGTACCCCGTATTGTTGGGCCAGGGAAGGCTGCCGATCCGGGTCTATGAACTGATAATGGATGCGGGGGTTGGTGTAGGCATAGGTCTCAAAAAGGGCCTGGGCCTTCTTTTTCCCAGGGTTTCCTTCCTGGAAAAAGGCCCGGATCCAGACGTCCTGTTTAAGACCCTTGACAATCTTTTGGGTCTGACTGGAAATGGAATTCCTTTTCCCCTCGGTCAAATCCAGGCGCCAAGGAAACCGATAAACCAATAGACTCACCCCCACCAGAATGGCCAAGAAGACCAGGGTCAGGCCGGTCAATAAGGATCCTTGTTTCCATCGTTCTGTTTTAGCCGCGGTCATGATGCCCATTTCTTCTTTTCCCGCAATCCAAAATCCCCAATCCGAAATCGATTTATCCCCTGATCTTCTTCGAGTCCAGATAGCGTAAGGTCAAAAATATAAAAAACACCGAAAAATTGAGATAATAAATCAGATCTCGGCTGTCCAGCACCCCTTTAGTAAAAGGTTCCATGTGTTCCAACAAAGAAAGATAGTTGACCACCTTTCCGACCACCGGCCCGGAGACCGAACCGGCCCAGCCGATGATCCAGAACATGAGCAAGGCCCCGAATCCGACGACGGCGGCAATGATCTGATTTTGGGTCAGGGCCGAGGCAAAAAGGCCCAGGGAAACAAAGCCGGCGGTCATTAGTACCAGTCCTCCATAACCGGTTAAAACAGGCCCCCATTCCAGATCGCCGACCCAGGAAAGCAGGAAGATATAAATGACGGTAGCCGCCAAAAATACCAGGATGACCAAAAGGGTGGCTAAATATTTCCCCAAAAGGACCGCCAATTCCCGAATGGGATAGGTCAGCAGGAGCTCGATGGTCCCGGTTTTCTTTTCTTCGGCCAACAGGCGCATGGTCAACAGGGGAACGATCAACAAGAGGATGATACTCATATCATCAAAAAGGGGCCTGATGACCATTTCATTGATGTTGACCTGCCCCGCCATATAAGGATTCTGGGCCGCCTGGAAACTGATCAGACTGAAGTAGGCCACGGAGGTATAAAAAAAGTAACCGCTCAAGGCCAAAAAAATAGTCCCCACCACGTAAAAAATAGGGGAGGCAAAGAAGGCAACCAGTTCCCGCTTGAAGACCGCTTTAAAGCCCTTCATGACTGTCTCCCGGTTCATCGGTTACCAACTGGACAAAGACCTCTTCCAGGCTGAGTTCCTGACTGCGCATCTCCAGCAATCCCCATCCCTTTTCGATGATTGATCGAGCCAGGTCAGCCCTGATGTCTTGGTCCTTATCCATCTCCGCCACAAACCGACCCTGCCCGTCGTCCTGCACCTCGACCTTCAAAACCCCCGGCCGGTCCGCCAAGGCCTTAAGCACTTCTTCCTGGGGACCCTGGATCGTTAAATGGATTCTCCGGGAGGTCTGAAGCTGGGCCGTCAGGTTGGGGACCGTGTCGATGGCCACAATCCTTCCCCGGTTGATAATAATCACCTTTTGACAAATCTGGCTGACCTCGGGCAAAATATGGGTACTTAGAATGATGGTCCTCTCCTGTCCCAGAGAGCGGATCATCTGTCTTATTTCTACAACCTGGGACGGGTCCAGTCCGATGGTCGGTTCATCCAGTATAAGGACCGGCGGATTGTTCAAGAGGGCTTGAGCCAGCCCGACCCTTTGTTTGAACCCTTTGGAAAGGTGGCCGATGATGCGGCCCCGGACCTTCTCCAATCCGCAGTCTCCTAAGACCTTATCAATAGACGTTTTGATCTGGCGGGATAAAATCCCCTTGGCCTGGGCGGCAAAGGAAAGGAACCCTTCCACGGTCATTTCAGTGTATAGGGGGACATTCTCGGGAAGGTAGCCCACCTGCTCACGGACCCTCAAAGAATCCCGAGAGACATCCAAACCATTGATCCGGGCCTGACCCGAGGTGGGCGGAAGGTAACAGGTCAATATTTTAAGGGTGGTCGTTTTCCCTGCCCCGTTGGGCCCCAAGAAACCGACTACTTCACCTCGTCCGATGGTGAAAGAAAGATCCGAGATGGCCGGTAAGAAACCGTAATATTTAGTTAACTGTTCAACTTCGATCATGCTAAGGCCTGGTTTATGACAACAAACTCCCCTTACCCCGATTAAGGCTGGTTATTCAATAATCATTTAACGGAATCTTGTCAAGATAATCATTGATCTCCTCCTTCTACGGAAAAGGGTTAATTTCCTTTATTTTTCAGGACCATCGGATTAAAAATGTGTTAAAATGATTCCAGACCGGTTTGTTAATATGGCAAGATCAAGTATTCTTATGGAAAGAGAGACCGATGAAAGATATTTATCAGGAAACAGCACAGGAACTTAACCAGGGCCGGGAAATAATCCTGGCCACCATCATCAGGCAGAAAGGGTCTGCACCACGGGCCCAGGGCACACAATTCCTGATCCGGCCTGACGGGACTTTTCTCGGTACCATCGGCGGGGGGAGGTTGGAGGCCGAGGTCCTGCTCGAAGCCCCTAAGGTATTTTCCGAAAGGAAAAACAAGATCCTCTGCTTCCGTTTAAGAGGGGAAGAGGTGGCCGAAACCGAGATGATCTGCGGCGGAGAAGTCGATATTTATCTGGAACTCTTTTCCGGTCTGAACCCCCAAGACCTTGAGATTTTCCGGAAGGCTTTGGAGCTTCGAGAGAAAGGACGGCCCTGTCTGTTGGCCACTTTGCTGGAGGATGGGATATCGGCCGATCGGAAGGACAAAAAGCTTCTCTATGTCCCGGAAGAAGACCAGGACCTGGATGCCTTTCCCTGGATTCGCCCCCTTCTCGAAAAACCTTCCTGAGGTTTTGGAGGGGAACAAACCCCATCTGATGAAAGCCCAGGTTCAAGGTGAAGAGAAGGGGATCTTTCTGGAACCCTTGAGGCCTATTCCCGTCTTATATATCTTCGGGGCGGGCCACATCTCCTTATATCTTTGTGCCTTAAGCAAGATGGTCGGTTTCCGGGTGATGGTCTTTGATGATCGAAGCGAATTCGCCAACCCCCAACGTTTTCCCGAAGCCGATAAAATTGTCGTCCGGCCTTTTGAACAAATGCTCGAGGGTGATTCTTTCGGCCCGAATGCCTTTATTGTTATCGTCACCCGCGGTCATATGCACGACCATCAAATCTTGAGTAAAGTCCTTAAGAAATCCCCCCGTTATGTCGGGATGATCGGCAGCCGGCACAAGAGAGAGGTTATTTTCAAGGCCTTGCGGGAAGAAGGATTTTCGGAAGATCTGATTCGTTCCGTCCATGCCCCAATCGGGCTGGACATCAATGCCGAAACTCCGGAAGAAATTGCCGTGTCTATCACGGCCGAACTCATCCAGGTTCGGGGACAAGGGATGAGGCCAACAGGAAGGAAAATATTAAGTGGTGGGCGATGCGGGACTTGAACCCACGGCCTTTGGTTCCGGAGACTCTCCTGAAGAATCAGGCAATATAAAGGAAAAGGCAAAAAAAGAAGGGAACCCAACCTCTTAATTCATGGGGAGGGTTCCTTTTTTTATGTTGTTTTTTGGTATTTGATAATGGTTCGTTAGAAAGTCGTTAGAAAGTTTAGCTTGTAGAAAGGGAGGAGAAGCTGGGTTATTGGAAGAACTCATTCTATCTTCTAAGCAGATTTATAATCAAAAAGGTTAAAGAAAATAAAAAAATCATACCCGAAAATAAAAAAAACAAGAGGATGAATGACGGTCGGTGGAGGGTAAGATAATCCAAATCTTTTGTCGACTGCCGAATGATTTTTTTATCTATGACCGGACTGGAACTCAGGTAACCAACTGACAAAGCTTGGTTGCAGAGAATATTTATTAATCGTGGGTTTCCGCCGGACAATTTTTTAATATACTTAACGGCCTCTTTAGTAAAAACCTTGTCGGCATTTCCTCCGGCCACATTGGCGCGATGTTTTAAGTACTCCCAGATCTCCTCTCGATTTAATGGCTTAATCCGGCTAACCACCCCAATATTCTTTTTAACTATCCTCAGTCTAGCGGAATTCAATTTTTTCTCTAATTCAGGATGCCCAACCAACAGAATTTGAAGTGGGTTAGCCCCGGGAATATCGGTATTCACCAGATTTAATAAATCTAACAGGACTGCTTCATCCAGGCTTTGGGCTTCATCAATGACCACCGCCACATTCTTTTCATGAGGGTTGCTTTGTTTCAGGTAATTTTTAAAATGGAAGAGTAGAGGAGCTAACCCTCCTTTTTCTTTGAATAACGGGCCTTCCAAGTCAATTAAAAGATTCTTAAGGATATCCTCGAACCCGAGCTTCGTTTGATAGACAAAAGACGTTTTTATTTTTTCATCTAGATCATTTAGAAGAGCGTAGATTAAAATAGTTTTGCCGATTCCGACCTCTCCGGAAATTACGATAACCCCTTTTCTTTCTTTGACACCAGCCATCATGTCAGAGAAGGCTTTCCAGTGACTTTGTGTAAAAAACAAGAATTTTGGATCGGGCTTTAGGTTAAAGGGCTCCTCGGCAAAGCCATAATATTCCCAAGCGGGCTGCAGTTCTTTTAGTGGGACCTGATTTTTCATGATGGGGGCGCTCTGTCCACTTCTTTCAGTTGATGTTTTAGTCCTCAATATCTTTAATGGCCAGAGCGAAACAATCTCGTTCTTAGTTGAAATTCAGAAAGGGGGCTAATCATTTTTAAGCTACATTCTTCTTCATTTTTAAGTTCTTTTTTAATCCTGTAACCTATATAAATTTTTGTGCCCCTCGACTTGCCTCAACCGTGATTCAATATCTATTAGGGCCGAAACCACCCAGGGCTGTTTTTAAAAAAATCCCTCTTTTTGGGAAGACGAATTCGAGGGGTAAGGAGATTTAGGCTAAATCTATTGGTTATTCCAATATAAAAAGAAGATTATAATCCATAAGAGTAGTGAATAAGACAGCAAGGAATAGGAAATTATCGTGATTTTATCGCTCTGTCGGAATTTAGTGATAAATCCTTCCATAGATTCGAAAAATCGTTGACTCTTGCCCGGTTTTTGAAGATTCCCTAATAAAGAAACCGCATTGACTTCCTCCACACGGATTATTCTCCTGGAATTGGCATAGCCAAGAGATAGCGTTAAATAACAAATTCTATTAATATCACTTAGAATCCCCTTGCTTCGCCAGCAGATTAATTCAGCTGCTTCCTGGGTGAAGACGTTTTTGATACTACTTCCCACTTGATTGAGTCGGAATTCAATATACTGTATGGTTTCCACCGGGGTTAATGGTCGAAGCCGGTAGCGCCCCGTTATTCGTTGCTGTAGTTGCGTTAAATGATAAGATTTTAGCTTATCTTCAAAATCCGGTTGCCCTACAAAGACTTCTTGAAGCAAAAAAGGTTTTCTAGGATCCTGATTGCAGAGTAGTCTCAATTCTTCCAATGTATCTTTGGTTAGCGCTTGAGCCTCATCAACAATAAGCACTGAGTTTTCACCCCGGATTGATCTTTCTATCAGGTAATTGTTAAAAGTAGATACCCGGGAACCCCTGTTCCTCTCTACCAATGGAAATTCTAATCCTCGGACAATTTCCTCTAATAGTTCATTAATGTTGTTGGTTGGTTGAAATATGGGAAAGGCCTTGATACTTGAGTCCAGCAGGGTTGATAACTTATTGATCAACGTCGTCTTTCCTGTTCCAGTTGCACCGGTAAGTAAAATAAAGCCTTTCCGTTCGGTAATTCCATCTACCAGGGAGTTTAATACTTCTTTATGATCTTCAGTCATGTAGAAAAACTTGGGATCATAGGAAAAGGCGAAGGGATTTTCTGAAAAATCGAAAAATTCTCTATACATAATATTTCGACACTCTCCTCCCTAACGAAGACCCTATAAAAGTGGACTTCTTAGAATTTCAGAAAGGTTTCACTTTTAAATTGCATTTTTGATGCCAATTCTTAATAAAAACATTTCTCAATAATCTAAGATAGTTATAATTTCCACTGATAGTTAAATATTTCTTCGGGTAGGGAAATTTGTACAAAAAATTGACACCGGTCTATCGTTAATGTCAGGTTTCTATCTTTTGGTCATAGTCAAGAGGCTAAACGACTTCTCCTGAAAGGTTGTTTTTGATGATTTGGTTATTTCGCCAGATTTCGAATGGTAATCGCTGAAAGATTGCTTCCAATTCTTCCCCTTTTTTTAGGACCAAATCTACTATTTACTTATCCGAAAATAGTCTTCCTCACACGATAATGTGGCCAAAAGGCATTTTCTCCCGGCCTTAAGACGGACAGGATTAAGACAGGTATCTTTTCATTCGTTAAGACATACTAACGCTTCTATGCGAATCTTAGCCAACCAAAACATCAAATATCTATCCAGCCAACTGGGACATTCCAGTATCCAAATTACCCTGGACGTTTACGGCCATTTGTTTAATGATGTTGACTTTAATCGGCAGCAGGTAGATCTTTTGGAGAGTTCTTTAAATTCCGTTAGAAAATCGTTAGAAAATAGCTTAAAATCGATTAAAAATGAGATTTCAGGAGGGGTAAGTGATTGTTTTTACTTGGTGGGCGATGCGGGACTTGAACCCACGGCCTTTGGTTCCGGAGACCAACGCTCTATCCACCTGAGCTAATCGCCCATGATCAAAAAAGGGTAAAAATTGGTAATCCTGTAGATCCTGTCTGAAAAGGTCTTATAATTTCAAAACCCAACCGGACTAAAAATTGTATAGCAGATCAACCGGAAAAAGACAAATGGAAAAAGAAGATCTCTCCCAGCTTAAGATATCCAGGACGGAATCGGCTTCCGCCTTTTCAAAAAGGCCGCGTAAAAAAAGAAGGATCGCCCTCGTTCTTGCTGATTCTTTTCCTGTTATTCATCGGCCTCCTCTATTGGAAAGGTGTTTTGGAACCGGCTAAAGAAGTGGAAGTGACGACCGTCTCCCTGATTTATCCTTCCCAGGCCTATACGATCCTGAACGCCAGCGGATATGTGGTGGCCCAGCGCAAGGCGGCGGTAGCCTCCAAAGGGACGGGCCGTCTGGAAATTCTCTCAGTAGAAGAAGGAAGCCGGGTAAAAAAAGGACAGATCATCGCCCGATTAGAAAACGCCGACGTTCAGGCGAACATCAGTCAGGCCCAGGCCAACGTCAACACCGCCAGGGCCAATCTGGGTCAGATCGAAGCGGAGATCAAAGACGCCCAACTCAAGTATGATAGAAGCCGACGGTTGATTCAATCCAAGGCCATTGCCCAGGCGGATTATGACACCACCGAAGCCAAATTACAGCAGCTTCAGGCCGGCAAATCAGCCGCCCTGTCTCAAATCAAGGCCGCTGAGGCCGGGCTTACTGCCGGTCAGGTGGCCCTGGAATATACCCTGATCCGGGCCCCTTTTGACGGGGTTGTCCTGACAAAAAATGCCGACGTGGGTGAAGTGGTGGCCCCTTTCGGCTCATCCATCAACGCCAAGGCGGCGGTGGTCACCATGGCCGACCTGGGGTCATTAATCGTGGAAGCCGATGTTTCCGAAACCAATCTGGAAAAGGTCAAAAAGGGACAACCCTGCGAAATCCAATTAGACGCCCTTCCCGGCCATAGATTTCCAGGGCAGGTCCACATGATCGTTCCTACGGCCGACCGCTACCAAGGCCACGGTACTGACCAAAGTCAAATTCCTGGAACGGGACGAACGGGTCCTTCCGGAAATGAGCGCCAAGGTGGCCTTCCTTTCCCGTCCCGTTTCCAAAACGGAGCAACCCAAAGTGGCCGTCCCCCCTTCCGCCTTGGTCGAAAAAAACGGAAAGACCGTGGTCTATCGGATCGAAAAGGACAAGGTCAGGGAGGTGGAGGTGCGGAAAGGTTCTCCTCTGCCCGAATTTATAGAAATAACCCAGGGACTGAAGGCCGGGGAGCGGATCGTCCTCAAACCGAACAGCGGCCTTCGGGACGGAGCCAAAATCAAGATCGCCGAAAAATAATGAAAATCCCCTTTAGTTACAGCTTCAGAAACCTCTGGACCCGAAAAATGACCACCGTTCTAACGATTTCGGGCATGGCCCTGGTGGTCTATGTCTTTGCCGCCGTGCTGATGCTCTCCGAGGGGCTGAAAAAGACCTTGAAGGACACCGGGTCTTTCCAGAATGCCATCATTGTCCGTCGATCGGCCGACGCCGAAGTAATGAGCATCATCCAGCGGCGGGAAGCAGACATCATTGAGACCCAGCCGGAAATCGCCCTGGATCAAAAAGGAGATCCCTTGATCAGCCGGGAGGTAACGGTCTTGGTGGCCTTGCCTAAAATAGAGACCAACAAAGTCGGACAGGTGACCATTCGAGGGACTTCTCAAAAATCGCTGGACCTCAGGCCTCATGTTGTTTTAAAGGCCGGCCGTTTTTTCAGACCGGGCACCTCAGAAATTGTTATCGGCAGTAGTATTGCCAAACGATTTAAAGGCACCGGCCTCGGGCAGACCATACGGTTCGGGCTCCGGGATTGGCAGGTGGTGGGGATCCTGGATGCCCAGCAAACCGGTTTCGATTCCGAGATCTGGGCCGATGTGGATCAGGTCATGAATACCTTTCGCCGGCCGGTATATTCCTCCGTGGTCTTAAAGCTGCGGGACAGTAAGTCCTTCGAGCCTTTGAAAAAGCGGTTGGAGAGCGACCCTCGCCTGACCGTCACCGTCAAACGGGAAGCCCAATTCTATGCCGATCAATCGGAGATTATGGCCCGGTTTATCCGCATTCTGGGACTGTCCATGACCATTATTTTCTCTTTCGGGGCCATGATCGGGGCCATGGTGACCATGTATGCCGCCGTGGCCAACCGCACGGTGGAGATCGGCACCCTCAGGGCCTTGGGGTTTCCCAGGAAAAGCATCCTGGCCGCCTTTTTAATCGAGTCCCTTCTGCTCGGGGCCCTGGGAGGGATTATAGGTCTTGGGTCCGCTTCCTTGATGCAATGGGTCAGCATCTCGACCATCAACTGGCAGACTTTCTCCGAATTGGCCTTCAGCTTTATTTTGAATGTCAGGATTGCCGGCCAGACCTTCGCCTTTGCCTTGATCATGGGCCTCTTCGGCGGCTTCCTGCCGGCCCTGCGGGCCGCCCGGCTGAATATTGTCGAAGCCTTGCGGACTTCTTAACAGGTTGCTGAAACCGGGCACCGCCCCGTAGGGGTGGGAGTAAGCCGCGATGTGGGGCGAACAAAAAGGCCCGTCTACTGCGTTGCCCTCATTCCTCGAAATTTCTTCGCATTAAGGGCGATGCTCAGTCCCACCCCTTCGGGGCGGGTTCCCGGTTTCGGGCGCCTTGTATCTGGACCTTTTTGAGCAACCTGTAAAATAATTTTTCCCATGCTGTTTGATCGACGGTTTATATTTCGCAAACGTTCCGTCAGCCTTATCGTTCTTTCCTACGCCACAAAGAGAATCATAAAACTGTTTTCATTTCCTCCGCTGGTCCATTTAGCAGGGTTTTGTCGCCGGATGACTCATTCAGAATAAAGTCCAATTCATACACATCCCGGTCAGATCTTATCCGAGGGGTCACATCGGCCTTCTTTAAGACGGCCAGCATTTTGCCGTTCTTGAGCAGGACGCTGGCGCTGAGCTTCGGTATGCCCCTTTCCCTGGCGATCTTGAGGAGGTAATTGACCAGAAAAGAACCGATGCCTTTTCCTTGAAACTCTTCATCGACCAGAAACGCCAGTTCGTGGGTGTTCTCCTCGGGAAAGGCGGCATATCGTCCTTCGGCGATGATTCTTTCGGAATTGCCCTTCTGTAAAACGGCGACAATCGACATGATTTTTTTGTAATCGATATTCACGTACTTCTGCATGTCCGCATGGGGCATCGTTCGGATATTCGTAAAATAACGCAGGTATTTCGACTCATCGGAAAAGGTATAAAAGTGCCTGCGCATCATGTCCTCGTCGGATGGTTTGATGGGACGAATCTTCAACTCCAGACCATCTTTGAAGGTCTTCATCGTTTCAATGTCCAGGGGATAGTTGGCCGAATATCCGGGTTCATAAATCTGGTCCCCGTACAGAAAACCCGCGGCTTTAGCCTTCTGGAAAAGTTCCTCCCGGTGATCGGGATGGGCGATCTCGATCATGGCCAGGGCGCGCTCCCGGATAGACTTGCCGAACAGATTGGCCACGCCGTATTCCGTGATGACGTAGCGGATAATACTGAAGGCCGAACGGACCCGGCCGTCGGTGTTCTCATGGTTGATAACGATATTGCTGTTGCCGTTCCGGTCCGTAGATCTCAGGGCAAAGATGACCTTGCCGTTTCTGGAAAAGGCCGTACCCAGGGCGAAATTGAATTTGCTTTCATAACCGGAAAGCAGATCATCGCCGGAATGGAAGACCACTTTCCCCGCCGTGATGTCGATCTTTTCCACGTTCATGATGCTGATCAGGTTGGATATCTTTCGAAGCCTATAGGGGTCTGCCAGCCTGGCCATGGGGTAGAAGCCGAAAAGCTGATTCTGGTGTACATAGTCATACAGGGCCTTGGTGCCGTAACAGTAGCTGGTAGAGACCTGCCCGCCCGAGGCTTTTTCCCGATCCAGGGAGATGGCCCCCGATTCGATCAGATCGATCACCCAGTCGGAGATCACGTTGGTCAAGATACCCAGATTTTTTTTGGTCTTCAGATAATGGGCCACGGCATCGAAGATGGAACCCGCATGGAGGATGACCGTGGAATTATCCTGAATAAGGTTGGAGATATTCCAACCGATCCGGTCGAGAACCGGGTCAACCGGCTTACCCCTTCTCTCCGGCAGGGGCTCACTGCTTTCGATGATATAATCCACCTGGTCGACATGAATCGAGGTATCCCCGTAAGTCACGGGCATATTCGGATTGATTTCCATGACCACGGTGGCCGCCTTTCGGATGAGGATTCTGGCCACATCGATAGCCACCCCCAGGCTCATATATCCCCGGTTATCCGGAGGCGAAGCCGTGATGATGGCCATATCCACATTGATGGTCCCTGTCTCGAACATGTAGGGGATCTCTATGAGGTTGGCCGGTACAAAGTCGATTTTCTCATTGTGACAGATGATTTCGGGAATGGCTTCGCCCGTGCGGAAGGAGATATGACGAAAATTATTTTTGATTTCGGACAGGGAAATAAGATCGCTGATGGAAAACAGTTGGATGAATTCCAAATCGTAATGGCGGATATCCTCCCTATCCAGGAGGCCCTTGACGGTAAAGGCGGGCCAGGCAACGCCGCTGCTCAGGAATATCCGGTTGCCGGGCTTGATCCGCTTGACCAGTCTGTCGATATCGATCAGCTTCGATCTGAAATCGTCCTGTTTATACATTAATGCTCCTTTAGAAAACGATCCTTATGAATAAACGACATTTTCTGCCGATTCAATAAGAATGAAATGGTCTTTATGGTAGCGTCTCTCGATGGCTTTGTCAAACCGAAGCTCTTCCGCCAACGGACCGTCCCGCCGCTGCCAAACGGCGGCGTAGGGGCGGTTGCCCTGCCTTTTCTTAACGCTCGCCACAAGATTTCATCTCCTTATTCCGCTATATCGGAAAAATATTCTTCCAGAGTCGCGGTGAGCCGTACAAAAAGGCCTCTTCCCTCTTTTCTTTGACCCCGATCCAAGCCCGCTTTAAGGCCTCTATCCTTTCGCTATCCTGTTCCTTTGATCATGCCCCACTTCTCCAACTTTTGGACCATCCGATCGATCAGCTTGTTCAGTCGCCTATTAAACCGTCTTGACGATCAAATTCTCTAATGGAAACCTGGGCCGTTGTGCAGGGATTCGTACCGGATATCCGATGGGCAATAACGCTACTACGTGAAGATTGTCATCCAGCGCAAGAACTTCTTTTGCTTTTAAGGGGTCAAATCCGCCGATCCAGCAGGTTCCCAAGCCCAAATCAACCGCCTTGAGCATCATATGCGTAATGGCTATCCCCACGTTCATAGCCAGATAGGCCAAAATCTGTTCTTGGTTTCTTTCCGGTGGAGCATATTCGCCGTCCACTTCAACATTGTCAAAGACCCCGGCCTGGACCAATTCTACGAGCCGATCCGGTCTGCCGCCCAGAGCCGAAAGGTCGGTGCAGCAGGCCATTACGACCGGCGCTTTTAAGGCAAACCGGAAGATGGTAGCCGCCTTAAGTTTTTCCTTCATCTCCGGAGACCGGATAATGATGAACCGCCAGGGTTGGATATTCGAGCCGGAAGGTGCCAGACGGGCAGCCTCCAATATATCGGAAATGGCCTTGTCCGATACCGGGTCCGGTTTGAAATTTCGGATGCTTCGCCGCATTTGGATTACCTGATCAAAGTGCATGTTTCCTCCTTCAAGGACATATTTAATGAATTGCGCAACCGTGCCAAGGCTTAGGCCAAATGGCAAGTTAGCAAAAAAACTGGTTTTTTTAGAAAAATACCTTATTATTATAGTGTACTACAAGGAGTTTTATTTAAATATTATTGAACTAAGCCCACATGCGCCCTTTGGGGCGCCACGAATCATGAAAAACAGGGTTCAAGGGGCCGAGGGGTCAAGGATTCAAGTGAAAGGCAAGGAAGTAAAACCCTTGAACCCTCGAATCCTGGAATCCTTGAACCCTATTTTCCTATTAAATCTTAATAAAAAAAGCGGAAAAAATGAATTTAAGAAAGTGGTTAATTATTTTTGTATTGTTGATCACCGGTGTCCTGATCGGTTCCTGTGGCGGCGGAAGCTCCGGGACCAGCTCAGGGGGAACCGGAAATAACTCTCTGACCATCAGCATGACCGACAGTCCCTTCGGTGATGCCAAATCGGTTCTGGTAACCTTCTCCCAGGTTCAGATCCATAGCAGCGGCGGCGGTTGGGTCACCGTGCCCTTTCCCTGGAGGCGATGGAACCCGCACTTGCGATCTTAAAAAGCTGGCCGGTTCACAAGATGTACTGGGAATCGGGCCGCTGTCGGCGGGACATTATACCATGATCCGATTGGCTATCAGCCAAAGTAACCTTTACTTTGACAATCAATCTACCGGTCCGGTCTGTGGCTCTTTCATAGCCCCTCCCCTGGGCCTGAACGCTTCCCTGACCATACCCTCCGGGGATATCCGGTTAAACCGGGAGTTTGATCTGTCGACGACCAGATCGACCAGTATACTTTTAGATTTTGATGGAGATCGCTCTATCATACGGACTGGTGATAATAACTACGTGATGAACCCTGTCATAGGAGTAGTCAGCGTTCAATAATGAGAAGCTTAGAGGAACCTGACATCTATCTGAGATTTGATTTCAAGATCATTCTCTCTCTAATATTTTTTTTCGTTTACAAGCGGGCTTTCCTGTATAATAATGTAGTTTTACACCTCCCTTCCGGCTTACAGGTACGAATTTCACCCATAAAAAACCTCCTGAAACATTCATTACCCAGTTTAATCATAATTAAATATTACCCAGAGGGGGAGAGGAAGGGAGGAAGAAAAAGACTTGACCTATATTTAGGGTAAAACGTACTATAAACATCTACTTGATAAGGGGAGGTATTATAATGAAAAAGGTAAAATTGAATGTCGGTGGTCAAACAGTGGAAGCCGAGGTAATGTCGTTCGTTCCGGAAGAGGAACCTTGGAGTGTTTATCGCTGTGAAGACGGGACAAAGTTCAAGATGAAGCTCGTAGTCTCAGAAGTATTTAAGCTCCCGGAAAAGGATCCGATAACTGGGTTTCCACAGCTCATGGTCCGATCAAGCAACATAATTTCAGTTGAGCCATCGAATATGCCTTTATCAAAAAAGGAGATTCAATGAATATGCTTCGCACCCACGACTGGCGATCCGGCTCCGTTCAAGTAGCCAATGGACTTCCCCACTATACATTTCCACTCGACATTGAAAGAAGTTTGGGCATGTCGCATAAAATGATCGTCTTGACGAACGACCAGTTAGAATCGAATAGATGGGATTGGGTATATCCGGAACAAGAAGTCAAGCGGATTTTAGTGGACCTCTTTAAAGAGATTCCGCAAGTCAAATCGATCTGCACTCAATTTGACTCTCAAGAAATAACAATTTGGACCCTACTCGAAAGCTATGATCGTAAGGCCAGGGAGAAAGTCTATGAGAAAGAGCTTGAGGTCTCCCAAAAGCTCGGCCTTTACAACTTTGATTTCCGAGTGACTTCAATCGACCTTATTTCTCCAGACGAGCTTATTCGTTCTGGTTCACATCAAATCTACAAGCGACAATGAGCCCTGCCAATAACCCATATAGTGTTTCTGAATATCTCCAGCAAGCTGCCCATAACCTATCGCTTGCAACAGAAATTCGCAATAACAAGTCCGAGTATTTGGATTGGGCCGCGACGTGTCTGTTTTATGCCGCCGTCCATTATTTAAATGCATATTTTGTGAAATTAAATATTGACATCCCTCGTCGGCATACAACCTCTGATCCAAATAAGCCTGGCAGGACGGATATCGTACGGCAGGACCCCATATTGTCGTCCACAATCTATTCTCCTTATAGGCACCTTATTGACGAAAGCCGGGATGCGCGACATGAGCTGATGAAAATATCTGTCGCTGATTACGACGGATTTCTGCTTCCTCAACTTGAGAAGATTCGAAGGTTCGTCACTCCGAAGGTAACAAATTAGTTTTGATGCGGGACATCTTTAGTAAATCCTCCCAAAAGTCTATTAGTTAATCATTCTCTTCTATAAAGAGCATTTCCAATTGTTCCGGACCGACCGGGAAGGCTCTTCCAAACATACCCTCAAATTTTCGCAATTTTGGGAGACTTCTATAAGAGTGGTTACGGCGACAAGTTGCTTTTCAAGATTGTGGATTCCCATTGATATTATTGATTAATTGGCGGAAGTGCGTGGGAATCGAACCCACCTGCCGCCTTACTCAGACGGCACACCGGATTTGAAGTTCTAAAACCATCTTTCTGAATTTATAAGTGACTGAATTTACATAATTTTAAAAAATCCTATTGTATTATTTGGCTCTAAAAAGCCCTGTTTTACCACCTAACCCCGCCCGAAGCCCCGCCCAAAAAAAGGGATCCCTGATCAATAACCCCGCTGTTTATCCACCTGGTTGATTAAGGGCTCTCCGCGCTGGTAACGCCGCAGATTTTCGAGGAATATTTCCATCACCCGGTCGAAATAAAAAGGGGTCGCTCCGGCGTAATGACCGGTAATGGTGACATTTTCCATTTCCCACAGGGGTGAATCTTCGGGCAGGGGCTCGGTTTCAAAAACATCCAGCCCAGCCCCAGCGATCCAGCCTTCCTGGAGAGCCCTGATCAGGGCCTTTTCCTGGACGATTGAACCCCTGGCGATTGATCCTTCCAGTTCGCAGACCCGTCCCCGGCGTATCCATTGGCGTTTGATTTGTTGGCGGAGACTGAAGGAAATATCTCGGGCTCGGGCCAGCATCAGGGCCAGAATATGCTCGGAAATCGGTATGGCATTGCTTGGTGGATTTGTGAAAAAGGACATTCATGGAGGGGCATTATTGCCATGAGAACCAAAGAAGGATTGGGGTGTCCTGAGTGCAAGGATCAGTTTCCGTTTAAGTGAATCTCTCTTAATAAATTTTTAGCCAATCCGACGATCATTTCAGCTATTGGTTATGGGAGAGAAACCAGGCTGTAGTTTTATTAAGGCCTTCTTCGATGTGGTAAATCGGTTCATAGCCCAGGAGTTTCCGGGCCTTGCTAATGTCGGCTAAAGAGTGCCGCACATCCCCTGCCGGAAGGGGCCGTAGACGGGCTCGATCTGACCAATCTCGGCCCGTTGCTCAGCCAGTCGGCTCTTAAGGATCCTGAAAAGATCGTTTAAGTTGGTCTGTCTCTGGCAGGCAATATTGTAGGATGTGTTCAGCGCCCGGGCCCAAGATCTTGATGGGAGCCCAGTTCTGTTGTATGGTGGGGTTCCTGAATCCGAGGAAAAGAAGGGTGGAGTTGAAGAAGAAACGATTATTAGTATTTGCCCTTGTTCTGGTCCTGATGCTGTTGGTTTTTTCTCCGGCGGCCTTGAGGGGATTGGGCTATTTTATGGCCCCCCATGGGATGGGAAAGGCCGAGGCGGTGGTAGTGGAAGTGGAAGGGGACCAGGTAGTCCAGGAAGGGGCGGTGCGGGCCGGGGTGGCGCTGATTAAAGAGGGCCGAGCGAAACAACTGATTCTGGTGCTTCACGGGTATTCCGAGAATGAGCAACTTTTCGCCATCCAGGATAAATACCTGGGTTGGTTGGAGGAGGAATTAGAAGGCCGGGGATTGAGCAAAAACCAATACCGGATTTGGGTATTCCCCCCCAACGGCCATCCCGTGACCCTCAGCGAGGCCCGTTTCGTGGTGCCCCGGCTTACTCAGGCCGGGGTCCACCAGGCCTTTCTGCTTTGCCTGAGCTTTCATACCCGGCGCAGCCTGCTGGTCTATCAAAACCAGGGAGATGCCCTGGGGGTCCGGTTCATCCCCTATCCCTACTTCCCCTCCTACGGCCGGGATAACTGGTGGAGGGATACGGAAGGCATTAAGGACTTCGGTTCAGAGACCATAAAACTGGGATATTATCTGGGTGAGGGGTATATTCCTTTCTCCAACCTTTTCAAGGGAAGCCCGGGCGGTCAGGCTGCCGGACTTCCATAGGTTCGGCGGATCTCATGATATGTGCGATTAAGGGGAGCGATAATAGATGGCTTTCACCGCAAAGACCCAAAGGGCGCAAAGAGAATCTGGCTCTGAACTTGGCGTTCTTCGCGTCTTGAGCGAAGCGGGCGGTTAGGAGGGAAATCCTTGGAATTTAACCGATTGTCACGGTTAAAGGCCATTGGGTTTTCAGGAAATCTAACATCCGAAAATGTCGGCTGGGTAAAAAACTAATTAAACATTTTAAAAAAATCTTCAAGGTCCATTTCCAAATCATGTTTTATGATTTTGAAAAGCAACCCTTTGGGAACATCTTTTTGTCCATGGTCGGGAACGGTTGTTCGACGATTATCGGGATGAACAAACCGAATATGCGATCCCCGTTGGCGAGTCGGTTCAAATCCCAATCTTTCAAGGCGTTGGATTAATTCTTTAAAAGAGATGGCCGGATAACTGGTCACGGCAGAGCCACTTCCAAATCTCGCACCCCAACAAATGTGGTGTTTCCCGGGTAGAACGAGGCTTCTTCCATACAAGCCTCAATTGCCTCCCGAATATTACTCATGGCTTCTTCAATCGTATGACCATAACTTCTGCATCCTTTAAATAGAGGGCATTCAACCAAAAAGATGCCTTCTGAATCCTGCTCGATTATGACTGGAAAATGCTTTTTCATGTTATATCCCACCTTGAATTTTCTAACCCGGTTTTTCCCCTTTGTTCAATGATAATTTTGCCCGGAGAAATAATCAAGTAAAAATATAGGCCTTACCGACTTTGGCTCTGGGCGGGAAATCGGAAAAAAGTAACGGACCTTTTGGCACGGATGACGCGGCTGGACACGGCAAGGCGATTTCATTATCGATCAATCCCGCCGATAGGATTGATCGATACCTTTTCTCAGCCTCCGGCGGATGCCGGTCTCAAGAAAGGGTCGCCCGCCTTTCATGCTGCGGCCAGCAACAAATGCCCAACTGGCTTGGCTGAGGGCTTAACCTTGATCTCAATGTCGTAGCCTAACCGGTTCAAACAATCCATCAATTTGCGCTCAGAGACGTTGGAAAAATCACCACGGAACAGGCCGGAAAGTTTGGGTTGAGGCAACCCCATTCGGCGACCAGCCTCCTCTTGCGACAAGCCAAGATTGCGCACAGCTTTCGTGATTTCAATCACTAGACCTGACTTAATTTTCAGTTTGTCCGCGTCAGGCAAGCCAAGGTCGGCAAAGATATTGCCGGAACTCATTTCAACTTCGACGTCATCTATCTTTCGCTTATTCATCCCGCATCTCCTGTGAAAGTTTTTCCGCGGCTTTCAGACGCGCGCGGATGATATCCAGGTCTGGTTTTGGTGTTGCAATGCCACTCTTGCTCTTTTTCTGGAACACATGCAACACGAAAACCGCCTCCCTGAATTTGACGGTATATACCGCTCGGTATGTATTGTCTTCGTCATGTTCGACGATCTCCAAGACACCCGCACCCCCAAAGCCTTTGAGAACTTTGGCTGAGCCGTGCTGCTGTCCGTGCTGGGCAAAGTCCAAGGCATGACCAAAGAACTTGCGAACGCCCATTGGCAGAGTCATCAAGTCTTTTTTGCTGCTGCCCAACCAGGCGAGCGGTTTTTCCTGTTATTTCGTCACAAACTTATTATACCTGAACAGATATAAAAAGAAAACAAATTTCGTCTTTGAGTTAGAACCGGTAAGAATATTTTGGCACGGATTTCACGGATGGACACGGCAAGGCGATTTAATTATCTTTCAAGCCCCGACCTCTGCCTCTGGCGGACGGGAGCACCCAAGATATCGTATGCTCGATATCTTGAGTCAAGAAAGCAGTAACCGTGTAATCCCGCGTGTCCGGCCCAGCCGGACCCGTGCCAAGAATGTTTCTATCTTTTCTTTCTTTTCCGCCACCGGCGGAACGGCAGTTACCGTTGCTTCCCGTGTATCCGGCCTGCCCGGCCCCGTGCCCAAAGAATAACCAATTTGAACCGCGAAGACGCTAAGGGCGCTAAGGGGTCGCTAAGAGTAAACTTTTTCATTACCGGCTACCCCGGTAACGAAACAATTCCCCTTCTTGGTGCTCCTTACCTTCGCGTACTTGGCGTCTTGAGCGAAGCGGGCGGTTAGGGGAGAAATCCTTTGATTTTAACCGATTTCGACCTTGAGTAAAATTCGGTAGAACCTGTTTTCATTGCGGTTCTCGCAACTGCAAAAAAAAGGATTTTCTTTCTCTGTGACCTCTGTTCGCAGCCCATAAGGCTGTATGTCCAACCGGTGGAAGTCCGGTTATAGGAATTGGCTGTTTACCTATATAGCGATATCCGACGGTTATCGGAGGCGACTCCGTCAACCGAAAGCTCGGAAGTAAACGCCCCTGCCGGAGTGGGGCTAACGATTTCATCGGGCCGTAGCGTAAAGCGAACTTATTAGCCTCGTTACGCTTCCCACGCGAGAACCGGCGGGCGTGGGGTTGTGGATGCCGAGCCTGTGCAGAGATGGCGAAGGCTGCTACGAGAGGGGAAGGAACAGTCAAAAGCACCCTCTCGGTCCACCGGGGTACAAGAGGCGGCACGATGGGAAAGGATATACAGAGTAAATTGGGGAGCCTCTCGATACCAGCCCATACCAGGCCGTAGGGCAAAGACCCATCGTATAATTCATAAGTCGATGGGATGGATCGAGAGTTTCGGATGAGGCCATAATAAGCGGAGATCTGGCCGGACAACATAACCGGCCGGGGAGCCAAGGGCCTCTGGACTGGATTGTACATTATCCACTTCTCGCTATGCTTGCCCGGAAGGGCCAAAGAGGAAAAGATTTTGGACTGTGACTGGATATAAGTCAGGGTATTCAGGGGGTATGCAGGCCCGGTGCTTAAGCTCTGGTGGTCTGACGAAGGTTCCAGTTGAATTCCGGTTTGAAGCCGTACTGGGGAAAACCCGACGTACGGAATTTTAGAGGGGGAGGAGGAAACGTATGGCATGGTCTGATGGCCATTGGCCACGAAACCTGAAAAGGTGGATACTTTGAAAGTCATTGACCTAAACAATTACGCGCCTCCTCTCTACTCGGCAGGCTCGAGCGAAGCGGGCGAGAGAATAAGAACCAACGTTCCCTTCTTTATTTTAGGCGGGATCTGGCTCTACTGCAGCAATCCCGGAAAGAATGACCGGCTTCCGGTCGGGGAATTCAACGACGAGGGACAGGTTGCCTCCCATGGCCTCGACGCTCTTTCTCATGGTCGAAAGCAGAAGGTCACTTCGCTTTTCGAGACGAGATACGCCGTCCTGGCTGATGCCGAGGGCTTTTGCCAGGCGTACCTGAGTGAGCTTACGCGCTCGTCGAAGTTCCTGAAGGGTCATCTCCTCCCCAATAAGAGCAGCGACGCGGGTTTCGATCTTCTTCCGACGCCTGGCGCTGAGGCTTTTCATCTTCTGGTTTACGGTCTTCAAGGTTTATGCTTCCTTTCCTTCAAACGGGCCAGGTGGCTGTCAAATCGTTCGTCGGCTTTTGCAATGAGATTTCTGTAGAATCTTTTTTCACTGACCCCTGATTTATTCCCGGCGACAAGCAGAACAGCTTGCCGTCCGGGATCGAAGGCGAAGGCAACCCGCCACACCCCATCGGCGGCGGCGAAACGCAGTTCCTTCATATTCGCATGGCGGGAATCGTTCAGGGTATCGCCGCGGGGCCGGCCCAGTTGAGGCCCAAAATGTCCGAGTAATTTGGCATGAGCCAGCAATTCGTCCTGCACTTCTTCCGGCAAGGCATCAAACTCCGGTTCGAAATCCTCATGAAACAGAATTATCCAATTCACGGACATATTATGTCTCTTAATACATTATGTTGTCAAGTACATATTTGGGCCTTACCGACTTTGGCTCTGGACGAGAAATCGGGAAAAAGTAACGGACCTTTTGGCACGGATGACGCGGATGGGCACGGCAAGGGTGGGTTTTCTCGGCACAACGTCGTGCCGGGAATAAAATCATCATCCGTTTTTGTCCGTAGTGGTCAAGTGACCGAAGGGAACGGGCGGTGAGGAAAAACATTTAAGACTCTTTAACCGCCCGTCCGCCATAGGCGGACTTGAGTACCTGGATAAAGACGGGACATTTACTTTTGCCCCCTGGCGACACTCCCAGAGGGCAAACTTTCGTTGCTGTCGCAAATTTTAAACCCGCCGTTGGCGGCGGCTTTTTTGCCACCGCATTGTCGCGGTGGGAAAATATCCCTTTCGTCCCGCAGTCGTCCAGCCTTTGTCAAGTGAGCCCCGCCTTCGAGCGGGGCGAACGGGCGGTAAAAAGGGCCTTAAACCGTGGCTATCCCGTGGTTCCGGCGATGCCGGATCGTGTGTCCGGCCTGCCCGGACCCGTGCCCAAAGAATAACCAATTTGAACCGCGAAGGCCCGAAGGCCGCGAAGGGGAAGAATATTTTTTGCTTTTCGTTGAGAGGACGGAAAGCAAAAGAGCACTTTTCATTTGCCAGCCCCTCACAGGCAAATGAAGAATCTGGCTCTGAACTTAGCGTTCTTCGCGTCTTGAACGAGTCACGTTTTTATCGGGACGAGTGGGCGGTGGGAAAAAATGAGCGCAGCGGGCGGTTGGGGGGGAACTCCTTTGGATTTTACCGATTTTATCCTTGAGTGGAAATCGGTAAAGGTATGAGAAAATCGTGAAGCTCAACTGAGGTGCCAAAATGCCATTTTCCCATATAAAAATAATCGGAAAGCCTGGGCAAGGAATCACAGTTTTATTCGGCTTATTCTTTATCCTGACCTTTACCCCTTCCCTTTATGCCGCAACCTATTATGTCGATGCAACAAGCGGGCAAGATACCAACAACGGTCTGTCAGAGACTACGCCCTGGAAAACCACCGCCAAAGTCAATGCGTCAACTTTTAAACCCGGGAATCAGATTTTGTTCAGCGGGGGAGACTTGGAGGGAAACTTTGATAGTGCCATTATCTGGCTCCAGTGCAAATCATTTTACCGATTTTGTCTTTGAGTTGAAATCGGAATCTTATAATTTAAGACCTAACACCGGATATTGTTGTAAACTGTCTTCACCGAAACTCCCAGCCGGTCTGCAATCTCGTTCCTTTTATAGCCTCTGGCTATCAACTGCTCAATTAAGTATTTCCGGGCTTGCCTGCTTTCGGCCTGCCCCAGGCGGCCTTTCAGGTTTAGGGTTTCAATTCTTCGGGATAGTTCCTCGCTGTCCAATAAGTCGATCCCCTTCGGGTTTCTCAATCGACCCAGGGTGATCCCATTCCAAACGGCCGGAACCAACTTTTTCAGCTTTTCCTGAAGGCGGTTAATGGCCCCTTCCACCTCCAGGACTTCATCTACTTTCAAGCCGGAAGCTTGCTGCAAGAGTAGCTTATAGGTCCGTCGGGCAGTGGCGTAATTGTCCGAAATCAACCCCAGGATAAACGAGCTGTCGACAAAAGAGTTGGCCGTCATCCTATCACTATACAATCGTTGGGAAGACCAGCGATAGGCATCGGGACCTGCGGCCAGGCCGGCACGGACAGGGTTCAGATGAATATAAACGGAGGCGGCCAGCAGGTATTTCTCATCCAGACAAACCGATTGGCGGTAGGGAAAGGCTTTGCGTTAGTTGCGATGGAAACGGTGAAGTTGTTTGCCCCCGCTGTAGAGGCAGGGGAAATATCAAATAAAGGAGGAATTATGAATTACATTATCGGAGACGACAACAAAGTTTATGAGTCCATTCCACCCTTTAAAGAAGTCGGAGAAATCACCGGAGGAGTATTGGTAGAACATAAAGGACGGGTAGTAATCTTAACCTTGAACGAGGAAGCAAAAACCCGAAAACCGAGGAAATCGAAGGAAACCCCGCCCGAAAACCCCGCCCAAGATTAAACGATTTTCAGAACGAGTAAAGCGGCAAATATAAGTAGTTGAAATAATTGGCGGAAGTGCATGGGAATCGAACCCACCTGCCGCCTTACTCAGACGGCACACCGGATTTGAAGTGCATGGGAATCGAACCCACCAACCGCCCTTCTCAGACGGTTCACCGGATTTGAAGTCCGGGAGCCCCACCAGTGAGCTTTCCACTTCCGTTAAAAAAAATAATAAAATATTCGGGCCTAAGAGTCAAGTCTTGCTTTTGTTACACTGGGCGGTTGTATGTTATAGCAATAGTGGTTATAGTTAGGCACTTAAGAATTTTTCTCAAAAAGGGTTTCACATTTTTCATGCAAATTGGCTCTCAAACCATATCATTCCCCTATTTAATGGCCCCCATGGCCGGGTATACGGACCTGCCCTTCCGTCTGCTGGTGCGCAGGTTGGGCTGCGAGCTGGCCTGCACCGAAATGGTCAGTGCCGAAGGATTAATCCGAAGGATCCCCTTGACCTGGTCGATCCTTAGAACCCACGGAGATGATCACCCCCTATCGGTTCAGTTATTCGGCTCCAGGCCGGAAGTAATGGCCCAGGCCGCCGTCCTGGCCGAGGGAGCCGGAGCGGATATCATCGATATCAATATGGGCTGTTCGGTAAAGAAGGTGGCCAAATCCGGTTCAGGGGCGGCTTTATTAAAGGACCTGAAACGAGCCGAAGGAATAGTTAAAGCCGTTCGCCGGGCTACCCGGCTTCCCTTGACGATCAAGATCCGTTCCGGATGGAAAGAAGGAGACCTGTCTTACCTGACCATGGCCCGGATCGCCGAGGATTCGGGAGCGGATGCCTTGGTCATCCATCCCCGTTATGCGGTCCAGGGGTTTTCCGGACAGGCGGATTGGTCCATCTTGGCCGAACTCAAAGAGCTGATTCGAATCCCGGTCATCGGCAGTGGTGATATTCTATCCCCGGCCCAAGCCCTGGACCTCAAGAGACAGACCCGTTGTGACGGCATCATGATAGGCCGGCAGGCCTTACGCACCCCTTGGATCTTCAACCAGATAAGGGAAATAGAGGCCGGCGGGGTCCCGGCCCAACCTGATCTGGAAGAAAGGAGGGGCTGGCTTACCTCCTACTGGAAATGGATTGAAGAGAATTATCAGGGCAAGACCCAAATCAAGGCCTTGCGAAGGACCTTATTTGTTCTGACTCGGGGGTTGCCCGCCTCTGGGGAGTTCAGGCAAAATGTGGCCCTGGCCCAGACCCGGGAAAGATTAAAAACCCTTTTTGAAGAATATTTTGATTCCTTGGTGCCGATAGATTAGGATCAAAAGAGTTGGCGATACAGGATTCAGGAGTCAGGTCATGGAATGCTGAGGTGGCTTAACTAAGATAAAGCGATGAAAATCCGTCTGGCCAAAAAAGCAGGGTTTTGTATGGGGGTCCGAAGGGCAATGGAATTAGCCCTGGAGGCCAATTATCATTATCCGGACCCCATCTATACCTATGGACCGTTGATCCATAATCCGCAAGTCCTTCGAATGCTCGAAAAAAAAGGGATCCATATCCTGGACCCTAATGACGGACGCCAAACGGGGACCGTGGTGATCAGGGCCCACGGCATACCGCCCCAGGATCATCAAAAATTAAAACAGACCGGTTTTACCATAGTCGACGCCACCTGTCCTCGAGTGATTAAGGTCCAAGCCATCATCAAAAAATATGCCCAGGAGGACTATACGCCGATCATTGTCGGTGACCGGGATCATCCGGAAGTCATCGGCTTATTGGGCTATTCTCAAGGTAAGGGAATTGTCCTGACCGACCCGGGCCAAGTGGATGAATTACCCGACCTGGACCGCGTGATCGTGGTCGCCCAAACCACTCAAGATGAATCTCTCTTTCAGGAGGTCGTTGAAAAATTAAAAAGGCGATTTCCCGGAAGCCTGGTCTTTAATACCATCTGCAACGCCACCCATGAGCGTCAGGAAGAAGTTCGTAATCTGGCCCGCCAGGTGGATGGGTTGGTTATTGTGGGAGGGTATAACAGCGGGAATACCCGGCGTCTGGTGGGAATCACCAAGTCAGTCGGCACCCCTTGCTTCCATGTGGAGACTGAGGATCAATTAGATAAAAAAGAGATCGGCCGATTCAAAACAGTCGGAGTCACCGCCGGGGCCTCGACACCCAACTGGATGATCCGTAAGGTCATCCAGGAACTGCAAAGCCTTAAAGGCCACCGAGGGATATTCCTGGAGTGCCCTTCCTTTTCTTACGGTTCGCTTTTTGTTAAAGAGTAACCTGATGGTCGCCTTGGGGGCCGCCAGTTTGAGCCTGACCTCGGCCCGATTACGGCAGACGCCCATAAGTTGGATCTATTTCGCCATTACCTTCTTTCACATTTACGCCATGCACATCCTCAATCACCTCCTCGACCGCGGGGCGGCGGAATATAATGACCCGGATCGCTCCCAATTCTATCAGCAGTACCGAATCCCCTTCTTTATTTCAGGGACAGGGGCGGCCATTTTTTCCCTGGCCCTGGCCCTAACCCTGGGTTGGGTGCCCTTCCTCTTCCTGGCCGGGATGAGCGTTTTGGGCATCCTCTACAGTATTCAGATCGTGCCGGCGGTTTGGCAGCGCTTTACAAAAATGAAAAAAATAAAAGACATCCCGGCCTCCAAGACCCTTTCCGTGGCCCTGGGCTGGGGCGGGGTAACCACCTTGATTCCGGCCATGGCGGAACATCAACCGGTCGGTCTTTCTTTGATTCTTGGCTTTTTTATCATCTGCAGTTTTGTCTATATCCGCTCCGGTCTTTTTGATGTCCTGGATATTCAAGGCGACATGATCGTCGGTAAAGAAACCTTGCCGATCATCATCGGGGAAGAAAAAACCATCCGCTTCCTCAAGGGCTTGAGTCTGGGGACGATGACGGCCTTATTGATCAAGCACCCTCTTTGGACTTTTCCCCTTATGGGATCTTTGGCTGCTGATCAGTCTCGTTTATCAATTCGCCATCCTGATTATTTATGAAAAAAAGTGGGCCTTGCCGGGAAGCGTCTATTTCGAAACCATGATAGAGTCCGGATTTATCCTGGCCGGATTGACGGCCCTTTTAATACCGTAATCTTAATGTCTGCTCCCGCCGATCAGCGTCATCATACCCACCTACAACCGTGCGGCCTTTCTCCTTGAGGCCGTCGAATCGGTTTATCAACAAACCTTTCAGGATTTTGAGTTGATTGTCGTCGATGACGGATCCACCGACGGAACGGCACAGGTCCTCAAAAAATATCCAAATCATCTCATTTACCAGTACCAGGCCAATCAAGGGGTCAGTTCGGCCCGCAACCTCGGGCTTCAAATGGCCCGGGGCAAATGGGTCGCTTTCCTGGACTCTGATGACCTCTGGCTGCCCAAGAAGCTGGAAACGCAGGTCCGATTTTTTTCACAAAATCCGGAAGCCGTGATTTGCCAGACCGAAGAGATCTGGATCCGTAACGGCCGTCGGGTGAATCCTCAGAAAAAACACCGGAAATTTTCCGGGGACATCTTTGCTCCTTCTCTCTTGCTTTGCCTGGTCAGCCCCTCGGCGGTGATGATCCAAAGGGATTTATTCGAATCAGGAAGACGGTTTTGATGAAACCCTGCCGGCCTGCGAAGATTATGACCTCTGGCTTCGAATTTCTTCCAGATTCCCCATCTATTTGATCGACCTGCCCTTGGTAGTCAAACGGGGCGGCCACCCGGATCAGCTTTCCCGGGCCACGCCGGCCCTTGACCGCTATCGTATCCAGGCCCTGGTTAAACTTTTAGACTCGGGGCGATTGACCGCCGGACAATACGAATCGGCCTTTAAGGAGCTAAAAAACAAATGTCGTATCTACGGACAGGGGTGTTTAAAAAGGAGTAAAGAGGAGGAAGGCCATTACTATCTTGATCTGCCGGAAAGATATCTCCGTTAATCTAACTTCAGAAGGGAAGGATTAAAGTCAACATGGAAGAAAAACATTTTGGGCCGGTTTGGTTTATCCCCGGAGAAAACCGCGGCAAATATCCCTATTGTCATTCGGTGTACGTGGAGGGGGCCGGTGTACTGATCGATCCGGCCTCGGACCGTGACAGGCTGATTCAGCTTAAGGAAAATCCCGGCGTCAAAGAAATCTGGCTCAGCCACTGGCATGAAGACCACATTATGCATCTGGATCTGTTTGATGATTTACCCCTGGTCGTCCCCCAAATAGAAGCCCCGCCCCTGTCGGACATGGAGATTTTTATGGATTGGTATGGGCTGGATAATCCCGCCTATCGGGCCGAATGGCGTCCGTTATTGATCAACCAATTCCACTATCGGCCCCGAACTCCCGGCCGGGTCTTTGTGGGAAACGAAATTTTTAATCTCGGATCCGTTACCGTGGAAGTCATTCATACCCCCGGTCATACCCCTGGCCACATGTCATTTTTCTTTCGGGAGCCGGAAGTGCTTTTCCTGGGCGATTATGATTTAGGGAAATTCGGTCCCTGGTACGGGGACCGGGAATCCTCGATCGAAGATACGATTTCTTCTGTCCGGCGACTAAAAAAAATCCCTGCTCACACCTGGATCACCGGTCATGAGACCGGCTTATTCGAGCGTGATCCGGCCGAAGATTGGGATCGCTATCTCGGGATCATTGAGGAACGGGAAGGTAAATTGTTTGAGTATCTGGCCCAACCCAGGACCCTGGAAGAAATCGTTTCCCAATGGTTCATCTACCAAAAGCCCCGTGAACCGGTGGCCTTTTTTGAATTCGGGGAAAGGGCCATGATGAGAAAACATTTAGAGAGGCTCTTAAATGGAAGAAGAATAAGACAAGAAGATGATCGTTATGAGGCCATTGGTTAATATTACCCCCAGTCGCCGTGTCCTAATTTGAAAGGACACTACCCCGATTTTCTCTTTGACGAAGCCTCTTTGAAAGATTATAACCTTAATGTCGAACCATTCGTTCTCCACGATTGGGAATAGGGGGGGCCTGGTGGCCACCTTTTCCTTGTTCCTTTCCACCCAAAGAGAAACCCCTCAAAAGGTAGGCTATGAATCACTGGATTTTAATTTTACTGATTGTTGTAGGCTTGTCCGTTGTGGGGTCGTTCTTCTTCTCCCGCCAATCCCTGCTGTGGGTCAGTCTGTCGTTCTTGCGTCGCCTTAATCAATGGACCGGCCGGGCACTTGATTCCATCAACCGTGATTGGAATTACAAATTTTTAGTCAAAATCGGTAACCGATATTTCTTGAAAGGTTTTACCGGCACCCCTTACCACCAGAGGCTGCTTTTTCTTCCTTTCTGCCTTTGTCCTCCTGGATGCCCCGCACCGGTAGACCCTTCTGGGGGTATGCTTTGCCGGAGCGATTGTCCGGATTGTCAATTGGGCCGGGTACGAAAGGAAGCCTTGGGACTGGGATATGCCGAGGTGTATGTTGTCCCCAGCTCTCGTTGCTTACGCCGGCCGGACCTATTACCCAGCCATTTATTCATTAAGGAAAAGTTGGATCACCATGACGCCCGGGCCTTGTTAGGAGTCACCTGCTGTTGGTATCTAAAAACCAGACTGGTTTCGAGGTATTCTTTCAAAAAGGAGGGCTATGTTTCCGAGCGGTCCGGGACCGGTTATGCATTGCAGGGGATTCTTTTGCCCCAACGCAAGTGTAGTAATGCCACGGTTGATTGGGAAATGGTCCATGACCGTTTGCGACTAAAGGCCTGATCATCAATTTGGATCTGACGGGAACCTGGGGTCAGGTCAGGAGGATTGGAGGACCGGAGGTTTACTCAAAATTAAACCCCTTCTCCTTAAAAAGCCTCAGGCAGGTATCGACCACCTCCGGATCATAAAGGATCCCTTTGTTTTGCGAGATTTCCTCTAAGGCTTTTTCAATCCCCAGGGCAGGCCGGTAAGGACGATTGGTGGCGATAGCCTCAACCACATCGGCAACAGCCATAATCCGGGATTCAATAAGGAGATTTTCTCCGGTTATCCGATTCGGATAACCGGAACCATTTATCCGTTCATGATGTTCAAGTACCATCCTGGCCACAGGCCACGGGAAGTCAATATCCTTCAATATGCTATAACCTACCTCGGCGTGCACTTTTATCAGGCTAAACTCGATATCCGATAATTTGGTTGGTTTGATGAGGATTTCTGTGGGAACGTTTATCTTGCCAAGATCATGGATCATTGCGGCCATGCAGAGACCATCGATTTTCTCTTTCGGAAGACCCATCTCCTGGGCAATGGTACCTGACAACTCCGCTACCCGACGCTGATGGCCAGCGGTGTAAGGGTCCCGTGTTTCCACGGTCAAGGCGATGACCTGAATGATCCCTTCCATGGATTTATGTAGTTTTTCTAAACTTTTTTTGAGTTCTTCCGTCGACTTGCTTAGTTGAGCCGTTCGTTCCGCCACTTGGGCTTCGAGACTGGCCCGCAACCGGCTCAGTTCGAGATGGGTCCGAACCCGGGCCAGAAGTTCTTCTCGCTGGAAGGGTTTGGAAATGAAATCAACCGCACCGAGTCCGAAACCGGTCACCTTCTCCTCGATGCTCGTATTACCACTTAAGAATATTACGGGGATTCCTTTGCTTTCTTCCTTGGATTTGAGCCGCTGGCAAACTTCGAATCCGTCCATCTCGGGCATAGCGATATCCAGCAAAATCAGATGGGGTGGTTTGGCGGCGATTAAGTTAAAGGACAGTTCTCCATTATTGGCGGATCGCACCTGGAAGCCTTCAGCCGAGAGGATATCCGTGAGCACATTCCTGCATTATTGAGGTGTCATCAATAATCAGTATTTCTTCTTGCTCGCTCATAGATTATCACCTTATCCCGATTCTAATAGAATCTTTCTACCCGGTTAATACGAAAATAGGGTTCAAGGATTCCAGGATTCGAGGGTTCAAAGGTTTTACTTCCTTGCCTTTCACTTGAATCCTTGACCCCTCGGCCCCTTGAACCCTGTTTTTCATTCTTCGTGGCGCCCCAATGGGCGCATGTGGGCTTAATATCAAAATGAAAAGAATGCTTCTGGCTTAAGCGATGAGGCCTGACCTTCTTTTCGGGTTCGCCAACCGAAGAATTTTCTGAATACATTCAATTTCCTGTCCATTTATAACTAAAAAGTCATTGGATTTCAAGTCGTTTTATTTATTATCGTTTGAACTCTCGGGTTTTCTATCCGGGTAAGGTGAGTGTCTATTATTTGAAGTTCGCTCGCTATCCCCATCCAAAATGGGGGTTTGGGAATTTCAGGAAGTCGTTATCGAATCAATCGATATCTTTCGGCCAGATCCTTAAAATCCAAGCCAAAGGTCACCAGCAATTCGGCAGCAGCCTTTAACAGCATTTCCAGATACTTTTTTTTGTCATAGTCTTCTCCCCCTTCGAGAAAAGGGGCGGGAAGGATTCGTTCTTCTTCACTTACAAGAGCGCTATCCCGGAGGAGATAAGCCACCTTCTGTCCGGGGTGGATGGTCAAACCCACCGATTCGAATTGCTCAAGGGCCATGGCCGAGGGGGTATTGACCCGGTATTCTTCCAGGGTCCGGCTTAGACGGCGGGTGATGACCAATTCCTGAGTCTCTACCCGGCCCTCCTTGAGCCGGGCCACATAATCCCCCAAATGGTCCAGGATTTCGGGCAGCTTGTTTTCCAGGGATTTTCGATCAGGGGCCGTGCCCATAACCCTCAAAAGGTCTGTCTGGGCCTCTTTAATGAAAGGAGGAATGTCATGACGGCAGCAGGCAATGCCGCGGGTCTTAAGGCTTCCGTCCTTAAAAAGCCCGAAGTAGCGATTGGCCACCGGGCGATTGGCATTGACCTTTGAGGGGAGAAAGATAATCCAGTGGTAGATCCCTTCCAGGTTGATGGGAACCTTGCTTTTCTCTCCGATCTCCGCCAGAAGATCCTTGATACCGGCCTCGGTAAGCCCCGGACCTTCAATCCAGAGGGAATCGGTCAGGCCATGAAGGACCCGGTAGCCTCTTTCTTCCGCGCATTCCTTGGCCAGGAAGAGTTTGTCCCGGCCGAAGGCCGTTATGGCTTCATGGGCCTCGATGCGGCCAAAACGGGCATTCTTATACCCCGTGTACCCGAAACAGGTGACCAGGATCCATTTGAGGGCCTTTTGAAAAGACTGGTAGGTTTCCTTTGAGGGATGGTCGGCTTTGATCCGGGCCTTGAGTTCAGCCCTGAGATCTAAGATCGGGCTCAAGGTTTCGGGGATCAGGCCTTCTCTTTTGTGACAGATATTATATCCCACTTCGGGGACTACCGGCCCCGGACAGCAGGAACAGAGCATGGTCTCCGGGGAGATGTTGTGCTGGACCATGATGCTCGGGTACATGGAGGCAAAATCGATTTCAGCGACATTTTCCCTGAGACCTATGGGGGGTTGAAAAACCAGCCCTCCCTTATCGGCCACCAAAAGATCCCAGGCGGTTTTAAAGGCCTCGGGTCTTCCTTTTTTCCAGGGAATGAGGATTCCCTTGCGGACGGCCCGGTCAAGCTGCATCGAAGTAATCGCCGTCCCAGGAGAGGACCTGGCCAGGGTTTGAACCGGGAATTTTAGTCAGACGGGAGATAAAAAGGGTCCCTGGCAAACCGGCTTCGCGAAAAAAGAAGGAGTTGTTTTGATCGATGTGGAACCGACCGTATAAGGGGAAGCTTGAGCTTTGATAGATAATCTGGCCATAGCTAAAGTAAGACCTCGACTGGCCGACAGATCGTCTCAAGGGAGGATGGGGGTCCCGGTCAAGGGCCAGGGGAATTTTTTCCCTTTGAGCCCAATTCCAAAGTATGGGCAGGATCCGATCATCTCCTTTTCGGGAGATAATTAAATCAGGGTTGAGGTCCTTCAAATAGGTATTGAGCTTTTCTAAAAGCTCGGCCGGGCTCGATCCGTCCAGTTCGAAGGATCGGCCCTCTGCGATTAATTCCAGGCTGTTTCCCCGTTCAAGCGGGATTTGCGGGTGCTGGGTTAGACCAAGTTCAATCGTCTTGAAGGGGGGAAGTGCGGCATCCGGGTTCCAGGGAGAGTCCAGGAGTTTCCAGGCCGAGGAGCCTTTTTTCTTCCCATTTGAGTTGACAATAACATAAGGGGAAGAGGCCTTTTAAATAGGCATAATACTGGGGGACGGCCAGGTCACAGTTATAAAAGCTGATCGCTCCAGGGAAGCGGGAGAGAACCTTTTGGATCTCAAAAAGCTTCTTAATGGAGAGCGGCTTCGAGTTCCAGGACCGAAATGAGCTTTCCGCTCCAAAATTCTCTCCGCTTGGTCCAGGTAGCCCGGCGGAGTAGGGGAGAGAGGTTTTTCTCAAGGGTCAGCAGGTCCCTGGGGCGACCCTGGGCATAAAAGCAATAAGGGAAGGAATCGGTCAGGCAAATGAGCGTCCCCGATTGAAGCCGGAACCAGAGGACGATGAGATCCTCCCGGACATAGAGATCAATAAGCCAGCCGCGAGCAGTCATGTCTGTAAAACTTATTTGCTCAAGGATTTAAAGGGCGATAAACCCCGATCACTTTCCCCAGGACCGAAAAAGTGGACAGGTCTTGCTTCTTTATGATCAGGGGTTCCATTTCCGGATTATCTCCCTTCAAAACCACCTGATTCTTTTGCGGATAGTAGCGTTTGAGGGTCACCTCGTTGTCCAGGCGAAAAACCCCGATGGCCCCCTCAGGGATCCTTTGTTGGCGGCGAACGATGACCTGGTCCCCGGGGAGGATAAAAGGACTCATGCTCTCCCCCCGGACCCGGAGAAGGAAGACCTCTTCTCCTTTGGTCCATCCCTCGGGAAGGGTAACATAGCCTTCGGCGGATTCCTCGACCTGCCGGGGATCTCCTGCCGGAATAGCCCCATAAAGAGGGACAGTGCGCAAAGGTCCGGAAGACCGGGTCAGGCTTACCCCGCGGGAGCGGTTGGGCTCTCGCTTCAAATATCCTTTCTTGATCAGGGCCTTGAGGTGATCCTGGATGGCATTGGGATAAACCTTGAAATGGCCGGACAACTCCCTGAGAGAGGGAGGGTAGCCATGTTGGTTCTGGTAATCCCGGATTAAGGCCAAAATTTCTTTCTGTCGGGCGGTTAGAGGATTCATGATTTTATCGGTATACTGTCTCCCAATTTGTTGGTCGAAAGGTGTCGAGGATTCAAGGTTTCAAGGGTTCGAGGGTTTGTTTTCTAAAGCTCTTTGTAATTCCTTAGCATTTCCCGCTGAAACCTGACTGATCATCGCCAACTATGATGAGCTTAATTTCTTTGTACGTGTCAATCAGGAAATTTCTAGATTTGCAACCGGATGCTTAAGTCTATCCGGAAATATCCGTGATTCGTGTTAGCAATCCCCATTTAGCTAAGCCCTTAAGGATTGAAGATTTTGCTGATGCTAAAAGCTGACAGCTATCGCTCATCCGGGACATTGCCTTTTCCGGATGGATGCTATTTTAGGCCATAGGCCAGGAAAACCATAGAAAGGGAGACTTTATTCATGGAAAAAACCGCAGAGACAGCAGAGACAAAGGATAAAACCATTTCGATTCTCGGTATTGCCGGTAGTTTAAGAAAAAACTCTTTCAACAAGGCGCTCTTGCGGGTAGCGGCAGAGTTGGTGCCGGAAGGTGCCGGACTTGAAGTCTTTGACCTTGACGGCATACCGCCTTTTAACCAGGATCTTGAAAGCCAACCCCCTGACAGGGTCAAGGAGTTCAAAAAAAAGATCAAGGCGGCCGATGCCATCCTGATTGTGACACCGGAATATAACTACTCGATCCCCGGTGTACTCAAGAATGCCATCGATTCCGCTTCACGGCCTTACGCGGATAACGCCTGGAACGGTAAACCGGTGGCGGTCATGGGCGCATCAATAGGCATGCTCGGCACGGCGCGGGCTCAATATCACCTGCGGCAGAGCTTTGTCTTTCTGAACATGTTCCCCATAAATCAGCCCGAGGTCATGGTACCGTTCGTAGAGCAGAAGATTGACCAGAATGGCCGTCTGACGGACGACAAAACGAGGGAAAAAATAAGGGAATTGCTTGCTGCCCTGATCGCCTGGACGAAGAGGCTAAGACCAGCCTGATCATCATTCGGGAATCATTTCCAATGATTTGCCTAAGTCGAAGCAGAGAAAAATTCAAATAATCTTGTAAATCCTGTCTAACAAAAAATCTTAATTCCCCCATTCCTTCAAACATCGGGCGATATGCGGAAAATCCTCTTTCTGCAGGGTGCGCACATCCAGAAGGAAATGTTCTTTTTCAATACGGCCGATAATGGGCGGCGAAAAGGACCGGAACCGCCTTTCCATTTCAGAGGAGGACTCCCTGTCGGAAGCAAAGGCCAGGGCATAAGAATTCAGATACGATAAGGGCAAGGCCCCGCCGCCGACTTGAGAGGTGGTGGGCATTATTTCCAGGGTCAAACCGGGAACCGAAATTTTTTTAAGAAGACGGTAGAGGGTTTTGGCGCGCTCATGGAGCCTGGGCAAGGGAATGGCCAACTGGGCCAGGGTCGGGATGTCTCTTATGGCCTGCTCTTCGTTCCGGTACAGTTTCAAGGTGGCCTCCAGAGCGGCCAGGGTCAGCTTGTCGATCCGCAAGGCCCGGTTTAAGGGATTGCTCCGCAAGGCCTGGATAGTTTTTTCCCGGCCCACGATGATCCCGGCCTGGGGGCCGCCCAGGAGCTTGTCCCCGCTGAAGGTCACCACGTCGGCACCGGCCCGGACCACTTCGCCCACGGTCGGTTCTTTTTCCAGACCGAACAAAGAGACATCGATAAGGCTCCCGCTCCCCAGGTCCTCCATGACCGGAAGATCATGGCTCTTTCCCAAGGCCACCAGGTCTTCCAGAGGGACCTCGCTGGTAAAACCCACGATCCGGTAATTGCTGGTGTGGACCTTGAGCAGCATGGCCGTCTGGTCCGTCACGGCGGCCTCATAATCCCTTAAATGGGTTTTATTCGTCGCCCCGACTTCCCGTAAGACGGCCCCGCTGCGGGTCATGACCTCCGGGATCCGGAAAGACCCGCCGATCTCCACCAGTTGCCCCCGGGAAACAATGACTTCTTTCCCCTGGGCCAGGGTGTTTAAGGCCAGCAACACGGCCGCGGCGTTGTTGTTGACCACCAGGGCGGCCTCGGCCCCGGTAAGTTCCATGAGCAGGTCGACCACGTGGCTGTAGCGGCTCCCCCGCTGCCCTAATTCCAGGTCGAATTCCAGGTTGGAATAATAGCGGGCGACGGTTTGAATCTGTTCCAGGGCCTCCGGGGCCAGCAGTGATCTACCCAGATTGGTATGGATAATAACCCCGGTGCCGTTGATCACCCGGCGAAGATGGTAAGCGGCCTTGGCCGATAATTTCAATTCTATTTCCTTCCAGAGGGTGGGCAGGTCCAGGATAGGGTCCTGGTCTGAAAATATCCCCTTTCTTTTTTCGGCCAATAACTCCCGAATGATGTTGATGAGATGTTTACGGGAAGTCCGGGATAATAATTTATCAAACTCCGGCTGCTCCAGCAGCAGGGTCATGGAAGGTATTTTTTTTAACAAATCGAGATGAGGGGAATTCATGGCTTTTTATTTTTATGATTTTGGTATCATTTAGCTTCTTGAAAAACCGTTTTCACCGCAGAGCCGCAAAGAACGCAAAAGGGGAAATAATTTTTCCTTTCTGTTGAGAGGACAGAAAGGAAAAAGCTTTTGCTACTCTACGGCCGGAGGCTAGAGATGTTTTGTTCAATCCCGCCTCTCACGGGATTGAACAAAAATGATTCTCTCTGCGTTCTTCGCGGCTTTGCGGTGAACAAAAGCCTTCTTTTCAAACACCTAACGTGTTACCCATTCTGTTAAAAATTATACTGTATTTAAGCAGGGTTGACAACGGAAAAAGAATTGGCCTTGAACCTTCCTCCCTGCTGGGGTAAGGTGCGGGTTATGGAATGGAACATTTTACCTTTTGACACTGAGCGGGCCGAATCGTTGGCCCGGGAACTCAACCTCCCTCCCCTGGTGGCCCAAATGTTACTTTACCGGGGCCTTTGCCGGGCCGACCAGGTCCAGGATTTCTTTTCCCCGGCCTTGCTTCACCTGCCCCCTCCCCATCTGATGAAAGATATGGATAAGGCCGTTAATCGGATACTAAAGGCCCTGGAGCAGGGAGAACGCATCGCTATCTTTGGTGATTATGATGCCGACGGAATAACGGCCACGGCGCTCCTGGTCCATTTTTTAAAACCTTTTTTCCCGGAGATCCTTTTTTATATTCCCCACCGGGTCCGGGAGGGATACGGACTTTCCATCCCCGGGATAACCTCTTTGAAAGAACAAGGGGTTTCCCTGATCATTACCGTGGACTGCGGGATTTCCAACCACCAGGAGCTTGAATTCGCCCAGGGTCTGGGCATGGAGGTGATCGTCACCGATCACCATCAGGTTTCTCGGAAAGGGGCGCCATCGGCGGCGGCGGTTCTCAATCCTAAACAAGAGGACTGCTGCCTTTCCCTTTAAGGAATTAGCCGGTGTCGGGGTAGCCTTTTATCTGGTTATCGCCCTTCGCCAGGCCTTGGACCTCAAGGGATTTTTCCCGAATGGAAAGCCGAACTTAAGGGCCTATCTGGACCTGGTGGCCTTAGGGACCGTGGCCGATGTGGTCCCCCTCCTCGGGGTCAACCGCATCCTGGTCCGGGAGGGGCTGGAGGTGATGACCCGCTCCCCCCATATCGGTCTGGCGGCTTTGAAAGAGGTCTGCGGGATTCAATCCGAGAAAGCGGTTTCTTCCGTTGATGTGGCCTTTCGCCTGGCCCCCCGGATCAATGCCCTGGGCCGGATGCAGGAGGCCGGCGGCGGGGTCCATCTACTGATCACGGATGATGCCAAAGAGGCCAGGGATCTGGCTCAAATAATGAACCAGGAAAACAGCCAGCGGCAAGCCCTTGGAACAACTCATGATCAAGGAAATCGGAGATCAACTACAAGGCGGTCTTAAAATAGAAGCAAAGAAAAGCCTGGTTTTAGGATCGGAAACCTGGCATCGGGGTATCCTGGGATTGGTGGCCTCCAGGCTGGTCGAGAAATGGACCAGACCGGTCTTTTTATTCACCATCGAAGGGGAGACGGCCCACGGCTCGGGGCGCAGCATCGAAGGATTCAACCTTTTTAAAGGCCTTGAGGCCTTGGAAGAATATCTTGCTGGCGTTCGGTGGCCATGCTGCTGCCGCCGGGGCGACCCTCAAGGTCTTGGACCTTCCGGCTTTTGAGCAGGCCTTTGAAGCCCTGGTACAAAATTTGGTTCCGGAAACGGCGCTGGTTCCTTCCTTGACCATTGAAGGAGAGGTCGATTTTGCTTGCCTGGGAAAGGACATCGCCCCCTATCTCCCTCGATTGGCCCCTTTCGGATCAAAAAATCCGGAACCGGTCTTGGCCACCAGACAGGCGCGAGTTAAATCCATCAGGATAGTCGGCAACGGGCATCTGCGTCTAAAAATAGAACAAAATGGGACTATTTTGGATGGTATCGGGTTTGGTCTGGGAAATTTGAATCTTCATCCCGGTGACCTCCTCGACCTGGCCTATACCCCTTTTATCTCGGAGTACGGCTCAACCCCCAGGCTGGAATTGCGGATTAAGGACATTAAGTGTTAAGCCCACATGCGCCCTTTGGGGCGCCACGCACGATGCATATCCTTCATAACGACTGATATATAGAAGTAAGGTGATGGACCTTTTTCAGCAACCGATTAATCCAATAACGATAAGAATCGATCTGCGCTGATGATCCAGGTATTGTCGGGGAACTTCTGTAGGGTTCCCTTTTTATCCACAATCTGTACCCCCATAGTGGATTGATCGGGAAACCACTTCCGTCGGTTTCTTAGGGTGACGGAGAGGCTGGTGTCACCGGCTTTGACCTCCAGACAGAGGATTGGTTTGCGGTCCCTCGTCACCACGAAATCAATCTCCTTTTTATCCAAGGTCCGCACATAATAAAGCCGGTACTCGGCCATATCCCCTGTCCGTAAGGGTTTGACAGGTCCGGGTGAGGTTGGTCGCCACCATATTTTCCAGACGACCCGGACCTTCCGGAACATAATACCAGTCCAGGAAATACCATTTCTTTTCCCTTCTCAATCCCCGGGATATTTTTTGGGTCCAGGGATCAACCGGGAAAATGAGATAAAGTCTTTTGAGTTGCTCCAGCCAGTTTTTCACCGTAGTATGGGCCACCTCCAGATCCCTGGCCAGATTGGCCATGGAGAGGGGAGAGGTGACGCGGGACGGCAGAAGGGATACCAGATGCTCGATCTTGTCCAGTTCCACCACCCGGGTTAAATCTTTCAAATCCTGGCGCACGATCAAACTCAAATAATCCTGATGCCACTTTCGGCAAAACCGATCGTTTTGCCTCAAGAAGGGTTCCGGGAATGGTCCGTTCCGCCCAAAAAGGGTATGGGCCTCAGCGATCTCCGGGGACAAGTGACGGGACACCTGTTTTTCGAAATCTGAAACCATGACGCCGAAATTCTCTTGGCTCAAAAAACAGGGAGGCCTCTTCAGAGAGGTTACTTCTCTGAGATTAAACGGAAACATGTGGAAGAGATTGTATCGTCCCACCAGGGAATCTCCGGACCGGCGAAACAGGTCCAGACGGGCGCTGCCGGTTATAAGGAATCGGAATTCTTTTCCAAAAACGTCATAAATACCCTTCAGAATATCTCGCCAATGACCCCGTTTGTGGATCTCATCAAAAACGATCCAGGGTTCGGGAAGGGCCAGTGCACGAGCCGGGGACTCAAAAAACCGGCTGTCGGCTAAGTAGGCGCGCCGGGTCTTGATATCATCCCAGTTATAATAGAGAGACGAACAGCCTTTCTTTTCCAACCAATTGCGGGCCAGCATGGTTTTCCCTACTTGGCGCGGTCCGGCCAGAAAGACCATATGTCTTCCGATCAGGTTTTCATCGAAGGCATAAGCTTCCAGGCTTCGGGGAACATACGTCATTGGATTTCATGTCCTCATCTTATCGCGATAATATGAGCGTGTCAACTCAAAATCACGTTGTGTTGAACGGAGCAATTTTGGGGTTAATCGGGGCTCTTCGTATGTGTCGCAGGGGATGTTGTTTCTGAATTGACTTATTTTTGACTAACCTCTTCCATCAAAGCGGTGTCTTTCCCAAATATCATCCCGTTCTAAGTTCTTTCAGTCAGTATGTTCAATGAGTTGATTGAGAGGCAAGGGGCATTAGGAGTTCGGAGTAATGAATGAGGAACGAGGAAGGAGGGTAAAAGCGGGAGGCGGCAGGAAACTTATGATGGAAGACGGCCGAGAAGGCGCAACAGGCCGTCGAGTATGGTCAAAGGATGGGGCGGGCATCCGGGAATATAGAGGTCAACGGGAACGGTGCTGGCGCAGCCGTTTTGCACCTCCGCATGATCCGCATAGGGGCCACCGGATATGGCGCAGGCCCCGGAGGCGATGACGATCTTGGGAGAGGGGACGGCCTCATAGGTTTTTTTGAGGGCCAGGGCCATGTTCCGGGTGACCGGTCCGGTGATCAGCAGCCCGTCGGCATGGCGGGGAGAGGCCACGAATTCAATGCCGAACCGTCCCAGATCATAGGTGATGGTTCCGAGGACGTTGACATCCGCCTCGCAGGCATTGCATCCTCCGGCGGAAACCTGGCGCAGTTTCAAGGATCGTCTCAAGAGGCGTCTGAGGCCGTCTTCGAGCGGGCCGGCCAATAAAAACTTCCCCCCGAAATGATGAGATCTTCCCGACGGCGAACGGAGAGCCGGTAATCCTGGCCAAAATCAATGACACCCGCAGGGCAGGCCTTTCGGCATTCCCCGCAAAAAAGACAGCGGCCCATGTCGAGATGGAGCCCTTCCTTGGTGATTGACAGGGCCTTGGTCGGGCACACCTCTTCACAGGCCTGACAGCCGGAAAGGCATTTCGAGGGATCGATTTCCGGACGTCCCAGAAAGCGGTCGGAAAGCACCGGTTCCCGGGGCGGGAAGGGGATGGTCCGCTGACCTTGTTTTATTCTCGTGACCAAGGCTTTAAACATAAGTAACTCCTTAAAGATCGTGACCGCAATAAGAGAGGTTGAAACTTTTGTTGCACAGAGGGAAAATCGGATATCTGCTGATTCCTGAGCGCCATGGCCAGTCCCATCCAATTGTGAAAGGAAGGGTCGATTATCTTGTAGCGGACAAAGCGGCCGTTTTTATCGGTTACGGCCACATGGCAGATTTCTCCGCGCCAGCCTTCCACCAGCGAGACGACCATTTTGGAGGCGGTGAACGGCCCTGATTCCTTAAAAATAGCGCCCCCAGGCAAGGCCTGGAGTTGATCTAAAATAAAATCGCCGGATTTTTGTATTTCCAGCCAGCGGACATAAACCCGGGCAAAGACGTCTCCCCTTTCCCAGGTGGAAAGAGGAATATGGCTCACGGTGTAGATCCCGGAGGGGAATTCGAAGCGCACATCGCGCTTAAGCCCGCAGGCCCTGGCCGCCGGTCCCACCAGTCCCAGATCCCTGGCGGTTTTTTTGGGCAGGATGCCCGTATCTTCAAGGCGGGCCCGCACGGACGGGGTGTGCCAGCAGATGAAAGGCATCGGCCACCTCGGCCAGTCCTTTTTTGACCCTGTCGGCCAGCATGGAAGCCCTGGCCGCGTCCAGGTCAAACCCGACCCCCCCGGTCTTATCCAGCCCCTTCCGAAGCGGTTTCCGCAAACCAGGGCGGTCATGTTCAGAAAATCCCCCCGGATGCGTCCGCAAAAAGACGCCGTGGGCAAATAGCCGATATCGCCGGCAACGGCACCCAGGTCGCCGATGTGATTGGCCACCCGTTCCAGTTCCAGGGCGATTCCCCGCAGGGCCTGGGCCCGGGCCGTCGCATGGCAGCCGGACAAGGGACTCTACGGCCTGGGCATAGGCGGTAGCATGACCGATGGTCGTGTCTCCGGCCAGCGTTTCCATATAATGAATCGTTCGTTTGTCCGGTCCGCCCACTAAGGGCCTTTTCCACCCCCCGGTGCTGGAATCCCAGGGCGATTTCCAGGTGCAAGACCTTTTCCCCGTGGCATTGAAAACGGAAATGCCCCGGTTCGATGATCCCGGCATGGACCGGCCCCACGGCCACCTCGTGGATCTCTTCACCGGCGACCTGAAAAAAATCGGTTACCCCCGGTAGGATCGGACTCCCCTTTTCTTTCCCCCCACCTGATCCCGGCATAAGGACCGTGAAAGCGGATCGGCTTGAGCCAGGGATGGCCTTCGGGACGGATACCCCATTGTTCGGCGATCTCTCTTTCAAACCAGTGGGCTTGCGGGCATTCCGGCGTCAAGGCCGGATAGGCCTCATCAACCGGTGCGCCGAGGATAGTGAAACTGCCCGTGTCGGCGTGGCCCACGATCCCCACGAGCAGGGTCTGACCGTCATGGGGCCAGATGAAAAGACCATTGATGCGGCCGCCGGATTCCACTTCCTGAATGACCGTTGACCTGAAGGTGGTGCTATCCACCAGGGGAATATCCGCCAGATCGATTTGTTCCCCGTTGTGAAAACGCATAAAAGGTCGGGCCTTCATGGGGTCCCTCCTACGATGAAGGCCGCCTGTTCAAGGGTATGCCGCAACCCTTCCGGCATCCAGATCCCCAGGACCAGCAGCAGACCCAGGGAAACAAAAACCAGGGAAATTTCCGTGGGCCTGGCCCGTTCCGGCAAGGATCTCCGGGGCGATAGAGGGCTTCCCCCAGACGATGGGAATGGCATGCTGCAGGGCGGCGACGAAGACCACGCTGCTGCCGAAGAGAAAGAAGACCAGGGGAACGATGGCCCGGGTTTCCATGGCCGACTTGACGATCAGCCATTCGCTGATGAAAAGGGCAAAAGGGGCAAGGCCGATGAGGGCCAGCAGACTTCCCAGGAGACCGCTGCCCCAGATGGGCGATACATGCAAAGCCCCTTTGATCTGCCGCATATCATAGGTGTTATAGATTTTACCCAGGCTCCCGGCACAGAAGAATCCCAGGGATTTGCAGACCGAGTGGTTCAGGGTGTGAAACAGGGCGGCAAAGATGCCCAGGGGACCCAGTCCCAGACCAAGGGCGATGATCCCCAGATGCTCGACGCTGTGATAGGCCAGGAGCCGTTTGATATCATGCTGGATCAGGATAAAGGCCGCGGCCACCGTGATGGAAACCACCCCGAAAAAGAGGATGAGATCATTGGTAAACTGCGGGGTTTTCAAGACGGCATTGACCAGGGCGATGTGTCTCATGATGCAGTAAAGGGCGGCCGTGAGCATAAAGCCGGAAAAAATAGCCGATACCGGTGTCGGCGCCTGACTGTGGGCATCGGGAAGCCAGGTGTGCATCGGGGCCAGACCGGCCTTGGTCCCATACCCGACCAGGGCGAAAAGAAAACCGGCCTTGATGAGGGTTGGATCCAGAGATCCAGCGGCCCTGCGCAGGTTGGTCCAGAAAAGGGTGTCGGCCATCCCGGCCGGAAGGGCATTGGTCGAGGCGGCCACCAGAATCGTCCCCATAAAGGCAAAGGCGATCCCCACCGAACAGACGATCAGGTACTTCCACATGGCCTCAATGGCGGCCTTCTCCTTGTGCACACAGATGAGAAAGGCCGTGACCAAGGTCGTCGCCTCCATGCCGACCCACATGATCCCCACACTGTTGGAAACCAGGACCAGGGTCATGGCCCCCAGGGAGGCAAACCACAAGGTTCCATAACGACGCACCCCAGCCAAGGGGAACAGGCCCGAACGGAGTTCCTCGTCAAAGTAGTGCCGGCCGTAAACAGAGCTCATGACAAAGACGATGGTCATGACCACCAGATGATAGGCGGAAAGGGAGTCCAGGTAGAGCCAGCCGCCGAGGGCCGCCACGGGGCCGTCCATGACCACCCTGTAGGCGGCAATCAGGCCGAGTGTCCCGTCCAACAGAACTCCGGCCAAAATAAAGGCCATTATTTTCCGGCCCGGTTTCAATAACTGGCAAAGGCCGGCGGCCACAACCGGCACCAGGAGAATAAGCCAGAGAAGCATTCCAGAATCCATCAAAAGGTCAACCTTTCAGTCGGTTCAATTTATCCACGTCGGTATGTTCAAATTGACGGCTAATGTGATAGGTAGCCACCACCATGACAAAGACGGCCACCCAGACGTCCAGCAGCACGCCAAGCTCCACGGAAAAGGGAATGCCCCGGACCAGGGAGATTCCAAAGGCATAGATACCGTTTTCAAGGACCAGATACCCCAATATTTGGGTCAAGGCCTTTTTGCGGGTCATCAACAGAAAAAGGCCCACCAGGATGGTAAAGAAGGAGAGCGGCGCGGCCAGCCCTTCTTCGACTACGACCCGCAGACCCAGGCGGGAATCGAACCAAAGAGAGGCCAGCAGGGCGGCCACCCCAACCAGAAGCGAAGTGGAATAGCCGACAAAGGGTTCCTCTTCGCGGCGGACGCTGGCCAGACCTAAGGCCCGGAGCAGAAGCCAGGGGAATATCCCACCTTTGAGGGTCATGGCCAGCAGGGCGATGACCGTGGTGTGCCAACTCATGGTGGACACGAAAAAGAAAGGTAGAAGGCCAAGGATGACCCCCTGAAAGGCCACCAGACGGATACAGGTTCTAAGGCGGCTTGATCCCAGGAGTAAAAAATTAGTCAGGATAAGCAAGAGCATGGACAGGTCGATAAAATGATTCATCGATTACCTCAAAGTCAGAATCAAGGCCAGGGCGCAGAGACCCACGGCGCTGGTCAACAATTGGGGAACCCGGATCAGCCGCATTCTGGCCATGGAAGATTCCACCAGGCCAATGATAACGGCCAGGCCCAGCAGACCGGCGACCGCAACCAGCAAACTGACCAGCCATGGTCCGCCATGGGCCGGAATCAGAATCCCGGTCAGGATGGCGCCCATGATCCACAGCTTGAGGGCCGATCCATAGAGGATGGCCCCGAACTCAGGGCCGCTGTGGTCGAGGACCATCACCTCGTGGATCATGGTCAATTCCAGATGGGTGTTGGGGTCATCGATGGGGATCCTGGCGTTTTCAGTGAGCAGGATCACCCCCAAGGCCGCGGCGACCAGCATCAGAACAGGGCCTGATGTGCGCCAAAGCTGGCCGTCAAGGGCGGAAAACATGCCGGACAGGGAGGCGCTTCCAGAAAGGCGGGCCACGGCGGCCAAACCCAGGAAGAAGGCCGGCTCGGCCAGGGCGGAGAAGGTCACCTCCCGGCTGGCCCCCATGCCCTCAAAACTCGATCCCGTGTCCAGGGCGGCAATGACGGTAAAAAAACGCCCCAGTCCGAAAAGATAGGCCAGCAGGACAAAATCCCCCGGAAAGGCCAACAGGGCCGGACAGGACCCCAGGGGCACCATCAACAGGGCCATCAAGGTGCTGATGAGGGTAACGAGAGGGCCGGCCCTGAAGACCCAGGTGGTCGTTTGACTGTAGGTCGCACCCTTACGCACCAATTTCAGCAGATCATAATAAGGCTGGAGGACAGGGAGTCCCTTTCGGCCGGCAAAGGCGGCCTTGACCTTGTTGATGACGGACAGCATAAGCGGTGCCGCCAGCAGGGCCAGGATCGGTGGAATCAGGGTATAGGCTTTTATCGCCATCTTTTTCCCTCCTACATTAATTTCCAGATAAAAATCAGAAAAAGGGTGACCACGATATAAAGGATGTAGAGCTGGACCCGGCCCTGCTGGAGCCATTGAAGGCCGGACATCAAGCGGGCTACCAGAGAAAAGGCCGGTTCATAAAAACCCTTTAGAAAAACATCGGGCGTCTCGCTGGAAAACGAGGCGCCGGACGGGAACAGCCCTTTGGGTTTCTGGACCTTTTGCCGCGTGTGGAGAAAGATGCGGAAAAGGTCGGTCAAGGGTTGGGCAAAGGAAGACGAGGTGTATTGCATCCTGGGCGTGGGGGCGGCGTAGCCGCATCCCCACGTTTCGGTCCTGGTTACCTGGCGACGAGAAAGCATGATTCGACGGGCCAGGGTCATGACGACCGTCAAAAAAAGAAGCCCCAAGGCCGCGTAAAGGATCATCGTCAAGGGATGCCAGGCCTGGTCCAATCCGCTTTGCACGGCTTCAGGGGGAAGAAGGGTCACGGTTTTTATGACCGGCCCAAGGGCGGTCACGACCCAGGGGCCGCCGAATCCGAGGAACACACAAGCCAGGGCCAGAACCGCCATGGCCATACGCATGGGCAGGCCGACTTCCCGGGCCTGCCGGGCCGATTCGCTTCTCGGCTCGCCGAGGAAAATGATGCCATAGGCCTTGGTAAAGCAGGCCACGGCCAGCCCCCCGATCAGGGCCAGACCGGCCAGGGAAGCGACCAGGGCGCCGGAGGGAACAGCGGCCAGGGCGAGGAGGCCGTTCAATGATCCCAGGTAGATCAAGAATTCACTCACAAATCCGTTCAATGGCGGCAGGCCGCAGATGGCTACGGCCCCGACCAGAAACAGGGTACCGGTCCAGGGCATCCGTTTCTGCAGCCCGCCGAGATGATCGATTTCCATGGTCCCGGTGCCGCGAAGCACCGCACCGGCTCCGAAGAAAAGCAGCCCCTTAAACAGGGCATGATTGATCACGTGGAGCAGCCCTCCGGCAAAGCCCAGGACCGCCAGTGTGGGGGATCCGATGGCCAGCCCCAAGAGACCGATGCCCAGTCCGAGGGCGATGATGCCGATGTTTTCCACGCTGTGATAGGCCAGCAGGCGTTTCAAATCATGCTGGGCCAGGGCGAAAAGAACCCCCAGGATTCCCGAGGTCAAACCAATGCCGATCAGCAGATAGGCCCACCAAACCTCCGGCGGGCCTATGAGCGTGAGGATGCGCAACAGCCCGTAAATCCCCATCTTGATCATGATGCCGGACATGAGGGCCGAGACGTGACTCGGAGCTGCGGGATGGGCTTCTGGCAGCCAGACATGAAGGGGGATGAAACCCGCCTTGGCCCCGAATCCGACCAGGGCCAGAAGAAACAACCCACCGGCGCCGACCGGGGATTGGACCCCGCCCGGGACCAGCCGGACAAAATCCAGGGTTCCCCTATCCCAGCCCATTAAGATAAAGAGCAGTACCAGAAATACACCCCCCAGATGGGCGGCAACCAGGTAGGTCCAGGCGGCCTTCCGGGCCGAGGCCTGGTGATCTTCAAAAATGACCAGGAAAAAGGGGGCCAGGGACATCCCTTCCCAGGCGATCAGAAAGAGGAGCCCGTTACGGGCCAACAAGACCATGATCATTCCGGCGACCAGGAGATTGAAAAAAAACCAGTGGCTCCCGATCGCCTGGGCCTCCTTTTCGGCCTTCAGATATCTGGCGCCGTAAAGGGCCGCCAGGGCCGAAAGCAGCAAAAGGGGGAGTAAAAACAGGGCCGAGAGGGGATCCAGGGCGACCAAAAAGGAACCGAAGGGCATATTCCAGGGAAGGGACAGGACATCCGTCTGGTCCGAAAGCAGGGAAGACAGGGCAGGATAAAAACCCACGATACAGGCCAGTATTGTGCCGCCGGCCCCCAATCCCGTGGACCATCTAAAGGATTTTCCGGCCGCCAGGGCGGCCAGACCGCTTAAGAACAAAATAATAACACTTCCCAAAAGGATACTCACTGTCGGCTCCTTCTAACCCTTTTTACCAACTGCTTAGACTTTTTTGAAAGCCGCTTCGATCCGTTGAATTTCAGACAGGATTTCCCGTCGAGGGGCCTGGCGTTCGATGGCGGCCCGGAGTTTTTCGTCGCGCAAGGCAAACGAAATTCGGGAAAGCATATGGAGATGGGCCCGTACCGTGGGGCTCATGATGGTGAAAAGGGCGCAAACGGGCTTCCCGTCCAGGGCCCCGAAATCAATGGGCTTTTCCAGGAAACAGAGGGAGACGAATGGTCTGGTGATATGAAGGACCACCGGATTGCGGACATGAGGAATGGCGATACCGTCGCCTATCCCGGTGGACCCCAATTCCTCACGGGCCAAGAGGACCCGAAAGAGAAATTCCCGGTCCACTTCGTCCGGGAGCCAGATATGGGCGATAATGGAACGAAGCACGGTTTCCTTGGTATCACCCTCAATCCGAAAAAGGATGCCGCCGGTTTGGAGGGCCTCCACCAGCGAAGGCATGGGGACGTCTGTGGTCTCGGGTTCACGAAAAATATCAGGGGATACCGCCATGTTGCGCCTGGTCGCCCATTCCAGGAGTTCGGCGCGATTCAAACGGTATTGTTCATTCACCCGGTAAGCCGGGACAATCTCTTTGTGGATCCATCGGTAGATGGTTTTTTCTGAAACATTCAGGGCGGCAGCCGCGTCTTTTACGGTTATATTCATCAGTTGGACTTAACTCCATTTTGATAGGTGTTACGGATGGCTCTAAAGAGTGCATCCATAAAATTGTTCTCCCATAACTGGAAGAGTCCTCTATTTAGAAGAGTTGTCCAAAGATGTCAATGTAATTTTTTGAATTTCTCGCCGGGTCAGGGCTCACTTTCGGGTGTATATTCCTCAAAAAAGACCCCTCGCCCCCTAATTCTTGCCGAACTTATAAAAAGTGACGGGATGGCGAAATAAAATAACGCTTGACATTAAATCCAACCTATGGTTTAAATTAAGTTTATCTTAAATTTGAGGGGATGTGGCAGTCATGAAAAGAACATTTCAACCCAGCAACCTGAAACGATCCAGAACTCATGGATTTTTGGTCAGAATGAGCTCCCCCGGCGGACGGAAGGTTATCAGCAGAAGACGGGCCAAGGGAAGAAAAAGGCTCTCGGTCTAATAGCCGGGGCTTTCATTTTTCGTAATGGATGAAGTCTTATTGCTTACCCAAAGAGGAAAGAATCCTGAAACGAAAGGATTTTATCCGCAGATCCCAAGCCGACCGGAAGAGGGTCTTCCCCCATTTTTTGGTGATCATGAAACCCAATAATTTGGGTATAACCCGGTTGGGCTTAACCGTGGGGAAAAACAGAGGGGGGGCAGTCCAGAGGAACCGGATTAAGCGCCTTTTAAGAGAATTTTTTAGAAAATCCAAAGCAAAGCTTCCTCCTTCCAAGGATATCATTATAGTTGCCTTAAAAGGATCAGACCCATTAACCTATTGTCAAGTTTTCGAAGAGTTAACCCCCCTGCTGGTCTGATGGGGTTCTTGACCCATTGTCTTCAGGGATTTTTTTTATTGGGAATACGGGGATATCAAAAAATCATTTCTCCCCTTTTTCCGTCTTCCTGCCGGTTCTATCCCACCTGTTCTGAATATTCTTTCCGGGCTATTCAAACATATGGGTTAACCAGGGGTTTATATCTGTCCTTGAAAAGGATAGGGAAGTGCCATCCTTTTTGCTCAGGCGGATGGGATCCCTTACCATAAGGACATTTCCCTTAACTTTTTGGAGTAACTATGGAAAAGAATGCAATTCTGGCCTTTGTATTGTCCATGGCGGTCTTTGCCGCCTATTTCATTTTCTTCAGCCCCCCGGAACATAAGGGGCCTCCCAAGGATAAGACGGCCCAGACGGGTTCCGGCCCAAAAGGAATCTTCCCCGGCCCCGGCATCTTCGGCAACGGAAACGCCGGCCGTCCCGGCGGCCAGGACCAGCGTAGCCACTGAACCCGTCAAGGAAATCAGGGTCAAAAATAAACGTTTTGAAGCCGTTTTTTCAGAGCAGGGCGCTTCTTTAAAGAGTTTAAAGTTGGCGGACTATAAGGAGAAATTGGGAAGCCCCGATCTCAAAGAAATGATCCAGGTCGACCAGCCGGCGGACTTCCCCCTGCAATTGGAATGGATCAAAAAAAACCAACCGGAAATGATCCAGGCCCGGTTTGTCGCCGACAAAGACGCGCTGATTCTGGACCCCGATCATCCCAAGGGATCATTGTCGTTCCGTTGGACCTCCAGCCAGGGGCTGACCATCGTCAAGACCTATACGCTGTCCTACGATTCCTACCGGATGGATTTGGATATTCGGGTCATCAACAAAACGGCCCAGACCTTGGATGACAATTTGGCCCTGGTGTTGGAAAATCGTTTTCCTCTTTCATCGGATAGATCCAGTTCTTTTCACGGTGCCTTGACCTTGATCAATGGGGAGCGTAAAGAAGTGGCCCTGGGGAAGGTCGATAAGGAAACGGTCATGCCCGGAAAGATCCAATGGGGGGCCTTGGCCGACACCTATTTTATGGGGGCGGTGATTCCCTTAGAGGATCAGCAAACCGTCAGCCTCAAGCTTTCCAAACCGGACCCGGAAAATTTAAAGATGGCCTTTGTCTCTTCCCCCTTGACCCTGGCTCCCAAAGGAGAAAAGCGGTTTGACTACGCCCTCTATTTCGGACCGAAAGACATCCAGGTCTTGCAACCCCTGGGCTTTGAATTGGATAGGGCCGTCCATTTCGGCTTTTTTGATATCATTGCCAAACCCCTGTTATGGGTCCTACGATTTTTCAACGGCTTTTTCCATAATTACGGCTGGTCGATTATCGTCTTGACGATTCTGATTAAAATCCTCTTCTGGCCCTTGACCCACAAGAGTTATAAATCCATGAAGGATATGCAAAAGCTTCAACCCAAGATTGCCAAATTGAGGGAAAAATATAAAGACAACCGCGAAAAACTGAATCAGGAGACCATGGCCCTGTATAAAACCTACAAAGTCAATCCCATGGGCGGATGTCTACCGATGATTATTCAAATCCCGGTCTTTTTTGCCCTTTATAGTTTGCTGGGATATGCCATTGAGCTCCGTCATGCCCCGTTTTTGCTCTGGATTAATGACCTTTCGGCACCGGACCGCTTATCGATCGGCATTCAACTCCCCTATGTGGGTAATGGGATTCCGGTATTAACGTTGCTTATGGGGGCTTCCATGTTTATCCAGCAAAAAATGACCCCCACAACCGGTGATCCGACCCAGGCCAAGATGATGCTCTTTTTGCCGGTTGTTTTTACTTTTATGTTTATTAATTTTGCCGCCGGCCTGGTTTTATATTGGCTGGTCAACAATGTCCTTTCCATAGGCCAACAATATTATATCAATAAATATGCCAACTGAATCGATGCGGAGGTGATGACCCATGGCATCCCTTGAAATAGAAGGAAGGTCCGTCGACGAGGCCATTGAGGCTGCCTGCAGCCAATTAAATGTACCCAAGGAAAGATTAGAGATCGAGGTCCTGAATACCGGTTCCACCGGAATATTCGGTATCGTCGGTTCCAAAAAGGCCAGGATACGGGCCACGGTTAAAGAAGAGCCGGTTGATCTCAGCCCGGAACCGGAAACTCCAGGACCACCTTGAACCTGAGACAGTGACCGTTCCCTTGTCCGAGGATGAGTTGATCGCAGAAGCTAAAACCCTGACCCAGGATATCCTGGCCCTGATGGGATTAGAGGCGACCGTATCGGTTCAAAAAGAAAAAGAAACGCTCCATATCAAAATCGAAGGGGAAAAGAGCGGGTTGCTGATCGGGCGAAGGGGACAAACCCTGGACGCCTTACAATATATTTCCACCCGCATTTTGAATCGAAAGGGCTTGGATAAAATCAAGGTGGTCATGGATAGCGGAGACTACCGAATCCGCCGGAAACAATATCTGGAGGAATTGGCCTTGAAGATGGCGGAAAAATCCAAGCTCACCGGAAAACCCGTGGTCATAAGCCCTTTAAATGCCCATGACCGCCGTATCGTCCATCTGATCCTGGAAAAAGATAAAACCCTCAAGACCGTCAGTCGGGGGGAAGGCCAGTTAAAAAAAATGGTCATTTCGACGGTCAAAAGAGACCGTCCCGCAGTACCCCCTGCCGAATCGGATACAATAAAAGGTTCAAGGTGCAAGGTTTACAGGTATAAGGTTCAAGGTTAAAACCTTAAGCTTTTACCTTATACCTTAAACCTTGCACCTTGAACCTTTCGCCTTGTGTTATGCCCGACCAAGACACCATTGCCGCCATATCCACTCCCGTCGGGATGGGAGGGATCGGCATTATCCGGATCAGCGGTCCTCAAGCCGCGGCCATTGTCCAACCCCTGTTCCCCTCGGCCCCTCCCCTAAAAAACCGCCGGTCCCATCACCTGACCCTGGAGAACATCGTCGATCCTGTCCGGAGAACGGTTATTGATCAGGTTCTGTTGACCATTATGAAAGGCCCAAACACCTATACCCGGGAAGATGTGATTGAAATCAACTGTCACAGCGGGCCTCTGGTATTAAAAAAAATCCTGGAATTCGTTTTGGAAGGAGGCGCCCGGCTGGCTGAACCAGGGGAGTTTACCCTGAGGGCCTTTTTAAACGGACGGATCGACCTGACCCAGGCGGAAGGAATTATCGAACTGATTCAAGCCCAATCCGACCAGGCCCTGGTCCAGGCCAACAAACTTCTCCAAGGGGCCTTACGACAACGACTGCAAGTCATCCAGGAGGTCCTTCTGGCTTTGCTGGCCCAATTAGAGGCAGCCATCGATTTCCCGGAAGAAGAATTGGAGATCTTAGACCGCCAAGAATGGAATCGCCTTCTTCTGGATCAGGCCTTAACGCCTTTATCGGAATTAATCCGGGCTTATGAACAAGGTCGGCCCTTTCGAGAAGGCATTTCCCTGGTCCTGGTGGGTAAACCGAATGTCGGAAAATCCAGTTTGCTGAACCAGTTGTTGAACGAAGACCGGGCCATTGTCACTTCCGTCCCCGGAACGACCCGGGATACCATCGAAGAAAATATTTTTCTCAAGGGTCTGCTCTTTCGGCTGGTGGATACAGCCGGAATCCGCCAGGCCAGGGATGAAGTGGAAGAGGCCGGAATCCTCAGAACCCGTGGAAAAATAGAAGAGGCCCAGATGGTTCTCTTTATGATCGATACCTCCCGTCCGCTTGAAGAGGAAGACCGGCTCATCTTTGAAGAAATCGGGGAGAAGCCGACGATCGTCTTGCTCAATAAAATGGACCTTCCCTCGGTTGTTGCTGTTGAAGAGGTCCGGGAAAAATTCTCCGGGGAGGTTGCCCTTCCCATTTCCGCCCGCTATGGACAGGGGATAGAAACGCTTAAAGAAAAACTCTATGAACTCTTTATGGCCAATTCTTTCCCCGAGGTATTGCCCGATCTTATTCCCACCCTGAGGCAAAAGAAGATATTCGAACAGATGGTGGAATCCTTAACCCGGGCTTTCCAACTGAACGAGCAGAAGGTGTCCCCTGAATTTATGGCCTTAGATCTTCAGAAAGCCCTTGAAGAGATCGGCTCTTTGATCGGGACCACCACCACCGAAGATGTCCTGGACCAGATCTTCAGCCGGTTTTGCATCGGGAAATAATGGCTTTATAACGGATACTTGATTCTGGATACTTGATACCGGCCAAGAAATAATGTTGATGAATTCTCAAAAGGTCATCATTCCCGCGAGGCGGGATCCGGCCACACAGACCAATTAAAGACGTGGATTCCCGTTTTACACGGGAAATGACGAAAAAAGTGTGCTTTCAGATTTTTTATGATTTCATCCATTTTAACATTTGGACTTCTGTTCTGAGCCTCCCTTGAGAGACAGGCCCAACCCCATACAAGACATAGACCCTGTGGAAGGGAAAAGGTTTCTTGAGCAAGGGGCCAAGGCCTTAGGGATATCCCTGTCAGCCGATCAACTGGAACAGTTTATGGATTATCTCGCCCTGTTGAGAAAATGGAACCGGGTGATCAATCTGACCGCCTCTGTTCCATAAAGAGATTATGGTCAAGCATTTTTTGGATTCCCTCACCTTGTTACCCTATCTGCCGGAGGAGGCCAGGATCCTGGACCTGGGTTCCGGGGCCGGGTTTCCAGGACTGCCGATCAAGATTGTGCGACCGGGTCAAGCCATCACCCTGGTCGATGCCGCGGCTAAAAAAATCAGCTTTCTAAAAGAAGTCGTCCGTCGTTTAAACCTGAGCGACACGCGGGTGCTTCAGGGCTTCGTGAGCAAAAGATCGCCGGCCCTTTTGGGCTCCGACCGATTTGAGATCATCGTTGCCCGGGCCGTGGGAAAACTGATAGACCTTGTTAAATGGAGTATATCCCTATCTGGCGAAGGGAGGGAAACTGTTATTGATGAAGGGTCGAGAAGGGCCTCAGGAGATTTCCCTTCTGAAAGGTGAGATCGAAAAGAGGGGATTTCGAATAGAGGCACCGATCGACTTGACTTTGCCTTTTTTAGAACAGGAAAGGATTCTGATTTTTCTGACCAAAATCTAAATCACCATGAAAAAGGATTTGAGGGATCAAGGATTCAAGTGAAAGACAGGTTTATCTCTCGTGAGGTTTTGATCCCGGACTCTTTCTTTTAAAATGGTGTCTTTCAAAATAGGCCTCCAATTTCCCCCTGAACAGGTAGGCTATCAAGACTCCCAGTAATGATAGTCCGATGACCACCCCCAAGACGAAATAATTTTTATCCCGCACTAAGGATCCCTGGAGGGTCAGCATCATCGTTCCCAATAAACGACCGACAGTAGAAATGATCAAGAAGGTCTTCACGTCCATGTGACCTAATCCCAGAATGTAACAGAGGTAATCTTTGGGAAATCCGGGGACCAGAAAAAGCAGAAAGGCGATCCAGGTCCCCTGGTGGGCCATGAGATAGTCAAAACGCTGGATGGTCTTGTAACTGACGATCCTCTCCACCAGGGGTTGCCCGGCCAGGCGGGCGAAGAGAAAAGCCAGCCAGGAACCGACTCCCTAAGCCGATGGTGGAATAAAGGATGCCGAAAAAATTTCCGTAGAGGAACCCGCCTAAAAACCCGGTCACCTCACCGGGGATAGGGGCAAAGAGGACCTGGAAGATCTGGAGGGCAATAAAAATCAGTGGCGAGAGACTGCCGTAGGATTTAACAAAGGCGGCTAAACGTTTACGGTCTAAAAAGGTGAGATAGATGTCGCTGTGGTAAATGAGGAGGTAAAGGGCCAGACTAAATAAAACCAGAAAGACGGCACTGACCCCGATTGTTTTTTTCATAAGGTTATACTCCCATCGGAGTATAACCTTACCTTTTCTTTGGAGAAGATGTCAAGGAGTTTGCCTTAGTTACCTCGAGGATCAAACCCCGATTATTACAAAATCAGTGGGCGGTAATTTCCTGAGGAACCGGGGGTTCTTCATGATAGAAGGGCAACGCACCATCTTCCGGCTTTTCTATGAATAAGCCTTCCGGATCTTCCACCACTAAAGCCGCCTTCAATACTTCATCCATATGTTCCACGGGGATAATTTCCAGGGCCTTTAATATCCGGACCGGGATCTCTTTCAAATCTTTTTCATTTTCTTTAGGGATGATCACCGTCTTGACCTTGCCCCGATGGGCGGCAATGATCTTTTCTTTAAGCCCGCCGATGGGCAAAACCCGGCCACGGAGGGTGATCTCGCCGGTCATGGCCACCTTTCTTTTGACCGGTTTTCTGAGCAAGGCCGAAACAATGGAGGTGGCAATGGTGATGCCGGCCGAAGGTCCGTCCTTGGGAATGGCCCCTTCAGGGATATGGATATGGATATCCATTTTCTGGTAAAAATTGATCGGCAGGCCCAGCCGCTCGGCCCGGGAGCGCACATAACTTAAGGCGGCCTGAGCCGATTCCTGCATCACATCACCCAATTTCCCGGTGATGATCAACTTGCCTTTTCCCGGCATCAGGACCACTTCCGTGAGGAGCAATTCCCCGCCCACCTCGGTCCAGGCCAATCCGGTGGTGATGCCCACTTCATCTTTTTCTTCGGTCTCGCCATAGCGGAATTTAGGCACCCCTAAATATTTTTGGACCGCATTGGTATTAATTTCGATATGGGTCTCTTTGCCTTTCTTTACGACCTCCTTGGCCACTTTGCGGCATAAGGTGGCGATTTCCCGCTCCAGGTTACGGACCCCGGATTCACGGGTATAGCGGCGGATGATGGTCAACAAGGCATTGTCGGTGAAATGGATATTCTCCGGGGCAAGTCCGTTGGCTTCCTGCTGTTTTTTGATCAGGAACTGACGGGCGATCTGGAGTTTTTCCGGTTCGGTATATCCCGGAAGTCGAAGGATCTCCATCCGGTCCTGCAAGGGCAAAGGAATGGAATAAAGGGTATTGGCCGTGGTAATAAAAAAGACTTCCGACAGATCGTAATCCACATCCAGGTAATGGTCGTTGAAGGCAAAGTTCTGTTCGGGATCAAGGACCTCCAGCAAGGCCGCCGAAGGGTCTCCCCGGAAATCAGTACTCATCTTGTCGACTTCATCCAGACAGAAGACCGGATTATTGGATTTGGCCTTTCTCAAGGACTGGATGATCTTGCCCGGCAAGGCCCCGATATAGGTCCGGCGATGCCCTCGGATCTCGGCTTCATCCCGGACCCCGCCAAGGGAAACCCGGATAAAATTGCGACCCGTGGCCCGGGCAATCGATTTGGCCAGGGAGGTCTTACCCACACCCGGAGGACCGACAAGACAAAGGATCGGTCCTTTTAATTTTTTGACCAGACTCTGAACGGCCAGATATTCCAAGATCCGCTCCTTGGGCTTTTCCAGGCCGTAATGGTCTTCATTGAGGATCTTTTCCGCGGCATCGATGTCCAACTTGTCTTTGGTTCGATTATACCAGGGGAGGGCGATCAGCCAGTCGATATAGTTTCGGACCACCGTGGCTTCAGCGGACATGGGGGACATCATTTTCAGCTTTTTTAATTCCGCCCGAATTTTGGTGGTGGCCTCTTTGGACATCCGTTTCTGTTTGATCTTTTTTTCTAATTCCTGGATCTCGCTTTTGAAATCATCCTGCTCGCCCATCTCCTTTTGAATGGCCCGGATCTGTTCATTGAGGTAATAATCCCTCTGGGTCTTTTCCATCTGCTTTTTGACCCGGCCTTTGATGCGCTGTTCAATCTCCAGGATTTCCATCTCCCCGCGCATGAATTCATAGAGCTTTTCCAGCCTTCGATTCACCAGGGTAAGCTCCAAAAGCTCCTGCTTCTGCTCGATCTTGGTGCCCAAATGAGGGGCGATGGAATCCACTAAACGGGCGGGGTCATCCAGGGAAGTGATGGTATGGACCAATTCCTGGGGAATCTTTTTGTTCAGTTTCTGATAGCCCTCAAAGGTCTGTTTGACCGTCCGAACCAAGGCTTCCTGCTCGGATTTGCTGGGGATGATGTCCTCGATCCTCTCCACTTCGACCAGGAAAAAAGTCCGGTTGGGAAGGTGCCGATGGACCCTGGCCCGATATCGGCCTTCGATCAAGACCTTGACGGTGCCGTCCGGCAGGCGGAGCATCTGCAGGATACTGCCGGCGGTTCCCACCTGGTAGAGGTCCCGTTCCGTCGGCTCATCCACCTTGGCGACCCGTTGGGTTAATAAAAGGATATCCTTTTCCAAGGACATCGCGTATTCAAGGGCTTGAATGGATTTTTCCCGCCCCACAAATAAAGGGGCTACCATCCCCGGGAAAACAACAATATCTCTCAGGGGGAGTATGGGGACGATTTGTTTTAAGCCCCCGTCTTCCCCATGTTCGTCGTAATTTGAAAATACAGCCATTTCTTTAACTTCCTTTTTTATAGTGATGTTCTCAATAGGACTCTACCCCTTGGCATCTTCTAAAGAAAATGGAGAAGGCCTTGTCCTGTTTCTATTTTCGGTTTTATTCGTTGATTCTTTAATGAAAAGATTGGCCTCTGACAAAGCGATGCTGGATGCTGGATAAAACATATCATCGAATATCCAGTATCCGGTATCCCACAGCCAGATCAGGCCGATTCGGCCTGATTCTCAAAAAGAAGGATGGGGCTTTCATTATTAAGAATAACCTCTTCACTAACCACACATTCCCGAACGTTTTTCATGGAAGGGATCTCAAACATGATGTCCAGCATGGCCTTTTCCAAAATGGAACGAAGCCCCCGGGCGCCGGATTTTCTCTTCAGGGCCTCACGGGCTACGGCCTTTATGGCCCCATCGGTAAATTTCAGCTCCACCCCCTGCATTTCAAACAGTTTCTGGTATTGGCGGACGATGGCATTTCTCGGCTCAGTCAGGATACGAACCATGGCCACTTCGCTTAATTCATCCAGGGTGGCAATGACCGGCAGACGTCCGATAAATTCAGGGATCAACCCAAAGCGCAGGAGGTCCTGAGGCTGGACATCGTCCAGGATTTCCCCCAATCGTTTCTTCTCCGACTGTTTTCGAATATCCGCCCCAAAACCCATGACCTTGGCCCCGCTTCTGGTCTGAACGATTTTATCCAGTCCGTTAAAGGCCCCGCCACAGATAAAGAGGATATTGGTCGTATCCACCTTGACAAATTCCTGCTGGGGGTGTTTGCGGCCCCCTTTGGGAGGGACACTGGCCATGGTCCCTTCGATGATCTTCAGCAAGGCCTGTTGGACCCCTTCGCCGGAGACATCCCGGGTGATGGAAGGGTTTTCCGACTTACGGGCGATCTTGTCTATTTCATCGATGTAAACGATCCCCCGACAGGCCCGTTCCACATCATAATCGGACGCCTGGAGAAGATTGAGAATGATATTTTCCACATCCTCGCCTACGTACCCGGCCTCGGTTAAGGTCGTGGCGTCGGCGATGGTAAAGGGGACTTTCAAGATTTTGGCCAGCGTCTGGGCCAACAGGGTTTTACCCGACCCCGTAGGGCCGATCAACAGGATATTGCTTTTCTGCAGTTCCACCCCCTGCATGTCGATCTTATTATCTAACCGCTTGAAGTGGTTGTGAACGGCCACGGAAAGGATTTTTTTGGCCTTTTCCTGTTCGATCACATACTCATCCAGGGTGGCCTTGATATCGGCCGGCTTAGGGCTCTTCTCGCCGAGATGGGCCTCCTCTTTTTCATATTCTTCGGCGATAATCTCGTTGCATAATCCAATGCATTCGTCACAAATATAGACCGATGGCCCGGCAATCAATTTTTTGACTTCATCCTGACTTTTCCCGCAAAAGGAACATAATAAGTCGCTTCCCTTCCCTTTGCCGTCTCCTCTTTTGTTCATCTGCTACTTCCTTCTGTTAAAGGTTTATTTGGCTGGACCGGCAATTTCTTCTCTCTTGGAAATTACCTTATCCACAATCCCATAGTCTTTGGCTTGCTGACCGGTCATAAAAAAATCCCGGTCCGTGTCTTTCTCGACCTTTTCAAAAGGCTGGCCGGTATGATCAACCAGAACCTGATTCAATTCTTCCTTGATCCGCAAGATTTCCCGGGCCTGGATCCCCACGTCGGTGGCCTGTCCTTGAACGCCGCCCAAGGGTTGATGGATGAGGATCCGGGAGTGGGGCAGGGCATAGCGCATTCCTTTGGCCCCGGCGGCCAAGAGCAGGGCGGCCATGCTGGAGGCCTGACCCAGACAAAGGGTGGAGATGTTGGGTTTTATATATTCCATGGTGTCATAGATGGCCATCCCGGAGGTAACGACCCCGCCGGGGGAATTGATGTACATGTGGATATCTTTATCCGGATCCTCGGCTTCCAGAAAAAGGAGTTGAGCGATCATCAGGTTGGCCACATAATCGTCGATAGGGGCCCCCAAAAATATGATCCGGTCTTTCAACAGGCGGGAATAGATATCATAGGCCCGTTCGCCGCGGCTGTCTTGTTCGACAACGATAGGTATTAAAGTCATATTGGTCTTCCTTTTTTTATGATGATTGTATGGTAGCATGCTCCTTAAGGAAATTCAATGTCTTTTCCTCCAGAAGCTGCTGGCTTATTTCAGGCATCAAATTGTTATTATTGTAAATTTCTCGAACAAGGGTTACCGACTGGTTGACATTGCGGGCAATCTTTTCGAGTTCCTGGTTGATTTCTTCGGGGCTTATGGTCAGGGATTCCAGTTCGGCGATCTTTTCCAGGATCAATTTCTTGCGGGCCAATTTTTCGGCCGGAGTACGGAATCTCTCCATGAGCCGGGCAGGCTCCAGACCGGCCTTTTCAAAGGAAAGTCCTTGACGGCTCAAGTCCTGTTCGATACGCAACATCATCTGCTGGATCTCCCTTTTGATCAGGGCCTCGGGGAGTTCAAATTCCGCTTTGGAAATCAGACTATCGACCAGGTCTTCCTTCAATTTTAAATCCACCTTTCGGGTTTCCTCCGCTTTCAGATCTTCCCTGATTTTCTTTCTCACTTCCTCCAGGGAAGAAAATTCTTTCCCCAGGCTTTGGGCAAAAGAATCGTCGAGCTCGGGGAGATGCCTCTCCTTGATCTCCTTTAAGGTAACGAGGTAGTGGACCTTCTTCCCGGCCAGGGCGGGGTTTCCATAACCCTCCGGGAAGTCGATGTCAAATTCTTTATTTTCTCCCTTTTTCATTCCGGGCAGTTCTTTTTCAAACTCGGGGTTGAAATAACCGGCCCCCACTTCCAAATCAAAGTTTTGGGCCGAACCGCCCGTCACCTCCGCCCCATCCATGAAGGATTGATAATCAATGACCGCAAAATCTCCGTTCTTTAAAGGACGCTCCGTCGAAAGGGTAACCAGTTCACCGTGGCTCATTTGGATGGCCGACAACCTTTTTTCAACATCCTCTTCGGTAATGGTAACCCCAGTTTTTTTCAATTCCAGGCCCTTGTATTCAGAAATAGGGATTTCAGGTTTTTGTTCCACCGTGGCCCGATAGATAAAGGGGGCTTCTTTATCCAAGGCGGGATAATCCAATTCCGGCAAGTCCACCGGCCTGACCCCCGTCTCTTTCAGGGCTTCCGGGTAGGTCCGGTTGATTATCCTGGAAACCGCATCCTCCTCAATTTGAGGACCATAAAACTTGGTAAGGACCGTAACCGGGATCTTCCCGGGCCTAAATCCTTTGAGCTTTGCTTTTTTGTTAAAGGTTTTAGCGACCGATTCCCATTCATTCCGGGCCTGCTCCGCTTCCACTTCAATAATCAGCTTTTTCTTGATGGGAGAGAGTTCTTCCACTTCTACTTTCATGGTCATTTTGTCCTTATCCGTTTATTTATTGGTGCGAGAGGGGGGATTTGAACCCCCACCCTGTTTCCAGGGCTGGATCCTAAGTCCAGTGCGTCTACCAATTCCGCCACTCTCGCCTTCCTTGAGGCGTGAGATGGATTTTATTAACTATTAAATATACTTATTATTTTTATCGAAGTCAAGAGAGCCCGTCTTTTTGTTTTAGGAAGAGGGGCAACTCATTCCATTCCCCAAGGATTCCATCGGGACGGCCTTCCTGGATTTTTTGAAGATCATCCTGCCCGCCGGCCAGGATGATCACCGGGACTCCGGCCCTTTGCGCGGCGCGGATATCATCCATACTGTCTCCCAAAAAACAAACTTCATCCCGGTAACAACCCAATCTTTCACAGGCCAGCTCAATCCCTTTGGGGTGGGGTTTCAACCAGCGGGCCTCATTTCGGCTGATGATGACCTCAAGATAATCATTCAATCCTAATCGCAACAGAGCGGCCTTCAAACTTTTTTCCCCTACATTGCTGACCAGGGCGGTTTTAAGACCCATGGCCCTGATCAAAGGCAGGATTTCCAGGACCCCCGGCCGGACCTGCCACCTCATCAGGGCGTCCGCGTCGTAACGATCATAAATGGCGGATAAGGCCGAGACCGCCTGGCCCAAGCCGGTTCCTTCCGAGTGTTGAAGGGCCATATTCATGGCCTCGGCATAATGAATCTCGGTCGTCTTATCCCCGGTTACTCCTAACTCGGCCAGGAGTTGCCCGGCCTCGGCTTCGGCTTCAGCCAGCCGCCATTGGAAATCGACCAGGGTGCCTTCAAAATCAAATATCAGGGCCTTCAGCTTCGGAATCATTGTGCAAAGGGATTGTTTATGAATAAAGTGGCATCCCGGTCCGGTCCCACGGATATAATCCCGATGGGAACCTTGACCAGTTCTTCGATACGATTTAGATAATTTTGGGCGGCCTGGGGGAGATCTTCCCTTTTACGGATCCCGTCAAGGGGTTCCGACCAGCCTTCCCATTCCTCATAGATGGGGCGACAGGCCTGGAGGACCTTTAATTGGGCCGGAACGCTTTCCAGGGTCTGGTCTTTCCAGGCGTATCCGGTGCAGATCTTGACGGTTTTCTGTCCGGTCAAGACATCCAATTTGGTGACGGCCAAATGGGACAGACCGTTGAGCCGGGCCGAATCTCTTAAAACCACGGCATCCAGCCAGCCGCAGCGCCTGGGTCGGCCGGTGGTTGATCCAAATTCTCCCCCCTTTTCCCTAAGGCATAAGCCGATCTCATCGGTTAATTCCGAGGGGAAAGGCCCTCCGCCCACCCGGGTGGTATAGGCCTTGACGATTCCCACGACCGATTGAATCTTTGAGGGTCCCACTCCGGCCCCGGCACAGACACTGCCGGCCACAGGGTTGGAGGAAGTGACATAGGGATAGGTCCCATGATCGATGTCCAGATGCGTCCCTTGAGCCCCTTCAAATAAAATGCTCTTCCGGCCGGTCAGGGCCTGATCGATTCGGATGGATACATCGGTCACATAGGGCCGGATAAATTCGGCCAAGGGCGAATAGGTTTTAATGACCTCCGCGGGGTCTAATGGGGCGACTTTGAGAAACTGTTCAAAAATAAAATTTTTTTCCTTGAGGTTGGCGGCTACTTTTTCGGCAAAGGTCTCCGGATCCAGCAAGTCAATGACCCGAATCCCGACTCGGGCCACCTTGTCTTCATAACATGGGCCGATCCCCCTTCCGGTCGTGCCGATGGAGGCCTGGCCTTTTTGGGCCTCCCGGGCCAGATCCAGGTGTTTATGATAGGGCAGGATCAAATGGGCCTTTTCACTCAGGCCTAAGTTACGAGGGCCGATGGAAACCCCTCGATCCCTCAAGGTAAGGATCTCTTTCTGTAAGACCTCCAGGTCCACCACCACCCCATTGCCGATCAGACATTGTTTTTCTGAATGAAGGATTCCTGAAGGAATCAAATGAAGGATGAATTTGTCCTGGCCCACGACCAGGGTGTGTCCGGCATTATTCCCCCCCTGAAAACGGACGACCACGTCGGCGTACTGGGTCAGGAGGTCAACTACCTTCCCTTTCCCTTCATCGCCCCACTGGGTGCCTACAACCACGACGCAAGACATAAGTTTGCTCCTTTACGGCTATTTAGGACTATAGGGGGTTTTTATGCCACTGGACGAAAAAAGTCAACCTATTTGCCGGGGGGCGTTTCCAGCATGTCCTTTGGCATGAAAATACGAATGTTGAATATCGAATTTCGAATTTCGAATCATGAAGTAATTTATTTTTGCCTTCCTTCGACATTCATTATTCGTTATTCGACATTCGATATTTTCATGTTTCAGGTGGTGCCCACCGCGGGCATAGGGGTTTAATACCTCATCGAACGGAGCCGGGCAATGCGTTCCTCGATGGGGGGGTGGGTGCTGAACAGGTTCATCAGACTTCGACCCGACAGAGGATTGACGATAAACATGTGGGCCGTGGCCGGGTTAGCGTTTTCCAGGGGAATGCGCTGGGAAGCGATCTGTAATTTTTCCAAGGCCCCGGCCAGCCCCAGGGGGTTTCCCGAAAAATGGGCCCCGGAGGCGTCGGCCAAATATTCCCGGGAACGGGAGATGGCCATCTGAATCAGCATGGCGGCGATGGGGGCCACGATGGTCATGACCAGAAGGCCGATGATCCCTCCCCCGCCTTCCCCTTCTTCCGAATTCCGACTCCCGCCAAAGATGGCCGCCCAGCGGGCCATATTGGCCAAAATCATGATGGCCCCGGCCATGGTGGCGGCAATGGAGCTGATCAAAATATCCCGGTTTTTGACATGGGCCAATTCATGGGCCAGGACCCCTTTGAGTTCCTGACGGGAAAGGATGCGCAGGATACCGGAGGTAACGGCCACAACGGCATGCTGGGGGTTCCTGCCCGTGGCAAAGGCATTGGGAGAATCATCGTCAATCAAAAAGATTCTTGGCTTGGGAATGCCGGCATGCTGGGCCAGTTCCATCACGACCTGGTGGATCTCCGGATGGTCCTGTGGGGCGATTTCCTGGGCCCGGTACATGGCCAGGACGATCTTATCGGAAAACCAATAACTCCCCAGGTTCATGATCCCGGCCAGGAAGAAGGCCATAACCATTCCCTGCTGACCCCCCACGGCACCACCGATGAGAATGATCAGGACGGTCATCAGTCCCAATAACAGTGTGGTCTTTATAGTGTTAGAAAACATGGATATAAACTCCTTAAATTTTTCATAGACGAATACATCATAATAGACTCGTTAAAAGCACCAGAGGTTAAATATGGTACCAACCTTTTTGTCCTTGTCAAGAAAAACCGGGCAGGTTTTAAACTGACCCACTACCCAAAACCGAGGGTTATCCTTTCTTGAAAACGATCTCTCCTTTAGGAGTGGCGTCGACGATGATTTTTTCACCCTCAATAAATTCCCCTTCCAGGAGTTTCAAGGCCAGGGCATCCTGGATGCGGTGCTGAATGACCCGTTTGAGAGGTCTGGCCCCGTATACCGGATCAAACCCTTCCTGAGCGATTTGTTCCCGGGTCCTGTCGGTCAACTCGATGTCCAATTTCTTTTCGGCCAGCCTTTTTTGCAGCAGCCTGACCTGGATATCCACGATGGCCTTGATCTGATCCCTGTTCAGGGCCTGGAAGATGATGATGTCGTCGACCCGGTTTAAGAATTCAGGCTTGAAATGGGCCCGCAAGGCCTCCATGACCCGCCGGACCATCTCCTCCCGGTCCCCTTCAACCAGGTCCTGGATAAACTGGCTGCCGATGTTGGAAGTCATGATGACCAGGGTGTTTTTAAAATCCACGGTCCTTCCCTGTCCGTCGGTCATCCGGCCGTCATCCAGGATCTGCAGCAGGGCATTAAAGACCTCGGGATGGGCCTTCTCGATTTCGTCAAAGAGCACCACCGAATAGGGCTTGCGGCGGACGGCCTCGGTCAGATACCCCCCTTCTTCATAGCCCACATAACCCGGCGGGGCGCCGATCAACCGGGAAACCGAATGCTTCTCCATGTATTCGGACATATCGACCCGAACCATGGCCTGTTCATCGTCAAAAAGAAACTCGGCCAGGGCCTTGGCCAGTTCGGTCTTGCCCACTCCCGTGGGGCCCATAAAGATGAAGGAACCGATGGGACGGTTGGGGTCCTGCAGCCCGGAGCGGGCCCGGCGGACGGCATTGGCCACGGCCCGGATGGCCTCTTCCTGGCCGATGACCCTTTCCTTGATCCGCTCTTCCATGCGGATCAGCTTCTGTTTTTCCCCTTCCATCATCCGGGAAACCGGGATGCCGGTCCATTTGGCCACCACTTCGGCGATGTCCTCATCATCCACTTCCTCCTTCAGCATCTTCTGTTTTTGCTGGAGGGACTCTAATTGTTTATTTTCTTCTTCCAGTTGTTTATTCATGTTCAGGAGCACCCCGTAGCGGATTTCGGCCGCCCGGGTCAGGTCCCCCTGTCTTTCGGCATTCTGGGCCTCGGTCTTCTTTTGTTCTATCTCCTCCTTGATTTGCCTGATCTTCTGGATGGCCTCCTTTTCCTTCTGCCAGTGGGCCTTCATTTCCCCGCTTTGTTCCTTTAAGCTCCGACTAATTCCTTTTCGATCTTTTCCAGCCGTTCTTTGGAAGCCGGGTCCACCTCTTTCTTGAGGGCCTCTTTTTCGATCTCCATTTGCAGGATCTTCCGTTCCAGTTCATCGATCTCCTGGGGCAGGCTGTCGATCTCGATCCGCAGTTTGGAAGCGGACTCATCGATCAGGTCAATGGCCTTGTCCGGCAGAAAACGGTCGGTAATATAACGATGGGACAAGGTGGCCGCGGCCACAATGGCCGAATCTTTGATCCGCACCCCATGATGGACTTCATACTTTTCCTTCAAGCCCCGCAGGATGGCGATGGTATCTTCCACGGTCGGTTCATTGACCAATACCGGTTGAAACCGCCGTTCCAGGGCGGCGTCTTTTTCCACGTATTTTCGGTATTCGTTGATGGTGGTGGCCCCGACGCAACGCAATTCCCCCCGGGCCAAGGCCGGTTTGAGCATGTTGCCGGCATCCACGGCCCCTTCGGCCTTGCCGGCCCCCACCAGGGTATGAAGCTCGTCGATAAACAGGATGATCTGGCCCTGGGCCTCGGTCACCTCTTTGAGCACGGCCTTGAGCCGGTCCTCAAATTCCCCGCGGTACTTGGCCCCGGCGATCAAGGCCCCCATGTCCAAGGCCACGACCCGTTTGTTTTTCAACCCCTCGGGCACATCGCCGCTGGACGATCCGCTGGGCCAGGCCTTCGACAATGGCCGTCTTCCCCACACCGGGTTCTCCGATTAGAACCGGGTTGTTTTTGGTCCGCCGGGATAGGACCTGAATAATCCGTCGCACTTCATCGTCCCGGCCGATGACCGGGTCCAATTTTTCCTGCCGGGCCAATTCGGTCAGGTCCCGGGCGAATTTCTCCAGGGGACGATATTTTTCTTCCGGATTGGGATCGGTGACCCTTTGGCTTCCCCGAATATCCACCAGGGCCTTGAGCAGGTTTTCCCGAGTCAGGCCAAGGGCAATGAAACCCTGGGCCAGAGGATCCCCCTTTTGTTCGACCATGGCGATCAGGACGTGCTCCATACTCACGTAATCGTCCTTCATCTGAGAGGCTATATTAAAAGATTCATCCAGGGCGGTCTTAAGCCTGGAGACATATAGGCCTGCCCCTTGCCGGCCCCTTCCACCCTGGGCGTCTTGTCTAATTGGGCTTTCAGGTTATTCTTGACCTGGTTGGGGTTAATTCCCATTTTTTGAAGTATGGGTAAAATAATATTGTCCGGCTGATTCAACAGGGCGGTCATTAAGTGTTCCGGTTCGATCTGTTGATGGCCCATGCCCTCGGCCATGGATTGGGCCGACTGCAAGCCCTTCCTGAACCTTGATGGTAAATTTATCAAAACGCATTGATTCCTCCTGACCGAGGAAGCCTTAACCGCCGGTTAAGGCTTCCTCGGTCTTATATTTATAAGTTTTATCGGTTCTTTTTATGGTTAATTGTTCCAAAACATTAACCATTTCACCCTTGCTTGTCAAGGAGCGGAGCGGTTAATTCACCCCTTGATAATGGAGTTGCCGGATTTCGGTAACTCATCTTCTATAAATCCTCATGGTGTTTCCGACCACGGTCAAGCTGCTGGCAAACATGGCCAGGGCGGCAATCAAGGGATTTAACAGCCCCATCATGGCCAGGGGAATTCCCAGGATATTATAAAAAAAGGCAAACAGGAGGTTTTGGCGAATAATGTTAAAGGTCTGGCCGGAGAGATCAATGGCTTCCTGGATCTTCGAAGGATCATCGCTCAACAGGGTGATATCCGAGGCCTCCGTGAGTATCCCCGCCCTGGTCCCCAGGGCAAAACCGACATCGGCCTGGGCCAAGGCGGCTGCATCGTTTACGCCGTCTCCGATCATACCGACCCGGTGACCTTGCCGCTGGAGATCTTTAATGATATGGACTTTGTCCTCGGGCCGGGCTTGTCCGAAAAAGGGCCCTATTCCCAATTCCCGGGCGATGGTTCCGGTGGTCTCTTTCGAGTCCCCGGAAACCATTAAGGTCTGAATGCCCTTTTGTCCGAGGCCTGAGAGGGCCTTAGGGGCCTTTTCCTTCAGACAATCCCCAAAAGACAGAAATCCTTGGATCCGTCCCTCCCAACTGAAAAAGATGATGGTCAAACCCATCGACTCCAGGGATTCGGTTTGAAGGTCGAGGGCCTTTTCAATTTCCAGCCCCTGGGCATGCATCAGCCTCCTATTCCCGATGGCTATTTCACTGCCGTCCAGCACCCCTTTGACGCCCATTCCCGAGAGCGTTTTGAAGTTTTTCACATTCCCCAAGCCTAAGGGAAATTCCCGGGCCTTGGTTTCGATTTCCCTGGCCAGAAAATGATCGGAGAGGGTTTCAATGGAGGCAATCTTTTGCCAAGCCTCTTCCTTGGTGCCTCCAAAGCAGACCATTTCCCTTAGACAGTAGCGGCCTTCGGTCAAGGTCCCGGTCTTATCAAAGATCAGCACGTCGAGCTTTCTTATTTTTTCCAGGGCCGCCGGATCGCGGACCAGGATGCCCTTCGTCCGGCCTTTTCCGATGGCCGCTACCTTGGCCAGAGGAGTGGCGATACCCAGGGCGCAGGGGCAGGAGATGACCAGGATCGTTACGGCCCGGAGCAGACTTTCTTGCAGTGAATGACCGTGAGAGAAAAGAACCCAGGCAGTCCCGGCAGCCAGGCACAACAGAGACGGCACGACCCAGCGGGTCAGCCGATCGGCAAAAACTTCGACGGTCGTCTTCCTGGACAGACCTTCCTGCATCAGGTTGATGATCTGTCCAATCGAGCTCTCAGCCCCTACCCGGGTGGCCCTGACCTTAAGGTCATTTTCAAGGACCAATGAACCGGCCCGAACCTCATCATTCGGCCCTCTTTTTATCGGCCGGGATTCGCCGCTCAAATAAGATTCGTCCAGAGCGGCCTGCCCGGAAAGGATAACGCCGTCTATTGGTAGCCTTTCGCCGGCCAGGACCTGAAATACGTCTCCCGGTTGAACCTTATCGGCAGCCAGCCAGGATTCCCCTTCTTTGGTTAACAGACGCACCTTCTGATTGGCCAGGTGATAGAGTTCGATAAGACCTTGCGAGATCCTTTCCTTGGCCCCGGCCTCCAGATATTTTCCCAGGAGGACCAGGACGATCAACATGGCGGCCGTATCGAAATAAAGATGAAGACTGCCATGGCTCATCTGAATGAGGCTGTAAAAATAGGCCGACAGGGCGCCGATGGAAATAAGGGCCTCCATGGTTGGATTTCCATAGCGCAGTCCGATCAAGGCCTTTTTAAAAATGGGAAGTCCCCCATAGAAGAGGACCGGCGTACTCAGGATCCAGAGGGGATAGGAGAGATAACCGATGCCCTCAGGCCCCAGGTCTTTAAAAAATCCGGCGTAAAGGGCCAGGGAGATCATCATGACATGGACCGTCAGGATAGAGGAAATCCCCAGACGCAGTTGGACCCTTTTCCTCTGCTTCGAGTCACTCGCCGGATCCTGAATAGAGGAGGAACGGTATCCCAGCCTGGAGATCCGGTCCTGGATTTCCGTGATCGTCACCTCGTGGGGAAGATATTTAACCCGGACCAGGTCGGAGGCGAACAAGACTTGCACCTGCAGTATCCCCCGGCTGCGGTTTAAGACCGCTTCAATCAACCAGGAACAGGCGCTGCACCACATGCCCTCTACCCTGAGGACCAGTTCCTTGGCCAGAAGATCTTCCGATCCAAAGGCTTCAAAACCCGCAGCATTGTTCCCCGGAATCGTCTCCCGGTTTTCCTTCGGGTCTTCAATATTCTTACCGATTAGGTTAGAGGACGCACAGAGCTGATAGAGATCCGTATTTTTAAAGTCGGCTGGCAGACCGCCGGGAAGGCTGGAAAGGATTTGATACACTTGCCGGCAGCCAAAACAGCAGAAATGAAGGATGTCCTCCCCTTGGTTTTCCTTAACGCCGGAACGGCCGACCGGCAGCCCGCATAAGTTGACATTCCGTTTATGGTCCATAGTTTTAAACCTCGAAGCCCCTTGGTACCGCTCCCAATTGATTATCGTCTGCCTTTACCTTGCACCTTGAACCTTGCCCCTCGCTTTATCATACCAGGAGCCGTGCTCCTTTAAAGACCAGGATAAGGCCCATGGCGATAATCGAAAGGGCGGCGAGCCTTTCCCCGATAACCCTGGTCCGCAATGTCAGCAGGGAAGCAGAAACCCCAAGGGCCAAGAGGGTGGGTGTCGTGCCCAGGCCAAAGGCCGCCATGGTCATAAATCCTTCGGCCATATTTTCCGTGGTGGCCGCCTTGATGAGCATGGAAAGCGATAGACAGCAGGGCAGGAGGCCGCTTAGCAGCCCCAGGGCCATTTTGGAAACGGGGACCGGGGATTTAAACAAAGAAGGCAGGAGGCGGTTCCCCAGGAGTTGAGGAGTCAGGAAAAATCGGCTCAAAAGATGCGGCAAGGGAATCATCCGCAAAAACACCAGTCCCAGAAGGGTGATCAAGGCGCCTCCGGCCAGGATGAGGACTCCGCGGACGTTCAGAAATAGACTAAGACCTATGGCCTGAAAAAGAACCGCGGCCAGGGCACCTAAAATTCCATAAGTGGTCAGCCTCCCCAAATGGTAGGCCAGATGGTGAGAAAAATCCTCTGCCCCAGGAAGAAGGCCTTAAGCCCGCGGCCCGGGTTTCAGGGTTTTTGATGTGCAGGGAGTAAGCCATGACCAAAGGACCGCACATCCCCAGACAGTGCAGGCTGCCGAACAATCCGATCAGAAAAGGGGCCAGGAAATCGATAGTCATTCGAGAATCCTCATCCCCCATTACCCATAGGGGCCGGTTTGAAACCGGCCCCTACCCCTTCCCTTTTTCCTTTAGCCAGGGCCCGTAAATAATGGATGATCGCCCAGCGGTCTTCGGCTGCCACGGTGGCGTACAAGGCCGGCTGTCTTTTAAAACCGAGACTCATATTGTAAAAAAGTTCTCCGTCCGTCCGAGCCTGGACCTTGGGATCCAAAAGATAAGTGGGCAAGGGATAGAAGCTTTGTCCCACCGTGGCCTTTCCGTCGAGCCCGGGACCATGACATTGCACGCAGTAATAAAGATAACTTTGCCTTCCCCGGTCGATAATCGCCTGGGTCATGGGCAAGGGGTTGATCAACTTTTTGGGGTTTGATTTTCTCAGGGTCTCGATGCCCCCGTCGACGGGGATGGTCCCTTTGGGCATGACCGGCATGGAGATCTGGAAGGTATTGATCGCTTCATCGTCCCTCATCCGGCCATAGTAATTGCTGTAGAAGATGGAAAACCAAAAGAGACAGAAGGCCAAAACCCCCACAGACAATACGGAAAAGATAATTATTTTTTTCCAAGGCATATGATTTTAGGACCCTCCCTTTTCTCCGACCCTGGGGTTTTCTTCCCCCCGCCCCATGACGTGTTGCCGCCGGACTTGTTCATCCCCCAGGGGGGCCGTGCCGGCTCCCTTTTCGGCCCCGCGGACCGCATAGATCGACTGGCCCGGCACATCGGCTACAGTGCCGTAGCGCCAGGGGGGCGGCCAGCTGACCCCGACGACGAAAAAGACAAAAATTCCCCAGATGAAAAAAGAAAGGGCGATGGCCGTGACGATGACCCAGCTTAAAGCATCGGGCGGACCCTCGTTCGGGGAAGGGGCAGCGTTGATCGGGTTAATCGAGTTTTTTTCGTTCATGGGTTCCTTAGATTTTGAACAGGACCAATTTTTTTAACGGCTCATCCCCATTCTGAATTCTGACTCCTGGATTCTGGATTCAATTTTTTTAGCCCAATCATCCAATAGCCTTTACCCTGAGTCCGACAAATAAAAAGTAGGCCAGGGCCCAGACGACGACCAGAATATAAACCAAAATCAAAAAGGGTGGCACAGGATTTTCATGACCCTCCGGCTCCTTTTCCGCTGGGCCTTTAGGGTAGCTGGCCCAGGCCACGTAGAGAAGAAACAAAGTTCCCAGACCAAAAAAAATGGCCAGGGCCATTTCCTGCAGGGTGCTCAAGGGGAAAAAAGGCATATGGCGTCCTTTCTCCTCATCGATAAAAATTTAAAACTATCGAGGCCGCCAGACCGGCCAGGACCATCAGTCCCATGAACATCAAAACATAAACCTCCAGGGCCAGCCTGGAGGGGTCCTTGACGGGAGCTTGTGGGAGTCGATCGCGCAGGGGCAGATAGCGAGCCCGCTCTTGGTCGGAGAATTGTCCGCTCTGAAGCCCCCAGAAAAAGGCGGCCAACGAAATCCCCAGGCTGAAGACCACTAAAATTATCCAAACTGGAAAATACATGATCTTATCGCTCCTTCTCCTGCTCCAAGGCCTTGGACAAAGGCTCGTTTCCCGGCGGCTCATAGGCGGCGTCGATCCCTTTGGGTTCCTTATGGGCATCGCTTTGGCCGATGAAAAAAACGGCCACATAATTCCCCACTTCCCAGATCTTGGTGGATTCCAGCTCCTTCTTGAAATAGGGCATGGCCGTGCCGGTGATGCCGTTCATGATCTGGTGATAGAGGATGCCCCCGGAAATCCCCCTCTGGTTCAACAGGGTGAAATTGAGGGGCGGCGGATAAAGATAGGGCTCGGCCGGTCCCATGCCGTCGCCGATCGGGCCGTGACAGCCGATGCAAAAGCTCTGATAGATCTTGTGTCCCCGCTCCAGCCCGGCCTCGGTGGTCGGGTAGGGATTGGTCAGCTTTCTCCAGGGCTCGGGGACCATTTGATGCAGCCAGTTGATATTTTCGTCAGGTCCGGCCTCATAGGCCTTGACGGCCTTTTCCTTCCACTCCTTCTGCCTCTGTACCCGGAAGTCGGCCATCCGAAACCCCAGGCTCTGCTTATAGGCGATGAGGGCCTTGATGTTTTCCGGTCCCAAAAATTTCCAGGAAGGCATGATCGAATCGGGCCGCACAAATCTGGGATTGGTAAAATGGGCCAAGTGCCAGTCATCCGGATGTTCCCCCCCTTCCTGGGAGAGGTCCGGCCCGGTCCGCTCCGTGCCGACCAGATGGGGCTGGTCCTGGACATAATCGCCGGAAAGGGCGATCCTCTCGGCACCGAGATCCCAGTCCATATCCCGGACAAATTGGGTATGGCAAAAGGTGCAGCCGTTTCGTACATAGATTTCCCGGCCCTGTAGCCTCCAGGGCGGATCGGGGCCGAAAGATATCCGAAGGCTGTTCGCTGATGGTCGTCCAGGGTAAGATGACGGCGATAAACAGGACCGAGGCAAAGATGATCAGACCCCCGAAAATAATGAGCCCCAGATTCATCTTCATGAGACTTCCCCTTGCCCTTCGGTCGGGGATTCTTCCACCCAGTTCGACCGGTAGATGCTCTTGTAGACATTGATCAGCCCCAGGACCGCCCCGCCGATGATCAGCAGTCCAACCGAGGCCCGCAGGATCATGTAGATATGGATCTCGGGCAGGATCTTATAGACCGTTTCCCCGTATCAGCCAGCCATGACCCTGGATCAGGCCGGCCGCGGTCAGGACCATAAGAAAGCCGGCCATGCCGATGAGCACCAGCCAGTACTGGATGTCGGCCCAACGGCGGTTGTAGATCGGGTGGCCCGTGACCCTGGGCAGGATAAAATAGATCCCGCCCAGGGCGATGGTCCCGGCAAAGCCCAGCACCCCCATGTGGGCGTGGGCGATCACCCAGTTGGTCAGATGGGTCACCCGTTGGATGGTCGGCAAGGCCTGCAAAGGGCCCTGGGTGCAGACGAAGATGTACCAGACCAGGCCGGCCATGACGAATTTTCCGCCGATGTCGGCATGGATCAGCCCCAGACGGCCGCGCATGGTCAGCCAGAGGTTGATCAATACGGTCAAAACCGGGATAAACATCCCCAAGCTGCCGGTGATGGCCACGACCTTCAACCAGGTGGGCACCGGCGTCTGCAGCAGATGGTGTGCCCCGATGTGCGTGTAAAGGACCAGGATGCTCCAGAACCCGACCAGAGACAGGGAGTGGTTGTAAAGCGGAGACCGGCAGACAATGGGGATGATGTAATAAGCAAGGGCCACGGCCAAAGGCGTCAAAAACAAGCCGACCACGCCGTGGCCGTAAAACCAGGCCAGGACGGCGTCGGGCATGCCGGTAATGGCCCCGGTCGAAGGGTTCCAGACGGCGTTGCCGAAAAAATAAATCAGAAAGATATAGACCAGACTGGCGAAGATATACCAGATGGACACGTAGAGGGTCTTTTCCTGCCGGGTGGCGGCCGTGCGGAAGAGGTTATAAAAAAACAGTACGAAGGAGATGAGTACCCCCATATCGACTGGCCAGATCCATTCGGCGTATTCCCGGCCCTGGGAGTAGCCCAGGGACAAAGTGACGGTCCCGGCGGCGATGGTCAGATTCCAGATCCACAGGGAAAATTTTCCCAGCCTCTCGCTGTATAGGGAAGTCTTCAGCAAGGTGGGCACCAGGTAAAAGGCCGAACCCAACAGGGCCGTGCCGACAAAGCCGAAGATGACCACGTTGGTGTGCATGGGCCGGGTCCGGCCGAAGACCAGCCAGGGGATGTTCCCCAAAAGGTCCGGGGCGACCAGATGGGTGGCATCGATGAAGCCGATCGACGGACCGATGACAAACCAGACGGCCGCGCTCAAAAAAAAGGCCTTGACGGTCCCGTAGGATTCCTCTTTTAGAAAAGTCACTTCATAACTCCCAAATAGGGTTCCTGGGCTCCAGGGTTCAAGGTTTTAACTTGCACGCCTTTCCCTTGAATCCCTGACCCCTCGACCCCTTGAATCCTTTTCATCTTTTTTGCGCCTTTTCCCTTGTACCTTACACCTTGAACCTTATACCTTTCTTTCTAATGGTGGCAGGCCAGCCAGCAATCGATTTGGGCCTTTTTCTTAATGTGGCAGTCCTTGCAAAATTTCATCTTAAATCTCTTTTTTTGCAGCCGGTCCATCCGCTCCACCTCCCCGTGGCAGTCACGGCAATCCAGTTTTCCGAAGCGCAAATGCGGCTGATGTCTGAACTTGACGAAATCCGGGACATAGAAGATTCGCACCCAGGGGACCGGCCTCCCGCTGTCAAATGCTCCTTTTCCTTAAGGAGCATGGGATGGGTGGGGATGATGTATTTATGGCAGAAAAAACATTTCTCCATTTCCGGGAGTCCCGCATGCTCGGACCTTTCCACGTAGGGATGGCAGAACCGGCAGTTGATGGCCTTGACCCCTGCGTGGACCCGGTGGCTGAAGGGAATGGGCTGCCTGGGTCCGATCCCCTGACCGGGATAGGCATAAAAGAAATAGACCATAAAGCCGGCGAGTAGGACCCCGACTGAAAACCATCTCCCCCAACGGGGTCTCGGGACCGGTTGTTTTCCTTGAACCTCGGCCATTGGATTCATTCCCGTCCTTCCTCGTGGACCGCATTCAGGGTGTCTAAAAACAGGGGGTCCGTCAGGGGGAGCAAGGGGAACCGTTTAAAAAACCATTGGAGGCTCAAGGCCATGAGGCCTAAGAAACCGAGGCTGATCAAAAATTCCATAAAACCCAAAGGGAGTCCCGGTCTTTTCCATAGAGAGGGGGCTACCAGCAGAAAACGCTCCAGCCACATACCGGTGAGGATGAGACCGGTCAGAACCAACATGGGCCCGTGTTTCATCTTGACTTTCTTGCTCAACAGGGTACCGAAGGGGATGATAAAAAAGAGAACCAGCACGGTCCAGGCCAGGAAATTCCAGGGGGGGAAATTAACCCGGTTAATCACGAACCGGGTCTCTTCCGGCAGGTTCCCATACCAGATGACCAGGAACTGGGAAAAGAAAAAATCCCCGTTGGTCAGACAAAAGGCCAGGAGCAACTTGCCCAGATCATGAAACTGATTTTTTTGGATAAAATTTCCCAGTCAAAGGTCTTGACCGAAATGATGGAAAGGAAGATCAAGGCGGCCAGGGCGCTGTAAAAGGCACCGGTGAAAAAATACATCCCGAAAAGGGTGCTGTACCAATGAGGGGATAAAGACATGACCAGGTCAAAGCCGATCAGGCTGAGGGTCAGGGCATAAAGGATGGCCAGGATGGGCGCCAGGATGGCCTGTTTGCGCAGGTTTTCTCTTCCCTGTTCCCGGAATTTTTCCCAACCCTCAACTCCTTGGGAGGAAACTTTTTTTTCGCCCCGAACGGAAAAATAAACCAGGCCCAGAGAGACGGCCGTCAGCATAAAGAGGAAAATTCCGTCCCGGGCAAAGAGAAAGCCGATATTCAACCAGGCGGCCTTGGAGGGCAAGGGGTGATGAATCCAGGGGAAAAGTCTCTCCCGGCCTAAAAAGAGGACCCAGAAGAGCAGGAAGGCCAAGGGCAGAAAAGCGACCGGGGCCTCGGCCAGACGCTTTATCGGTCTTCCCCAGCGGGCCTTGGTAATCACCAGGGTGGCGGAAAAAAGGACCGAGCCGAAGGCCATACCGGACCAGAAGAGATAATTGACCAAAAAGATCTGCCAGGCCCTTTCCGGCTGCGGTCCCCGGGCCCCGATCACAAAAACCGCCCCTCCGATCAGGAATGCGGCCAGGAAAGCCAGAGTCCAGCCGTTGAACTCGCTATCCCCTTCGGCGGCCTTCATCTCTTGGCAGATCTCATCCCGTGAAATCATGGATCTCCTCGGCACCGGCCTCCTTGAGCCAACCGGCGATTTTTTCCCGTTCCAGGGGAGGGCAATAAATCAGCAGGCCGAAACGGTCATCGGAAAAGCGGGGGTCGTAATGGTCCGGCAGATGCAACCGGGGCAGACGGGTGTGGATGAGCATTCCGGCAAAGGAAATAAGGACCCCGCACAAAATCAGAAACTCAAAGCCGATGATGACAAAGGGGATCCAGGGGATAATCGGCTTGCCGCTGACGATAAACCGCCACTGCAAGACCGTATAGACGGCCAGGGAAAAACCGGAGACCAGGCCGAAGAGGCCGCCGAAGAGGGTGTAATAGCGCACCGGACTGGGCGCCTTTTCCAAGGCCACCTGGACCTCGGGGGTAGCCGAGGGACTGAAGACGGTAAAATCCAGTTGGGCCTCCTTCACGGTCTTTAAGGCCCCCAATAGATCGTCCAGATAGATAAAGATTCCCATCAAGGCCGGCTTGGCCATTGTTCTTTTCCCGTCTTTATTCATAAGGCCGCCCTTTCCCGCCGGGGAGGTTTGACCTCTTCCTTGACATCGGCGATGGACAGGGTGGGCAAAAATTTGGAGAATAAAAAGAAAAAGAAGAAAAAGATGCTGAAGGCCCCGAAAAGGATGCCGTATTCCACCCAGGTGGGACCGGGATAATGTCTCCAGATATAAGGATCGTAGGCATGGGCCGGGGAGCCGATGATGATCACATAACGCTCATACCACATGCCGACGACCACCAGGACGGCGATGACATACAAGGTGATGGTGTTGGTCCGGATTTTTTTAAAAAAGTAAAACAGGGGGGCGATGGAATTGCCGAAGACCATCAACCAGAACCATTCCTTATAATAGCCGACCATGCGCCAGTAGAAGTTGTCCTTTTCCGTGTTGTCCCCGCTGTACCAGGAGATGAAGTGCTCGGTCAGATAGGAGTAGCCCATGATCAAGCCGGTGAGGATGATGGTCTTGGCGATATTTTCCAGGGTCTCCATGGTGATGATATTTTCGAATTTATAGATGCGCCGCAAGGGGATCAACAAGATGAGCACCATGGCCAGACCGGAATGGATGGCCCCGGCCACAAAATAAGGGGCGAAGATGGTGCTGTGCCAGCCGGGGAGAATGGACAGGGCAAAATCCCAGGAAACCACGCTGTGCACGGAAATGACCAAAGGGGTGGCCAGGGCGGCCAGAAGGACGACCGCCCCGCCGTAATGACGCCACTGCCAGTGGGACCCGGTCCAGTTTAAGGAAAAGAATCCGTACAGCTTGCGCCGCAGCCCCTGGGACCGGTCGCGGATGGCCGCCAGGTCGGGGATAAGGCCGGTGTACCAAAACAGGACGCTGACGGTAAGATAGGTGGAAATGGCGATGACGTCAAAGACCAGGGGGGATTGGAAATCAGGCCAGAGATTGCGCTGATTGGGATAGGGCAGGATCCAGTAAACCACCCAGACCCGGCCCAGGTGGATAAAAGGAAAAAGCCCGGCCACCATAACGGCGAAGACGGTCATGGCCTCGGAGCTGCGCGATATGGCCGTGCGCCAGCGGGCCCGGAATAAAAAGAGGATGGCCGAGATCAAGGTACCCGAATGGGCCAGGCCGACGAAAAAAACAAAGTTGACCAGGTAGGTCCCCCAGGCGATGGGGTGATTGGGTCCGGCCACGCCGATGCCCAGAAGGATCTGATAGGACCAGCAGACCGCTCCCACCAGGATGCCGAAGAACCAGAAGGCCACGAAGGCCCAATAGCCATTCCCCGGCGGGGACATGGCCCTCAGGACTTCCTGATTGACGGTGCTGTAGTTAAGGTCTTTCATAAAAAAGCGTTCAGCCTATAGCGTTCAGCGTTCAGCGAAAAGTTTAAAAAAAAGGATTCCAGGATTCAAGGGGTCAAGGATTCAAGTGAAAGGCATGGAAGTTAAAACCTTTAACCTCGACCTCTTTTGTATTAATCATCTTTGGCTAATTCGCAAAAAGTCCGCAATCGCCTCTTTCCGTCATTCGTGAAAACGGGAATCCAGTGGTTTTAATCGGTTATGCGTGGCCGGATTCCCGCCTACGCGGGAATGACGACTTATTACGAATCCATCATCTTTAATCAGACTTCGAAAATTTTAGTCACCCTCTTCAAATAAATAACCGCCGGCTTGGTATTCAAATAGCCCAGGACCTGATACCGGCGCTTGTCCTTGATCAATCGGGAAACGCGGCTTTCCGGGTCGAGGAGATTTCCAAAAATCAAAGTATCGGTCGGACAGGTCTGGGCGCAGGCCGTGGTGAATTCTCCGTCTTTTACTTTTCGGCCTTCGGCCCGGGCCTGGATCTTGGCCGCAATGATCCGCTGGACGCAGAAAGAGCATTTTTCCATGACCCCTTTGTTACGGACCGTCACATCGGGGTTGAGCTGCCAGTCCAGGGGTGTGGGACGGGTATAGGTAAACCAGTTGAACCGCCGTACTTTATAGGGGTCGTTTTGCAGACAAAAACGGGTGCCGATACAACGGTTGTAGGTCTGGTTGTTCAGGCCTTCCGGGTTATGGACCGGGGCATAGACCGGGCAGACCGATTCGCAGGGGGCGAAGTCGCAGTGCTGGCAGAGCATGGGCAGCCAGTAGGCCTTCATTTCCTTCGGGTCAAAGTAACGCTGAATCCGGATCCAGGACATCTCCCGGCCGTTGAGGACCTGCTTTTTTTCCACCACGGCCAGGTTGTTTTCCGCATAACAGGCCACCACGCAGGCCGAACAGCCGATGCAGCGGTCCAGGTCGACCACCATGCACCAGCGGTAATCCTTGTGCTGGTGGACGGGATAAAAATCCTTTCGCGGGTCAACCCCCTGGGGTAAAGGCAGATCGATGTGCGGGAGCTCCGGGGACTGAAGGGATTGTTGATACTCCTTCAAGGTCATGACCTGCATGAGATTCCGGTCCCCCTGAAAAAAACTTCCGTCCACGTGGGCCATGGGGATTTGTTTGTTAAGCTTTTCAATGGATAGGTTAAGGGCCGGCCGAAACAATCCCCCTGTTTTTGATCGATCGCCGGGGGCAATAAAGACAAGAGGATTGGCCGGGCGGCCGTCGGCATACCGGCCGTAGTTCCAATGGCCCTGGCCGATGGGCATGGCCACGGTCCGGGGTGGGACCGTGGGGACGGGATAGGCCGGCACTTCCCGGCTGCCAAAGGCCGATCGAACTAAAAGCAGATCCCCTTTTTGGATATCCATGTCCTTGGCCGTTTCCGGATGAATTTCCAGCCAGCCGTCCCAGGTCATCTGGGTCATCGGATCAGGAAGCTCCTGGATCCAGGGTCGATTGGCCTCCCGGCCGTCGAAGAACTGGACCGTGGGATAAACCGTCAGATCCAGTTGCTTCGCGGATGACGGGACGGGTTCAATTCCGGGAAAGGCCAGGGGAAAGGGCTTAAGAGGCGGAAGAAAAATATCGGCTTTGGGTTCTTTTTCTTTCCAAACCCCGCCCCTTTCCATGGCCTTTTGCCAGAATTCTTCGGGGGCAAGATCCGGTCCCATCTCCTTTCCCTTCTTGACCCAGGATTCCTTCAAAAACTGGTAAAAATCCTTCCAGGGAAATTTATCCTCCCCGTGAATCTTTTTGCCCGAGGAGATAAGCACATCCCCGAGATGACGGGTCTGAAAGACCGGTCCCATGACCGGCTGCAGGAGACCGAACACCCCCTCACGGGGTGAATAGTCTCCCCAGGATTCCAAAAAGGTATGTCTGGGGAGGACCAGATGGGCCAGTCGGCTGGTCTCATCCCAATAACTGGAAAAGCTGACAACCTGAGGGACCGACTTAAGGGCCTCCTGGAACTCGGCTGAAAAGGGCAGGGCGAAGGCCGGGTTGACCTGGCCCAGCAGTAAGAGATCGATTTCTTTTTTCTTCATCCGCTCCGTAAGCTCTTTCATCCGGGCCAAAGGCGCTGTTTGACTGAGGGCTGTTTTGCCGTTGAAATCGATGACCTGTTTAGTCCCCGGTTTTATCCGGCAAAGAAGATTGGCCGCCAAGGCCGCCTCGTAGGCCCTGGGACCGGAAAGCCCCGTCCCTTCGGCCAGGGCCAGGGGCCTTTCGGCCCGGATAAACCTTAAGGCCAGGTCCCTTATCACTTGCACCCGGACCCCGGTCTTCTGGCTGATTTCGGCCAGGGAAAAATCTTGAAGGGCTTTGGTCAACCAGGCCTTCTGACCAGAAAAAAAATGGTCGACCAGTCCCTCGTCGAGCATAATTCTGAGCAGCCCTGCGGCGATAAGATACTCATCGCCCGGGGGCACGCAAATCAACTGATCGGCATTGTTGGCCGTCAGGGAGAGCCTTGGCCCGACGAAGACAAAGGGATTTTTGCCCTCAGGCCTCAGGCTATGATAGGCAGCGAACCGGCGGGCAAACTCCAGGTTGGAGACCCAGGTCTCTAAGAACCCGGCGTTAAAGGAAATCAGAAAATCGGCCTGGTCGATCCGGTAATGGGGGATGCCGTCAAATTGAAAAACCATTTTATTGGCCAAGCGCAAAGGCTCATAGGCAAAAGGCTCATAGAGAAGGAGGTCCCCGGAACCCATCTCCGAAAGCCAGAGGGAAGCCAGGTCCTTTAAAGCGCCGTTCATCAACTCGTCGATAAAGACGATACGCTCTCCCCGGCCTTTGTCGACCAGTTCATTAAGGGTTTGGACCAGGGTCTTTTCTCCTTGATCCCAGGTGACGGGGACCAATTCCCCTTTCCTGTTTCTCATCAAGGGACCGGGGATGCGGTCGGGATTATAAAGTCCCTGGAGGGAGGCCTGTCCGCGGGGGCAGAGCTTTCCTTTACTGACCGGATGGAGGGGATTACCCTCGACCTTGACGACCCGCCCGTCCCGGTTTTTGGCCAAAAGGCCGCAGCCCGCCGGACACTGACGGCAGGTGCTGGCATACCAATTGGCTTCACCGGGGATGATATCTTCAGGGGGGTAGAGATAAGGGATAAGATGGTTAGGCGTCGTGGAGGAACAACCCAGGATGCTGGAAGTTCCGGCCAAACCAAGGATTTTTAAAAAGTCCCGACGCTTGAGATTAAACATGGACCATCTTCCGGATTTGACATGAACAGAAGTCAGGGCTATTTTATTAAACCAAATTAATTATGTAACAGGATAACCTAAGACTGTAAATGGGGTTAATAGTATTTCGAGGTAGCGATGGAATTCTTGTCAAAAAGTTCGATTCCAAGCTATTCTATCCGGAACGATTCGGATAGGTAATAGGGAAACCCTTATCTAAAGTTGCTAAAGGATGCCGTGATTAAGTTATCGGAAATGTGTATTTCTGAAGGTAGGTACGGTGAAGAGATTTCCCTTGCCTGCCTATCAGGAGGCGTATAATGGCGAAAAAAAGTGCCGGGTTGGTCATGTATCGTTACCGGGATTTACGGCTTGAGGTGTTTCTGGTTCATCCCGGAGGTCCTTTTTGGGCCAAAAAGGATGAAGGAGCCTGGTCGATACCTAAGGGGGAATATGTCGACGAAGAAGACCCCTTGACCGCAGCCAGGCGTGAGTTTAAAGAAGAAACCGGTTGTGAGGCGGCCGGTGATTTATCACCCTTGTCGCCGCTGAAACAGCCGGGTGGAAAAGTCATCAGTGCCTGGGCCGTTGAAGGCGATTGCCGGGCCGATACCATTAAGAGCAACACCTTCACGCTGGAATGGCCGCCTCGATCCGGAAGGCAAGCGGAATTCCCGGAGGTTGACCGGGCGGCCTGGTTCTCCATAGAGCAGGCCAAAAAAAAGATTTTAAAAGGTCAGGTCGGTTTTATTGAAGAGCTCTGCTCTTTGGTAAAATGTAAAAAATAAATGAGGCTGTACCGCAGTCCTTTTTCCCTTTCCCATGAACCGCGAGTATTCCGGTCTTTAAATTAAAATCCTTGACCCGCAGTTGCTGCATTCAAACAACCGGAGTCCGCAACAGCCATTCTGCCCCAAAAAACGCCATAAAAACATACTTGACCGCAGATTAATGGTATGATATATAATACCACATGAAAATCGTTATAGATACCAACGTGCTATTTGCAGCTTTAAAATCCCGACGTGGTGCCTCATACAAATTGGTCTCTCTTCTGCCGTCTGAAAGGTTTTCGATAGCGATATCGGTTCCTTTGATTATTGAATATGAAGATGTATTAAAGCGTGGGAAGCTTTCCTCTCATATTACCGAAAAAGACATCGGGGATTTTATAGATTTTTTTTGTTATGTGGGAGAGCGGCAAGATATTTTTTTCCTCTGGCGTCCTTTCTTGCCTGATCCATCCGATGACCTAGTTTTGGAAGTTGCAGTGGCAGGTGGTTGCGATGCAATTATAACGTATAATAAACGTCATTTCAAAAACGTCTATAAATTCGGTTTGAAAATTCTTGATCCAAGAGAATTCCTTACCGAAATAGGAGTAATATCATGAGTGCATTAAGTCTGCGTATCCCAAAGTCTCTCCATGAACAGATAAGACAATTGGCTAAACGAGATGGAATTTCCATTAATCAATTTGTAGCCTCTGCTGCCGCTGAAAAAATGTCCGCACTATTGACTGAAGAATACATTGAAGCAAGGGCCAAAAGAGCAAGTTTGAAGAAATTTCAAAAAGTACTCAAGAAGGTTCCTGATTCAGAACCAGAAGATTACGACCGGATATAAATAAAAAATTATGCAAAACCTGCGTCTGCATCAGACCGCATAGGAGTCGCCGCTGATGAGGCGCGGCGTTGCCCCTGTCGCTGCCCTGTCCCGGTCGGCGCCGCCGTAGCGGCACCAACATTAATGAAAGGAGAATCAGGGTATGTCCAAGAAAAGCGATGAAATTCTATCCACGGCGATGGAGTTGACCCTTGAAGAACGTGCTCAATTGGCAGGAAAGCTCCTCTTAAGTTTAGATGAGCCCTTTGACTCCGAAGTTGAACAGCTCTGGATGGAAGAGGCTGAGCGCCGCCTCAAAGAGTTCCGTGAAGGCAAGACGAAAGGAATTCCCGCCGATGAAGTCTTCCGCCGCGCGATAGCGGACATCTCATGAAAACGGAGTTCCTTCCCGAAGCTGACCAGGAATTTCGGGAAGCAGTCCGCTACTACGAGGAAGAAGCCCCGAGCATCGGTATGTCTTTAATAGCTGAGGTACACAGGGATCTCCTCCCTATAAAGCTCTTTTAGAGGTCGAAAACGACGATATAGATCCTGAAAATACGTACTTCTGGGACATTAAACCTGAATAATAAATGACTTATCGTAGTCCGACCCCAGTTTTTACCGGATCAGAACATAGGAGAATTGAAAGCGTTGCTGGAAAGAAAATTTGTCAACCATTGGGAGGCTGATAAACACTTTTTTTGCCTCTTTAAATAACAGAGAAAACATGGAGGAGCATCATGCATAATGAGTTTACAGCAATTATTGAAAAGGACGGAGATTGGTATATTGCTTACTGCCCGGAGGTTCCGGGGGCAAATGGGCAGGGGAAAACAATCGAGGAATCCAAAGAAAGTTTAGCGGCAGCTATCTCTCTCATATTGGAAGATCGACGTCAGGATACATTGCGCGGATTGCCGGAAGATGCAATTCGCGACGTTGTCGCGGTTTCATGAAAAGACAATCCCTCCTACGGCATCCTCGCCGGTATGGCTGCTACCTCAAGAGAGAAGGAGCGGCCAACAAGGCAAACCAGCGGATCAGCATTAACTCCAGAAGTCCACTGATCTTTTCTTTCGGCGAGAAGACCAGAAACTTTGGATAGAAACTCAGCGTGAAGAATGATAGGATAATTACCGGTTTATCACTTGCCTTTGAAGGAGGGTCGAGTCATGGCATCTACGGCTATTCTGCGGAGGATCGCTAGGGATATCGGATTGACGGTTGAAGAATTCCTGAAGGAAAGATAGTTTCGCAGATAGCAGGAAGCCAAAATAATGACAGGATTTACTTATGGATAAGATTAGACCGTGTTTTTAATGATCGTTTTGGAGGGCAAAATCATCAGGCCTTCTTCCGGATCGCCGATGGCCATAGCCTTCCCCTGCAAATAGTCCCGGGCCACTATGGCGCAGGTCAAGGCGTCAAGCTCATGGGCGGTCACTTGAGACTCCAACCAATTTCCTTTGATCCCGAATCGTTTTAAACCCTCTTTTAACCCTTCCGGATTTTTCTGTCGGGGAATCCCCCAGATATCCTGGGCCGCTCCGGGATAGGTTTCAAAGACCCGAAATCCTCTTCCTTCCAGCTTGGCCTTCAGGTCCAGGCCACGTCGAGTCAACTTGCGCATGGGCCCCAGGGTGATGGGGAAAAATTTGATCTTCATCTTTCGCAGCTCCAGGTCGCAGACCCGGAAGTGGGCCTTTCCGGCACAAGGGCAATCATCCTCGAGACAACATCTTCCCCTCGGAAGGGACAGGGGGGCATCGATGGCCACGGCCTTCACTCGGCTTCCGATTTCTCCAAGAATTTGTTCGTCGGTGTAAAGGACCGAAACTTGCGCCTCCTTTCCTTCCAGCAGGCAGAATCCTGTGGGCCTTCGCTCGCTTCCCGCCAGGTCGATGCCTACCCATTGCTCCTTCATCCGTGATCCTCTCCGGAGTGAATTATTTTTTGGTATTACTCTAGGTTTTTGAAAAAAAGTCAAATCCTATTTTTGCCACGGACAAGGCAGACAATGACGGACGATTATGTTTTTTTGATAAGATGGGTCACCCGGATAAAAGGGTATAAAAGGAGAAAAGGAGAGTCAAGGAGAATATGAAAGGGGAAAAATGGGAGTTTTATTTCAGGATAATCCAAGAGGATTTTTCTGTGTTATAATTAAGACGCCTATTCACCAAGCTTTTGGAGGGTCTTATGAAAAATCAGCAGATCGCCAAAATTTTCGACGAAATAGCCGAGCTTCTCGACCTCAAAGGAGAGAACGTCTTCCGGGTCAGGGCCTACCGCCGGGCGGCCCAAAATATCGACGGTCTTCCGAAAGATGTAGCCACCCTCTCCCGGGAGGAACTGGAAGCGATACCCGGTATCGGAAAAGACCTGGCCGGTAAGATTCAGGAGTATCTGACCACGGGAAAGGTCGCCCAGCACGAAGAGCTGAAAAAACAAATTCCCCAGGGGGTTCTGGAACTGCTTCGCGTTCCCGGCTTGGGACCGAAGACGGCCAAGATGCTCTATGAAGAAAAGAAGATTAAAAGCATCGATGAACTGGAGGCCCTTACCCGCACTGGCCAATTGGCCGGCCTTCCGGGCATCCAAAAAAAGACCGAAGAGAATATCCTGAAAGGGATCGAGCTGATCAAACGCGGGACGGAACGACGGCCCCTGGGCAGGGTGCTGCCTTTGGCCGAGGACATCGTCAACCGGGTGAAGGGACAGCGCACCGGTCGACCGGATCATGGTGGCCGGGAGCATCAGACGGCGGAAGGAAACCGTCAATGACATCGATATCCTGACCACTTCGAAACAGCCCGAGAAGGTCATGGAGGTCTTTACAAAACTCCCCCATGTAAGCCGGGTCCTGATGCGCGGGCCGACGAAATCCTCCGTCATTACAGACGAAGGAATCCAGGTGGACCTGAGGGTGGTGGAGGAGGACTCCTATGGCGCCGCCCTCCAGTACTTCACCGGAAGCAAACAGCACAATATCAAACTGCGTGAAATGGCCGTGCGGGCCGGGCTCAAGATCAATGAATATGGGGTGTTTCAGGAGCCGGGAGAGAAGCGGATCGGCGGGAAAAGGGAAGAGGACGTCTATAAGGCCCTCAAGATGCCCTTCATCCCCGCCGAACTCCGGGAAGACACCGGCGAGATCGAAGCGGCCCTGGAAGGGAAGCTCCCCGACCTGGTGTCGCTTGAAGACATCAAGGGAGACCTCCATGTCCATACCAAGTGGTCCGACGGCAGTCACGACCTCGAGACCATGGTCCAGGGGGCCCGGAAAAAAGGCTACCAGTACATCGCCGTTACCGATCATACCAAAGGGCTCGGTATAGCCCACGGCCTGGATGAAACAAGGCTGGCCGAAGAAATCAAGCTCATCGATGAAGCCAATAAAAAGCTGACCGGCTTTAGAATATTAAAGGGAACGGAGGTGGACATCCGGTCGGACGGCAGCCTCGATTTGTCGGATGAGGCCCTGTCCGGGCTGGACATTGTCGTGGCCTCCGTCCACTCGGGATTCAAGCAATCCCGGGAACAGATCACCGAACGGATGCTGTCGGCGATCCGCAACCCCTGCGTGAGCATTATCGCCCACCCCACAGGACGGCTGATCGGCGAGCGCGATGCTTATGCCATCGATATGGAAGCGGTGCTCAAGGAAGCGGCCCGCTACGGCGTGGCCATGGAGATCAACGCCTACCCCCTGCGGCTCGACTTGAACGATCTGCACCTGAAAATGGCCAGGGATTATGGGGTTTCCTTGGTCATCAATACCGATACCCATGTACTCAGCCAATATGATTTTATGGCTTACGGGGTTTCCGTGGCCCGCCGGGGATGGGTGGAGAAAAAGGACGTCCTCAATACCCTGGATTATGATTCACTCATCAGAAGGCTTAAATCGTGCAGGGCCGGAAAGACCAAGCGTGGACGATGATCGAAGGATGGGTAATAATGGAAGGATTCAAGGGGTCAAGGATTCGAGGATTCAAGTGAGGAGTCGCATCAACTCCCGGGCATTTTTAGGCGCATAGCCGGAAGCGTCATTATTGAAATAGATAAAGACTTCCTTGCCGTCTTGGATATAGCCTTTTATCCGCCGAGAATCTTTTTTTAAGGTCCCGGGGGAATAGTCCGAGGCATAACCGCCCCCGGCACCATGGCGTCTTATATAGACGAAGTCGGAGGTGATCGGTAGTTCGTCGATAAAATCCGGCCAGTCGGCCAGGCAGAGGCTTATATTATGCCTTTGGCAAAGGGAAAAGACCTCGGCCGTTATCCAGCTTTCATGCCTGAATTCAAGGGTATTTCGGACCGGATATTTTTCCAGGAGCCCTAAAAAGGAATCCAGCCTTTCCGAATTGACCTTAAAGCCTGGCGGGAACTGCCACAAGACGACCTTGAGCTTTTCTTTGAGCTCCAAGGCCCTTTCAAAAAACCGCCTAAGGGGTTCCTCGACATCTAACAGCCTTTTATTGTGGGTGATATACCGGCTCCCCTTCAGGGAAAAGACAAATCCCGGGGGCGTCTGGTTATGCCATTTTGTAAAGGTGCTTGTCACGGGCAGACGATAAAAGGTCACATTGAGTTCCACGGTGGAGAAGACGGTGCAATAGTGTTCGAACCATCTCCTCTGGGGCAAATCCGCGGGATAAAAGGTTCCCTTCCAGTGTCCATAGTTAAATCCGCTACAGCCGATCCATAGTCCAGTCATAGTCGAATTGTATCAGATAGTAAAAAATCCGCATCAAAAAATACTCCGTTTCAGGCACAAAAATACGGCATTGCCATTATTTTCCTTTTAATTCTTTCCAGGTAAACTGAAAAAAATTTTAGCCAAACAAAAAGGGGAAAGGGCAATGGAACCAAAAGAGAGCCGGGAAATGGCGGAAATGGAGGAAACGGATGCCCTCTGCCGGGAATGCGGTCATGGTTTCAAGGTGTTTGTGGACCGGTTGATGAGTAAGGATGTTCAGGAGAGCGAACTGGGTGAATCGATCACCTGCCCGGTTTGCGGATGCAATGAATGCCAGGTGGTCCATAAGGGTTCATCCTAAGTTTTCCAAAACCCAAAAAGGAGGGGAAAAAACAATGGCAAATCCCGTAAAACCGATTCCGGAAGGGTATCATACGGTTAATGTCTATCTGACGGTCGAAGACGGACTTAACGCGATTGATTTCTACAAAAAGGCCTTTGGAGCCCAGGAAATGTTCCGGATGGAAGGCCCTCCGGGAAAGATCGGTCATGCCGCGCTTAAGATCGGGGACTCGATCATCATGCTGTCCGATGAGATGCCGGGTGGAAGCTGCCGCTCGCCCAAGGCCCTGGGCGGCACGACCGTCACTCTTTACTTATACGTTAAAGATGTTGACCAACTCTTTTCTCAGGCGGTGGCCGCCGGGGCCAAGGTCGTTATGCCCGTTGAGGATATGTTCTGGGGTGACCGTTTTGGCTCGGTGACCGATCCTTTCGGACATTCCTGGGAGTTGGCCACCCACAAGGAGGACCTCACTTTGGAAGAGGTGCAGAAGCGGGCCCAGGCCGCCATGGAAAAGATGGCCGGCTGAAGAGAAAAAAAGGGACCCCTTGCCCCCCTCGGTCGTTCGGGGGCTGGCCATAGGGGTTTCAGGGGAAGATGACGCACCCCTGTAAGGAGAATGATCGCCTATGAAACATAACCTTTATTTTGAAGGAAAGGTGCAAAGCCTGGAGATCAATACCCCGGAAGGCTACGCCACCGTAGGGGTCATCGAACCGGGGAAATACACCTTTTCCACCGATTCCGAAGAGCACCTGTTTATTGTCGCCGGCTCCATGAAAGTGTAGCTCCCCGGGATTTCCTGGCAACTGGTCAAAAAGAATGACCGTTTCGTAGTGCCGCCACAGGCCTTTTTCGATATCGATGCCCCCACCGGCGTGGCCTATATCTGTTATTATAAATAAAACCCTATTTTATCCCCAGAGACTCCGCCAGAAGGGTGAGAATGGATTGAACCTGAAGAGACCAGTTCGGCCCTTCCGGCCCTAAAATCATTTGGCAGCCCGGACAATAGAGGCTCAAAATATCGGCACCGGTTTCTTGGGCCTGTTTTAGCCTCCGGTCCCGGAATTCAAACCCCGGCCTTCCCGACCCGGTAATGGCATAGGCCCCGCAACACAAGGCATTTTCCCCGCTATTTTCCATTTCGATGATGCTTAGACCCGGTATGGCCTGTAAAATTTTTCTGGGAGATTCCGATCCTGGCTTTACTCCCCGAACGAAGTGGCAGGGGTCGTGAATCGTGACCGTGGCCTTGATCTCCTTCAAAGGTCCGAGCTCATCAAGATGTTCGATGATAAAATCGGTGATGAAATTCCAGGACCATTGGGTATCGGGATTATGATGGTCGAAATTCATCTTGCAGGTCGGACAAAAGATGATCACCTCTTCAGGGGCAAGGGTGTTTAGACCCTCGATCACCGTGTGAAATTGCTTTTCCGCTTCTTCGGGTTTTCCTGCCATGAGTTGGAGTTCTCCGCAACAGGCATTAAATCCCCCGAAGGCGACAACCGTCGGATCGATACGCCGGAGTATCTTTATAACCGTGGCGACGACCTCCCTTTGGATCAGCCCGAAACAACTGGCGAAGAGGACCGTCTTAGATGGTTTACCCTTTTTGGCGTTGGGGTCGGTTATCAACCAATCTCCCTTCTCGGACCCTTCCCGAAAAAAGGGAATCGCCCCGTCGATCAACGCTTGGCCCATTGTCAGGATCGAGGCAACGCCTTTCGGTGTCGGGTCCCCTATCTCTTGGAGAATCGCCTTGGCCACGGCAAAACCCAGGGCCGGGTTAAGGGCCTGGGGACAACTGGCCAGGCAGGTATTACAGGACAGGCAGGTATAAATCCTGGTTCGGGCTAAATCCCCGACTCTTTTTGTGCTGAAAAAGGTCTAATATTTCTATCATGATCTTTCCGGGATCGACTCCCTTAAGATCGGTGTTCGGGATGATCGGACAGGCTTCCAGACAAAGTCCGCAGCCCAGGCATTCTTTTCCGAATTGTTCTCCTAACTTGGTTAGGTCAAACATGGAACCTCACTTTCACGGGTAATCAATTTCGAGATGAAGGAAGAATATCGAAGGGGTTTCGGAGCGGCGGTCACCCTATGGAAAATCTCCTCGTCACTTCGGCTCGAGGGCCTTGACCAGACCGCGGATCATGGTGTTATAAGGGGTGGCCAGTCCGGCCTGAAGGCCGTATTCGCAGATTTTACCGTTAATATAATCGATCTCGGTCCGGCGGCCCGCCTCGATGTCCTGAAGCATGGAAGGTTTATGGTTGCCGGCATTCTTGATGTAATTGACGCAGTAAGGGTAGAAGTCCGAGCCCAGGGCGAATTCATTGGCCCGGGCCACGGCCACCCCTTCTTTGATCAGGGCGTCCACCAGGTTGAAGAGGATGGGGTCGATAATGGTCTCCACCATGGTCTTGCGGGTTACGGCGCAGATGGGGTTCATGCAGGCGTTGAGGACGGCCTTGCGCCAGACCATATTTTTAATCTGATCGGTATGCTCGGTGTCCAGTCCGCACTCGGTGAAAACCTTGCAGATCCCTATGGCCGCCTCCCTGGACTGTGGATCGAGTTCCTGGAGAAAATGGGGACGGTGGTGGAAGGCGATCCGGACATGGGCCGGTTTTATGGGCACACAGCCGTAATTGACCACGCCCCGCATGACCGATTGGGCCCCGAGGTTTTGGGCCAGGACCAGTTCGGTATCGATGCCGTTCTGCCAACTGACCACGTACCGTCCCTCGGCCACAAACCCCTCCAGGGCCGAGGCGATCAAAGGCAGGGCCGTGGCCTTGACGGTGACCATGATCACATCCGGGGGATCTTCGACCAGGTCGTCGATGCGGGTGGTCGTCCTGGCCACCTTGGCCTGAAGGGTATCGGCGCCCTCGATGATGATGCCGGGGTCCAGGGCCGGCGCCAGAAGACCGGGAACAACATCGCACAAGGTAACCTCATAGCCCCCTCTCGTCAGAAAGGCGGCCACGATGGCCCCCACCGGGCCGGCGCCGATGACGCCGAATTTTTTGGGGTGGTAACTGCTTTTGACTTTCATTGAACGGATTCCTTTTCCGGGAGGGACCGGAGAAAATCAGGCGGCATTCTCGAGAATTCCCAGGGCCTGGGCATCAAGGAGTTTTACGTCATGGGCTTGGAGTATCTCGACGGCCCGGTCATTGTCGCTGAAGCGGAAGACCAGGACGGCCTTTCCGGAAATGGTTCCGGTCCCGGACAGGGCGTACATATAATCGACGTTCACCTGGGACTCCTTGAACAGGTAAAGGACTCTGGCCAGGCTTCCGGGGGTATCCTCGATCTCGGCGACGATGACGTCATCCACCCGGGCCGGAAGGTGCTTTTCCATGATCACCCGGCGGGCGGTGGAAAGATCGGAGACCACCAGACGGAGGACCCCGAAGTCCGAGGTGTCGCAGATACTGAGGAGTCGGATGTTGAGGCCGGCCGAGGCCAAGGCCTGGGTGGCTTCATACAGGCGCCCGGGGGCGTTTTCCAGAAAAATGGATAATTGCTTCAGCTTCATGAAAATCTCCCTCGCCCATGGATGTCAATGAATACTTCAACGGGGTTTATGTTAACCTTTTGCGAAGTTTTCGTCAAAGAAAAACAGGGTAGGGGTCAGTTTGAAACTAACCCCTACCCAAAGAAAATGATTTGAATTGCCGGAAAGATCTTGATATGTTAATTTTTCATTTATTTTTATTAGGGAGGCAGATCTATGAATGGCAGATTAGAAGGAAAAGTGACGGTTATCACCGGCGGGACCAGCGGTATCGGGGAGGCCACGGCCGAGGTCTTTGCGGCTGAGGGGGCCAAGGTCGTTATCGCCGGACGGTCGGAGTCAAAAGGGGCCGCCCTCGCCGACCGTCTGGGAAAAAACGTGGTCTATCAACGGACCGACGTCATCCACGAAGAAGAAATAAAGGCCTTAATCGATCAAACCGTCGCCCGTTTCGGGCGATTGGACTGCCTGTTCAATAATGCCGGCGGACCCAGCCGGGGCACCCTGGAAACGGTAACCAAGGAAGATTTTGATTACAGCCTGAACTTGTTGTTGGGGAGTGTCGTCTTCGGGATCAAATACGCCGTGCCGGTCATGAAGTCCCAGGGTTCAGGCTGCATCATCAATACCTCCAGCGTCGCGGCCATACGGACGGGTCAGGGACAATACCTTTACAGCGCGGCCAAGGCGGCCGTGACGCACCTGACCAGGGTGGCCGGCGTGGAACTCGGTCCCTTCGGCATTCGGGTAAACTCCATTTCTCCGGGGGCCATCGCCACACCGATCTTTTGGGGGGGGTCCGAAAAGGCCAATACCCTCGACCCGGCGATCAATGAACGGAAGATGGAAAAACTGATCAAAAATCTGGCCAAGGCCACCCCCTTGAGGACGGCCGGTCTGGCCAGAGACATCGCCACGGCGGCCCTTTTTCTGGCCAGTGAAGAGGGCCGATTCGTCAACTGTCACGACCTGGTGGTGGACGGCGGGAGGACGGCGCTTTTTAACGAGGCGGCCTCGTAGGCCCTTCAGGTCGGGAGAGTGACCCCGGTTCTCGCAGGGACCACTGGAATAATCTGAAGATGAGAGCGGCCGAAAAGATAGGACGGAGTATCCGGCGAATATGATGGCTCCACGTAAGGCTGGAGCGAAGCTTATTGGGAGCCCCTGAAGGCCATGCAGGAAAAAAATATAATAAAGAAAGAGGAGACAGACCATGGGAGACAAAGGCAAGAAGGACAAGGACAAGGGACAAAAACAGAAGGCCAGTAAACAGGGCCAGAATGCCAAAAAGAAGCAGGACAAGCAACCGAAGAGAAAACCGTAACTGATTTTCACCCGGAAACTTCGGGCTTCCGAATGGAGCGAACAGCCTTTAGACTGCGGCAGTCAGCATAAACCCTTTTTCCAAAGCCTTTTTTCCGAAAGCCGATCGTTGATAGTGCTCATCCGAAAAATTTTTTTCGGATGAGCACTCATGGAAGGGAAAAAGGGGGGCGCAACAGTGGTGATTGGGCTTGAGAGAGGTCTTATAAATAAAGGCCAAGGCGGTCCATACGGAAATATTGAAGCAGTTTGATGAAGGCCGGGCAATGGAAGGGGTTTGAGGCCAGGGCAAAAAGATGGCTCGGGCAGGCACAATCAGAGGACCCGAAGCCGGGGATGGTCCATTCGGCGATTTCTTTCATCTTTCCGGCGACGGCACATTCCAGGGAATCCGAGGAGCGGACGGGAAGGACCGAATGAAATTCGGCCTCGGCCCTCAGATAATCGATATGCCAGTGCCAATTTTTTCGAAGGCGGCGGTGGCGCTCCATCCGGGCGGTTAGATTGGCCATGGCCGAGCCCACATAAATATAATACCCGGGCGGGAAGGTTATTTTTCCAAGTTTCCCTATGGGTATGTTTTTTCTGTCTGTTAACCTCAAGATCAACAGGTAGCTTCCCCGGTCCTGGGCTTCCCTGTCAATGATCTCCCAGGGAATGAGCAGGGGTTTGACCCCGGCACTCAGAGAGAGATCTTTCCCCCATTTCACCGCTACGGCGAAAAAGCGGATGTGATCCCGGCAGGCCAGCATGGTCCGGGCAAAAGTCAGATCGGTGTGATAATCGGGCAGAAAGTATCTGGCTTTCGGCCAATGGATGACAAAAAAAACGGCCGTTCTTCGGCCTTCCTTCGACAACCCGGCCAGCTCTCGAAGGTGTCTGCTTCCCCTTTCCGTCACGGCATCGGGGAACATGGCCGTTTGATCCCCCACCAGGGTGCAGGACTTTACTTCCATCAGCATCTCTTCTCCCTGATTTTCTACCAGCAGATCAAACCGGGAATGTCCGACCGGGATCTCCTTTCCGATGACCCGGGCCCCTTCCAGACCGGGGACCTGGTGCCGATCGATCAGATAGGCGGCCACCTCATTGGTCTTGTGGGTGTGGAGCATGATGGGTATTCCGTCGCGCTCCACGGCCACCACGGTATAAGGATAGCGCCGTTTGGGGTGAAGCCGTATCTCGAACCAGAAATAATCGGCTGCCCGGAAGCAGCAATTCCTGAAGCCGGCCGGGGTTGGGCAGAAAGGCCTTTATTTCCGCCCGACCTTGCAGACAGCGCACCAGAAACCGATTCGGCCGGTCCAGGAAAAGGGCCTGTTCGATCCGATCAAAAAATTTCATTGGATGCCGGATTCCTTCTTATCCCTTGCCCGGCCTTATCAGAAAACCTTTTGGTGGGAAATTGGTGTTGTTCCCAATCCCATGGGCCTCTCCCGCGCTCTCTTTTCTTTAACCTTGCCGGGAAAACTGCTTCCCCGCTTTCCAGGCGGGGGCGACATCCGGACCGATGGCGGCGTACATCTTTTGAGGCAGCATCAGGACCATGGGGTTCATTTTCCGAAGGTCCGGAATTCCATCGGTGAGGTAACCTTCTTCGGTATAAGCGGCGACGATTTCGCCGATAAAAAGTTCTTCCATGGGCAGGTCGACGGTCTTCAATAATCGGCATTCCGCGTTAAAGGCACACTCCTTGATCATAGGCGCCGTCCCGAGCTTGCCGTAGAAGGTCTCGAACACCCCTGATTTATCCACCTGGCGGCCGGAGACCAGGCCGCAATAATCGGTGCGTTCAGCCATTTCCGCGGAAGGAATATTCAGGCTAAAGGACCCATTTTCCTTGACACCGGCGTTTGTATAGTGGGCCTTATTCATGGCCACCATGACATAGGGGGGCTTGGGATTGACCATGCTGAACCAGGCCACGGTAAGAAAATTGGCCTTGCCGGCCACGGTCGCTCCCACCAGCGAACAGGGCATGGGGTAATATAATCTTTCGGCTGGGCATTCTATTTTCTCCATATTTTTCTCCTTTTATTTGGTTTTTTCCTCTCTACTCGGGCGGGGCTACCCTCGACCATGCTTTATAAACGTGCCTCTTCGATGTTCGTCGAAGGCGACCTGTAATTCTTCCTGGTGTTCATTTCGATCGGTCCATACCAGGCGAACGGCTCATTGATCGGTTTTCCGGAGACCAGCAGGAAGCGCACCTCTTCCTCCTCTGTGGAAATCACGACCTGTTCCCCGTCATCGAAGACCACGAGACTGTTATTGCCGATCTCGGGGTTCCCTTCCATATCAAAGTAGTTGGCACTCCATCTCATAGGTGAAGGGATAGTGTTTGCTTTTGATCACCTTTCGGATTTTTCTATCGTTCAGCATTTTTTGGGTCATCACTGCCTCCTTGTAAAGAATCGTCTTAAGAACGTTGTCTGGTCTGATTTTTTTTCTTTCTTATAATTGGACGATAAATCCTTCTCTGGAGTGGAAGTCGGGTGCGTTGCTGGGATGGGTCAAGGCCCAGAAGGTCTCTTGGTTTCCCTTGGTCTTTATGACCGCGCTGACGGCCGCCTCCAGGGCCTGGTCCGCCGGGAGAAGCAGGCCCAGATCGAATTCCAACTCGAGCAGCAAGGAGTCTGATTGCTTCCGGACCCTGAAGGGCAGGGCCGTGAAAGCCGATTCTTCATACAAACCTTGCCGGTAAACTTCAAAACGATAGATATTCCAGTCTCCGGAAGGAGACAGGTTAAATTCCCAATAGCCAGGAGAACCCTTTCGCGCCAAAAAAAATTCCAAACAGGTTTTTTCCCACAACCCGATCCTCCGGGACGCCGGTTTAGACGGCGCTGGAAGTTCGATATCGATTAAAGTACCCACGAGCAGGTAACGTATCAACAGGGTATCGGCTTGCCTGGTCAGAACTCCTGATATTTCGAGATCGGGCAGGGTACTCGCCCCGGGAAAGGGCTGGAGGGTAAAATTTTGGGCCTTCATCTCAGTTCCCGTATGAGGGCCTGGATGTCCACTGCCTGGGATTCGATACTCTCGGTGAGCTTGAATTGGACGAGGGCCCGGAAAAGATTTTGTTCCTCATATCCGACCTTGAAGTAGACGCTGCCTTCCAAATAATCGGTGAAAAACCGGAGTCCCAGCTCGAAGGCGATCAGACGGACGGCCTCATACAGATATTGGTAGTCGTTCTCTTCAAGAAATTTCCCTGCTACGGGCAGATAACCTTGAAGGATGGCCCGGCAAAAGTCGGTTTCGAAGCGAACCGCTCCCATTGTTCGGGGTCTTCTCCCAGAGGATTGCAGCAGGAGCGGAGGCAGTCGCCGATATCATAATGCACCAAGCCGGGTTTGATGGTGTCTAAGTCAACAAGGCCGACGGCCTGCCAGGTATCCCGGTCGATCAGGACATTGTTGACCTTGGGATCGCCGTGGATCGGGCGAAGGTGCAGACGGTCTCGATTCTTGGCCTCTTCGAGGATGCCGGCCCCTATCCGGCGTTTACTGATAAAAAGCAAGCCATAGTCCACTTCGGGGGATTTTTTCGGGCGCCGTTCCGCCAGGACCCGATCATAGTGCTCCAAGTAGCCCGGGGTAATGTGGAACCCTTCCAGCGTGTCGGCTAATCGGTCAACGGGCAGGTCGTTGATCAGACCGTGAAACCTGGCCAGGGCATAACCGACTTCACGGGCATGCTGGACATTTTGGACGGTATCAAAGGTCCGGGCATGGTCAATAAAACTGAAGGCCCGCCAGAAGGAACCGTCGGCGTCGATGATGTGGTCCCGGCCATCTTCCGTCAGCAGCAGGCGCGGCACCTCCCAGCGGCGGTCTGGAGGTTAAAGGGGCGGTTTGTTGGTGACGACGAACATGGTCGGTGAAGATCCTTATGTTCTGCATAACCAATCCGGGTTTCTTAAAAACCCGAGTGTTGAGGCGCTGCAGAATAAATTGATTTTCCGTCAGTCCGTCCAGGGTTACCAGGAAGGTGTCATTAACATTTCCACTCCCATAGGATTGGATGTTGAGTACCTTGCCCGGCGGCTTAAATCGATCGGCTAAGGCGAGAAGCGTATTCAAGGTTTACCCTTTTGAAATGATGCTGGATTTGACTTATCGATGGACAATGGATTTACCGGCCAGAATGTTCGAGATTTCGCGTCTCAGAAAATTGTGAGATAAATTTTCAGATGAGCGCTGTTAAGCTAATAAGTAAACATCCCCTTCTCATAAATAACCCGTTTCTTCCCGGTTTTCAGATGGGCCGTCACGGTCTTGTCCTCCGTATTCACCAGGTCCCAGTGAAGGGCGGAATCGTTAAACCCCAGTTTTTTTTTCAAGGCTTCGGTCATCTCCGCCGGATTTCCGTCAAAGGTGTCGGTGTAGGACGCCCCGAGGGCGAGATGACAATTCCCATGGTCCCCGCCGAAATTTTCATCGAAAAGGGTATCGGCCATAAAGCGGTTGATCCGTGAAAAACGTTTATCCGTCAGGGAAAACTCCCCCACCCTGGAAGCGCCGGGGTCCATGGCGATCTGTTTTCGGCTAAAATCTTCGCCGGTCTTGGCTTCCACCTTGACCACTGAGCCTTTTTCAAAGGTGATGTGCAGGTCTTCAACATAATTCCCGCTCCGGAAGGAAGGCAGGTTGGCATAGTAGTTTCCTTCGGTCCCCCGCCAATCGGGCGAAAAAAACACTTCAAAGCTGGGAATATTGTGGCCGGAGATCCCTTTCCAGCGCCTCCTTTCCCCGGGGGTTATCTTCAAATCCACCCGGGGTGTTTCTATCTGGAGGCTTTTGATCTCAAGGCTGTTCAGCCATTTTTTGATGGTACCGGCATTTTTATGGATGGCCGTCCACTCACTGACCGGATCCGCCTTGTCGAGATAGCAGGCCGTTATCAGTTGGTCGGTGTATTTCCGGAGGGTCGTCTTGGCCTGGCCGGCCAGTTCCTTGGTGGGAAAGGTGCAGAGGGTCCAGCTATAGGCCCCCTTTTCTTCCCGTCGGTCAAGGATGTCCCTCAAGGGTTTTCGGGAAACCAGGACCTTTCCGATCCGGGCCGGATCGATGTCCTTAAGGTGGGTCAGCGATTCAGGGGCCCTCAGGAAAAACCGGCCATTGATGTTCTCGTATAATTCTTTTTCTCCAGGCGGGATAAAGACAAGCTGGCCGGTATTCGAGTTTTTATAAAAATCGGTTTCCATCCCCAGGGTCAGGCCCATGCGCTGAACCGGATTCATCCCCCGGTCGAGTATCCCGGCATAGAGGATTTCCGCCAGCTTGACGGCCGCCGGATCATACTGGATCAGGATAAGGTCCTTCTTTTTGAACCGGTCCTTTCGGGCCGTCTTCAAGCCCCAGAAGAGCACCTCGGCATATTGATGGAGTTGATCATCGGTCAGCATGGTAGCCTCTGTTCGATTTTAGTCAGTTTAAGGCAATAAACGACCCGTTGGACCCACTCCCAGTCCTTCAGTTAAAAACAAGTCGGATCAAGCCGAGGCCAACTCGTTCAAAACGAGGATATCCGGTTTACCGGCGAAAAATTCTCTGCCTTTGGCCGAGAAGGCTTTAAAATGAGGGGTGGCGGAATGGGCCGCCAGGGCCTCTTTGTCTTTGTACCGTTCTATAACCACCAGGGTGTGAGGGTCGGATTTGGAAACATTCAGGGTATAATAAAGGTTTCCTTCTTCTTTGGCCACTTCCGTCATTAATTGTTTGAAAGCCTCGACGGCTTCGTTCAGTTTTTCTTCCTTTACCGGGATCCGGGCTATGACTGCGATCATCGGTTGGCCTCCTTGATTTTTATTCGGGACTTAAACGAAGGTTAAGTCCACAATTTGAGGCATTGTAGATTTTAAGGTCCCCGGTGTCAAAGGAAAAACAAGGAAAAATTTTGAGGAAGTTTTTGCGGCCTTGATTTAACAGGGATAGCGAGCGAATTCCCGGTCACGCCAACGGCGTGACTGCGTGGTAAGCGAGGGAACTTCAAATATAGGCCCTTATCTTGCCGGGAAGAATTCCCGCACACCTTGCCTGGAACCTTCAATCTCCAGAAGGGAAGGTTATGGACCGCCGTCTATAATTTCAGGTTTTTGTCCTGCCAAAGGCTGCCGACGATGTGTTTCCTGCCGGCCCGGATATGATTTTTGATCAGTCGTCTGGTTTTTTTTACGTCCCTGTTCTTTAGGGCCTCAAAAAGCAGGCGGTGTTCTTTGGCCGCATCTTTTAACCGTTCTTCCTGCATATATTCCGGGCGGTACTTTAAATAAACCCGTTCGAAAATCACTTTGCAGAAATCATAGATGACTTTATTTTCGGCGCATTTAATAATTTCCAGGTGATAGTTGGTATCGATGATCAACATGGAACGACGGTACTGGGGAAAAGAAACCGCTTTCACATGTTCTTTCATGGCCTTTTCGATGGAGTTGAGCTTGGCCTCCGTTAATTTCTCGATAATCGTCGGCACCAAAAAGGTTTCCAGGGCCTCCCGGGCAATAAACAGTTCCTGGGCTTCTACCGGATCGGCCTCTCCAACATAATAGCCTTTGTTCCGCTCCGAATAAACGATTCTTAAAAGCTGCAAGCGGTTGAGGGCCTGAATAATGGGAGTGATGCTCATGTGGAGCTTTTGGGCCAGTTCCTGATAGAGCAGCTTTTGACCCGGCACGATCTCGTGATGATACATCATCTCCTTGATCTTCTTGTAGGCCACGTCTACCGGGGATTCTTCCGGGCTGATTGCCTGTTTCAGGGGGTGGTCATGTTTGAAATCGTCGGATTTTGGACCCACCCCTTTTTTTATGGCCATGAAAATCCCCTATTCTTTTTTAATTAATTTATTAATCAAATATTCTATGATATAAATTCTGGAATGATTGGTCCCGATTGTCAAGTAGAAAAATATTAAGGAGGTCACCGATGAATTTTGACCTAAGCGAAGAGATCAAGGGGATCCGGGAAACGGTCTGCCGTTTTGCCCAGCAGGAGATTTTATCCCGAGTCCGGGAGGAAGGGTTTAACCGGGACCTGGTGACTAAAATGGGCGAACAGGGGTTTTTCGGTTGCGCCTTCCCTCCCCGCTATGGAGGGTCGGGGGCCGGTTTCCTGGCCCATTCGGTCGTCTGCGAAGAGATCTCCCGGGCCGATTCAGGGCTCAGGCCTTTATTCAACCTCCAGGCCATGACCGTCCCTTATACCATCATGGAATGGGGAACCCCCCAGGCCAAGGACCGGTATGTCGGCGACCTGGTCCGGGGCAAAAAGATCGGCTGCACCTGTTTTTCCGAACCGAATGCCGGCTCCGACCTGGCCGCTATCGAGACCCGCGTCGAAGATCGCGGCGATTATTTGGAAATCAACGGGGCAAAAACCTGGATCTCCAACGGCACCGTGGCCGAGGTGGCCGTTGTTTACGGAACCTATGATCGGAAGCTTAAACACCGGGGTTTATGCGCCGTGGTGGTCGAAACGGCCCAGCCCGGCTGGACTACCCGGGAAACCCCTAAGTTAGGCGACAAATCTTCTCCCATCGCCGAAATCCATCTGGAAAATGTCCGGGCCCCCAAAGAAAATCTCCTGGGCGAGTGGGGGGAAGGGTTTTCGGTGGCCATGACCGCCCTGGACCGCGGACGGATCAGCGTGGCCAGTGGGGCCGTCGGATTGGCCCAGGCCTGTCTGGACGCCTCGGTGGCCTATGCCAACCAAAGGGTCCAATTCGGAAAGCTCATCCGGGAGTACCAATTGATTAAAGGACTGGTGGCCGAGATGGTCGCCCAGATTGAAGCCGCTCGTCTTTTGGTCCGGCAAGCCGCCTGGCTCAACGACCAGGACCGTCCTTTTTCCCGGGAGATCGCTATTGCCAAATATTTTGCCGGAGAGGCCGTGGTACGGGCCGCCGGTATGGCCATGGAGATCCATGGGGGCATGGGCTATTCCCTGGAAATGCCGGTGGAAAAATATTATCGGGACTCAAAATTGTATCAGGTAGGGGAGGGGACCGCCAATATCATGCGTCTGCTGATCGCCGATGACGCCCTGGGCATCAAAAAGGCCAACCGGCTCAGGATCCACGTGCCCAGCGACTTCCGGGAACTGGAATGAGCATTGGAGGACCAGGACTTTAGGTCTGTTTTTCGGGGGCACAGGTCTGCTTGACCCTCTCACTTTTTTTCCGCCCTGGAAGTGGGTTTTAGATACTTGTTAAACCAGGCGAGGGCCATACGCCGGGCCGGTAACCTTTTTAAAGTATTTCCTCTTTCCCGAAGAAGCTACTGATGGCGGCCCAAGGGTAAATCTGCGCCCTGGCAAATTTTCGCCTTACCTTTTCGATAGGCTCACCTCTAACTTCGATTTCCTCCAGCTTGGTCGGTGTCATAGCCGCTTTTTCGGCCCAGACGAAGGTTGGGATTTCTTCCGGCTCGAAACCCATGATATTGGCAGCGACCATATCCGTAGCCAAGGGATTCATGCCGGCGATAATTAGATCCATTTTTACAATAGGGCCGAATGAAGGACCTTGACCCTCCATGGCCGATGAACCATCAATAACAACCAAGCCGCACTTATTGGCCCTGACCATATCAACGATGGCGGCAGCCGTCCCGGAAGGTTCTATCTCGGAAGTCAGGTCATGCACTAACCCTCTGACTGCGTAATAGACCGATCCCGGGTACAATCCGATATGATTTTTCATCCCTAATGTTACCTGCGCCAATCCGTGGGTCTTCATCATGGGAACGGAACAGAGCAGATCAACATCGGTCAAAGATCGATGAAGCATAATTTTCTCAAAAACAAAAGCCTTAGGCACCCTGACCTCGACCATCTCCCCTGAATGGAGGTTGATCAGCGGGATCTTCATTGATTTGGCCAAGTCCGAGTAGCCCAGTTTATCAAAAGTGAATTGCTGCATATTATCCAGGAGCTCCTTATTTTTCGTCCGGCAGACTGTGGCGTTTTTTACGTTAAAACCAGGGGCCGCCGCCGAGCCTTCACCGACTGAAACTTCCTTCCCGGCTTTTTTCATCAATTGGGCCAAGGTCTTGATGACTTCAGGTTTTGTGGTCGCATTGGGATCGGGACTCACCAGATTCGGCTTAAGCATGATTTTTTCTTTGCCCCTGGTCACCGTTTCGATGCCGCCGATAAGGTCAATCGCTTTTTCAACCGCATAAGGGATATCGTCATTTTTGATTTTGACAAGGCTGACAACGGATTTCTCCTGGGCAAAGAGAAGGTCCCAGGGTTTCGCGGTCAGAGAAGCAACCGTTACCCCGGTCGCCAATCCCATGCTACGGCGTAAAAACTCTCTTCGAGATAGATTTCTGCTAATCATATCCCGGTCTGCCCTTTCCTTTTTGGCCCTCCTTTTTTCGGCCCATCGGTTATCCCGGCAGTCTGGAGTATATGCGCTTTCTGTCAGCACCTGGCCAGATCTGCTTCTGCGGATGCAGCGTCCATCTGGCGGGTTGATACGTCAGATCTATTGCACCTGGTCTCTAGCACCGATATCCCTCACGACCGAGTCAAGGATATTACCTTACGACTGGGGGAGGGAATTTGCGGGGCTGCGGCCTTGTCGCGTCAGCCGGTTTTGGCAGTTAACGCCCAGAGCAAAGTCTTCATGATTCACGTATTGACGCACGATTCGGCCTAGAACCTACGCCATGGTTTCCGCGCCATTCTTTTCGAAGACCATCTCTTCGGGGTGGCCAATATCCTGAACCATCACTCCGAAAGGCTTTTCCCGCCGAGTGGCAGGAATGGCTCTGCGCCTTGGCTGTCATGTACGCGCCGCTTTGGCAAAGAGGGAAAATTAACCCCTCATCGAGCCCCTTCGAAGAGGAAGTGGAAGAGAAGGAAGCCTCTCCATTTCCGCGGCAAAGACGTCATTGTTGGCATCAGCCAGGCCGTGCAGGAGGCTCTGCACCTCTGTCTCAAAGCCGGCAAACCGACATTCCGGTAATATCTGTGGGAGACGGGAACGGGCAAGAGTTGGCCGCGCGCCGGATTCACTAGGCCGGCCCGCGCGCTCAGGCCCTTTCTGGAGGTGAACTGTGCCGCTCTGTCCGAAACACTTTTGGAGAGTGACTCTTCGGTCATGTCAAAGGGGCCTTCACCGGCGCAACCGAGCATCGTTGGGGAAATTCGCCGCCGCTTCGGGGGGGACCTCTTTCTCGATGAAATCGCAGAGATGACCGCAGCCTGCCAGGCAAAATCTGAGGGTCCTGGAGGAAAAGAAGTAACCCCTCTCGGCTCGGAGAAACCCCTGCCCTCCGATACGCGCATTATCGCCGCCACCAATAAAAATTTACCGGAGATGATGAGTGAAAAAAAGTTTCGCGAGGACCTCTATTATCGCCTCTGCGGCATTGAATCACATCCCCTCCCCTCTCTTCTCCTCCATCTACCCCCCCCCCCCAAAGTTTTTTTGAATAAATGGTCGATGCTTGATACTTGATGTTGGATTCTTGATAAACCCTTTGCCTCGGACTAATTAAGTGAATCATTCGGTAAGGTAGCCAGGATCGCCAGGCCAGGGGCGGATGATCTCGCGTTAGAGAAGTTAGAGATAAAATTGCAGAACGATAATTTAAGCATCCATAGAAGGGAATTTTTAATGACCGGATCAGTTTCGGAATATCTTCCCCACTCGGCCGGCTGTTTTTTGTGCGGCGATGAAAACACCTGTGGGGCCAGGACCCGTTTTTTTGTCCAGGACGACACGGTCAGGACCCGTCTTGTCCTGCCCCGACATCTTAACGGCTACAGGGATATCGCCCACGGCGGGGTCCTGTCCGGGCTGCTGGATGAGACCATGGGCTGGGCGGCCACGGTCTTCAGTCATAGGCACCCTTTTTTGTGACCGCTGAGCTGACCGTAAAATATCTGCTCCCGGTCCCTGTAAAAGAAGAAATCGAGATCATCGGCCGTCTGGTCAAGGACGGCGGCCGCATCGCTTATTGTCAAGGAGAACTGCTCTACAACGGGAAGGAGTGCCTCCGGGCCAAGGGGAAATTTCTACCCTTAAGCGATGAGGCCACGGCCGAAGTAATGTCTTACTTAAAGTTTGACCGGTGCCGAACATACCGGTCCCTCTTCGGCAGGGTGAAGGGATAGGTTCTGGATGCTGGATGCTGGATACTGGATAAAAGCATCTGTCTCGAATAAATCTCGCAACACCTGTGCATTTTTACCGAATTATCCCCCCTTCAGCAAAGGGGGGCGAGGGGGGATTTGAGACGCGGTGAAATCCCCCTCATTCCCCCTTTTCCAAAGGGGGAGGTTAGATGAGCACTGCGAAATACCCATTGACACGCTTCAAAATCGCAAGACTCACGTTGCATTACTTTTGCGGCTCTATATAATATCTTATGAGTGGTTCAACCCGCAATAAACTGATCTTTTTCGTCTTAGGCTGGCTGGGAATGGTCCTTTATTTCACCCAGCGCTGGATCTTCGGACCGGTCATCCCGGCCCTGATCAAAGAGTTTCAGATCAATAAAACCGGGGCCGGCACGATCGGCTCGGCCTCCATCATGGGGTATATGTTCTCGCCTATCCTGGCCGGCTGGCTGTCGGACCGGTTCGGCCGCAAACAAGCCATCCTGTTCGGCCTCATCGGTCTTTCCAGTCTGACTGTTCTTTGCGGACTATCCCATAGCTCCAACCAGTTATTCGTGGCCCGCTTTTTCACCGGCGTGACCGAAGCCTTCTTTTTTATCCCCCTGCTGGCTTTTACCCTGGAGCTTTTCCCGGAGCGTCCCGGATTTTTTCTGACCCTCATGTCCTCCGGATCTTCCCTGGGCTGGTTTGTCGGCCCGGCCCTGGCCGGTTGGCTCCTGAATGCCACCGGCAATTGGCGAAGCCCTTTCTGGGCGACCGGTATAATCGGACTGGTCCTGAGTGGTTTACTTTTTCTTTTTTGGCCCAGGCTGGATATCCAGAGACCCTCAGGCCTCTATTTCAAAAAAGGCCTTTTAAAATCGGGCCGTCTCCTCATGCTGATCCTCTTGGGCCTGGTGGCGGCCTTCCAGATCTCAGCCGAATTCGGATTCACCATGTGGTATCCGGCCTATTTGGAATTGGAGCTAAGGCTGACCACGGCGGTTGCCGGGATCATGGCCGGTTTATACGGGTTGGGTCAGTTTGTCGGTCGGCCTGTCCTGGGCTGGATATCCGACAAAGTCGGCTATCATCGGGTGGGAACGGTCAGCGGCTTGGCCCTGACTCTTTTCCTTATCCTGGCCCTGGAAGTAAAACAGCCGACCTCTCAGGGTTTATTTATCCTTCTGGCCGGTTTCATCGGCTCCGGGGTCATGGGCGCCCTGTGGACCTCAACCGGTTTGATCTTTGCCGATTTTAAAGGATTGGCCTTGGGTATCATTACCACCATGGGCTATGCCCTGGCCACCATGGCCCCGGTTTTAATCGGCTATATCGCCGATCACCATTCGGTCGGCCTGGGCCTTTGGGTGGTTTGCGTCCCGGCCGCTTTCCTGGCCGCCATGGCCTTTCTGGTTTCCAATTTAATCCGGTCTTCTTCAGATAAGGTTTGATACCGTCATTATCGGGCCGTCTTTCTCGGCTTACTCTGACAATCTCCTTTTTATAAAATCCCTGATCCGTTCATTGGCCTTGCGGGCGAGCGGGGTAGGGAACAGATTAAAGACATGGATCCCCCCGGGTAGAGGGCCAGTTCAGCTTCGTTTCCCGCGGCGACCCAGCGGGAGGACATAAAAAGGGAATCGTCGAGCAGCGGATCAAGGGTGCCCACGGTGAAAAGGGCCCTCGGCAGGTTGTTCAGGTCGGCATAGAGGGGGGACACCTCGGGATCGCGCCATTTTTCCCGTGGGGCATAATTCGCGTGAAACCAATCCATGGTTTTTGAAGTAAGGATCAATTTCCTTTCCTCACCCCAGTTTCGGGCACTGGGCGTCCCCGAAAGGTCATAGGCCCCGTAAACCAGGTTTGCTCCGATAAAACCGGTAAACCCATGTTTGTCCCGCATCCGCACCAGGGTCGCCGCGCTCAGGGTGGCACCGGCTGATTCTCCCCCAATCAGGAGCTTTTCTGTGCAAAATTCCGCACCCATGTGTTCTACGAGCCAGCAGGCCACGGCTTCACAGTCATCGAGCCCGGCCGGAAAGGGGTTTTCCGGGGCCAGCCTATAGTCTACGCTTATGGTTACCACCTGACAGGTATGGGCTATTTTAAAGCAGTCTTCATCGGAGTGATGGGCACGGCCGAGCATGAAGCCCCCGCCATGGAAATGCAGATAGACCCCTTTTACCTCTTGGGGGATGCAGACCCGCAGGGGGATCTCTCCCTCCGGGCCGGGAATGGATCGATCTTCGACCTCCTTAAGGCGCTTCATGGGCCACAGACCTTCACCGCGCTCTCGTGCATCACGGAGGGCTTGAGGGGTCTGGGTGTAAATGGGTGGGAATTTTGAGAGGATCCGCTGGATGCCTTCATTAAATTTGGTTGTTTTTTGGTCAACGGACTCGGTGCGGAATAACGCGGGATCAGGTATTGGACAGTTGGACATTTGGCCTCCTTCGGCCTTGTTCATGAAAAAGGAGTATAAGAGGGAAAGGGCCGGTGGGTCAAGAAGAAAGGGATTCTTTCTTGACAAGCCGGTTTCATCTTCTTATAAATGTTAACCGATAATTTTTAATCGGTTAACTATTAATGAAAATGTAAAAAGTCCGAAAATTCACTTTTTCATCATTCCCGTGAAGCTTGTCCCCGAATGTCCTAATCGGGGAACGGGAATCCAGTGTCTTTAATTGGTTATGCCTGGCCTGGATTCCCGCCTGCGCGGAATGACGACTTTATCAACTGTTAGGGGGTTTATTGAAAAACATCATAGCCCAATTGGGAGAAAAAGTTTTGTCCGGAGAGGGCCTTTATCAGGCCGAAGCCGGGCGATTGGCTGAAATGAATGGACCGGAACAGATATTCGATCTCATTTTCTGGGCCAATAAAATCAGGCAGAAATATAAAGGGGCGGCTGTTGATCTGTGCGCCATCGTCAATGCCAAATCCGGCCGCTGTTCCGAAGACTGTGCCTTTTGCGCCCAATCCGTAAGATATCCCACCGAGGCCCCGCATTATCCTCTCATGGAGATCGGAGACATGCTGGAATTCGGCCAAAAAGGCCTATGAGAACAAGGCCGGCAGGTTTGGCATCGTGACCAGCGGGCGATCCTTATCCAACCCTGAAGAATTAGACCGGGTCTGCCAAGTTATTGCAATCCTGACCCAAGAAGGTAAGATCAGCCCTTGTGTCTCGCTGGGACTGCTCACGCCGGAGATGGCTCAGGCCTTAAAACAGGCCGGTCTGGTCTCCTATCATCATAATATCGAAACCGCCCCCAGCTTTTATTCTTCCATCTGCACCACCCATCCTTTTGAAGCCAGGGCCAGGACCATCCAGACGGCCAGAGAAGCGGGCCTGCGTATCTGTTCCGGGGGAATTTTCGGCCTGGGCGAAACCAGAGAACAGCGGGTTGAGATGGCCTTTACCCTGAGAGGCTTGGGAGTGGATTCGGTGCCGATCAATTTTTTGAATCCCATACCGGGCACGCCATTGGAAGGTCGTCCATCGCTACCCCCCCTCGAATGCCTGCAAACCATTGCCCTGTTTCGTTTCATCTTACCCGAGGCCGATATCCGGACCTGCGGCGGAAGGGAAAAGGGACTCCGCACCTTGCAGCCCCTGATGTACCCGGCCGGATGCAACGGGACGATGATCGGGAATTATCTGACGACCGAGGGCCGAAACCCAGAGGTGGATATCCAGGAGATCAGAGACCTGGGATTGGTGCCAAACGGCAAATGCCAAGAATTCAGGAGTCAGGAGCCAGAATCCGGAAACTGAAATTCTTTTTTATGATTCGTCCTCATTCTGAATTCTGGCTCCTGGATTCTGAATTCGATTTTTACAACGGTCTGATCAAGGCCACCATGTCGCGCACGGCCCGGTCCAGCCCCACATATAGGGCGCGGGCGATGATGCTGTGGCCGATGCTGTATTCCTCGATTTCATGGAGTCCCTGAAAGCGCTTGATGTTGTGGTAATTCAGCCCATGTCCGGCGCTGACTTTCAAACCCAGCTTGAGCGGCCATCTTGGGCCCCGGAGACGATGCGGTCAAAGAGCCGTCCGGCCTCTTTCTCGGTTTTGGCATCGGCGTAATGACCGGTATGGAGCTCGATAATATCGGCCCCCACTTCCTTGGAAGCCCGAATCTGTTCCGGATCGGCATCTACAAAGAGACTGACGGCCATCTTCCCTTTGTGCAGCCGCCTGACCGTTTCTTTTAAGGATTTCTGCTGTCCCCGTACGTCGAGGCCTCCCTCGGTGGTCAGCTCCTGTCGCTTCTCCGGGACCAGGGTGACCATCGGGGGGCGGACTTTCAAGGCGATCCGGATGATTTCTTCGGCCGCCGCCATCTCCAGGTTTAATTTGGTCCGGACGGTTTCCTTGAGCAAAAAAAGGTCCCGGTCCTGTATATGTCTTCGATCCTCTCTTAAATGCACGATGATCCCCTGGGCTCCGGCCAATTCGGCCAGGCCGGCGGCCATGATCGGATCGGGTTCATCGATTTTTCTGGCCTGACGGATGGTAGCCACATGATCCACATTAACGGCCAAGCTGGGTAAGGACATCCTTTGATCCTCCTTTTCATCTGCCTCGATACGATTTAATATTTCCTCGGTTTTTAAATCCATTCTCCGGGCTTCGGATTCCGATCGTTCATGATCATAACCCATCAAATGCAACAGCCCATGGATCAGCAAAAACCGGATCCGGTCAGCCAAAGAGATCCCTGCTTCCAGGGCCTCTCTTCGAGCGGTTTCAGTAGAAATCACCACATCTCCCCAGAGAAGGGGGTTGACCTCCCCATAGAGACCCTCTTTCATGGGAAAGGCCAGGACATTGGTCGGGCCTTTCCGGCCGAGGTATTGCCGGTTTAACCGGGCCATTTCCCGGTCTTCCACCAAGAGAAGACTGACTTCATAGTGCCGGTTATACTTGGCTATTTCCCGGTCCTCCACGAAAAGAAGGCTGACTTCCCCCTCAGGGGTTTCCCAGGAGTTTAATATCGGTCGGCTGATCTTCCTGATCTCTTCCGGGTCTATCAGTCTCTGTCGATTGTTTATCATGAGTTTCATTGGTTTTTTTCCTGGTCGTTCCCCCCTTAGCCGGAGGTCCGGGATATTCAATCCGATGGTGGAAAATCCCGTTTAAAATTTTATTGAAACTGCCGGCGATCAGAGAAAGGTCTTTTAAGGTCAAATCGCATTCGTCGAGTTGCCCGTCGGAAATGGCATTCTGGATGATCCTTTGTATCAGCCCCTGAATCCGGGCCGGAGTGGGATCGATCAACGTCCGGGAAGCGGCTTCAATCGAGTCGGCTAACAAAACCAGCCCGGCCTCGCGGGTGTGGGGCTTCGGGCCGGGGTAACGGAAATCTTCCATCGATACCTGACTGACGTCCCCCTCCTTGAGCTCCAGGGCCTTTTGATAGAAGAAGGAGATGAGGTTGGTTCCGTGATGCTGGCTGATGATCTCTACGATGGGGGCCTCCAATTTATTCTGAACGGCCATTTCCACCCCGTCTTTAACATGGGCGATCAGGATCAGACTGCTCATGGAAGGGGCCAATTTTTCATGCTTGTTTTCACCGCCCATTTGGTTTTCGATGAAGTAGAGGGGTTTTTGAATTTTCCCGATGTCATGATAATAAGCGCCGACCCGGGCCAGGAGGGCATTGGCCCCGATGGCTTCGGCTGCGGCTTCCACCATATTGCCGACGATGATGCTGTGATGATAGGTGCCGGGGGCCTGGACCATTAAATCCCGCAACAGAGGCTGGTCCATATTGGCCCTTTCCAGCAAGGTCAGGTCCGTCGTATAACCGAAGATCTTTTCAATCAGAGGACTGAACCCGGTCACGAAAATTCCGGCCACAATCCCCCCCAAAAAACCGAAAGAGAGATTAACCGGGGTCTCAAGATGGATCAATCTCCCTTGGGTCATCTGGAGGGCCAGAACCCCGGCCATATTAATCAGACCCAGGATAAGACCCATCCGAATCAGGTCCCAGCGGTTATGGCAAATTCGGCTGGCCAGGGAAGACCAGAGTCCGGCAATGGCAAAATAAAGGGCCAATTCAGGAGTCCCTTCCCAGAATAAAATCGCCAAAAAGGCCTGGACCAGGCCGAATAAGAGGGCCGGCAAGGGGCCCAACACCAGACTGGTCATCATCGGAGCAGCGGCAATCGGCATGGCTAATAAAAGGCTGTGGGGATTGAGACGAGGAAAACCGGCCACCATGATCTGGGCCGAATAATCGGCGATTCGGATGCCTAAAAAGGAGAAGGCCAATAAAGAAGTCAAAAAGATCAGGTCCCGCAGATTCCCGGAAAGGATCAGTCCTCCTTTGGTGGCCGCCAGATGGAAAAACCATATAGACGAACAAGCCCCAGAGCAAGGCCAAACCCAGGGAGTTCAAAAGGGCTTCGCCCCCCTTCTCGGTTCGAGTACCCATCTGGATCTTGGCCAATTGGGCCTCGGTAATCTTTTCCCCTTCCCGAACCAGGATATCCCCTTTTTTGATCTGGAAAAAAACAGGGCGAATCTCGGCAACCGCCTTGCGGATCCGGTCCTCGGTTTCGGTTTTATTAAAGGATAGATTGGGAACGATCATTTTTTGGGCCAGGCTGACGATTACCGACCGCCAGGCCCTTTGTTTACCGATCAGGATAAAGGCCGCCCTTTTTTCAAGGCGATCCCGGGCCTCGTCCAGGTCGGGGAAACGTTCAACGGCGTGGATTTGAAATTCCTGTTGCGAGGGTAATTTCCGAACCATAATCCCTTTTCCCTGTTCATTCATCAGGGTCAGTTTGCTGTTGACCACCCCCAGGGCCTGAACCGATTGAACCATTTGAATCAAGGCGTTTTCGAAAGATTCTGAAAATCGGTCTTTCGTCAAGGCCTGGAATTCGACCGGAGTCAGTTCGATCTCCCAAATTTTTTCCAATTTGAGCCGTTCTTCTTTTTGATTCTGTCCGAGGGTTTGTTTTTTCAAATCCTCCCTCATGACTTTGAAAACCCCGATGGATCTTTTTTTGTAAATCGAATGTGGTCTTCTCATTAAAATCATAGACGGACAGCACCGATGCCCCGGCTTCCTGCCTTCTCAGGTCGGTGGCGATCTTGTCTTCAACCAGAATGTCCTGGGAGGCTTTTATGTCGAAATCGGCCACCTCGCCGACCCGGTAGGTTTTTGAAGGGATAAAGAGGCTGGGGGCGTTGACCAAGGCAATGAACAGGCAAAGGAGGAAGAGGAGAAAGAATTTTTCTTTTAAAAGGGAAAGAAAAAATTTCCAGGCCTTATGCACGTTTTCTTTCAGGGAAAGCTTTTTGGTTTCCCCCAACCGGGAAATCCGGGAGATTTTCTTCTTGGGATCTTTTTCGGATTTTTCCATGAGGTCTTTTTTAGGCGCGTTCCTTCAGGGCCCTTCTTTTTTCCTCCAATTCTTCATAGGCCTTGATGATCTTCTGAACCAGGGGATGGCGGATGACATCTTTCTTGTTGAAGTGGATGAAGGCGATATCCTCGACCCCGGTGAGCAGCCGTCTGGGCCTCGACCAATCCCGACGTCTTGCCTTCCGGCAGGTCGATCTGGGTGATATCCCCGGTGATGACCGCCTTGGAGCTGAAACCTAAACGGGTCAAAAACATCTTCATCTGTTCCGAAGTGGTATTTTGGGCCTCATCCAGGATGACGAAGGAATCGTTAAGGGTCCGCCCGCGCATGAAGGCCAAAGGGGCTACTTCGATAATCCCCCGTTGGACCAGCTTGGTGGCCTTTTCAAAATTCATCATGTCATGAAGGGCGTCATATAAAGGGCGCAGATAGGGATTGACTTTCTCATAAAGATCTCCGGGAAGAAACCCCAATTTTTCTCCGGCCTCCACCGCCGGACGGGCCAGGACGATACGGATCACCTCATTTTTCATCAGGGCGGAAATGGCCATGGACATGGCCAGGTAGGTCTTACCGGTGCCGGCCGGCCCGATACCGAAAACAATATCGTATTTCCGAATGGCCTCAATATATTCTTTTTGGTTTTGAGTCTTGGGGGTAATAACCCTTTTTTGAGAGGTCACATAGACGGCATCCAAAAAAACTTCCTGGAGGCCGGCTTCCTGATTCTCCTTGAGAAAACGGATGGCAAAATCGATATCATTGTCATAAAGGGGATATCCTTTTTTTAACAGCCCGTACAATTCGGAAAATAATCTTTGGGCTAAAAAGACATCCGGCTCATCCCCTCGGATTTGGAGGGTATTGCCCTTGGTGGAGATCTTCAGCCCCAGTCTTTGTTCCACCATTCGGATGTGTTGATTATGTTCCCCGAAGAGGCTTTGGGCCAATTGATTGTTCTCAAAACTCATCCGTTCCGTGACGGGAGCTTCTTTATATTCAAAATCCAATGGGTTTATCCGGTTCCTTTCTTCTAAGAAGCAGGGTTCAGGGGTCGAGGGGTCAAGGATTCAAGTGAAAGGCACGGAATTAAAAACCCTGGAACCCTTGAATCCTGGAATCCTTTTTCGAACTAATTATAGCATATTTTCCATAAAGGGGGACCTTTTTTCCTTTTCCTATTCACTTGACTAATGGGCGGTCCTCTGTTACCAAATGGCTATGAATTTCCTGGACATCGGAATCCTGATCATTATTGCCCTGACGACCATCCGGGGCTTTTTTAAAGGCTTTATTCAAGAAGCGGCCGGCCTTTTGGGAATCATTTTCAGCTTTTATTTGGCCTCCTATTATTATAAGGACCTGGCCTTAAAGGCGGCCCGCTTACCTGTCCAATCATCAGATCATATTGGAGATTTTTTGTTTTATCCTCATATTTCTGATTAGTTTGTTATTATTCCATTTCTTGGCCATGATGGCCAGGGGGGCCATCCGAATAGTCCTCCTGGGTTGGTTGGACCGGATTTTAGGAGGAATATTCGGTCTGATTAAAGGGGCGGTTATTATTTTTTTCTTAGTCACCATCCTCACGCTGTTTCACCCGAAAAGCACTGCCCTGGTTAAAGATTCTCGTTTTTTCCCTCCCATTCTCGCCTTTACCGGAAAAATAACCTTACTCATTCCTCATAAAATTCAGGGTGATTTCTTGAACAAAAAAAGACAGCTCCAGGATTACTGGCAGGGAAAGAAACGATTTATTGAAAAAACAGGAAAGATCAAGGGCGATGAAGAAAGCCGATAAGGGGCGGACCCGTTTACAGGATCTGGAGGACTTAGTGGCCCGGCTGCGGGCTGAAAACGGCTGCCCCTGGGACCGGAAACAAGATGCCGAGAGTCTTAAGATCTATCTCCTGGAGGAAACCTACGAATTGGCCGACGCCCTGGATCGGAAGGCCGTTGAGGAGATCAAAGAGGAATTAGGGGACCTCTTGTTTCAGGTCGTTTTTTTATGCCGGATCTATGAAGAAGCGGGTCAATTTGATTTAAGCCAAGTCATCGAGGCCATTTATCAAAAGATGGTTCGTCGTCATCCCCATGTCTTCGGGGATAAAAACTGGGAAAATGCCGAACAGGTCGTTCAGGGCTGGCAGGATATCAAGGCCGGGGAGAATAAGTCGCAGGACCCTTTTGAATCCATCCCGGTCGACGTACCGTCTTTACTCAAGGCCCATCGAATTTCTCAAAGGGCCGCCGGCTTAGGGTTTGATTGGCCCCACATCAACGGGGTATTGGAAAAGGTCCGGGAGGAATTGAGGGAATTAGAAGAGGCCATCGGGAAAAATGACCCCGAGGCGGCCGGAGAAGAGCTGGGGGACGTGTTGTTCTCCCTGGTCAATGTGGGCAGATTTTTGGGAATTCCGGCCGAGAACGCCCTGCGAAAAACCATTCAAAAATTTTTAAGACGGTTTCGGGCCATGATCAGCGAAGCCCGGTCCCGGGATAAGGGCAGCTCATCTTCTTGGCCTTCTTTGTCCATAGGGGAGTGGGAAGAATTGTGGGGCAGGGCAAAGGAATCGGAATAAAAGCTTAGATTGACCGGGGCCGCAGGCCGACTTTAGGGGGTCGGTTTCGGGAAATCTTTTTTTTCTTCTTTGGGCTTGGCCGGGTCTTCATGTTCTTCTTCACCGCTTATACTGCTTTTAAATTCACGAATACTCTTCCCCAGACCCTTGCCGATTTCAGGCAACTTTTTGGCCCCAAAGATGAAAAAGACAATGACCAAAATAATAATTATTTCTTGATTTCCCAGACCGAACATCGGAGCTCCTTAAATTAGAGGCCATCAAGGGTTTAACGGGAATGATCTTTCAGAGACCGGCGAGTCCTCATGGCCGCAATGGTCAAGGTAACGCCCAAAATGCCTAAGACCAGGTAGGTAAGGCCGAGAAAAAAGACATAACCTAAATCCCAGGGGACCTGCCAGGGTAAAATACCCCAGACACTATGGGTAGTGAATGGTTCCGTAAGGAAACCTCCCAAAATAAAAATTATAATTTTTTTATAGCAGAAACCAAAGGGTCTGTCAACTTTTTCTTGACAGAAGTACCGGGTTTGATTATATGGGATGATTATTGAACATGGCGGCGAACGCATTTCCCGTCCGACTTGGCGGACCGCACCTTTAAGGCCGGGATCTTCAGGTTTTGAGATTGATTAAGAGCGGCCTTAAGAAAAAAATAGAAAAAGTTTTTCGATCAATAAGGGAGAGGGAGGTGAGTCAAGAGATGAAAAAAGGTCTGGTGATCCTGTCGCTTATAACGGCGTTTATCTTTTCCTTAGGGTTGGTGGCCTGGGTTTACGCCGCGGCCGTTAAACCCCCGGATACCGTTAAAATCGATAATGACAAGTCTTTGTTCAAGGACGGCAAACGGACAAAGCCACCCGTAGAGTTTTCCCACCTGAAACATGTCAAGGACCACAAAATCGCCTGTAATGAATGCCACCATATTTATAAGGACGGCAAAAACACCTGGAAAGAAGGGGACAAAGTACAAAAATGCAGCGATTGCCACAAGGCCGTTGAAGAAGGCAAGAAGCCGACCCTTCAAAATGCCTATCATAAAAATTGTAAGGATTGTCACACCAAAATGAAGGCCGAGGGCAAGAAGACAGGGCCGACTCTCTGCGCCCAATGTCATGTAAAGAAGTAAGCAGTCTCAGGTTAAAAAACAAAAGGCCTGCCGGGAATCTTCCCAGCAGGCCTTTTGTTTTAGGCCTCGGTTACCGTTATCGCTTTAAATTCGCAAACCTCGATACAGCTTTCGCATCCCAGGCATTCATCGGCCTGAACGGGAACGGCTTTTCCGTCTTGAAGCTCAAAAACATCTACCGGACAGACCTCGACACATTCTTCGTCGCCTACGCACTTATCCGGGTCTACTTCGACCTTAAACATAATTCTTCTCTTTCTTGTTTGAAATTTAAACCAAAAGCGTGTCTAAGACTTTCTAAGAAAAATAAAAAAAGTTGTCAAGGGAAAACACCGGGCTTCCTCAGCCTCTTGACCCATGGGGCGTAAGGGAAAGGAGGAACAAAGGTCCTTTCCCGTTTCGTTTTCCATAGGCCGTCGGCCCATTTAAGGGAAGGTTTATCGGGGGAAGATCAGATAATATTGACCGCCGGACGGCAGTCCTAAGCCGGATAGGACCCTTTGAAAATCGACGATCGAGCCTCCCTGGGGGGAAACCAGCAGGGATCTTAAAAGCCCCTCCGGGATATTGGGGACGGCAGACCCTGTTTTTAAAGGACCCCGGGCCTCTAATTGTTTTTGGAAATTTGGGGAACTTAAGGGACCCAGGTTCGGCAAGGGGATTGAAACCGGCGGTTCTTCATCCGGGTCCAGACCGTAATGCTCGGCCCAGGCCCACCACTGGGTAGTGAAAAGATTCAACGGTTCAGGGGCTAATTGATCCTCTAATTCTTTCCAGGCGGTCAAGGCCAAGGGACAGGGGATCTCGGTTTCGGTCTTTCTCAAAACAGGCGGGACAGGAGGGGGCCAAGTCACTGCCTCATCCGGATTTTCCTGCCAGCCCATGGTCAGGTTTTTTTCCTGCTCCTCGACTCTGGCCACCGAGGCCTCCATTTCCCATTCCTGCATCATCCATTCATGAATAAGGCAGAGGAGGGTCTGGCCGTCAATGGCTGAAGGATATCCCGGACCCTTCCTGGAAGTCACTCCTTTCAAAAGACCGACTATTTCTTCCTGGGTTTCAAGGGCCTCCCCGGGGGTCAGTCCTTTGAGGGTTTTCAGGAAGCCTTGGTCCGGAAGGCCGGCAATATAGGCTTGGACGGCCCTCAAGTTTCTGTCCTTTATCCGGATTTCCTCCCGGGTCCGCTTCAAGGAGCGGATCTGAAGCAATCCCCGGTCCATCAAGGGGAGATAAGATGGCGGCAAGGGTAAAGGAAAAGGGTGCAGCAATACGGCCTGGTCACATAAAAGGATCGACCAGGCCAAGGCTTCTTCTTCGATCAAGGTGTAGGGGTAAATCAGGGCCGGTTGGATGGATTCGGGATTCATGGCTCAGAATCTATTAAAAAAAATCTCCTTTGTCAAATGAATCCCAAAAGATTCTAATTCTATTTCCCCCCCTTCTTTCGTACATTGGCCGCCTCCAAAAACCCCGCCATCTTTTCATAGGGCTGGGCACCAACCAGGACACAACGGTCCAAGACCAAGGTTGGAACGGCTTGAATGCCCATTTGACGCGACCTGACCCAATCGCCGTCAACAGCCTCCTTAAAAATCCTTTTCTGCAAGACCTCTTCGGCTTCTTTTCCGGGGAGCCCGATGGATTCGGCCACCTTGGTCAGCTCGGCAATTTTTCCGATATTGATGCCTTGGACAAAATAGGCCTGGAAAATCGCCCTGTGGAATTGGTCTTCTTTACCCTTGGAACCGACCCATTTGGCCAGTTCCTGGGCTAATCGGCTGTTATAGGTCATTTTACGATCGCCAAAGGGCAGTCCGGCATCCCGGGCCGCCTGTTTCAGCCTGGCCATAACCTGGTCGAGGTCCAGACGTCCGGCGAATAGCTGTTCAAGGGTTTGCCCTTCATCGGGGGTTTCGGGATGGAGGGGAAAGGCCGTCCATCGAACTTCAATTTCATAGGTCTTTTGTAATCGATCAATACGCCCGGTAATGAAATAGCACCAGGGTCAGACATAGTCTGAAAAAATTTCCAGGACTGAAGGTGTGTTCATGGGTTTCCTTTCATGGAATAATCAGCGATCAGCTTCAAGCTTTCAGCAAAACCCTTTTAAAAACCGATTTGGTTAAAGGCTGATCGCTATACGCTGAACGCTGCATCCGGAAATCTTGAATCTCCGGATGAAACCTACTTGGGTTTTGGGCCGACACTCACCTGGGCCAGGCCCAGGGGTCTTATCCACTTGGTGAAGGCGGCCTGCACTTCGTCGGCCGTAGCGGCCAGATAACGCCTGGCGGCCCTCAAGGGTTCATCCAGGGGTAAATCTTTGAGGGCTAATTCCAGGAGCCGTTCACCGATCCCGCTGACCCTGGATTCGGAAAGAAGGATTCTTCGAAGCAGCAAGGTTTTGGCCTGCCGGAGCTCTTCCGGGGTCACCGGTGTGGTCTGCATTTTTATCAGATTCTCGACGATCATGGTCCTGGCCTTGGGGACGTTCGGGGGGTCGCAGGCATAGCTGATCTGAAAAATGGCCCGCGTCTTGCCGGCTTCCAGGTGGGATTCCACGGTGTATACCAGGCCGGCCTTTTCGCGAAGGTCCCGGTATAACCGGGTGGCATAAAAGGCCCCGGACAGGACGTTGTTACCCACTTGCAGGGCATAATAGTCCGGATTGAAGCGGGTCAGCCCAAGGGTTTGGGCCAGGATCACCTCATCCTGCACCCGACTGGCATCGGGGACCGCCTTACGGGAGGTCTTATTCGGAGGGACAGGAGGAAGATCGGTCAGCGGCTTCGGGCCGACGGCTTTCCACTCCCGAAAATATTTTTTGACGGTCTCCGTGGCCTGTTCGGGGGTTACGTCTCCCAGTATAACGATGGTGGTCAGGTCGGGCCGAAAGGTCTTTCGGTAATACCTTTTGACCTTGGCCAAAGAGATGGAAGCCAGTGACCTGGGTGTGGCTTGACGAAGGGTCGGATCTTTCGCGGGGAAAAGGGAGCGGAGAAGGGACCGCTGCACTAAATATCCGGGGCTTTTTAATTTCCCCGCCGTCAGCTCGATGTTTTCTTGCTTGACGACCTTGAAGGCCGATTCCGGCAAGGCCGGATGAAGCAGATTATCGGCCAATAACTGGACGCCTTTGTCAAATTGATCTCTCAAGACCTGTAGGGAAAAGGTGCTGCCGGCCTGAAGATCAGCGGCGATGTCATCAACCGCTTTCCTGAAAGCCAACCGGTCCAGGGTGACCGTCCCATAGGTAAAGAGGTCCTCAAGGATATCGGACACCCCTTCCTGGCCTTTAGGGGTCTGCAGGTCCGGTTTGTTTTTGACCCGTCCGAACAGGCTGACGGTCCGGCTGATCTTCTCGGGCTGGATAATCAAACGCAAACCATTGGGCAGGACGGTGACCTGGGGATTCACCTTGAAGACGGGCAGGGATGGGGGTTTCAAAACTTTTTCCGCCCAGTCCGGCAGGCTGACTGCTTTGGTTACTTTGGGGGCAAAAGACTCCCGGCCGTGAAAAGGCTTGGATGAAACGACTTTTCCCTGAGATTGGGGTGTCAAAATGGCCGTGACAGCGGTATCATCAATCAGGTAGGTCCTGGCCACCCGATTGACATCCTCCACCGAGACCCGCTTAATGGCCTCTATGTCGTCATCCGGAGAAAGACGGCCTTCTACGGCCAGGGCCTGGGACCAGGCAGACGCCAGGCCTTCAACCGAATTTTTCTGGAATTCGGCACTGGCCACCTGGCGGCGTTTTGAGGCCTCCACCAGTTCTTCCGAAAAGCCCTTTTCGCCATACCGGGCGATAATCTCCTTCAAGGTCTTGATCAGGCCCTGGCCGTCTTTCCCCTTTGGGAAGGCGGCCAGGGCATATCCCATTCCGGCCTGGGGAAGGTCGGTCGTGTTGAACCCGGCCATCAAGGCCTTTCCCCTGGGGACCAGTTCATAGAGGTTGCTCCGTTGGCTGTCTAAGATATCGCCCAGGACCTGCCCGGCGGCGAAATCCGGGCTGTCGTATCCGGGGAAACGATAAGCCACCACGGAAAGACCGTAGGGCAAATCGGTGTTCAATCGGATCATCTCCGGTTTGAGGGGCTGGAGATGGATTTCAGGCCGGGGAGGCACGGGCCGCGAGGGGATGGTCTCGAATATTTCTCTGATCTTGCCGAGGGTCGCCTCCGGGTCCACATCACCGACAACAATCAGGATGGCGTTATTCGGGCCGTACCAACGGTCGTAAAATTCTTTAAGCATGGCGCCGGTGGTTTTTTGAAACGAGGGCCGGGTACCCAGGGCATCATGGGCATAGGGGGTCCCGGCAAACATTTTGGAAAGGAGGGTGCTGTAGAAGATATACATGGGGTTTGAATGATCCTGGGCTACCTCCTGTTCGATGGCCCCCCGTTCCTCTTCCCACAATTTCTGGTCGTCCAGCACATTCTGCATCCGGACGGCTTCTATTTTAAGGGCCAGGGCCAGGTCTTCAGCCGGCACGGTGAAATAGTATTGGGTGACGGTCTGCTGGGTGTTGGCATTAAAATTACCGCCCATGGCCGCGATGAGATTGGAAAGTTGTGCGGCCGACAGACCCGGGCTGCCCCGGAACATCATATGTTCCTGGGCGTGGGCCATTCCGGGAAAGCCCTCCGGGGCTTCATTGGAGCCGGCCAAGTAATTGACCATGGTCGTCACCACCGGGGCCAGTTGGTTCCGGACCACCACTACTTGAAGGCCGTTATCAAGGGTGGCCCGGACACTATCGGCAGCCGCAGCCGTCTCGACGACGGAAAGCACCGAAAGCAAAGCCACCCACAGCCAGACCCACAAAATCAATTTTGATTTTTTTCTCATCAGTTCCCTTTTTTTTTAAAAGGGCCTCAAGATATTGGCCCCTCATGGCCCATGGGGGCACCACGAAACATGAAAAACAGGGTTCAAGGGGCCGAGGGGTCAAGGATTCAAGTGAAAGGCAAGGAAGTAAAACCCTTGAACCCTCGAATCCTGGAATCCTTGAACCCTATTTTCGAACTAAGTATAGGGGAAAGCGGTTAGCCTATCAAGGCAACCCGCTCGGACCCCTCAACGGCGCGAAGGAAGGGCGATGGTGGCTTCGCCGACGATCAGCCGCTCACCGTCCTGGTTCTCGCTCCAAATCTCGCATTCGACGAGGTCCTCGCCGGCGGCGTTCCGCTTGGCCTTTACCCGGCCCTTGATGATATACGGTTCTTCGGCGAATGCCCGGCCCCTGTTGATCCAGCCGATTTTCCTCAGTCTTCCCTCCGGCCCGGCCCAGTCGGTCAGGTATTGACCCAAAAAGGCACCCTGAAGCGGACCATGGACCAGGACAGTCCGATGTCCTTCGCTCTTGGCGTAATCCTGATCGTAATGGATCCGGTGCACGTTCCAACTGACGGCGCTGTACATAAAAAGCTGGGCCCGCGTGGGGACCCTGACCCTGTCAGGGATTCCTTCTCCGACCTCAATGTCCTCGAAATAGCGCTGCCGACGATTCACTCCGCCCTCCTCACCAGGAAATCCCGGTCATCCGCTCCACTGCCACCAGATCGCCGTCCTGGTTTGAATATCGGTTTTCGTAAACCGTGAAAACCAGGGTGCCGGAGCGGCCTTCCTTTTCGTAGATCTCGGCGACCTTGCTCACTCGGGTGATCCGGTCCCCGACCCGGATGGGCTTGAAGAAGGCGACCTCGTTTCCGCCGGCCATGGCCCGGGTCACCTTGAGCGGCGGCCCTAATCCGGCTTGGGGCATTCCGTCCTCTTTCAACCGGTCCTGGGGATATTCCGGAAGTGTCGGGATGTCAAAAAACATGGGAGGGGCGACGATTCCGCCAAAGCGGGTCTGTTTGGCAAACGCCTCATCCAGGTAAAGGGGGTTCAGGTCCCCAACGGCGTAACAAAATCGGCGGATGTCTTTGGCGTACACTTCTCCGGTGACCGGCTCGGACTCCTTTCCGATGAGCGCCCGGGCCTCATCGGTGATCAGGGAAGACTTGGCCATAGGGCCCTCCGTTTTTGGTTGGATGGATCGTTCTGAAAAATCCGGCTTCGTTTTTACAGGAAGAATATAAGATAAGCCTGAAATCGGGTCAAGGAGAAAAGAAGAATCGGTAGTCTTCTGTTATCAATTAACCTTGTAAAACTAAATTATTTATTATAAAATAACCCTTGTATCTCTAAATTATCCCTATAATTTCATTAAAAGAATAAAATAGTTAGTGTCCTCACGGATGGAGCGGTCAGCCGTCAGCTTTTAGCTATCAGCAAAACCCTTTATCATTGGGGAGTTGGGCTAAATGCCAACCGCTGACTGATGAAAACTATCCGAAAATTCTATATTCCTGATGAAAACTAATTAGGATTGTCCGAGGTCGGCGATTCCGCTTTCTTTCGAGTATTGGGTCCCTGATTCTTATGATTTTCTCTGCTGGGGAAAAAAGACGAGCTTTCTTATTGGATACTGATGATTAGAACCCATAACCATCGAGTCCCGTCGAGGCAGGCAAATTTAAAAAGCCCTTTTTTTATTTTCACTATTTTATAAGTTTGATGAATTCGCAAAAACTCGTCATTCCCGCGCAGGCGGGAATCCAGGCCAGACGTAACTGATTAAAAACACTGGATTCCCGTTTTCACGAGACCTTATGATTGAAAAAGAAAGGCAAGTCTCGAGTTTTCGGATATACTTTTTGTAGCAGGCAAAAAACAAACCGAAAGGAGACTTGCCATGGAACATGTTAACAAATTGGATTTTTCGGGTCAAACGATTTACGTGGGACTGGATGTCCATAAAAAGAGTTGGAGCGTGAGTATTTTTTCTGAACAGTGTGAACATAAGACCTTTACCCAGCCTCCTGAAGCGGACAAATTGGTCCATTATCTTAAACGCAATTTTCCCGGGGCGGACTATCATGCGGTGTATGAAGCCGGCTTTAGCGGCTTCTGGGCTCATGAGCAGCTTCGGGAGCAAGGAGTGAACTGTATCGTGACCAGTCCGGCGGATGTCCCGACGACGAATAAAGAGCGGACCGTCAAGCGGGATCCGACCGACTCCCGCAAGTTGGCCAGGAATCTCCGGAGCGGGGATCTGAAGGGGATCTACGTCCCATCCCGTTGGATGCTGGAAGATCGCAGCCTGGTTCGAACCCGCCAGAGCATGGTCAGAAAGCAAACCCGGTGTAAGAATCAAATTAAGTCGCTCCTATTCTTCTACGGAATCAATTTGCCGGAGGATCTCGTCCACAGTTCCTGGTCCCAAAAATTCCTCCGCTGGATCGAGAACTTCCGGATGACGCGGACCAGCGGAGATGCGGTGTTAAAGGTCCATCTGGAAGAACTGAAACACCTCAAACAGATTATCGCCTCCATCAACCGGGCCATTATTCTGCTCTCCCGGGAAACGGAGTATCGTGATTCGGTCCGGCGGTTAAAAACCGTTCCGGGGGTTAGCACGTTGACGGCCATGATCTTACTGACGGAGCTCTGCGAGTTGGCCCGGTTTGCCTCGCTGGACAAACTGGCTACTTACGTCGGGCTGATCCCCGATACCCATAGTAGCGGGGAAAACGAGCGTGTCGGCAACCTGACCAAGCGGCGAAATCCCCAATTAAGGGCCGTACTGATCGAAGCTGCCTGGACGGCCTCCCGGAAGGATCCGGTGCTGCTCCTGGCCTTTAATGAATATTGCAAACGGATGCGTAGAACGAGAGCCATTGTCAAGATTGCCCGAAAACTCCTTAACCGCATTCGTTATGTGTTAAAGAACCAAACGGAATATGTTCCGGGTGTGGTTCGGTAATAACCGGCCCGGACTGGGGTGCCAATCCGATAAATCGGGTTTCGTGGGCAAACGGTACGTCATTCCTGCAGCTCATCGGTAGAGGATGTCTGCTTTTCACTAGACTACGTGCCCACCCTTTAAAATATAACCAAGGATCTGCAGCTATCCTCGGGATATGTCTGCTAATAGAAGATGGATTTAAAGATTGGCTGAACCCTTAAAACCTAACGGTGATTCATCCGTCGATTAACTCCCCTTCAAAAGCGGGGGACAACCAAACGTGGTCGAATTTTCCCTCTACGTGGAAGACCTCCTCTGTTTTTACAGGTGGTCCCGGCACGCTGACCCGAGTGCCACACAGGAGGTCATCCACGCAGAGGGATTAGTTTAAAAAAAATCAAAAAAATAATACGTCTTCCTCAAAAAAGACTTGCTTTTCAACATAGAGGAATGACGAAAATGGGCCTTCGATGACTTTTTACGAATCTATCAAGTTTACTTTCTTAATTCTCGCACTAAACTATATCCATGAATACAAACAGCCCCTATATGCAACGCAGGCTAATGCCCGCATTGACGGACCATCTTATCCATCCTGAAATAACCATGCTGGTCGGGCCACGTCAATCGGGTAAGACAACCATCCTCAAGCGGCTGGAAGCCGGACTTCGCGCCGGGGGGCAAAAAACCCTCTGGCTCAACCTGGATTTTGAGGACGATTTCCATCATCTGTCATCGCAAGGTGCCCTTCTTCAGAAGATGCATCTGGATCTGGGCAAAGACGGCGGTGTGGTTTTCATCGACGAGATTCAGCGCAAGGAAAATGCCGGGCTGTTCCTTACACGATTATTTGTCGGCTAACACAATCTTTTGAAGGTAGGAATAGGCTGAGAGATAGATTTTAACGTTCATTTTTTGACAAAAAAGTTCATTTTTTTGACAATAAATGGGTATTCTCGGGATACTGACGGTTGAACAGCGTTACATATTCTACATATTCAAAGAACTTACAAGATACGAATCATCTCTGAAGTTTTGGCATGTTTATTGAATGTTACTATGTATGGACAATATCGTTTCAAATAACCTTTATGTAGGCTTAGTATGAAAATAGATCTTTACATGGCACCCCCACCTCTGTCCTCCCCCGTCAAGGGGGAGGAAGTTAATTCCCTCTCCCCTGGCGGGAGAGGGCAGGGTGAGGGGGAATGAATTATTTTCATGTTTCGTGGCGCCCCCTGGGGCAGGAGTGCTTAATATGAAGAGGATACTCCGGAATATGTTAGGCAGCAAAGGCACGACGGCCGTCGAGTTTGCGCTGGTAGCCCCGATTTTCTTCTTCTTGGTCCTTGGGACCATTGAGTTCGGACGGTACTTTTTCGTCCAGCACACGATCCAGGCCGCAACCCGGGATGGAACCAGGTTCGCCCTCGTGGGCCTGCAGCTCACAGGTCAAGACAACAAACCCATGACCCGGGAAGCCTCGATCGTCAAGACCATCCAAGATAACGCCGCTGTCGCGGTTGATCCGGAATGCGCTGCAGATCAGTATCTACCCCGTGACCCCTAATTCTGGATATTCGGACCCGGCGAATTGGGATACTACGCTTAACGCCGGCCAGGGCGGCGACTACATGCGGGTCAGAACCCGGTACACATTCCATTTCATTACCCCGCTTATCGGTAACTTCTTCCCCGGGGGTGCGCCAGTGATCCAGGCGGAGGCGCTGTACAGAAACGAGCTGTTTTAAAATAGGGGAGAAGCATTGCGTTGCTCGGCTTACGTTGTCGACCGGAGGTGCGATATGAAAGACTCGAGACCTATGATAGTGAAACTGTATAACCGTCGCGGACATCTTGGTGAAACCGGTGTTGCAGCCGTGGAGATGGCGATTATCCTCCCCCTGATGCTCATTATAGTATTTGCGATCATTGATTTCGGGAGGCTCATTCAGGCGAGGCTCGTGATCACTAGCTTGTCCCGAGAAGGTGGGAGCCTGGCCTCCCGCGACATCGATCCCAACTCCGCCACCTCCGCCTCCGCCGCGGACATCGTCACCATGCTTCAGACCGGAGCAAGTCCGCTGAACCTTGTGAATTCAGGAAAAATCTACATCACGAGAATCCGCGCCGGCACGACAAAGGACAATCCAAACCCCTATATCGACAACTCGGCAAGCGCGAACGGAGGGGCTCTCTCGGTCCCTGAGCTCTATTGGGACAAAGGTTCAGTACCTTGGCTTGTCCCCCACCCTGTATAACCATCTGGTATTCAACAATACCAACAACACGGCCGACATTAGCGATGTAACCGTAGTCGAGGTCTTCTACAAGTACACTCCAATCAGCCCGTTATCGAATTTCATCCCCGGGCTGCTGACAAGTAGCGGGGGCGGCACGATCCTACGCAGCAAGGCGGTGTTCTGATGGGAGCCAATTGCAGTCCAGAAAGGAGCCACGTTATGCGAACAACCTTTAACAACCAAAGGGGAACCACAGCAGTACTCTTTTCCATTCTGTTGTTCGTGCTCATCGGGTTCTGTGCACTGGCTATCGACGTGGGGTCCTGGTACGTGGTGCAGGCGGAACTCTCAAAGAGCGTCGACGCGGCCGCCTTCACGGGGGCAAAAAACATATCGAACCCCTACGCCGACCCCCTGGTGCTGGCCGAGGAGTTAGGGAGCGAGAACTTCCCCGCGGGGTTATTAGGGACCCCGGTCAATGGCGCAGGGACCGCGACCTTCAATGCTTACCATGATGATCCGGCGCTCCATCGCATACGGGTAACCGGTTCCGTGACCGCCCGCGCTTATCTGGCCCAGCTCTTCGGGTTTAACAATGTTGCCACGAATAACACCGGGGTAGCCAGCAAGAATAACGTGGAGATCATGCTGGTGCTCGACCGGTCAGGCTCCATGAGTGGCACGCCCATAAGCGACCTGAAGACGGCCGCAATTAGCTTCCTCAGCTTCTTCAAGGACACACAGGCCGATGACCTCGTGGGACTCATCAGCTTTGCCACGGGCGTGACGGTTGATTTTCCCCTGGGCCATAATTTCGTCACCCCCATGACAACCGCGATAAACGCAATGAACGCCACCGGAGCCACCAACGCCGAGGATGCGCTGGCGCAGGTCAGTGGGCCCAATGGGCTCACCGACCAAAGTGCGGTTCCGGCGGATAAACGGGTCCAGCAATACGTCATTTTCTTTACGGACGGAATGCCTACCGCCTTCAGGGGCAAATTCAAAAACCAGGGAACCGACAACATAGATGCCGTGGTCTGCGGGACCGGCAACACGTGCGACACGGTTTATAACCAATTGGGAAAACCGGACTCTGAAACCTGGCTCAACATCGACCCGAGACTACACCGGCGACGGAAAAGCCCGAGTACGCGAACGTCGAAAATGCACCACCGGCCCTTAGCCACGCACCAAGTGGTACGTGTTCAGCCAGTACCCCTGTGCGGCTATTCAGACCCCGAACAGTGCTACATTCCACGGTAATGCAGCCTCGGCCCGGCGAGCACATACAGCAACTGTGTACTCCGCACAACTGACTTGTCCACTACATTTGCAGCACCGCCAGACAAATGACCCTGGACAATGCCCAGCAGCTTAAGAACGACCCCAAAAACGTAAAGATATACACGATCGGACTAGGCCCCCAAGTAGACGAGAACTTTCTTACACAGGTAGCCAGCGGTGCCAATTTTTACTACTTTGCAAATAGTTCCAGCGACTTGTCGGCTATTTTTAACGCGATCGCCAAGGACATAAAGCTGCGCCTTGTACAGTAAACAGGCCTCGGGAACTATTACTCGAAAGAGTGAAAAACCAGGGGCTATCAGTTGAAGAGTTCCTGCATTCACCTGAGAAGGGAACCCCCAAAAAATAGAAGGCTTCAGCACCCGGGGATAGGCCTTGACTGATCAACGAGGCTCCCGCGACCAATTTAATTAAGGAGATTGCCATGAAAAGAACTCTGTTTTTCTTGGCGGTGGTATTTTGCTTTTCCATGTCAGGCCTTGTTCTGGCCGGTGAAATCAAAATTTATTCCAGCGAGGGAGTGCAAACAATCACCGTGCCGGATGAGGAAAAAGATATCGGTGGAAACTGGATCCGACTTCCCCAAGATCCCCGGATTTTGATGATGGAAGAGGGGGGCAAGGCGGCAGTTCAAAAAAAAGAAGCCGAAAAGGAGGCCGTCTCAGAAAAAAAACCACAGGAATCTTTAATTAAAGCCAAAAGACAATTCGAGCAAACCGAAGGAGGCCGTCTTAGAAAAAAAACCACAGGAATCCTTAATTAAAGCCAAAGAAATTCGAGCAAACTGGAAAAAAATTCCATCGGCGTATCAGGTCCCAGCCCCTTTTGCCTTACCCAGTTACACAACAGTATTCCAGCATAACTAATATTGCCATTGAGGGTTAGATTTCCAGTTACCAGAAGTATCCCCGCCCCGGTGGTTCCCCCAGACAGAGTATAGCTCATTGTCAATGACCACAATCTTCAGGTTTTGAGTCGTCCCCAGGGTAAACCCGGGGTCGGTGGGTGACGTAAAATCGGCAATACTCTTCAAGTTGTTGTAAAGGCCCTGGAGCCTTGGAATATTCCCCCAAGGATCCGGCAGAACCATATTCTCAACGGAAGTAGGAGATATGCCGGCACCTGTATAATTATTCCTTCGATTATGTGGGATTCCGTTAACAACGTCGGTCAGGGCCGTCGCTGAATTTACGACGATGGCCGGGAGAGTAGCATCTCCGTTATAGATGGAGGCATTGCACCCCACGGTTATCAGAAAGATTGCCACATCCTATCCGATGAAATATCGTTCTAAGGATTTTAATTGACTTTTCGACTATGGAAGGATAGAAATTACCAAGTAATATTGAACCATTTTATTGCTGACACCCTTTAAATAAGGAGTGTCAATGGAATAAGGAACCCCGTTTCTCAATCGATAGATGGGGTTTCTTTATTGTGAATGTCTCAACTGGAGATTTACAGAATGAACGATAACTGGAAGACCAAAGAGCAACTGGTCCAGGAATTGGAAGATCTTCGCCGGAAGACCGCTGAACTCGAAAAATCAGAAAGCGAGCGCAAAAAGAAGGAAGAGGAACTCAAACAAAGTCTCGAAAAATTACATAAAGCTCTGGGAGGAATCATTCAGGCCATATCCCTGACCGTGGAAACCCACGACCCTTACACCGCTGGCCATCACCGTCGGGTCGCCAACCTGGCCCGTTCCATCGGCCAGGAAATGGGGCTGACCAAAGACCAGGTCGAGGCCATCCGCATGGCCGGGATGGTTCATGATTTAGGAAAGATATCCGTACCGGCAGAGATCCTTAGTAAGCTCACGCAACTATCCTCTCTTGAATTCAACCTGATCAGGATCCACTCCCAAATCAGTTATAACCTCTTAAAAGATATCGATTTCCCCTGGCCCATTGCCGAGATTGTTTATCAACACCACGAGAGGATAAATGGTTCAGGGTATCCTTTAGGTCTTAAGGATGGGGAAATCCTCCTCGAAGCCAAGGTCTTAATGGTAGCTGATGTGGTCGAAGCCATCGCTTCCCACCGTCCTTACCGGCATGATCGAGGGATAGACGTGGCCTTGAAAAAAATAGCATTGAATGGAGGCGTCCTCTATGATCTTGAAGTTGTGAATACGTGCCTCAAACTTTTTAGGGAGAAGGGGTTTAAGTTGGAATAAAATGTTTCTTTCTATGCTCTCTTTCTACTCATAATCTTTAGCTTTGGAATAATCTTAGGATGAATAGGTAGGTGAAGTCGGTTTGCCCGCCAAGGCCCTTCGGGACATTTAAACCGGCATACACCACTTTTCTTCATAAAAGCCACACTCCCTATTCGGCCTCCCCTCCTTGCACTTATTCCCGTTGCAAATATTTTCTCCAGTCATCGAGCAATAGCCCCAAATATAATGCTGTACCCGCCGGGGGAAATAAGCCGGGTATTCTGGGGTACCCCTTGAGGTCAAATATCGCGACCTGAAAAAGCTGGAGATCCGACGTTCGTTTCGTGGATTTCTTGAAGCCTATCATCCCTTGAGCGGTTATATCATCAACAAGAGCCTCAACCATGAAGCGTTGGTTGGCGAAACCCGGGTGCAGTCCCTGCCCTATTGGGAGTTGATATTCGAGGACGCCTTCCCCTTCATCGCCAACACGCCCACGGATATTTCTCCAATGGCCTAAACAGCCTCATGATCCGCCTTATTTACAATCCGTCCACCGTCGGCAAACTAAGGGTCTGGTGGTGAGGAGATTTCCGGTTCAAAATTCTCTCAGATTATCTTTATTCAAGCCGGATTAGCTATAAAACAAAATCGAAATAGTTACCCTGGTGAATAGTTTTAAATGAGCTATTCGTATAAGCGGTTAACCAGTCTTTAGGGGCCTTGCTCTCCTTCTTTTCGGCCCATTTTAGTTCATACCCGAATAAACGGCCTTCCCTTTCCTCGACGAAGTCTATCTCTTGCCCGCCATAGGTCCGCCAGAAGTAGAAGGAGCCGGGTAAATTCTGATAGGCGCATTTTTTTAACCTTTCCGTGACCATGAAATTCTCCCATAGGGCGCCTATATCATTGCGGCTGTCCAGGGGATTAAACTGAGAAATGACTGCATTTCTGATGCCGTTATCCAAGAAGTAGTATTTGGCTTTGCTGACTACTTCCTTTCGCAAATTCCGGCTGAACCCCCCGATTCTTTTAATGACGAAGGCCTTTTCAAATATGTCTAAGTATCTCCCTACGGTTTTTACGTCCAACCGGATTTGGGTGGCCAATTCATTCAGCGAAACAAGACTGCCAACCTGAAAGGCTATCAGTTTTAGTAAATCCAGTAAAACGCCCGCTCCTTTGATCCGGTCTAAGGAAAGAATATCTTTCAGCAGATAAGAACCGACGATCTCGTCAAGGAGTGCAATTCTGTCCTGACGGTGCTGGGCGGTTACGACCTCCGGATAGGAACCGAATACCAGAAAATCTTCCAACTTTTCCCGTAACTCATGCCGGTTATAAACAGAAAGCAATTCTTGTTGGGCGACAGGAAACAGGGTAAGGGTGGTTTTTCTACCCGTGAGCGGTTCACCGATGGCTCCGGCCAGATCAAAGGACGAAGAGCCAGTGGCTATGACCATAATATCGGGAACTTGATCAACGATGATTTTTAAACCCATACCGATATTGGGAATCTGTTGCGCCTCATCAATGGCCAGAAGTCGATAACCGGAGACGTATTCCAATATAGGTGTAAAATCCTGAGAACTAAGGACCTGCTGGACCCTGATATTATCACCGGAGTCGAGTTTGTATTTAAGTTTGGTGGAGGCCAAAAAATGATTTAGGAGGGTAGTCTTGCCCACCCGCCTCGGGCCGTAAATCACCAGGACCTTGTTGGCCTTGATGAGTCGATTCAGTTGGTAAGCACGCTTGATAATCATGGCCACAGTATAGGGCAAATCCATAAATTTGTCAAAAAATATGGATTATCAATCCATAAATTTAGCCAAGCACCCAGCTTTGGCTTATCCTATTTTCGCTTGAATCTTAAATAAATCTCCATATTTGCTTTGACAAAAAATTTCTTTTGTTTTACGATTTATTCATCGTTAACTAAAAAGGAGTTTCGATGGGAATATCGACTATATCTCCAAAATATCAAGTAGTCATCCCTAAAGAGGTCAGGGAAAAGCTTAAACTGAAAAGCGGGCAAAAGATGGTAGTGGTAGTTAAGGGAGGGGTGGTCCACATGATTCCCGAAAAACCCTTGGAATTTTTTAAAGGGTTTTTAAAAGGCCTGGATACCAAAGGTCTTCGGGAAAATCAGGATCGATCATGATTCTGATTGATTCCTCGGGATGGATAGAATTCTTTAGAGTTTTGATAACTGGTTTCCATTTAAATAGCCTAAGTCTCCGGAGAGACAGAGTTGATAGGACTTTTCCCAAACCTTAAGCTCTTTGTAATTCCCCAGCATTTCCCTTGACTCCTTGAAACCTTGACCCCTTGAATCCTTCGCTCATCGCCAACTCTCTTGGAGATGGGCCTCTTTATTACCCTTGTAAAACTAAATTAATTATTATAAAATAACCTTGTATTTCTAAATTATCCCTATTTCATTAAAAGAAGTATCCATCCGGAAATGATAACTTTCCGGATGGGGCGGTCAGCCATCAGTTTTTAGCTTTCAGCATAACCCCTTATCACGAGGTGGGCTAAATGCTGACCGCTGACTGCTGAAAGCTATCCGGAAATCTTGGAGTTCCGGATGAAAGATAGTTAGCCATGGAACGGTTCATTACGGAAAAATTGTTGGCCTGGAAAAATCAGACAAGACGCAAGCCTCTCATCCTTCGTGGTGCCCGGCAAGTTGGAAAAACATGGTCGGTTATGGACTTTGGAAAGACCTATTTTAATGGGAAGGCACATATCGTTGATCTCGAAAAACATCTTGACTGGCACCGGATATTCGAAGGGGATCTGGTGCCGGCCAGAATCATTTCCGAGTTGGAAATTCATTTAAATCAGAAGATTACTCCAGGAGAAGATTTGCTTTTTCTTGATGAGATTCAAAGCTGCCCCCGGGCGATAACGGCCCTTCGTTATCTTTATGAAGAATGTCCGGAGCTTCATGTGATAGCGGCTGGGTCATTGCTTGAATTTGCCATGAAAGAGATTTCATTTCCCGTGGGTCGTGTCCAGTTTCTGAATATGGGTCCCCTGAGTTTTGCGGAATTTCTGCAAGCCATCGGAAAAACGGCCGCAGCGGAGATCATCCTTTCCGCCCCCCAAAAACAGCCGGAAAGTGTTCATGCCATGCTTTTGGATGAGGTGCGACGATACCTCTTCATCGGCGGGATGCCGGAGTGTGTGCTGGCCTATGTCCGTTCAGCTAAGATTCGGGAAGCCTTTGATGTCCAGGCTGAACTTGCCAATGCCTATCGTCAGGACTTTGCCAAATATGCGCCCCATTCCGATAAGCGTTGTTTAAATGCGGTTTTTTCTTCAATCGCTCGAAACGTTGGTAACCAGATTAAATATACCCACCTGGCCGAAGGCTTTTCCTTTCCAACTATCAAAAAAGCCTTTGATTTGCTTTGCCTGGCCCAGGTGATTCGCAAAGTATCTTCGGCCACCCCGGCAGGACTCCCGCTCGGGGCATCGGCTTCAGAGAAAAAATTCAAAGCCCTAATGGTCGATATTGGATTGATGCAACATTTATGTGGGATGCCGATTGATGTTGAATATAATCGATCCGACTTGCTGGCTATTTATCAAGGGGCTATGGCCGAGCAGTTTGTAGGCCAGGAACTGGTGGCCGGAGGGCAGGAAGAATTGTATTATTGGACCCGGGAGGCTAAAAGCAGCAGCGCCGAAGTAGATTTCCTGGCGGTCATTAATGGCCGAATACATCCTGTGGAGATCAAGAGTGGTGCTTCAGGAAGGTTAAGGAGTTTACATCTGCTCTTGGAAACCTATCCAAATTGTCCATCCGGCTATGTATTTTCATCCGCACCTTATTCAGAATTACCCAAGCAAAGATTGGTTTTTTTACCCCTTTATTATGCTTACGCTATTCTCACCGGCAAATGAAAATCATTCTCTGCGTTCTCCGTGTCTCTAACGAGTCACGCTTTCAGATGACGAGTGGGTGGTGAAAAAATTTTCTCTTAGAATTCCTCAGCCTCAATGACGGCCACGGAGATCATCTCCAATAAAAAAAGCAGGGGGATTCGGACGACCCGATCACTTCCCCTGCCTTTTATCTTGGCAGCATCTTAGTATCCATCCGGGAATGACCCTCTTTCGGATGAAGCATTAAGCCATCAGCTTTTAGCGTTCAGCAAAATCCTTCATTAAGGAGTTGGGCTAAATGCTGACCGCTGACTGCTGAAAGCCATCCGGAAATCTTGAATTTCCGGATGAGCTTCTACCTTCCCCGGGCTAAAAATAAAATCCCACGATTGCCGTCGTCACGATTCCGTTCAGGTTGAACTTCGCACCGACGGGCACGCCATTCACCGTATTCTTCAGGTCGGTCTCGCTGGTCCAGAGGTACTTCCCTTCCGCTCCGACAAACCAGCGTGGCGTGATATTGTAATGAAACCCGAGCCCAACATGGACTCCGAATATCGTATTGGTATCGCTTGTCGTATTTTCGGTGCTGAGACCTCCGGCGGAGACGGTTGATTTCACCTCGGCCGATACGTGGTAAACCCCAATGCCCCCCAGCCCATAGAGGTCAAACTTGTCAACAGGGATGATGCCTTTAAAGGTCAAAATAACGGGAATGACATCGATGGTGTCTTTTTCCTCGGTCGAAAAATTGGAGCCCTGGACCGATCCCGAGTTCTTAAAGGAATTATCGGTATGAAAAAACCCAGCCCCCAACTCGGCCGCGAAATTTTCATTGTACCGATGACCGACGGCGACCTCGCCGTTGAAGCCTGTACTGAAACCGCTCAGATCGCCCGACTGGGGAAAATAGGCCCCGGGTTTGAAGGTCATGTAGTGGCTGCCTGAACCCCACACGGAGACATTATCCGCCCCCATGACATAGGATGGAACGACGCACACTGCCAGAGTTAAGACCAAAAGCTGGAAACAAAATCGTTTCATACCTTCCTCCTTTTTTTGTTTTTGGATGGCACCCTCAGCAACTATCCTCTTCTCATCATCGCCTCACGTCAGAACTATAAGACGGGGGATTTGTTGACGCAAAATGCTCTGCATTATGGATGCAGAGAAAAGTTTCTGTCAAGAAAATATTTCGAAGTGCCGTGCGAAACGCGCCAATCTGCCCGATAATCAGGGCCGCGAAGCGATTGATCGCCCGGACACTTATGCCCGGTTGTAAGTGGCCGTATCCGTATCCTGAAGGTAACGACGGAGGTAATACGTAGAATTATACTATTACCGGATAAAAAAATCACATTATTAATCATGGTGGTATTCCCCTCCGGAAAGGTTATGACTATCTGGCTTCCCTGTTGAGTCCAGGTAAAAGTACTGCTTGGCGTTGTCCCTCCTGAATTTGACCCGGTTCCATTGGCATTAAAAGTAATTTGTTGAGGCCATTTACCTTCGGTGGAACTAAACAGATTCCACGTACCGACAATGGTTGAGCCGGTAAATCCTCCTCCGCTACTACTGCTCTGGCCGCTGCAACCGATCCCCATAGCCAAGACCAGAATCATGGCCGCCAATAAATAAATTCTTAACCGCATCCCATTCTCCTTTCGCTTTGTTCTCAAAGGTTTATTAAGAGGAGCAGATAATAACTTGCTTTCACCACAGAGTCACTGAGCGCAGAGAAGACTCTGTTTTCTCCGTGTCTCTAACGAGTCCGCCCAGGCGGACGAGTGGGTGGTGAAAAAATATTTCTCTAATGGTACCAAATTTAATGGTCTCGCAAAAACTCGTCATTCCCGCGCAGGCGGGAATCCAGGCTAATCATAACTTATTAATAACACTTTAATAACACTGGATTCCCGTTTCCACGGGAATGACGAAAATGGGCTCTTTCGGACTTATTACGACTTCATCAAATTTAATGCACCAGGTATTAATTTCGAACAAAACCCCGTCTCTATTTTGAGAAATAGGGTCTTTATTCAGCCATTGATACTCCCCGGATTAAAGGTTGCCGAAAGAAAACATCTTTAATTGTACGAGATATATAAGAATTCCTACCTTTTAATTTTCAAAAAGTCAATAAAAATGTCCCAAACAATAGAATTTTTGGCACGGACCGGTCTGCGTGCGTTCACGCACAGGCAGGTTTCCCGGATGGATACGGCAAGGCCAATTGATTCCCCATCAATCCCGTAAAGGCAGGATTGACGGACCCAAGGGTTAACCGTGTCATTCCGCGTGTCCGGCCCGTCGGACCCGTGCCAGAAAATGTTTCTGTCTTTTCTTTCTTTTCCCCCCCGGCGAGGCATGACGGCTTAGTTCGAAAATAGTTTTTAAACCGCCCTTAATCTTTGTCGAGGCCCTGTAGGGGCGGGTTTAAAACCCGCCTCTCCGGTTATTTTCATTCTTCGTGGTGCCCCTTGGGAGCCGATTTATCGAGCTATGGAAAAGGTTCCCCTCGGGGGACCGCGTGGCTTTAATTACCAAGCTTTTCACTTGAACCCTTGACCCCTTGATTCCTCGAACCCTGGTTTCCATCCGGAAATCAATTTCCGATGGGCGGTCCCGTCAGCTTTTAGCTATCAGCAAAATCCTTTATCATTAACGGGTTAGCTGAATGCTGATCGCTGAATGCTTTAAGCTTCATACGAAATTCGAATTTCCGGGTGATATATATATGATTTTATTTATATATTTATTTATTGGACATTGGCTTGGAACGCTCTTTTGTAAAAAATTTTGACATTTTTTAAAAAAATCGTCAAATTTTTGTATGTTTTCACCGCAAAGTCCCAAAGGACGCAAAGGAGAACCAACATTTTTTGCTTTCCGTTGAGAGGACGGAAAGCAAAAGGAGCCTTTTTCAGTTGCCTGCCCCTCACAGGCAACTGAAAAGTCTTGCCTCTGCGTTCTCCGCGTCTCGAACGAGTCCCGCTTTTATCGAGACGAGTGGGCGGTGAATAAGTGTTTTATGATGTAACCCTGAGAGGGGGATTTAGGCCCGCCTGCTCAGCCTCCGTCAAGGGGATCAACAGCGCCGGACCGGTTTTTTTCATTGCGGTCCTCTCAACGCCTTTCACTTGAATCCTCGGCCCCTTGACTCCTTGAACCCTGGTTTCATGTTTCGTGTTGTCACGCCCTTGGCGGGGCATGAGGGCTTAGTTATAGCTCGGGGTTAAGAGTTAGGAGTTCGGTGTTCGGAGTTTAAAAAATTCCTTTTTCATGCTCGTCAGTGCCCGCTTCAGACGTGCACGATCGTTTAAAATGAAGTTATACCTTGACTTTTTAGTTTAGCACGTTAGAATCGACCCTTAGCTCGGAAAAGGCTTGCTGAGATGAGGCTACCAGAACAGAAAAGACCAAAGATTTTTGGGGGAGCAAATAATAGGTTGCTTTCACCGCAAAGTCCCAAAGGGCGCAAAGAAGAAACATTTTTTGATTTCCGGTGAGAGGCCGGAAAGCAAAAAGAGCTTTTTCCATTTGCCTGCCTCTCACCGGCAAATGGAAAGTCTTCACTCTGCGTTCTTCGCGTCTCGAACGAGTCCGCCCAAGCGGACGAGTGGGCGGTGAATAAATGTTTCTAACCGATCAAGGAGGGCGTCGTGGAACAACAACCAAAATGGGAAGTTAACTACAGGCAGGTGACGGTCAAGATGTCTGACGGTCTCGTTTACACGGGGAGGGTGAATATTCGCCAATTCCCGCGACTCTCCGACTTCTTTCGGAATACAGAAGATCGGTTTCTCGTCGTGATTTCGGAGCCGGATGAGGCCCAGAAGATTATGCTATTGAACAAGAATTTCATCGTCTGGGCCGAAGCAAAAGATTGAATAAAAATGGATCATCTCCAAAAGAGTTGGAGATGATCAAGGGTTCAAGGGGCCAAGGGTTCAAGGATTCAAGGAAAATTGGGAGAAGAACCCAGTTAGATTTATGCAAAAATGATTTTCTGACAGGATTAACAGGATTTATATAAATTTTGCTCAGGCTCCGGAGGACCCTGAGCAACCCGATCCGCCTCCAGCGGAAACTAAGGCCTCAGTCCTCAGGACGATTCAGTTTGCGCCTTTCTACCCTGCCTGGGCGGTGCACGCAGACAGACGGAAAGGCACAACAATCAAGGTAATTCAGTAAATCATGTCTAAAATTCTTACCAATCACATCTGCGAATTTATCTCTAACTTTTTTAAAACGTTTTCATCCGAAAATTCAAGATCTCCGGATAGCTATCAGCAACCGGCATTTACCCCAACTCCCCGATGACAAAGGGTTTTGCTGAGAGCTAAAAGCTGATGGCTTTATGCTCCCCATAACTTTCCGGATGAAAGTGTCAAATATTTGTCCCAAAAAGTCCAACTTCAAAAAAGTGAACTTTTTTATTAGAGTTTGTGAATAAAAATAGGTATAAAATCAGAATGTTATAAAATATGAAATTTTGGTCTATAACTTGCATCAAAAATGAACCGGAGATTAATAATTTTGAAAGAGTAGGATCTCATGTCAACAAAGCAAAATTATGACATAGGATACTTCTTTAAGCATCGGGCCTTCCAATACCTCCTTGTCGATCTTTCTGGTCAGTGTCCTGGGCCTTTTCCTGGAAATGATGCTCATACGATGGATCGGAACAGAGATCCGAATTTTTGCTTACTTACAAAATACCATTCTTGTGGTCTGTTTTTTAGGCCTTGGTCTTGGGTGCTTTACCTCCCACCGAGAAATTAATCTTCGAAGCTTAATCTTACCCCTTTTTGTCATGACACTCATTTTAGCCATTCCCGTGAGCAGGAAAGCCTTGGGTGCCATTAGTGAAATGCTGAGTGTAATGAAGGACCTAACTATATTTTACCAAGGTATGTCATCGAGCAGTTCCATGACTATCTTATTGGTATTTATGGGATTAAGTCTCACCTATCTGATTATGCTGTTGATATTGGATATGTTCGTACCCATTGGGCGCATCTTGGGCCGCCTTTTAGATAATCACCCCAACACCATTTGGGCTTATTCCGTTAATATTTTTGGGAGTCTCATTGGGGCCTGGCTTTTTGTTTTTATGAGCAGATTCTATGCCCCGCCAATACTTTGGTGCTCCCTGGTTGTTTTATTGCTCTTAGGTTTCTTGAATGAACCGGGTCGAACCCGGATTATTAACCTGGCCTTATGTCTTGGCTTGGTGATTCTTTCCTGGGTTGCGGGATGGAACCAGGTTCTTTAGATGTTGTCTGGTCTCCTTATCAAAAGCTGGTTGTCAGAAAAGCAAATACTCAGAAAGGAGAGATTGGGAAGTATATTATTAAAGTTAATAATGTTCAATTCCAGGAAATGGTTGACCTTAATCCGAATATCAGTAATCGCTCTATTGGTTATAGCCAATATGACATTCAGTTATTGTTGCATCCAAATCCAAAAAAGATGTTAATTCTTGGGTCAGGGGCAGGGAATGACGCAGCAGGTGGACTAAGGCATAATGTTCAGAAGATCACCGCCGTTGAAATTGACCCGGCTATCATATCCCTGGGAAGGCTTTATCATCCCCAGAAACCTTATCTTTCACCTAAAGTAAAGATAGTCAATGACGATGCCCGCTCTTTCTTCGCAACCTGTCAGGAACATTTCGATGTCATCTCCTTCGGGCTATTAGATTCCCATACTTCTTCGGCGATGACCAATACAAGACTGGATGAATATGTTTTTACCAGAGAAAGCCTCAAACGAGCGAAATCCTTATTAGCCGACGGAGGGGTACTTTACCTTTATTCTAGTGCTCCGGAATTTTTTATAATTGATCGATTGGCAAAGGCGTTGCGTGAAATATTTGGCAAAGAACCGATAAGCTTTTATACACCTCCCAACAGATTTGGAAATGGTGGCGTAGTGTTCGTAACAGGCGATCTGATTGGGGCAAAGAAACAAATTGAAAAAGATCCCCTATTAAAATCTCTGATCGAAAAATGGCAACAGCAACATCCTCTCGATTTTTCTTATTCAACACGCATATCAACGGATGATTGGCCTTATCTGTATCTAAAAACCGCTCAAATCCCCGTATTATATTATCTGCTGGCGGGGTTGATGATTTTACTTTTTATCCGGTCCTGCAAGCACTGGGAGGTACCGGGGGTATTTTTTAACTGGAATCGTTCCCATTGGCATTTTTTCTTTTTGGGGGCGGCCTTCATGCTATTAGAAGTTCAAAATATAAGCAAGGCCGCCGTAGTATTGGGGAGTACCTGGGTCGTGAATGCCGTAATTGTTTCCGGTGTTTTGTTTATGATTTTAATAGCCAATCTAATTGCCGCCAAATTTCAAAAAATTCCTCTCCTTCCAGTCTATGTAATTTTATTTGGAATTTGTATCTCATTATTCTTTGTTGACCTGGCCAGCTTTGCTTTTCTACCCTATCTCTTCAAGGCTGTCCTGATTGGCTGCTTGACGACTTTTCCCATGATTTTTAGCGGGATCATTTTTATTCATTCTTTTTCCAATTTTGAAAAAAAAGACGAAGCCCTTGGCGCCAATCTGTTTGGTGCATTAATTGGGGCATTGCTGCAATCCATTACTTTCATAACAGGTATCAAGGCCCTGCTCCTTGTCGTTGCCGGGCTCTACTTTTTGTCCTTGTTGAGTAGCCCTGGTCTTACTCCACTGAATAGAGCCATAAAAAAATAATATAAAATGGAAACGAAATTTTCATTATTTGATTCTCTGAAGCTTGATTCCGGAAGCTATGATACACCATTCCCAAAGCCGACTCGATTTAATAATTTAAAACCCCGCAAGGCTGCCCTGGTTATTGCCGGCCTCCTATCCTTGATTCTTTATGGGATTATTTTCCATCAGCCCTTAGTTCTTGAATGGCAAAAAAGGAATCCAGGGGCGGATCTAAAAAATTATAGGGCCATAATAGAACGAATTCATTCCGGAGAGGGATATTATCAGGCCGCCGGGAGTGAACTTCGCAAGCGGGGCTATCCAACCCGGAGTGTCTTCAACTGGCGGCTTCCCTTCCTGGCCTGGTTCATGGGACACCTGCCGAATGTTGAGGTAGCCCATGTCCTGGCCATAATTTTGGCCTCCATAACTTTAGTGATCTGGTTTAGTGTCCTGCAGAATGGACTTCCTTTTTGGAAATTATTCATGGGCAGTTTGCTTATGGTGGGACCGGTGATCTATAGTCTGCTGCCCGACCCTTTCCTCTCCCACGAATTTTGGGCTGGAACGCTCATCAGCCTGTCTTTAGCTGCCTACGGACGTGGATGGCGGGCCTTGGCTGTTTTCTCCGGGCTGACTGCCCTTTTTTTACGTGAACTGACCCTCCCTTTTGCCGTATTAATGTTGGTTTTCTCCTATATGGAAGGTCATCGCCGGGAATCCTATTATCTGGCTGGGAGGTATCCTTGTTTTCTTCGTGATATTAGGGGTACACTCAGTTATAATTAAAAATTTATTAATACCTTCTGATTATGCCCAAACGAAAGGGTGGATCGCCTGGGGGGGGTGGCCTTTTGTCGTTAACACCGCCCAGTTGCACCCTTATCTTCTGGCAGCACCCCCGTGGATCGCCGCTATCTTTTTACCTTTATCCCTGATCGGGTTCATGGGTTGGCCCGGTTCATTCGGACTCAGGGTTTCTGCAACCGTGGCAATATACATTCTGGCCTTTCTCTTTGTGGGCATAGACTATAATAAATATTGGGGTGCAATGTACGCCAACATAATGCCCCTTGGGTTCTTATATACCTTTGATTCCCTGAGGGATCTTTGGAAATCAATACGAAGATTTAAGTATTATTGAGTTAATGTCGATAGGATAGAAGGATTCGAGGAGTCAAGGATTCAAGGGTTCGAGTGAAAGCGGTCTTGAAACTTTTTAGTCACGGGTCTGCCGCTGATGCGGACACACGAATGTGAAGGTAACCGTCTGAGGCGGGTATCCGTCAATCCTGACTGTTACGGGCATTGAATCCTATTTTTGAATTATAAAGCAGAAATACAAAAATTTTGACGTTTTTGTAATAAATGTCAAAATTATTTACAGTCTTTAATCATTATAACTATTATAATTATTACATAATAACATAAGATAACAATTATACCCATAAAAATGTCAGAATTCTTTACAAAAGAGCGTTCCATGCCAATGTCTAATTAATAAAGATATAAATAAAATTTATATATATGACGGCTTCGTAAAAAGTCCGTAGTCATTCCCGTGTAACCGGGAATCAAGTGTTTTTAATTGGTTACGCCTGGCCTGGATTCCCGCCTGCGCGGGAATGACGATTTTTTCAAGACCATCATATATAAATTGGTGAATTTTTTGCATATATAAATTTGAATCTAAAAATTTCTGGTTTTCCGGATGAAGCAATCGATCCGGACAAAAACTGACAAATTTTAACTTGGAGGTCGGTTTTAAGTGTGAAAATTCGAGGCCGAGAAAGAACTTTTTTGCACAATAATGTATCCTAAAAGTTCAATTTTTAAAAAGTGGACTTTCTCCCATAGGTTTTAAGTTAAAAATATTTTAAAATGATGAACTCTAAAAAGTCCGCAAGCGCCCATTTTAGTCGTTCCCGTGGAAACGGAAATCCAGTGTGTTTTTGGTTTCTTACGCCTGGTCTGGATTCCCGCCTGCGCGGGAATGACGACTTTTTATGAAGTCCATCAAAAATAAAAATGTTATAAAATAGAAATATTGGTCATTAAATTGCATTAATTTATAAGAATTTAGGGAATTAAGGGAATATTCAAAATATTTTTAGACAGGACTTACAGGATTACCTGGATTTTTGTGCCTTTTCGCCTGTCTGCGTGCACCGCACGGGCAGGGAAGAAAGGTACAAATCGGGTCGTATATATATAACTCCTGTTAATCCTAATCAGATAAAATTTTTTCCATAAATGCTAATCGTTAATAATGCCCTTCCAAAGGAGGCGAAATTTATGGAAAAGATAAAAAAATTCTTAGAGGCTGAGGAGGGGGTTACGGCAATTGAATATGCTTTGATTGCAGCCGGTATGGCATTAGCGATTGTTGTCATTGTTGTTACTGTTGGGGGGCAATTGAATACTTTTTTTGAGAGCCGTAAGTGACTGTCTCGGAAGTTAATATATTATAATTATTTGACAATTCTCGTTTTTTCTGATATGATATAAGAAAATCGACGAGAAATTTGGAAGGGAAGAGGGTCCCATTACTTCATTGTAAAGGAGGTGAAATTTCATGGAGAAGATAAAAAAATTCTTAGAGGCTGAGGAGGGGGTTACGGCGATTGAATATGGTTTGATTGCAGCCGGTATTGCAATAGCGATTGTTGTCATTGTTTTCACTGTTGGGTCACAACTAAATACAGTATTTAAGAGCGTAAGTGCTTGTCTCGCTTCTTAAGTTAATCCGATGCCATTCGTTTCATCTGGATCCCCGATTTCCCTTTTATTATAGAGGGAAATCGGGGAATTATATGAAAAGTGAGATTTTTTTTTTATGGATATAAAAACGCATCTACCACTTTTTTTATTGCTATTTTTTTTGACAACCGCTGCCATCATCGATATTCGTTCTCAAAAGATACCAAACTGGATTACTTTTACCATGACGATCCTGGGTCTCGGTTTTCATACTGCCGTTTCCGGGTTTAATGGTCTTTTTTACAGTCTGGCCGGATTGGGGACAGGGATAGGCGTATTGATTGTTTTTTACCTGTTGGGCGGCATGGGGGCCGGGGATGTCAAATTAATGGGTGCGGTTGGGGCTGTCCTGGGGCCAAAAAATGTTTTTATGGCCTTTCTTTTTACTTGCATTATTGGTGGATTCTATGCTATAGCTCTACTAATTCTTAAAGGAAATTTAAAAAATTACGGATCAATGATAAAAACTTTTATTTTAACCGGACAATTTATTTATATCCCTCCCCCAGAAAAACAAAAAGGATCCTTGAATTACGGTCTGGCCATCGCCTTGGGAACGTTTCTTTCGGTATTAATGAAAAGGTAAAAGGAGAAAAAATATGGGCCGAGTCAAACCCTTTATCCTTCTTGGAATAGCCGTCCTGGTTGCTTTAATAACCTCTATTTTAATCTATTCCTGGCTGCAAAAAAAAGGCAGCGCAGTGGAAAAGGTTGCGAAGACCAGGCCTGTTGTTGTGGCCGAGACCCATCTATCCTGGGGAAATGTGATTGATAATAAAGAAATGGTCGGTGTAAAACCCTATCTTGAAGAAAGTCTCCCGCCGGGAACATTTAGCGATCCTTCTTCAGTAATCAAACGAGTCGTGATTTATCCGATAGAAAAAGGCGAACCGATTCTGGAATCCAGTTTGGCCCCGAAAGATCTACCCGGAGGGGGGGTGGCGGCGATCATTGCCCCTCAGAAGCGGGCCATGGCCATTAGGGTGGATAAGATAGTCGGGGTTTCAGGGTTTATCCATCCCAATAACCGGGTCGATGTCCTGGTCACCATATCGCATAAGGTTGGGGAGAAAGAGAATGTCATAACCAAAATCGTCCTTGAAAACATGCTGGTCCTGGCTACAGGTTCTGAAGTGGAAGAGAAGGGGACAAGGGAGAAACCCAAACCGGTAGATGTGATTACTCTGGAGGTGACCCCCCAGGAGGCTGAAAAACTGGCCCTGGCTGCCACGCAGGGGAAGATTGTCTTAGCCTTAAGGAACTACACCGATACGGCCGAAGTCAAAACAAAGGGCGCTACCGTTACCACCCTGCTGGCTTCCGATGAGTACCGGGGGAATTGAACCTCCGAGAAGGGTCAAATCAACTTCTCCGGGAAAAGGCAAAGTAGGCCCGGGCAAGCCGCCCAAACCCCAAAAAACCCCGCAAAAATATATCATTCAGGTAATCCAGGGAAGTAAAATCAGCCAAACAGTCTTTGAAAAGGGGGAATAAGACCAATGAATGCCATGGCCGCCTTTAAAAAAGGGTTTGTAAGCACATTTTTTATTTTTTTCCTTTCCTTCCTTGGCTTAAACGCCGCCTGGGCTGAAAGCCCGGGCCAGAGAAATTTGGTCACTGAAAACCCGCAGAAAATAACCCTGGTTAAAGGGAAGTCCACCATCATCCATAATCCCACCCTCATCAAGAGAATTTCCGTGGCCTCCCCGGATATTGTCGAGGCTGTGGTCCTTTCCCCGAAACAAATATATCTGGTCGGTAAAACCCCCGGGACGACCAACATCACCTTATGGAAGGGAGACGACTCTATTTCTGAAATATTTGATATAGAGGTCATTCCCGATCTTTTTCAATTAAAAGAAAAAATTTATAGCCTGCTGCCCGAAGAAAAAGATATTCGAATAACGGCGACCTCCGGTCAAATAACCCTTTCCGGGACTGTTTCCAGCGCCTCCAACCTTTCCCAGGTCCTTTCCATAGTTGGGCCTTATGCCCCTTCCGATAAAGAAAGTAAAGGGCCTAAAATTATTAATTTGCTTCAGGTGGGCGGGGTTCAGCAGGTCATGCTGGAGGTCAGAGTTTCTGAGATGGCCAGAACACTCCTGAGAAGATTGGGGATTAATTTTAATTTTGTAAATTCAAGCGGGGAATTCGGGCTTACTTTACTTGACAGCCTCACCCAGTTACCGGCAGCAGGAAGCTTTCCTGCCAATCCTTTACAAGTATCCCCAAGCGTCAATTTAGCGGCCCGTTTTTTTGCCAATGGGATCCCCTGGACGGTTTTTTTTAATGCCCTGAAAGAAAATGGGTTGAATAAGATATTAGCCGAACCGACCCTGATCGCTCTGAGCGGCCAGCAGGCTAACTTCCTGGCCGGGGGGGAATTCCCGATCCCGATGGCTCAGGGTTTAGGAACTATTTCCGTTGATTATAAACCTTTTGGGGTGGGCCTTTCATTTATTCCAACCGTGCTGAGCAATGGGAAGATAAACATGAAGGTTACTCCCGAAGTTTCTGAACTGGATTTTTCAAATGCAGTCACCGTGGGGGGATTTCTCCTGCCCAGCCTTACCACCCGGAGGGTCTCGACTACCATAGAATTGGCCGATGGGCAGAGTTTTGCCATTGCCGGTTTGCTGAAAGATGAGACCAGAGAGACCATGGACAAAATTCCCCTCTTAGGGGATATCCCCATCCTGGGGGCCCTCTTCCGCAGCACTGCTTATCAAAAAAGTGAAACGGAACTGGTTATCCTGGTAACCCCCCATCTGGTCAAACCTCTAAATGCGGCTAAGCAGCCTCTGCCCACGGATCAGCTCATCGAACCCGATGATTTTGAGTTTTTCCTCCTGGGGCAGACCGAACAGATGCCAAGATCTTATTCAACAATAACATCAAGATCAAATCCCTCTTCATCAAAAAGAGATAGCGAGACGGGTGAAAAATTTGGTCATATCGTTCCTAAGGATTGATGGACTCGTTAAAAGTAAATAATCTCCCCTCCCCCCAATGCGGGAGGGGATTAAAGACCCTCTGCCGTCAAGGGAGAGGGAGAAAGAGTTATTTTTTAGGCAGCCGTCATGATTGATAGATTCGTAAAAAGCCATCGTGAGCCAATTATCGTCATTCCCGCGCAGAGCCAGTCCTCGACCCGATCGGGGACGGGAATCCAGGCTATATGCATAACCAATTAAAAACACTGGATTCCCGTTTTCACGGGAATGACGAGTTTTTACGAGTTCATCATAATTGAAAGTTGATAGAGGAGGAAACAATGAAAAAAATAATGATGATTATATTGGGATTATCGGCCATCCTTCCTTTAATGACCGGGTGCAATTCTTACGTCCGAACCGAGACGGATCAGGGGACTTCTTTTAGAGTAGTGGCCGACCCCTGGTTATGCCCAACCCGATTGGAGATGGACTATGGGACTTCTTATAAGTTAGCCAAATTTAACCAGATTTTTAATCCGGAGGCCGAAAAAAATCTGGAACCGGTTATTGGCCTTGATGCAAATGCGGCCCAGAAAATCATGGATAGATATTACAAAGTTTTCGAAACACCTCCTCAAAAACCCACCTATAATATTAATATAGGGGGGCTTTCCCAGTAAACAAGGTAACAAGTAAGGTCAAGACCAGAGGATACAGCGGTCATGACTTCAAAATATTGGCAAAAATACCGGTTTTAGTGAATTAAGGAAACTTTATGCCTAAAAAATTTGTCTTGGTTAAATTGGATTGCAAAAATCCGGAAATTAAAAAAGAACTGGAGGGAATCCTTTCTTCAGTAGAAGGTTTTCATCTCCAGGGCCCTGATACATCAGGTCCTTGTGACCTTTTAATCATGGAAATCGGCGAGAATCTTCAGAAAGAATTTCTCGTCATCCATTCTTTGCAATCAAAAGGAGAAGCCAGGGAAATCTTTGTAACTTCCCCCAGGACCGAATCGGATGTTCTCCTTCAAGCCTTACGGGCCGGGGTTAAGGAGTTTTTCCAACAACCCCTCAAAAAGGAAGAGATTGTCAGTGCCCTCGAAAAATATAAAGAACGCATTTTGGGTCGATCTTTGCCGCAGGTCCGGGGGAAAATATTCAACATCATTGGGAGTAAGGGCGGCGTTGGTACAACGACCATTTCGGTCAATCTGGCCGTAAGTCTGGCCCAGTTGGAAGGAACCCCATCCGTCGGTTTGATAGACTTAAACCCCTTCCTGGGAGAACTCCCCCTTTTTCTGGATATAAAAGCCACCTTTGACTGGAAAGAGCTGGTTAAAAATATCCACCGGGTGGATTCGGCCTTTTTAATGAGCATCATGGCCAAGCATTCCTCGGGTATCTATGTCTTGCCTTCGGCCATGGCCCTGGATGGGACTATGGCCACCACCGATGTGATCGATCGGCTTTTAACCATCATGAAGACTGTCTTTGATTACATTATCATTGACAGCGGCAAATATCTTAATGATACTTCTTTGAAGATGTTGAATTATTCGGACAAGGTCCTTCTGGCGACCGTTCTTGATCTGGCCTCTTTAACCAATACCAAGAAGCTTTTGAAAATTTTTCAGGATTTAGGCTTTCCCGGGAAGGAAAAAGTCGAAATTCTGATCAACCGCAGTCAGAAAAGAAACCTGATCAGTCCGAATGAGGCTGAAAAGACTTTAAACAAACCCATTTTCTGGTCCATTCCCAATAACTTCCAGGCCACCACCTCGGCCATTAATCAGGGGATTCCCATCCCCCTTCTTGAACCGAAATCGGAATTGGCTAAAAATTTTATGAACTTGGCCTTACTTTTAACCGGCAAAAAGATAACGTCATGACATACCCCTTTAATACGAAAATAGAGTTCGGAGTTAAGAGTTCGGAGTTCGGAGAAACCCATTTTCATGATTCGTGGCGCCCTCTGGGGCATGAGGGCCTTAGTTCGAAAATAAAAACCAAGAATTCAGAATCCAGGAGTCAGAATTCAGAATAAAAACTCTTAACCAGTTAATTCTAAGTGATATTTTTATTGTTCGTGGTGCCCCATGGGCGCATGTAGGCTTAATACGAAAATAACCTTTGTCCACCCCCCCCTTCCCCCCCGTCCGGAGGGTGAGGGAGGGGAGGAATTTTCATGCCTCGTGGCGCCTCTCCAGGCATGCGGGCTAAGTAAAAAGATAGCGAGGGCTCGTATATGTCCAAATTCACCGACAGAATAAATGGAATGGTTGATCTGGATCCTCATCTCCCGATAAGGGATGACGATGGATCAGGAGACAGCCAGATTCTTTTTGACCTCTGAGTATTTCGAATTGAAGACCAGGATCCATGACCGTTTGCTGGATCTTATGGATCTCTCCCTTATCGATACGATTGACCGGCACCTGCTTTCGCAAAAGATCAGGGGACTGGTTGAAAAAATACTGGCCGAGGATAATCAGGAGATCCCTTTGAATATGTTCGAAAAGGAACGATTATTCTTAGAGATCCAGGATGAGGTGTTCGGGTTAGGGCCGTTGGAGCCTTTCATGAAGGACCCAACGGTTTCGGATGTCTTAGTTAATACCTATAAGAATATTTATCTGGAACGATTCGGCAAACTGGAAAAAACAGAGGCCCGCTTTAAAGATGACAGCCATTTAAAAAGGATCATTGACAAGATCGTTTCGGCTGTCGGCCGCCGGATCGATGAGTCTTCTCCAATGGTCAATGCCCGGCTTCAGGATGGATCCCGGATCAATGCCATTATCCCCCCGCTGGCCATAGACGGCCCGATACTCTCCATACGCCGGTTTGCCGTGGATCCGCTGGAGATGGAGGATCTGATCGCCTTGAAAACCCTCATTCCCGAAATGGGGGAGCTGATCAAAGGGATTGTCAAGGCCCGTCTGAATGTGCTTATTTCCGGGGGCACCGGTACGGGAAAGACAACGCTGTTGAATGTGCTTTCCCGTTTTATTCCGGCCCATGAGCGGATCATTACTATCGAAGATTCCGCCGAATTACAGTTGAAACAGGAACACGTGGTCCGTCTGGAAACCCGGCCCCCCAATATTGAAGACAAAGGGGAAGTTACTCAGAGAGATCTGGTTATTAACAGCCTGCGGATGCGGCCGGACCGGATTATCGTCGGGGAGGTCAGAGGGGCTGAAGCCCTTGATATGCTTCAGGCGATGAACACCGGTCATGACGGTTCTCTGACCACGATTCATGCCAACTCCCCCCGTGACGGCCTGATTCGATTGGAAACCATTGTTTCCATGTCCGGATTGTCTATTACGGTTGAATCCCTGAGAAGATATATTGCCTCGGCCCTTGATGTGATCATCCAGTTGTCCCGTATGGCAGACGGAAGCAGAAAGGTTGTCAGTTTTCAGGAAATTACCGGCATGGAAGGGGATATCATAACCACCCAGGAATTATTTGCCTTTGAACAAACCGGGGTGACCCCCGATGGCAAATTAAAGGGTCAATTCCGATCGAGGGGAATCCGGCCCAAATTTATTGCAAAGATTTGAGGCCTTGGGTATTCCGATTCCTCTTGATCTCTTTGACCCGAATAAAATATATAAAGTCTGACGAAGAAGAAAAAACAGGGTTCAAGGAGTCAAGGTTTCAAGGATTCAAGTGAAAGGCATGGAAGTTAAAGCCCGTGAACCCTATTTGGATTCAAGGATTCAAGGGGCCAAGGGTTCAAGTGAAAGGCTTGGGAGTTTAATCCCTTGAACCCTAGAATCCTGGAATCCTTGAACCCTATTTTTCGTACTATGAGATTTCTCTCTGAGCCTGTGCGATCTCGAGCGAAGCGGGCGAGAGACAAGATTACACCATAAAAACATTTATTCACCGCCCACTCGTCTCAATAAAAGAGGGACTCGTTCGAGACGCGGAGAACGCAGAGGCAGACTTTCAGTTGCCTGTGAGGGGCAGGCAACTGAAAAAGGCTCCTTTTGCTTTCCGTCCTCTCAACGGAAAGCAAATCGGTCGGCTTTGCCGCCCTTGACAAGTCACCAGACGGAAGCCGGATGTTTAAACATTGCGTCCTTTGGGATCTATTGTCGTAACAAGAATCTATGGAAATTTTAATCGGTATCGGAATCTTTACGGCCATCGTCCTCCTGATAGAGGGTCTTTATTTTGTTATCCAGGCAGTGCATAACCCGGAATTAAAAAGGGTCAGGAAACAGCTCAAGGTTCTATCCTTTGAAGAGTATACTCCAACTTCCGATATCGAGAAAAAGAGGATACTGAGCGATATCCCCTGGCTCAATAGAATACTCTGGAAAATACCCAAAATCTCTTCCCTGGAGAGTACCTGGCGCCAATCCGGAGCCCAATATCCCCTCGGGGTCTATATCCTTTCCAGCCTGGTTTTATTTTTTCTTGGAATAGGGCTGTTGCCCCTGATTTTCACCGCTAACCGCCTCCTCCTTTTTCCGGTCGCCGTAATCTTAGGAATGATCCCTTTTTTTATCCTGCATATTAAGAAAAAAAAGAGGATCCAAAAATTCGAAAGCCAGTTGCCGGATGCCCTGGATTTAATTGCCCGGGCCTTAAAAGCGGGCCATGCCTTCTCCTCCGGGCTAAAAATGGTTTCCGAAGAATTTGGAGATCCGCTTGGACCGGAATTTGAGAGAACACTGGATGAGGTTAATTTTGGCATTGACCTCAAGCAGGCCTTAAGGAATCTTTTACTCCGCCTGGATTGTCCTGACCTGAAATTTTTTGTCATTGCCATTATCCTGCAGCGGGAGACAGGAGGGAATCTGGCAGAAATATTAGGCAATATCAGCCGGCTGATCCGTGAGAGGTTTAAATTACAGGGCCATATTCGCACCCTCTCAGCCGAAGGGAGGATGTCGGCTATAGTGTTAATCGGTATTCCGATTGCCGTTGCCCTTATACTGACCCTTATTCGGCCCGAATATATTAGCACTTTAGCTACTGATCCTATTGGAAATATTTTGGTTGCTTTTGCTTTGGGTATGATGATTGCGGGTGTTTTGGTTATAAGAAAAATGATCCGGATTGAAGTTTAATGACGGGAAAAACGTATGGCCCTTACTGAACTGATCGCCATCCTGGCTTTTGTGGGGATCCTGGTTTTCATATTGGCCTTTTATTTTCTTTTTCGGCAGCGCCAGGAACACGGAAAGCTGATAGAAAGGCTCGCTGAACCCGACAAAACGGTGGCTTTGAGAGAGGAAATTGAAACAGCCAATTCCGGGATTAAAAAATCTTTTTTATCGGTCCTGAGGTCTTTGAGTCCTATCGCCCGCCCCAAGAGTGAAGACCAGGTTTCCTATCTGCGAAAAAAATTCTTAAAGGCCGGCCTGCGGGGTGAATATGCGCTAATATTTTTTTGGGGGGCCAAGGTATTCACCGCCCTTGCCTTGCTGGCCCTTGTTATCTTGGTCAACCTGCTTTTTATCAGAGAGTCTTTCATCGATACGACTTTTTATGGTCGAAGCGATCTTGTCGGCCCTGATCGGTTTTTATTTGCCCGATCTCTGGCTGCGAACACGAATCGGCAGAAGGAGAGAGGCGATTTTTAAGGGCCTCCCCGATGCCCTGGATATGCTGGTCGTCTGCGTGGAAGCCGGTATGGGACTAGATGCCGCCATAAGTCGAGTTGGTGAAGAGATGCAATTAACCCATAAAATCTTAAGCGATGAATTAAATCAAGTCACTCTTGAACTCAGGGCCGGGAAACATCGCCAGGAGGCCTTAAGAAACCTGGCCCAGAGAACGGATCTTGAAGATCTGGCCAGTTTAGTCAGCCTATTAATCCAGACCGATAAATTCGGTACCAGTATTTCCCAATCCCTCCGGGTTTATTCGGACACCATGAGAACCAAACGGTTTCAAAGGGCTGAAGAAATTGCCGCCAAGATAGGGGTAAAAATGAGTTTTCCCCTGATTCTTTTTATTTTTCCCTCCCTTTTTGTGGTTATTATGGGTCCGGCGATGATTCGTGTTTATCGTCTCTTTATGGGTCATTAGGAAATTGGCATGTAGATAGTAAGATTGCTTTCACCGCAAAGTCCCAAAGGGCGCAAAGAAGAAAATTGTCGATCATAGAAGGATTCCGTTAGAGAGTCCAGGATTCAAGGGTTCGAGGGAAATGCTTAGAATTGGCCCAACACTGCACAGAGAAACAAACCTTTGAATCCCTGAAGTCCTCGAATCCTTGACCCCTTTTCTCCCACTGCGTTCTCCGCGTCTTGAACGAGTCACGCCTCGGGCGTGACGAGTGGGCGGTGAAAAAATGTTTCAATGATGTAACCTATTTTATGCTCCTGGTAATGTTGAATTAAGGAGGGCAGGATGGGCAAAAAAGGAAAATTCTTGGTGTTGACGGGCCTGGTTTTTCTATGCCTCTTTTTCCTGTTGTTGGGTTGTTCGACCATGGGGAGATTTTTCGGAATGGCGCCCTCCCCGGAGGTCAAAAGCAGCAGCCTGGACCCGACAGGAAAGGAGATCCGGGAATTTTTCACCACGGTCCGGGAGCCGCGGGGCAACCCGGAGTCCCATTACCTGTTAGCCAAGTTTTACCAGGAAAGGGGGAAACATCGCCAGGCCATCTCAGAATTTAAGAAGGTCCTTTATATCGATCCGGGATATGTCAAGGCCTATAACGGCCTGGGAATATCCTACGATTTGCAGGGCGATTTCCCAAATGCCGTCCAGGCTTATCAGGAGGCCTTAAAAATAGATCCGAATTCCGATTATATTCAGAACAACCTGGGCTATTCCCTTTTGATGCAGGGCAACATTGAAGAGGCCATTGCCTCTTTTAAAAAGGCCATTGCCTTGAATGATAAAAAAGAAATTTATCATAACAATCTGGGGCTGGCTTATGCCAGAAAAGGTGAAGCGGCCTTGGCCCTTAACGAATTCAAGTTTTCGGCGGATGAAGCCCAGTCCCATTATCTCTTAGCCAATGTCTTCTATGAAAAAGGATTATATAATCAGGCCAGGGAGCAATATTCTTCGGCCTTAAGCCTGAATCCCGATATGGAGAAGGCCCGGACCAAAATGGCGGCCGCTGAAAGTTTGGCCCGAATCTCAGAGGTTGGGGAAAAGAAGGCCTATAAAATGACTGCTGCAACCCCGCAGGCGGTTATACCCAAAAAGATCGAGACCCCGGCTCAAACCGCTGTCATCAGGCAACCCCGAGTCGGAATTGAAATTTCCAATGGAAACGGGATCAACCGGATGGCCCATGAAGTTTCTCATTATTTGAAAGAGTCTGACCTCAATGTGGTTCGATTGACCAATGCGGCCAATTTTTCCTATTCCCGATCCAGAATTTATTATCAAAAAGGGTGTCTGGAAACAGCGAATCAAATAAACAAGAAAATACCCGGTTCTTTAAAGCTGGAAGAAGTTAAGAGTTTTGACCGCCCTTTTGTCAAAGTAAAACTTCTGATCGGGAAGGACCTGGTCAGGCACAAAAAGATTTTTGACAAAAAAGTTTAATGATTAAACCCTCATGAAACCCGGATTCAAGGATCAAGGGGCCAAGGATTCAAGTGAAAGGCGTGGAAGTTAAAGCCCCTGAACCCTATTTCCGAACCTCATGCTCCAAGGAGTACGAACATAGATTGCTTTCGCCGCAGCGCTCGGGCACCAGAGATCGCCGAGAAGACTGATATTTTTGGCATTTCCGGTGAGAGGCCGGAAATGCCAAAAAGAGCCTTTCAGTTGTCGAGCTTGCCCGTGACAGGCTGGAGGCTAAGCATTGCCGGCAGAATCTCCCGGATCAATGAAAATTCTTGACTCTGCGTTCTCCGTGCTCTCGAACGAGTCTCGAGCGAAGTGGGCGAGTGAAAAAAAGATTTTAGTTATTTTCGAAATGCTCCTGGTGATATGCAAAAAATCTCTTTTAAAATCTTCCGTTTTTTAATCATCCCTGTTTTCGTCCTGGGTTTGGCCTCCTGTGCCTCCGATAATGCCCAAAAGGGCATCATCAAAGAAAGCGAATATAAAAAGATACTGGATAGACAAAGACAAAAAGATTCCTTTGCCTTTGATCAGGAGGCCAAGGCCAAAAAAATCCCCGAAATGACCGCCGATGGGCATGAAAGATTAGGCGACTCCTATCTTAAGCAAGGCAATATCGACCTGGCCTTTGTCCAATATAGTGAGGCCTTAAATCTCGATCCCAATCTGATCAGGGTCCGTTATAAAGTAGGAACCCTTTTTTTAAAAAAAGGCCTCTCCGAGGATGCCGAGGAACAATATAAAAAAATTCTTGCGGCCCAACCTGATTATGCCCTTGCCTATGAAGGTTTGGGAAGGGCTTTTTTTAATCGGGGCGAGACGGGGAAAGCCGAAACCAACTTTCAACAGGCCCTCAAGCTGAATCCGCATTTGTGGCAGTCGCACAATTACCTCGGAATTATCGAAGATCAAAGAAATCATTTTGAACAGGCCATAGCCCATTACCGGGCGGCGATTGCCTTAAAACCTGAAATAGGATCCTTGTTTAATAATTTAGGGATGTCTTATTATTTAAAAGGGGATTATAAAAAGGCCGTCAATGCTTTCAATGAAGCCCTTAAAAAAGGAGAGGCCGATGCTAAAGTCAATAATAATTTAGCTCAGGCCCTGATTAAATTAAAAAGATACGAAGAAGCACTGGAGGTTTATAAAAGATTCGGCGATGAATCAGCCGCCTATTTCAACATAGGCAATATGTACATGAAAGATAAGGAATATAAAAAGGCCGTCGAATCTTTTAAAAAGGCGGTCGAGTTGAGTCCTACCTATTACAAGCAGGCCATAGAACGTCTAAAGGTAGCTCAAAAAGTCCTTGATGAATCCACCGGGGAAGTCAAAAATTAAATCCTGTCCATCCAGCCCTGCTATTCTAAAACCTAAAATGTTGCTTTTTTAAAACTTTCCTCTCCTCCGCTCACCGGGGGCGCTGTTAATCCCCTAAAGGAGCCACATTGGGCTTTTACGATCGCGGGACCAGGACCACCTTTTATGATTTTTCACCTCCTTTCGCAAGAACGTTTTTTGCTTTTTGAGGTAGGGGTTGGGGGGCCCGAAGCTATCGCCGCCAAGGATGACCCGATAGGCTCCGTGACCTAACCGGTCCAAGGTAAGCGACCCCAGACTTTGCTGATTTAGTCATCTTGACTCATGGTAATCCTGTTCGGTATTGACTGACCAGATGTTCTTTTTGGACATCACGTCGTTTGCAACATTATCCACCGCGACGTTGCAAGGAACGCAAGCGTTAGAATTGATCTTGGTTGTTGTACCTATGCATTCCGTTTCGTCCGATAAGGAAGAGATTTTCGATTTTGTCAGTGAAGTCCCTGATGACGTTGAACCGATCATATGTCCCCAAATATGCCGGATAGGTCTTCGGCATTCTAATGATCGTGCTGTCTAAAACATCATTTTTTTCAATCAGGCCGAATTTTTACCAATTCATTAATTGCAAATGAAGTGAAGGCCGGATCTGTCTTAGTCCATAAATCATCGCCCTCGTCACAGAAGTACTCCAACCGATCCATACGTAGTCGGGGTCCTTGACCATATACGGGCTCCAGTTGTTGAAGACTTGGAGTCTTCCAAATCTTGACATCCGGTTCCTGAATGTATATCCAGTTATCCGGAACAATATGTTCGGTAGTCTGGGCCTTTGTTTGGCTTTTTATTGTCATCTTTGCCAGGAACAATCCTACCGTGATGAAGTCACGATATATAAGCCCTTGCGCTACTTCTTTTACCTCCTTGGACGTTTTATTTTTGATACATGCGATAAGGTCCTTCACCGGCATAGTAGAAAAGAAATAATCCCCAGGTACCTTAAAACTTGATTCATTTTTACGTCGTGGACTTCAATTTCCACAATCCTGAAGCCGTCGAGAGTAAGGCCCACTATCTTGTGACCGAGTCGTATTTCGCCCCCCTGTTCCTTGATGCGTTGAGCAACTGTTTCCCACATCTGGCCAGGACCGTACTTCGGATAAAGAAACTGCTCGATTAATGTCGTTTCTGTGGTTTTTTGGTCAATAGAACGATCTTTAAGGATCATCCTTCTAGCGCGTGCCGTACAACTTTGCTGATCGAGAGCCCCCTGATGCGCTGTTCTCCCCACTCCGGCGTGATCTCGGCGCACGGAACACCCCAGACCTTTTCTGTGTAGTCTTTGAAAAAGGTGAGGTAAACTAGCCGAATATTTTGATCAAAAATCCTCTAAGGATTGCTCGTTCCTAATTGGAAACAACCGTATCTTGAGATAGCTCATGGTTACTCTCATCACCCTCGTCAACCCGAGGTTGCGAAGTGTATTCAGACTCAAGGAAATGGGATAGTCAAAGAACTTGCGCAAATAGAATATACGACGGGAGAGCCGGTTGCGGATGAGCATTACCTTGTCCTCTTTGTCGGGATCCAGGCCTGAAGTATGAAAACCGGGCGCACTTAGAACAGGCAGCATGTTTTGCCACCAATCCATGACCCGATCCGACTGAGAAAAATCGGTGCCCCCCTATGTCCATGCGATTCCTTCGTCGGTCGGTCTTGGAAATACCTCCTATGTCCGACGTTGCCTCGAATACGATTGGCTTAATATAAGGCTCTTTGAAGCAGTTCATAGGCCGCAGTCAGCCCGGCAGGTCCCGCACCAATAATAATTGCTATTTTTTCTTCATGAAGTCCCGTTATCTGAAAAGTGCAAGCTTCCTTCCAAAAAAGTTCCAAAAATAGACCGGCGCCATTTTCGAGCATATTTTTGACACCAGGTAGTGGAAACGAATGATCTCGGTAAAAAACCAGATAAAGAGTTCATAGCCAGCCCCACAACGCCAATCGATGCAAAAACGAGAAACTCTATCCACCATGTTTGAACTGAGCGTTTATTGAAGACCCAGACCACGCTCAGAATATAGTTGAAACATAAAAATTAGCAGAAATAGCGATTCCAGCGGATACCAGATAGTAAATGCCCAGGAAGTGAGTGAGTCCAAAGAGAGAACCGAAATCCAAACCAAAAGCTAGGGTGCCAACCAAGGCATACCGGAGCAACTGAACCAAGACCCCGTCAGCCTCAGAGGACAAAAAGTATGTTAAAGCATGCCTATTTGGCCTGATATACCTGCAATCATAAAGATACCAGTCATAATCCTTATCATAAAATGAGAGAACCCCCAGTCCAAGGAAAGATGCTTCAGGGAGTAAATATGTTTCTGGAGCAAACTAACTGAAATCGATCTTTTGCGAAGTCACGATAAAGTCAAGGTCTTTACAAGCTTCACAGGCTCCCCGAATGGATTTATCGAAATCCCAATAAACCTCGTCCGCCGATGTCCTTTTTGAATAGTAAATCATCGGTTTCCCGATCTCCTTAAAACGGGCAATGCGGCTCAGTCTGCTATCTGAATCAAGGGCGGTCTGATGGGAAAAAACAGCTCCACTTAGCTGCAGCCCGGACACGTAGCTCTTTCTGCTCAGCAGAAACCATGCGGACTCGGGGTGCTCGGGCCACAAGACTTCAGACGTTATCGGCACTTGGGCTACAGCCGTATTCTCAGTGCCTATGGTTCGGCTGATTATGTGTTGGTATCCCGATCTTTGATCCCAAAAAAGTATGGCTACACTGAAAATCAAGAGGAAACAACAAGTAAACGAGTCGGCTTAAAGCGACTGCTAAACCATAAGACCACGCAAGCCGTGATGGATAGTATCAGTGAGCCGTATC
>CAVYLJ010000005.1:0-340802 GCA_963769305.1 uncultured delta proteobacterium | reverse complement strand
CTTGACTTTCATCTCCTTGAGTCTGTGTCCGCCAGTTACCAATAAGGACAGATTGGCCGTATTGTAATCAAAGGTCCCATTGACTCTCAGGTGATTGGTTTTCTTGGCGTGGGATATAGCTGTTGTCAAAGTTGGTCAGGGTATTGAGTTCAAACCCTTCAAAGGCAACGGTAAACTTCATGTTGTCCAGCATGATATTATGGTTATTGGGGTTTTGGATCGTATAGACAAAGGACAGGATCAGAGGTGCCCCCCTTCTTCCAGCCGTTAATTTTCCTTCCTTATCCAAAATGCCATCCAAATAGTATCCCCAATAGCTGGCAATTTCGACCCGATCCAATTTAACCACCGGGGCTTTGACAGCCATCATTTTATGGGCCATCTTTTTTCCCATGGCCGGTTTTTCCGGAGCCGCTGCTTTTTCTTCAGCAGCCAGACAAGGTAAGGCAATCAGACTTAAGATACCGATCAGTAACAGCAAGGTGATGACCATTTTTTTCATAAGACCCTCCCTTAGGTTAACCAGCGTTTTCTGCGTTTATAATGTTTGACTTCCCGAAAACTCTTTCGGGTGCCAAGATCGGTAAGGCCAAGATAGAAATCTTTGATGTCCGGATTTTCCAATAGCTTTTCGGCCGTGTCGTCCATGACGATCCGGCCGTTTTCCATGACATAGGCATAAGGGGCCACGCTTAAGGCCAGTTTGGCATTTTGCTCTACCAAAAGGATGGAAATCTTGGATTCTTCATGAAGCCGGGTAATGATGTTAAAGATCTCTTTAATCAACATCGGGGCCAGCCCCATGGAGGGTTCATCCAAAAGCATCAACTTGGGATTGGCCATCAAGGCCCGGCCCACCACGGTCATCTGCTGTTCCCCCCCGCTGATGAAACCCGCGGTTTCCCCCCGTTTTTCTTTCAGCCGGGGGAAATAGTGATAGACCATCTCCAGTCCTTCTTTAACGGCCCTTCGATCCCGCCGGAGGTGGGCCCCGACGATGAGGTTTTGTTCCACCGTCAGGTGTTCAAAGACCCGGCGTCCTTCGATGACCTGAACAATCCCGGCCTTGGCGATATCCTCGGCCTTTTTTTTGTCGATTCTTTCTCCCATGAACAGGATGTTCCCGTCCGACACCTCTCCGTCCTCGTGGTTAAGAAGGCCGGAGATGGCCTTGAGGGTAGTACTTTTTCCTGCCCCATTAGCCCCAAGGAGGGCCACAATTCCCCCCTGGGGGACTTCAATGGAGACCCCCTTCAGGACCAGAATGACCTCATGGTATTTTACTTCAATGCTATTGATTTTTAGAATCGGTTCCTCGGCCAACGACCTTACCTCCTTGAAATTCAGCATTCAGCGTTCAGCAATCAGCTAAAAATTATCGTCAAAAGGCTGATAGCTGACCGCTGATGGCGATCGCTATAAAACCTACCAGCCCAGCCATTCCTTTTCCCATTTGTCGGGCCAACGTTTCTTTAAATCCACATTTTCCACCAGGACGAATTTCCCTTTTTCAATTTTATAGATCGGGGCTCCGGTGGTCGGACGGTGGTCGGTGGCCGAAAAGCTGGCCGGCGGGGAACCAAGCCCGAAATCCTTATTCTTAAAGGTCTCCATGGCCTTCATGATTCCTTCGCCGGTTAACTTGCCTTGTTTGTCGGCGACCTTCATGGCATCGGTCAACAGGAGGACCGCACCCCAGGCCTGGACGGTGCGAATCAAGGCGTTTAGTGGCCGGAACGCCGGGGTTGATCTTTTTGGCATACTCCATGATCTTGCCCATCATCGGGGCCTTGCCGCCAAAGAAGGCGCAAACGGCAACCCCCATGACCCCTTCGGAGGCCGGTCCGGCCAGACGGGGCAGGTTTTCATCAAAACCCCAGACATTGACGATATGATCGGCGCCCAGACCCAGGGAATAGGCATCCCGCAAGGCCGTGGCCACGGACATGGTGGTGTTGCCGTGCCAGACCAGGTCGGGTTTGAACTGCTTGGCCCCTAAGACCTGGCTCTTGGTATCCAGGGCGGTTAAGGAAACGTCCTGATCCGGTCCGACTTCAAAACCCAACAGGGTGGCCTGATCCTTGATGGCCTTGATCGGGGCGCTGCAATAAGGGGAGGCAAACATATAGAAACAGACCATTCGAGGTTTTTCGCCTTTGTCTCTTCGAGCCTTAAACCTCGGATCTTTCTTCCAGACATTGTCATACCAAGCCGTTATGGCCGATCGGGCCCCGGTAGAATAATCGGGGCAGAAAAATAAATTGTAGGGGGTTTTCTTGGGATCGGTGAGATGGGCCGAATAAGAGGCCGAAACATAGGGCATCTTGTCTTTGGTGACCGTGGGGGAGAGGGCTTCCGTATCGCCGGTGCCCCAGCCCAAGACGGCCACGACCTTATCGAAGTCGCGGAAGCGTTTGTAGGTGGTCACCGCTTCCGGAATTCGATAGCCGTAGTCATATTGGAATAATTTGATCTTTTTGCCGTTGATGCCGCCCGTATCGTTGATATAGGCAATGGCCTCGGCAATGCCCAGGGCATAGTCTTTCCCGACATCCGAGGTGGCCCCGGTCATGTCATTGATGGCCCCGACCCTGACTTCTGCCGGAGGCGCCGCCCAGACCAGCCCGGAAACCCCTAAAAAGGTCATTAATAAAGCAGTTATCCACAAAAGTGTTTTCTTCTTCATCATTGCAACCTCCCTTTTAATGTTTTTCAAAAAAGTTTAAATGCGCCTGCCGAGTATTCTTAATTATGCCCAGTGCCGGTATCACCTCCCTTGGAGAAGATGAAATACGGAGTTCGGAGTGTTCAGAGGGTTTATTTTCAATCTGGTTCACTTGAATCCTTGAATCCTGGGACTCCTTGAATCCTTATCTAATACGAAAAAGGCCAAAGATTGAAATAATTCTTTATCTGCCACCAGCGATAGGCCAAGCCGTTGGGTTCGTAAATCAAAAACAAACAGATGGTCAGTCCGAAGGCGGCTTCCTTGAGAAATAAAAACCTCATGGTGAACTGTGGGTAGATAGGAGTCAGAGGAATAATGGCGAATTTCAGCCCTTCCAGGACCAGGACCATGAACATGGAACCGAAGATGGTCCCGTAGATACTGCCCACCCCGCCGATCAGGATGACCCCGACCAGCCAGAGGGACCAGGACCATTGAAAATGTTCCGGGCTCAAAGCGGAGAGGTTGCTGACCCAAAAGGCTCCGGCGATACCGCCGATAAAACCGGCCACAAAAAAGGCCAGCAGTTTATAGACCACGATATTGATCCCCATGGTTTCGGCGGCGATATCATTGTCCCGGATGGCGATCCAGGCCCGCCCGACTTTGGAGCGAAGCAGATTGGCCAACCCCATGGTCAGGATAATGGTCAGGATGGCCCCCAGAAAGTAGACCTTGATATCGGTGTCCAGGACCAGGGGCCCGATGGTGATGGTCCCCGGGGGCAGGGAAAAGGCCTGGCCCCGGCCGCCGATCTGACTGACATATTGGGTCAGGATAAAATCCACGGTGACGAACTGGGCGGCCAGAGAGGTCATGATCAGATAAAACCCTTTGACCTTGGCCGAAGGCAATCCAAAGAGAACGGCCCACAGTCCGGCCACGATGCCTCCGACGAGCATGCTCAACAGATAGGGTAGATTCAGTTGAAGCATGAGCAGGGTGGCGGTATAGGCCCCGACGGCGATAAAGGCCGCATGTCCCAGGGTCACCTGGCCGCAAAAGCCGATCAGGAGCTGCACCCCCAGGGCCCCCATGATGGTATAGGTCACCAGATTGGCCACCCCGACCCAATAGAGGCCTCCCCAATAGGGAAGGATGTAAAAGATAAAAACCCCCAAAAGGAGCATCTTGCCGATGACGAACCGGGTCTGCCACCAGGCATGGTCCTGCCGATAATATTCGTGGTAAACGCCGCAAGGTAAGTAGGACATGGTTTATACCCTTTCTATCCTTTCCCAACCCCAAAGTCCATAGGGTTTAAATAATAAAAAAATGACCATAAAGATAAAGGGGGCGATTTCTTTGACTCCTCCAGGGGTAAAGCGGTCCAGATAGGCCCCGCTCAGGTTCTGCAGGACCCCGATGATGATTCCGCCGACAATGGCCCCCGGTATGGAATTCAGCCCTCCCAGAACCACGGCCGGTAAGACCAAGAGACCCAGGTAGCCGACCGAGATATTCAGTCCGTTGATGTTGCCCAGCAAGGTTCCGCCCACCCCGGCGGCCACAAAGGCAATGCCCCAGGCCGTGGCATAGACAAACCGGGCACTGACCCCCAGGGAAAGGGCGGCCATTTCGTCATCGGCCGTGGCCTGCATGGCCAGGCCCCAGCGGGTATATTTGAAAAAGGCCACAAAGATCAACAAGAGGGCAATGGCGGCCACAAAACTCCAGAGATAGACCTGGCCGATGATGATGCCCCCGATGTCAATGGGTTTCATGGGGAAAACCGGGGGATCAAAGATGACCGTGTCGATATCGAAAAATAACTCGATGACTCCCCGGAAGAAAAAGGACAGTCCGACGGTGACCATGATGACGGTCAGCACCGGTTCTCCAATCAACTTGTCCAAGAAGATCCGCTCGGTGATGAGTCCCAGAATAAAACCGATAATGACCGTACAAAGAAGGGCCAGGATGAAAGGGAATCCCCAAAGATAAAAGGTCAGACAGACATAGGCCCCGATCAGGGTCAGTTCGCCCATGGCCAGGTTCAAGACCCCGGAGCATTTATAGATCAGGGTCCAGCCCAGGGCCACCAGGGCGTAGATGCCTCCCATCAGAATGCCGGTAATAATTACCTGAAGAAACAGTTTCATCTTATTTCCCCTCCTCAAAAGGAATTTTTCGGATATGGAGATCGGTCTTGATATGGATTACCCGGCCATCTTCGTAGGTAATGGTGGTATCCATATGGACCGTGTCCGTATCTTCATACAAGGCCTTGACAATATCCTTGTAGCGATTCTCCACAAAGGCCCGCCGTAGTTTTCTGGTCCGGGTCAATTCTTCATCATCGGCATCGAATTCCTTGTAGAGATTGACAAACTTGTGGATCTTGGCCGCCGGCTTGAGACTTTTGTTGGCCTCCCGGATCTGTTTTTCCACCAGGTCATAGACCTCCTGCTTCTGAGACAGTTCCGGGTAACTGGTGTAATTCAGTTTTTTCTCGTCGGCCCATTTTCCGACCACGGCATAATCAATACAGACCACGGCCGTGATATAGGGTTTTTCATGGCCGATGATCCAGGCATCTCTCAAGAAAGGGAGAAAATTTTAAGCGGGTTTCCAGATACTGGGGGGAGAAGATGGACTTGTCGCTCAAGATCATGACATCCTTGGTCCGGTCAAAGACGACCAGGTGGCCGTCTTCATCGATAAATCCCTTGTCGCCGGAATAGAGCCAGCCATCCTTGAAGGGTCTTGGCCGTGGCCTCGGGGTTTTTATAGTATCCCAAAAAGACCGAAGGGCTCTTGGAAATAATCTCGCCGTCTTCGGTAATCTGAATTTCGGTATCCGGGAATCGGGGTGCCCACGGTGTCGAATTTGATATCCCCGCTGCGGTGCAGGACCGAAATCCCGGCAATCTCGGTCTGGCCGTAGATCTGTTTCAGATTGACGCCCAGGGCATGGAAGAAACGGAAGTGATCCGGCCCCATGGCCGCCCCGCCGGTGTAGGCATTGCGTACCCGGGAGAGTCCCAGATGATCCCGAAGCTTTTTGAAAACCAGACGCATAGGACAGCCAATCCAAACATTTCCAGCCCAAGGGGATCGATTTTTTTTCAAACTTTAAGATCAGCCACATGGTAGCCGATTTTCATGGCCGTCTGGAAAAGCGTCCTTTTGAGCCAGGTGGAGTCCAGGTGCCTGACCTGGACGGACCGGGTCATCTGCTCGTACATCCGGGGAGGGGCGAACATGACATGGGGGCCGATTTCCCGGATATTTTCCTGGGCCGATTTCCGGTTCTTCGGGAAAATTGATGGTATAGCCGACCTGAAGTCCGCAGGAGATGGACATCATCTGTTCCCCGATCCAGGCAAAGGGCAGAAAGGAAACAAAATCATCTTCCGGGGTACAAGGGTCGACCTTCATCATGTTCTGACCCATGGTCAACATATTATAATGGGAAAGCAGTGCCCCTTTGGGCAGGGCCGTGGTCCCGGAGGTATAGAAGAGCAAGGCCACGTCCTGGGCCTTGCCCTGGGAGACCAGCTTTTCAAAGAGGCCGGGGTCTTTCTGGTCCAGTTCCCTTCCTTTTTCCATCACCTCTTTCAGGCTGATCAGCAGGGGATCGTCATAATCCCGCATCCCTTTGGGATCATCCCAGATGATTTTTTTCAGGTAGGGGCATTTCTCCTGGATGGACAAGGGCCTTGTCCACTTCTTCCTGGCCTTCGCCGACCAGGAAAGCGGCGTCCGAATGATTGATGATGTAGGCCACTTCATCCATAAGGGAGTCCTGAAAAAGCCAGACGGCGATCCCGCCGACGGACAGGGTGGCCATCTCCGTCCATAACCCTTCCGGACGGTTATCCCCGATCATGGCCACCTTGTCTTCCCGCTTCAATCCCAGGCTGACCAGGCCCAGGGCGATATATCTTGACGTTTTCCAGATAGCTCTTTCCAGGTAATCGGGCGCCAGACCCCGAATTCCTTTTCCCGCATGGCCACCTTGGTATCCCCGTACCGTTTGGCCGTTTCCAGCAGGACCTTGGGCAGGGTTAAGTCCTCGGTGATCTGAAAAGGGATGGTAAAGGCTTTATCTCCTTGTGGCATATAGGTCCTCCTCACCCAGATAGGCCTCGATCACCTGGGGATTATTCTGTATTTCGCTGGGAGTGCCGGTGGTAATCTTGTTGCCGAAGTTAAGGACGGAGATCCGGTCGGAGATGTCCATGACCACCCCCATGTCATGTTCCACCAGGATGCAGGTGACCTTCCAGCGTTCTTCCAGGTTGATATCCAGAATGAAACGGGCCATATCCTCCACCTCTTCCAGATTCAGTCCGGCCAGGGGTTCGTCCAAGAGGAGCAATTTGGGATTCAAGGCCAGGGCCCGGCCTAATTCGACCCTCTTTTGCAGACCGTAAGGCAACATGCCGACCGTTTTATCCCGGATCGATTCAATTTCCAGGAGATCGATGATCTCTTCCTCGATGAACTCCCGGGCCTTGATCTCCTCCTGGGCCGTCTTTCCAAAATAAAAGGAGCCGCTCAGGATGCCGGACTTCAAATGGATATGCCGGCCCAGACGGATGTTGTCCAGGACGGTCATGCCTCTGAATAATTCGATCTTCTGAAAGGTTCGGGAGATGCCCATGTTCCGCCCGGTGGTGGGGCTTCAGTTTGAGTGATCTCTTGTCCTTCAAAGGAAATTTGGCCTTTTTGGGGATGATACAATCCATTGATACAATTGAGCAGAACGGTCTTCCCGGCCCCATTCGGGACCGATGATGGAATGGATCTCCCTTTCCCGGACATCAAAGCTGACCCCTGAAAGGGCGGCCACTTTTCCAAAAAACATGCTGATATCATCGACTTTTAGCAATAACGGGCCCAAGGTGATCGGATGACATCTGGCCATTCTCCTTCCTTAAAAAAGGACATTAACAAAGAGGGCCTCATCCTGAAGAGGAAAGGCGATGTATAGATTTATTATCGTTTTGACCTGAAGTGAAGCGTGATACCGATATGGGGCAATTATTTTCCGTCTGTTTTGGAACAGTGCTTCATCTTGTTGAAATCAAGCGAATATCAAGAATGGACTTCACCTTCGGAAGTCCGATCGACATAGAGAATAGGTCCGAGGACCAGTGGCTCCCGTATATAGGCTCTTTTCGAAATTCCAGACGGATAAGTCTTCTCTTAATGAAGAGGTTAAGTTACTAGAGATTTGATACTCCTGACGCTCCAAGTGAGCCTATTAATTCAAGAAAATGATTCAGGCTAAACATCGATTACATTGTAATCATGATGCAGCTTAAACCTGGTTAAAGGCAATCCGATATGGGTAGCGAACTTTAGCAAGGATGTCAAGTTTATAAAATAGTTGGATAATAGTGGGTAAAAACCACTATTCATCATAAGGACAAGAGATGGGACCGTAAGATTGATTTTTTTATTCTTCAGCTTGAGTTTGCTGCGAATATTGTGCCGGTGAAATAAAATCGTATTTTTGGAAAGATATAGAAGATCGGCAATTTCTTTGTTGGTTTTGCCTTCTTTGACCAAGTTGGCGACCTTGATTTCCATGGAGGTGAAATTGAAATATTTGGAAGACAGTTTGCTGATAAAAGGGGAGATGATATTGTTCAGATTGGAATCCAGAATGTCAATCAGGGTCTGCTGGTTGGTATTCAACCGGCTTTTCTTAATTCGTTCGACATAGGGGGAGATCAATTCCTTGACATTGGACAAGACATTTTCGCCGAGTTCTTTTTTGTCCTCTTCCCGTTGTTTTAAAAGGACCTTTAAGGCGGTATTGACTTCTTCCAGATGATGCGATTGGGCCTTCAGTTCCACTTCCCTTTTTCGTAAGGCCTTTTCGGCCCGTTTGCGCTCTTCCACTTCCTGTTTGAGCTGGGTGTTGATTTTGGCCAGTTCAGCCGTCCGTTCCTTGACCATATCTTCCAGAGTGATCATGATATTTTTTTAATTCCTTTTCGGCCTGCTTTTGGGCGCTCATATCTCTTAGGATGACGATATTTCCGGCCGGCCGGCCGTCGCGGTTTTTATAAATCGTCGAGCTGATTTGCACATCCAGGACCCGGCCGTCTTTGGTCAGTCGTTTGGTCTCAAAGAGCTGGATCTTACTGCCGCTCAGCATGCGCTTGATCCGTTTTTTGGTTTCCGGCCAACTTTCTTCAGGCACAAAATCGATTGGCTTGCCCAAGACCTCCTCACTGGAAAAACCGAAGGTCTGCTCAAAGGCGGGATTTACATAAGTGGCCTTGCCGTTCATGTGTATAGACCACGATGGGATCAGGAGAGGATTTCAACAATAAGCGATAGCGTTCTTCGTTTTCCCGCAGCGTTTCTTCGGTCAGTTTTCGTTCAGCCAGTTCCCTGCGAACATCGGCATATAATTTGGCTTTATCCAGGGCCACTAAAGCCAGATTCGGCAAACTGGCCCAAAAAGGCGAGGTCTTCATCGTGAAATTTTTTGTCCGGATCGACACTGGCCAGGCCGATGACCCCATGAAACCGCTTTTCGTCCTTCAGGGGAATCCCAACCACGGAACGGAGGGCGTCCAGCGACTGATCACTGATCCGATCTTTCCAAAAACGGTAATCATCCACCAATACGGGCTGCTCGGTCTCCCAAACCTTTCCGCCCATGCCTTCGCCCATTTTTACCCGTCGGCCCAACTGGTTCTTAAAAAATCCCATCCCGACCCGCATTTGCATTTCCGGTCTCCCCGGGTTCGAGGAGATAGATATAGCCATTTTCCGTACCGCTCAGCCTGGCGGCCCGGTAAAGAATGACTTCCAGTAATTCTTCCTTATCCAGACGGTCAATAAGACCCAGCGAAGTCTCATGCAAGGCCGTCAAATGTTCATTTTTTCGACGGAGCGATCGCTCAACCTCTCTGAGTTTGGTGATTTCTCGTTCCTGTTCTTCAATCCGGTGCAGCCTTTCATCCGGTTTATCTTGTCCGGCCTTCTTTCAAACACGGTGACGTCCTTTTGCCCTATTGAAGATGATGGATTTGTAAAAGTCTGAAAACTGGCAATTTCGTCTTTGTCCGTCTTTCCCGTGGAAACGGGAATTAAGTGTTTTTAGATCAGGCAGACTCGCTGAATCCCGCCGGGAATGACGACTTTTATGAGGTTGTCAAGATAACGGGATATCTTATTTTGATTGATTAGAGAAGATCAGCTCACGGCCAGAATCGGCGGCCCGACGGTGCGCAGATAATCCTTCAGTTTTTTTTCATCCGTCGGACGGACCCGAAAAACCGTGGCCCGGGTCTCTTTCCCTTCTTCCTGGGGAAGGGTGACCACGCTGACCAGATAGAGTCCCAGGTCTTTAAAGATCTTGGCCGTATCGGCCAGGGAACCGGTCCGATTTTCCAATTCCACTTCCACCCGGACGCTCGGTTCGTTTATCCCCAAGACCTCGATAAAGGTCTCCAGAATATCGTTGCGGGTGATCAGACCGACCAATTGATCCTGAGCGACAACCGGTAAGGCCCCTATCTTGTGATCGTAAATTTTTTTGGCGGCCACCTCAATGAAGTCTTCGGGCGAGACGGTAATGACCTTTTTGGACATAAAACTCCCCACCTTGATTTGATCCAGCAAATAATGCAGTTCAAAAATCGAAAGGGTAGTGGAATCCGAGGCCCCGGCCTTTCGGATGTCAACCTCGGTGACTATGCCCACTACCTTTCCCTCCAGAACAACCGGTATCCGACGGATGCCTTTCTGCCGCATCAGCGTCATGGCCTTTAATAAGGTCTGGTCGGGACTTAATGTAACCACATCGGTGGTCATCCTGTTTTTTACCAGCATGGGGCGCCTCCTGAAATATTTTGAGTTTAAAGCAGTTTTTTTATTGACCGTCAGACAGGTCTTAACTTATATCACAAAGACCTCTTCGTTTTAAATAAGGAAAAAATCAGGGAAGGACTTCTCCGATCAATCCCCTGGACGGGTCCACTCTTTTCAGGCGGACCCGGAGCCGATCGTTTTGTTTAAATCGTCCCTGGATCGAAACGGTCAGGTAGTTTTCGGTCAGGGCCTTAACCCAGCCCTTTTCCTGTTCCGGTTGAAGAACCAGGGCGGAAAAGGTCTGTCCCAGACAGCGTTCCATAAAGGCCTCTCTTTTTTCCCGGTCCATGGCCCGGATAATTTGCAGCCGTTCCTTTTTTATCTTTTCAGGAATGGGATCGGGAAAATCGGCCGCCGGAGTCCCGGGCCGGCGGGAGAAAGGAAAAATATGGAGATAAGACAAAGGCAGGTCGGAAATAAAATCGACTGTCTTTTGGAAAAGGGCCTCTTCTTCTCCCGGAAAACCGACGATCAGATCGGCCCCGATGGCGGCATAAGGGATTTCCCGGTGAATGGTCCGAATCAACCGGCCGTAGAAATCCGTGGAATAGGTGCGGTTCATTTTTTTTAGCAGGGAATCTTCGCCGGCCTGCAAGGGAATATGCAGATGGGGGCAGAGGTTGGGATATTTTTTGAACAGGGCGAGCAGGGCCGGGGTGACTTCCTGGGGTTCCAGGGAGCTTAAACGGAAAGAGACCTCGGGGTTTTGGGGAAGGAGAATTTCTAAAAGAGTAACCAGGCTTTCCTGCGGGCGAAGGTCTCCCCCATATTGCCCGAGATGAATGCCGGTGAGGATCAATTCCTTGATCCCCTGGCCGGCAAGCACCTCGACCCCGGAGATCACCTCCGTCAACAAAAGACTTCGGGACCGTCCCCTGGCCCGGGGCACCAGGCAGTAACTGCATTGGGCGTTGCAGCCTTCCTGGATGCGGACAAAGGCCCTGGTCCTTTGGACAGCCCTGGGGAACTGGGCATCAATGGTGTGCTCGGATTCCGGAGAATGTAAAAGATAAGGGGATTGGGTTTTTTCCAGAGAGCTTATCTTATAGGGGATCTCCAGTTTTTTGAATGTTCCGGCTATGTAATCCAACCCGGGAATTTTTTCATAATCGTGGTGGAAAAGCTGGGCGGCGCATCCGGCGGCTACAACCAGGGATTCGGGATGGTTCCGGATAACCTGACGGACCATCTGGGCCGATTGTCTCTGGGCCTCAGCCGTCACGGCGCAGGTATTAATCAGATAGAAATCGGCTTTGTCCTTGAAGGGGACGGCTTCCCACCCCTGGGCCTGAAACCGCTCCAGCAGACAGGCGGATTCAAACTGGTTGACCTTGCAACCCAGGGTATAAACCGCCACCCGGCGGGGGTTATTCTTTCCAGGTTTCTTCAATCCAGCCCCCTCCCAGTAGTTGTTCTCCGAAATAAATCACCGCGGCCTGGCCCGGAGTGACCGCCTTTTGCGGATTTTCAAAATGGAGGCACAGATTTCTATCCGGTCCGAACGACCTAAAGTGGCCGTTGCCGGTTTATGGCGGTAGCGGACCTGGACCAAAACCTTCAGACCGTCGATTTCAGGGGGCCGGCTTAAGAAATGAAAATCGGAAAGCCGGCAGCCGGCGGATTCCAGATCCTTCTTCCCGCCGATGACCAAACGGTTGCCATCGGCTTCCATACGGATCACATAATAGGGTTCGGCTGCCGGCAAACCCAGACCTCTTCTTTGGCCGACGGTATAGGCGAATAATCCCTGATGGGTTCCCAGTTTTTTCCCATTGAATGTCCACGATGTCTCCGGCTCGGATCAGGACGGGAGGGACTTGTCGGAGCAGAAACTCCCTATATCCTCCCTGAGGAAGGAAACAGATGTCCTGACTTTCTCCTTTGGGATTCATCGGCAGTCCTATTTCACGGGCCAACATTTTGACCCGGTCCTTTGTCCAGGGGCCGAGAGGGAAAAGAATCCGCTTGAGGTTTTGAGGCTCCAGACGATGTAAAAAATAGGATTGATCTTTCCCTTTATCCAGCCCGCGGGCTATGGTCAGGCCCTTCTCCCCAAGGGGCCGGGACAATGCGGGCATAGTGACCGGTAGCGAAAAAGTCGGCCCCCAGGCTTAAGGCCTTTTCATACAGCAGACCGAACTTGATGGCCGGGTTGCAGACCACACAGGGATTAGGGGTTCGCCCCAGGGTATATTCGGAAATAAAATAATCCACGACCTTTTGTTGAAAAATTTCCTTTAAGGAAAAAACCTTCAGGGGGATTTGTAAAAAGGAAGTGATTTTCTCCAGCCAGGGAAGGGGAGAATCAGGGGAAAACCCGAAATCGGCATGGAGACCTATAATCCCGTATCCTTCTCTTTTCAGGAGAAGGGCCGACAGGGCGCTATCAATTCCGCCACTTAGGGCTACGGCGACTGTTTTCAAGGGAGAAAAATTTTTGAGGGTAAGGTCCGCATAGGGGCGGATTTAAAACCCGCCCCTGCAAAACCCGAAGATACATTTTTAAGGTTTAAGCGAATTTTTTAAAAACCTTTTCAAACCCGGCCAAGGATTTTTGAATGGTTTCATCCGGTACACAATAGGCAATACGAAAATAGCCGGGAGTGCCGAACCCGGTTCCCGGTACCGTCAGGATCAATTCTTCCTGGAGGGCCTGGACAAAGGCCACATCATCCGGGATGGGAGAACGGGGAAAGAGATAAAAGGCCCCTTCGGGTTTGATCAGTCTGATATCCGGCCTCCGTCAGTCCCTTATAAAAGAGATCCCGTTTCTTCTGATAGAGACCGATATCCACCGTCAGGCCCTGGACGGCCGGAAGAAGCCGCTGCATCAGGGCCGGGGCGTTGACAAATCCCAGAATCCGGTTGGTGAAGGTCATGGCCGCGATCAATTCCCCTTTGTCCGGGGCCTGGGGATGAACCGCCAGATACCCGATCCGTTCTCCGGGCAGGGATAGATCCTTGGAATAGGAGGTGACACTGATACTGTGCCGGTAAGCCTGAAAGATACTGGGCACCTGAATTTGATCATAGACGATTTTCCGGTAAGGCTCATCGCTGATCAGATAAATGACCTGCCCTTGTTTTCGGCCGTAGCCGTCCAAGAGATCCCCTAATTGTTTAAGGGATGGTTCATCATAGACCTTGCCGGTGGGATTATTGGGGGAATTAATCAATATGGCCTTGGTCCTGGGGGTCAGGGCCTGCTCAATAGCCTTTAAGTCAAGGGAGAAATCAGGGCCGGTGGAAACCACCTTGGGGACCCCCTGGAAATTATCGGTGTAAAAAAGATATTCCACAAAATAGGGCGCCAGGACGATCAGTTCGTCACCCGGGTCCAGTAAGGCCTTTAAAACCACATTCAAGGCCCCGGCGGCGCCGCAGGTCATAATCACTTCGTTTTCGCTAAAGGACAGGTCATGTTCCCTGGAAAGAAATTCGGCGATGGCCTTTCTGGTTTCCACATAACCGGCATTGGCCATATAGGCATGCAGCCCGGGTTGGGGTTGATCAAGAAGGGAGGCCAATACCCGATGAACGGCTGCCGGGGGTTCCAGGTTGGGATTTCCCAGGCTGAAATCGAAGACATTTTCAGCCCCATGCTGGGCCTTAAGCAGGGCACCCTGCTCGAACATCTTTCGAATCCAGGAGGATTTTTCCATGTAGCCTTTTATCTTTTGGGCAATAGCCATCTTTTTCTCCTAACAGACTGATGAAAACCGTCCATCTGATGATTTGATCCGTCTGGACAGTATATTTTTTCTAAATCAATTAATTGGATTTGGGTTTATACCTCTGGGCTTCGTTGAAAAAATCCAGGGCCTTCATAGAAGAGAGAACGCGGGCTGAATGGACAGCCCCGGTTGGAATGTAATAAGAGTCGCCACGTCGTAATATCCTGGTTTGACCGTCGATAGTCATCTCGACTTCTCCTTCCAGGATCACACCCCACTGGGCCTGATGATGATGTGCCGGGATGTCGGCCGGACCTTCCATGGTAAAAAAAACGGCCTGCATTCCCGGTCCTTGGAATAATTTGGCTTTGACTCCGGGAAGGGCAAGATCAACGTCGGGTAATTTTTCGATCATTTCCGGGAAGAGGGTATTTTCCGCCAAGGTCATTTCCTCCATATACTAAATATTAGGGTTCAAGGATTCCAGGATTAGGGTTCAAGGGGTTTAATCTCAACGCCTTTCCCTTGAATCGCTTTCTTCATGCCTCCTGGTGCTCGATAACCATTGGAATTAATAATACCATATTCAATGGGAAGGGTAAAGGGCAAAAAATAGAGGGTTTCTTGACAAAAATAAAGAGTCGTGTCATAACTTCCTAAACTAATGAACAGAATTTAATAGCCATAGAGAGGGAACCGATGAAAAAAATTCTGGTAACCGGAGGGGCGGGGTTTATTGGGAGCCATCTTTGTGAAACGCTGTTGAAGCAAGGGCATGATGTGGTCTGCCTAGACAATTATTTTACCGGCTCAAAAGAAAATATCCTCCATCTTAGAAATAACCCCCATTTTGAGATCAGTCCGCCATGACCTCATCAATCCCATCACCCTGGAGGTCGATGAGATCTATAACCTGGCCTGTCCGGCTTCACCGGTCCACTATCAATTCAATCCCGGTCAAAACCGTCAAGACCAATGTCATGGGGACCCTGAATATGCTCGGCCTGGCCAAACGGGTCAAGGCCCGCATACTCCAGGCCTCCACCTCGGAAGTCTATGGCGACCCTTCGGTCCATCCCCAAAAAGAAACCTATTGGGGAAATGTCAACTGCATCGGTCCCCGGGCGCTGTTACGACGAGGGGAAACGGGTGGCCGAAACCCTGATGATGGACTACCATCGCCAGCACGGCGTGGATATCCGTATCGTCCGCATCTTCAATACCTACGGCCCCCGGATGGCCGTCAACGACGGCCGGGTGGTCAGCAATTTTATCGTCCAGGCCCTCCGCGGGGAGACGATTACCGTCTATGGCGAAGGGCAGCAGACCCGTTCTTTTTGTTTTATTTCCGATCTGGTTCGAGGCCTGATCGCCATGATGGAACAGGACGACTACCATCGGGCCGGTTAATTTGGGCAACCCGAATGAATTTACCATCCTGTCCCTGGCCGAAAAGGTCAAAGCCATGATCGGATCAAAGTCGGCAATCGTCTTTAAGGCCCTGCCCCAGGATGATCCCATCCAGCGAAAGCCCGATATCGAACTGGCCAAAAAATTTTTGGACTGGGGACCTCGCGTGGAGTTGGATGAAGGGCTTAAACAGACCGTCGATTATTTCCGGAATCAAATAAGTTAAGTCGGCAATAAATTTTCAGGGGAGAGAGTCTATGGAATTAAAGAACGCCGTTTGTATCGTCACCGGCTCGGCTGTGGGCATCGGCGCTGCCTGTGCGGTTGCGCTGGCCAAGAAAGGGTGTCACACCATCATCAATTTTACCAAGAGCGAGGCCGAGGCTGCCGCCACCGCCGGGGAGTGCGAGAAATTCGGGACCCAGACCCTCTTGGTGCGGGCCGATGTGGCCGACGATGCCGATTGCCGCAATATGGCCGAGCAGGCGCTGAGAAAGTGGGGGCGCATCGATGCCTTGATCAATAACGCCGGCATCAGCAAATTTGCCCCCGATCACGGCGACCTCGAGGCCTTACAGGCCGAGGATTTCCAGAGGATTTATGCCGTCAATGTCATTGGGGCTTTTCAAATGGCCCGGGCCGTTGTGCCGGCCATGAAAAGACAGGGCCGCGGCGGGATCGTCAATATCTCTTCCATTGCCGGCGTTATGGGGGTTGGGTCGTCGGTGGCCTATGCGGCCTCCAAGGGTGCCTTGAATACGATGACCCTGTCGCTGGCCCGGGCCCTGGCGCCCGAGATCCGCGTTAATGCCGTTTGCCCGGGTTTTGCCGAGACCCGTTGGTTGATGCAAGGCCTGGGTGAAAAGGTCTATGCCCAGGCCAAGGCCCGTTATGAAGACCAGGCCCCCTTACATGAGGTGATTTTCCCTGAAGATGTGGCCCGGACCGCGGTCTGGTTTTTGGAAGGCGGAGACCGGGTCACCGGGGAATTCATCATGGTCGACAGCGGCTTCCATCTCGGCATGGCGCCAATGAAGGCGCGATAAGGACGGCCGATGTTCATCGATGAACGTTCTTATCCGGACAGGCCCTGGTTGGGGGTAGGGGGAATCGTTTTTCAAGGGGACCGGGTCTTATTAGTTAAAAGGGGAAAAGAACCCGGAAGGGGCAAATGGAGTATCCCCGGAGGGGCGGTGGACATCGGAGAAACCGTCGAAAGGGCCGTAAAGCGGGAGATCGAAGAGGAGACCGGTTTGCAGGTGGAAGTTTTGGACCTGGTTGCCGTCTTTGAACGGATCCTGCCCGATCCTCAAGGGAAAATTCTTTATCACTATGTCGTCTTGGATTACTTATGTCGGGTGAGAGAAGGATTGCTCAAAGCCGCCAGCGATGCCGCCGAGGCCGGTTTTTTTCCCTTGAATCAATTGAGCGTTTTGAAGTTGCCCCAAGAAACGGAACGGGTCATTTGGAAGGCCTATAAGAATCAAGCAAAATAATTATTTGACAATTAACAGAAAAAGAGAATAAAAAAATTTATTATTTAATGTTTAACCGTTATAATAAAGCCCGTTCAATTAATGACAGGTTGATTACGTTTGGCCTGGATTCCCGACAGCGCCAGCGCGGGAATGACCAGTTTTTAGGTATCCATCGGTTAACATAAGGCAAAGAATTCCTCAATACGATCAGGGCGGAGTGTATGGAAAAAGAACATAAAGCCAAAGGCAGGTGGTTGTTTTTCTGGATCGGGATAGTCGCTTCGTTAATTTTAGGCTGGGTCGTCTTCCCGGCGCTTATCCAATCCAGGCAGGAGCAACCGGTTCATTTCAGTCATCTCAGGCATGGGGATGACGCCTCCTTGAAATGTGAAGATTGTCATCATTTCAGGAATGACGGAAGTTTCGCCGGGATTCCCGGCCTGAGCAAATGCCTGGAATGTCATGCCACGGCTCAAGGTAATTCCAAAGAAGAAGCCGATCTGATCAAACTGGCCGATAAGCTGAAAAAGGAAAAGAAGAACATTCCCTGGCTCGTCTATTCCCAACAACCCGATCATGTATTTTTCTCCCATGGGGCCCATGTCAAAATGGCCAAAATAGAGTGTGCCGCCTGTCATAAATCGGTGGGGGGCAAGACGGATAAGAATCCACCTTACCGCTATAAATGGATTTCAGGATATGCCCCGGAGGTGATGTCCATGGAAGCTTGTGAAACCTGCCATGAGAAAAAAGGGAAAAGCAACGCCTGTTTTGTTTGTCATAAGTAGAAAAGGCGAGAGGCAATAAAGGAATAAAAAATACGGACCCATAGCCCATTTTTCCATTTTCATGATTCGTGGTGCCACCCGAGACGGGCATGAGAGTTTAACACAAAGGAAAGAAAGATGGCCATTGATCGAAGAGATTTTCTGAAGTTTGTGGTTGGAGGTGCAGTGGGGACTGTCTTTTCTCCGTTGCCCTGGGTTTCCATGAATGAAGTGGCCAAATGGAGCCAGCGCTGGGCACCCATTCCGGAAAAGGGGGGAACCTCTTATCTCACTTCCACCTGCAAACTCTGTCCCGGCGGTTGCGGGATCCGCGTCAGGCTGATTGAAGAGAGAAGGGCCGTCAAGATCGATGGCAATCCCTATCCATCCGGTCAACCGGGGCGGGATGTGCCCCTTGGGTCTGGCAGGCTTACAATATCTGTATCATGAGGATGTCCGGGTCAAAACCCCTTTAAAAAGAAATGGAGATCGGGGCCAGGGGAGCTGGAAACCGATATCCTGGGAAGAGGCCCTTTCTCAAATAAGCTCCAGGTTGAAGGACCTCAGACAAAAAGATCTTTCCCATACGGTAGCCCTGCTTGATGGAGAGGGAATGGGAAGCCAGGCCCATCTGGCCGCCCGATTTCTAAAGGCCTTTGGCTCCCCTAATTATATTCGATCCTATCAATCCACCGACCTGGAAGAAGTCCTGATAAAAACCCTTCATGGGGTTAAGGCCCACTTAAGCTATGATCTTCCCCGGGCTCAATACCATTTTAAGCTTCGGCTGCGCCTTGATGGACGGCTGGGGAAATCCGCTCTGGGTTGCCCAGGCCTATCAACAATGGAGGCAGGGTTCTTTAAAGGAAAGGGCCAAGATCGTTCAGATCGATACCATGGCCAACACGACGGCCTCATTGGCCGATGAATGGATCGCTATCAATCCGGGGACGGAAGGGACCCTGGCCCTTGGTCTGGCCCAGGTAATCATCGATAAGGGCTGGGTCGACCAAGAATCCCTTCGGGTCCATTATTCGGGACTTGACGGACTGAAAGAGCTGTTGAATAAAGAATACACCCCGGACCGGGTGGCTAAAATAACCGGTGTCTCCCCAGAGACGATTCAAAGGCTGGGAAAAGATTTTATGGCCTCAAAACAATCGGTGGCCCTTTGGGGCAAAGGCAAGGGGGAATTGCCGGTCGGTTTCATCGAGGCCCAGGCCGTTCACCTCCTGAATGTGCTGGCCGGTTCGATCAACCGTCCGGGGGGTGTCTATTTACAACCCGAATTTCCTTATGTCACCCAACCCAAGATCTCCCTGGATAAAACGGCTGAAAAGGGTTTTTCCCAACCCAGGCTGGATCAGGCTTTATCCTCTCAATATCCTGATACCGGCCATATAGCCGGAAACTTGTTGGCCAAAACCGGCCTTAAAAAACCCTATCCCCTCAATTGTCCTTTTTCTCAACGAGGTCAATCCTGTTTTTTCCCTGGGGGAAAAGCCTTTTAAGGCAGCGGTAGAGGAGATACCTTTCATCGTCAGCTTTTCCTCCTTTATGGATGAAACCAATTCCTTCGCCGACCTGATCCTGCCGGTTCCTACTTTTTTGGAGCGCTGGGATGACAGTTATTATTGTCAGGGGGTGCCTTTTCCCGTTTATGGTCTGACTAAACCGGTTTTGCCTCCCCTCTATGGAAGCAAATCCATGGGAGAGGTCCTCCTGGACCTGGCCAAAAATTTGGGGGGCAAGGTCCAGGAGGCCCTTCCCTTTGAAACGATGGAAGGGGTGATCAAACAGGCGGCCAAAGGATTATATGATTCCAAAAAAGGGCGGCTGGCCGATGGTCCTCCTCCCGAAATGGGGAAGACCAGTCCGGCCTCATTCGAGTCTTTTGATCAGTTTTGGGGACAATTAGTCGCTCAGGGAACCTGGTACCATTTGGAGAACAAGGCTGAAGAAGGCAAGGGGAAAGGGGATTTTTCTCCAACCACCCTCCAGGCCGGTGTCACCGGCAAGGACCAGGTCCGTGAGCGAAAATCCCCTTTGGATGATTCCCCAGTCTTTGATTCTGCTCCAATCCGGATACTGGCCCAACCCGCCCTTTCTGACCAAATACCTGGGTGAAGAAACCTTGATGAAGGATGATTTCAGTCGTCCAGGTTCATCCCCATACGGCCCGGGATCTTTTCTTTACGGGAAGGAGACCGGGTCGAGATTCAATCGGCAAAGGGAAAGATCACGGCCCAGATCCATCTCTTTGAAGGGGCCAGACCCAATTGTATTTTTGTCCCCTTAGGGCTGGGGCACACGGCCTTTGACCCGACCTTGAAAGACCGGGGGGCTAATCGTGTATCCCATTTTAGATACCACGGTGGATCCGGTGACCGGTTTGGAGGTGGCCTGGGCCACTCGGGTAAAAATTAAAAAAGTGTAGAGGTCGTCCATGAAAGAGGTATTAGGCGGAAAAGAATTATATGGCATGGTCATTGATCTGGATAAATGCACCGGGTGCGGGGCCTGTGCCATGGCCTGTATGGCCGAAAACAATGTGGCCTTTCGGGATGACGAAACCGACAAGCTGAGGACCACCACCTGGATGCGGCTCTATCGGCTGAACAACGGTCAGCCTTTTCCCCAGACCCGGGTGGTCTATCTGCCCCGGCCCTGCATGCATTGCCAGACACCATACCCCCTGTGTCTCGGTCTGCCCGGTCAATGCCACCAAGATCGATGAAAAAGGGGTGGTCAGCCAGATTTATCCCCGCTGCATCGGCTGCCGGTATTGTATGGCCGCCTGTCCCTACCATGTCCGTTATTTCAGTTGGTGGGACCCGGTCTTTCCCAAAGGGATGGAAGAATTATCTGAATCCCGATGTCTCGGTGGCCATGCGCGGCGTGGTCAGTAAATGCACCTTCTGCAATCATCGGTATCAACGGGCCAAGGACAAGGCCTTTATGGAAGAACGGCGGGATCTGAAAGAGGGAGAATACATCACCGCCTGTGCCGAGGCCTGTCCGACCAAGGCCATTACCTTTGGCAACCTGAAGGACCCCCAGAGTCAGGTCTCCAAACTGAGCAAAAGCCCGCTGGCCTTTCGCCTCCTGGAAAAATTGGGAACCCAGCCCAAGGTTTATTACCTGACGACTCAGGATTGGATCCGTAAGCAAGGAGATAATTATTTGGAAACAAGGAAGGCCCGGGAAAAGATTTCTTAAAGAAGCTCACCGTTTCCAACATCCTATATGAGTACGAGGTAAGATATGAACTTACCCAGTTATCCCAGGACAGTCCCCTTTTCCCGAAGGGGTGGAAAGATGTTCCCTGTTCAAATTCTCTCTATGGATTTTTTTCTTGCTCTTCTGTCTTAGGGCTGGGGTTGATTGGCGGCCTGTCTGGTCCTCTGGAAAGGCTTGAACCAGACCAATATGAATGATTATTTCGGGTTTGCCCTCTGGATCACCTTTGACCTGGCGATCATTGCCCTGGGGGCCGGGGCCTTTTTTACCGGTTTTCTGACCTATATCTGGGGCAAGAAAGAACTGAAGGCCATCATCAATTTTGCGGTGATCATCGGGTTCATCTGCTACAGCGGGGCCATTCTGATCCTGACCCTGGATGTGGGCCAGCCGCTTCGGTCCTGGTATGGTTTCTGGCATCCCAATGTCCATTCCATGCTGACCGAGGTGATGTTCTGTATCACCCTTTATTTGGGGGTCCTGATGATCGAATATGCCCCCCTGGTACTGGAAAACCGGAAAATCAATGCCATTCCCGGGGCCCATTATTTTGCTCATAACCTGCACGAACTGATGTTTATCTTTGCCGGGACCGGGACCTTTTTGTCCTTTTTCCATCAGGGTTCCCTGGGCGGTATGTACGGGGTCATGTATGCCCGGCCCTTTGCCTTTCGAGAAGGGGTTTTTATCTGGCCCTGGACCTTCTTTCCTGTTCATTCTTTCGGCCATTGCCTCCGGGCCGGCCTTTACGGTCCTGATTACCTCCCTGGTCCAAAAAGTCACCGGAAAGAAGATTGGTCAAGCAAGAGGTCCTGGCCCTGATGGGTAAGATCGCCGGCGGATTGTTGGTCGCTCTATCTTGTCTTGAAATTCGCCGATACGATTTATTGGGCGGTCTCAATTCTGCCGGCCCGAGGGATTCGCTTTATGGATCAATATCATAGCCCCTATGGATTCTGGCTGGTGGTGGCCGAATTGGGGGTTTTTGGAATTCTTCCGGCCTTTTTGCTCTGGAACGAAAAGGTCAGGATGAGTCCCGGGTGGCTGGCCTTTGCCTGTCTGCTGGATTGTGCCGGGTATTGTCTTTAACCGGTTTGTCTTTACCGTGGTTACCCTGGCCATACCGGTAATGCCCTTTGACCGCTTTGTGACCTATTGGCCCAGTTGGCAGGAATGGGCCACGACCATGGCCATCCTGGCCTACGGGGGCTTGATCATCTCCCTTTCCTATCGCTATCTGCCGGTTTTTCCGCAGGAGAGGGAACTCAATTAATAAACGGTTTTTGCTTGACATGGAGACCTGAAAAGGACACAATTTCTGCATGTTCAAAACGATTCTGTTATTAACGGCCCTTCTTTTCCTGATCGGCTCGGCATCCTCCATAATTGCCCAGGACAGAGGGAACCCGGGTCCTTCAATTTTTTTGCAGCCTTCCAAGATCAATGCCGGTAATCTGATAACCCCCGAGCCGGTCGTATACAATATTACCATTAACAACTTCGGAAAATCACTTCTTTATATCTCGAAGATCAAATATACCTGAGGCACCGATTTGGTACGGTGGGATCCGTACATCCCTGCCGGCGGCCGGGGTGAAATAGTGGTTAAACTGGATACCTAATCGGTTGAATGGAAAATTTGAAAGGTTCCTGACCGTGGTCAGCAACGACCCCAAAAAACCGGAGTCGACCATTCGTTTTTATGGACATGCCCCTGAATTCCTCTACACATTTAAATGTGATCATATTTGATTGCGACGGGGTCCTCTTTGACTCCCGAAGGGCCAATCAATTTTTTTATAATCATCTGTTAGGGCATTTTGGAAAGCCGCCTCTGACCGAAGAGGATCTGGATTATGTCCATATGCACACCGTCACCGAATCGATCGCCTTTTTGTTTCCGGAACGCTTCTACACGGGATCAAGTTCATCTTTACCGGCAAACTTTGGACTATACCCCATTTATCGGCATGATGGATATGGAGCCGGGGTTGATTGATTTTTTGGATTTTATCCGTCCCTGGGCCAAGACGGCCATTTCCACCAATCGGACGAACACCATCGATCAAGTTTTAAAGACCTTTGGCTTGGACTCCTATTTTGACCTGGTGGTCAGTGCCCTGGATGTCGAGCGTCCCAAGCCGGACCCGGAATCGGTGTTTAAAATTATGACCCATTTTGATGCGAAGCCCGAATGCTGCCTCTTCATCGGGGATTCGGAGATCGATGCCCAAACCGCTTTGAGGTCCGGCGTGCCTTTTGTGGCCTATAAAAATGAAGGGCTATCCGCGGCCTTTCGTGTTCAAGGTTTTGCGGAACTGACCGAGTGTCTGAAAAGAACGGGGCGGATGTAAACACCCGCTTATCCCCTGCGGGCGCCAAGAAACGGGAGCATATTGAAGGAAAGCAAAAACAAATCACTTCCTGATTCGAAATTAAATATTTATTTTCGAACTAAACCCTCATGCCTGCCTGGAGTCCCCCTAAGTCTTCTTGCTAAAAGGGTAAGGATCGATTTTGAGGATCAATGATATGCCGAATCCGAACAGCCGGTTCTCCCAGTGAATCGGACTGGAGGGTAAAAAACAGGTAGTTTGAGGTCCCGGGCTTGATGGAAAAAGAGTTTAAAAATGTCTTATACTGGTTTTTAGCGGGCTCTTTGGCGAGGCTGAAAAAAATCGCGTGCGGGCCTTCTTCGATTAAATTATCAAACCAAATCGTATCGGCTGCAAATCCGCTTAAAATATCGTAATACTCCTTTTTTTTCTGGTCATCCCACTCCGTCAATATGGATAAAGATTTGTCATCCAACCAACAGCTGAGGTCATTGTATGATTTTAACTTCCGCGGGGCCCCAGAGAGAATCCCCGCTGGTAACCCTGGCCGTCGTATTCAAAGATGCCCTCTGATCACGCCCTGGACTTTTCCCCTTTTCAAAATTAATCAGGGAAACAATAACCAAACGCCCTTTCGGAATAGGAGGTTTTTGGATAACGGTTAAAGCCTCGGCCATCTCCTGGGGAGAAAGGACGGGGCTGAGGAATTGCTCGCTATGGATGTCTGTTCTTCCGCTTTCGGTTTCGACTAAATTTATCCCCTCAAAAAAGGGAATGAAGTTTACTACTACGCGCAACTGGTCTTCCGCCGCTTTACTGACTTGACCGGTAACCACGAGATCGACCGGGAATGATTTGAATTTTGTCAGCAGCTCTTGTTGAAATTTTCTTTGGAGGAGAGCGCTCCAGAGAAAATCGGAGGCCAGGCTTTGCCTCAAACTTTGGCTGAGGGAAGCCTCTTTCCCATAGACATGAAATTGTTTTTGTTTATTAAGGGCCGCCCGAAGTACCCGGGAAATCTCATCCCCAAGGGCGATCTCTTTCCCGGAACTGTTGCAAAAGTCAGAAACCAGGATCCCCATGACCGGCCTTCGTTGGTAATCAAAGGCCATCTGGGCGGACCAAAAGCAAACCGAGGGTATGAGGCCTTGGATGAATTCTTTTTTTTGACCGGTAGAATCGGTGGCTTGAGGGGGAGTTTCTATTTTTTGGGGAAAACCGGATTGAATCGTTCCCGGCAATGAAACCGAGATGAGAATCATAGAAAAAACAAGGAATTTTTTCACCGGAACTCGCATGGGTTTAACCTCTCTGGGTTCAATTTTCGGGGAAATATATACGATCCCCGACGGCAATTTCTTTAGCACTGGTGTGAATGATACAGAGTAATAGACGCTCGTTGATGATTTCCAGAATAATGGCCTGGCCCATCCTGGTAAAGGAAAAATCTTTGTTTTCAATGCCGGGCAAAATGGTGGGTTGAAAAATCTCCAGGAGGTCCCCTTTCTTAACCAGACGGGGCCTATCCAAGGATACAAAAATCTTATCTCCCGATGAAAGGGCCTGCTTCCTTTCCTCCATCGGCCCGACAATGATACCGGTCAATTGGGCTGACGGCCGTATTTCCTGGGAAGCCCCTAAGGCCCAGATCAAAGCGGAAAATGAAGAAACCAGGACAAAAAACAGTGTTAAGACCCGGTGTGTTTTGAAAATCATCTTTACGCCTCTCCTCTCTCCTGAGTATGAAGTTTGAATCGCAACACTTGAAAGATTCTCATTCTGAATTCCGGTTCTTGGATTCCAAGATTCCAATTATCTTTGATTAGCTTTCTCCCGCGAAACGTTCAGAGAGTGAGGGTTTCAGGATTTTGGGGGTAATGAAAATAAGCAGTTCGGTGTCCGATGGTAGACTTGGACCGTGTTTTGAAAAGCCAACCCAAAATAGGGATATCCGCCAGACCGGGGACCCGATTTTCCGAATAGGTTTCCTTTTTAGAGAGGATACCGCCGATGACTACCGTATCGCCGTCATTGACCATCATTTCCGTTTCGGTCTCTTTGATGTTGATGGTCGGATTCCCCAGGGTATCGGCATGGACTAAAATCCGGTTCATTTTTGGTAATTTTTACTTTGATACGGATTTTCTTACTGCTGGAAATATGGGGGGTTACGGTCAGTTCTAAGGCGGCAGTCCTTATAGGTCGTGGAAAAGGTGTTGTTTTCCGTTCGGGTGGTTACGGGAATTGATTGTCCCTGTTTAATTATGGCCTCTTTGTTGTCCAGGGTTAATACTTTGGGAGAAGAAATGGTTTTCCCTCGGCCATCCTGTTCCATGGCCTGAATGCGGGCATCGATGTTCAAGTTGGTTGAGGCAAAGGCGAACCCAAGACCTCCAAAGGCGGTCGAAGTAGCTGGCTAAGGGAAGATTAACGGCGTAATTGCTGCCGGGCTGCCCGGCTTCACCGCCGCGAATAGTCCCGGCATAGGGGGCGTTGGCATTGGCAAAGGCATAGGACCCTCCCCAGCGAATCCCTAAATCCCGGGTAAAATTGGCGTCGGCCTCAACGATACGGGCTTCGATCATAACCTGGGGAATGGGTTGGTCAATCGTTTTGATGAGGTCCTCAATATAATTGAGGTCCCGCTCGGCTCCCTTGGCGATCAAGACATTGGTGTGGGGGACACTGATGATATTTACATGAGCTCCCAGGATTTTGGTCGTTTCCGTCAGGGTTACCCTTTCGCTACCCGGCTGCTTATCGCTGGCGATCTTCTTTTCCTTTTCCAGGATCCCTGGATCAGATCTTCCACCACCTTAACGTCCACATATTTGATTTGGAATTGCCTTGTGCTCCAGAGAACCTTGCCGACTTTTTGGCGTAATTCTTCATTCTTTAATTCTTCCTGTTCTCTTTTAATGCGCATCCACTTGCCTCTTGTTTTCATCGTCCTGTATTTTTTTGTAATTTTCACTGGTAGTAACCAGAAAAGTTTTTTCTCCACGACTTAATTCTTTTCAGATTGTTGGACTCCAGGATAGAATCCAGGGCCTCATCCCAGGAGACTTCTTTTAAACTCAAGGTCACCTTTTTTTCTTTGACATCATCACCGACAACGATATTAACCCCCCCGATGTCGCCGATAAATCGCAGGACATTGTGAAGATTGGTCATATAAAAATCAAAGGTGTACCGTGGCTTTTGGGAAAGCAATATTTTTTCCTTTTGACGACTATCCTGAAACTGTTTTTCTTTTTTGAAATCCTCGATGGTCATCTCAGGAAGATTGCCCTGTTCCGGTGGTTTTAAGACCGCTTGGGCCATTGGGGGCTTGATTCTTGGAAAGTCCACAAAGAGGCTGTAGGTTTTTTCTTTTTGGAAAGAAATATGATAGACCGGAAGACGGGTGAACTCCAAAACGATTCGGACTGTCTTTTTGTTGAACTGGGAAAATCTCCACCGCTCAACCGAGGGATCTTTGATCTTAAAAGATTGATCCTTCCCCAGGACACAAGGGCTCAAATCGATAACCAACCGATGGGGGTCGGACATGGTAAAAGAATGGTGGGAAACGGGCTGGCTGGTCTTGATAAGGACCCGCAGTTTGTCCGGAAGGGCCTGGTCTTCTAATTGAATTAATCGGGCCGTGGCCATGGCGGTTTTCCCTTTGGCCGGCAGAGAAAATCCATTTTCTCCAAGACCAAAAAAGAAAAATAGAAGTCCCGAACAAAAGAATAGAGACAGCTTTTTAATTTTGTTCATGTTCGCTCTCAAGTAGGGGTGAGGCCTTTCTGTTTTGAATGTTCATCCAAAACGGATAATCGACTCCTCTGTTCATTGGTTCCCTATCGGGATTGTGGGATTTTCAAGGCGATCTTCCGGAAGCTTTTCCGTCCAAGAAAATCCCGATAGGGTTCTTCGATGATTATTTCCTTATCGGCAACACGGCTTATTTTCCCTCCACTTTTGCCGATGTGGGTTCCAACCTGCACTAAAAACCCTTTGCCGGTCGGGTCCTGGACCATGGCCTTTTTAATCCCCGGCCCGGAAACTATCCCGACCAGCTCAAAATCACTGACTTCAAATTGTTCCAAGGGCAAGACCCCCCCCTTGGCTTCTATGGAGATCCTTGAAGGCTGAAAAGGGTCCGGTTTCCCGGTGGGATTATAAGGCGGTTCAGACTGTTCGGGTTTTTCAAGGGGGACCGTGGCCGGTGAAAGAGACGGTCCCTGGGGCCGGATTTTTGCCGGCTGGGGGAGGGGGGGTAGCTTCTGGGTCGATGAAATGCTCCGGAGTTTTTTCCCCGCAGCCCCCTGTGGCCAAATATAAAAAAATAAACAGGATCAGAATTTTTCGCATCGGTTATTTTTTCTTTTCAACCTTTGGGCCCGGGGTTGGTGACGGGGGAGGAAGTTGCAGGACCCTAAAGGTGACCAACTGACATCGGGCAATAATTCGTCCCGTCTTTTCTTCAAAGGTCCCTAATTCCATTTGCTTCACATTAATAATCCTGGGAAGTCTCCGAAGACGGTCAAAAAATACCCCGATCTCATGGTAATTACCTTTAAGATGAAGGGTAATCGGGATTTCAGCGACGAAGTCTTTGGGGATTTCCTTCTCCGGTTTAAAAAGAAGAAATTCCAATCCCTGTTGCTGGCCAAGGTTGGAAATGCTCTTAAGCAGGCCAGGTATTTCTCTGGACTCGGGCAGCATGGTCAGGATTTGTTTATAGCGGACATCTATTTCGGCCAATTCGTGTTTGAATTTGTTGATTTGCGCCTGCGTTCGGATAATCTGGGCCAGCTTTATTTTTTCCCGGTCGATATCTTCCCGGAGGGCCCTTGATTTATCCCAGAGGGGTTTTAACCCCCAAAAAACCAGGGCCGCTGCCAATAAAACCATACCCAGAGTTTGCACCACCACCTTTTGGACTGAGGTCAGTTGGGTCCAACGATCGGTTATGTCGGAGAAGGGATTCATCGGATCTTATTTTTTCTCCAGGGGAGGAGGCGGAGGTCCCGTCCAGGCCGTTAGGGTGAATTGTTTAACTTTCAAATCCTTATAGAGGGACTGGGTGGATTGAATCAGGTCCACCTGTTTGATCAAGGATGAGGATTCAAGGCGTTTCATAAACTCGGCACAGGGTTTCGTTACTGAAAGAGATTCCTTCCAACCGGATTTCCGGGCCGTTTTCTTTCAGGCTGATCAACCAGAGTTGATCGACCGGCAGCAGGGACGAAAGAATTTCCATCAGGCGGACCGGACCGTGCCGGTCATTTTCCAGATTTTGAAGAAGGGTCAGCCTGGTTTGGGCCATCTCTTTCTTTTCTTTGAGCCCTTTGATTTCTTTCTGGAGGGGTGCAGCAGCCTGAGTTTGTCTAACTAAGGCCATCTTTCTCTTCTTTAAGAGTTTGCACGTGGGTCCCTAAATTCCAATAGGCAATAAGAAAAGCCGCTATAAGGATCCCATACCCCAAAAGATCTTATTAAATAGACGATACCGATCCTTCCCCTTTCGGAATTCATGGGCGGCCAAGAGATTAATCCGGATCATCGTTGCCCTTTTTGTCGTAAGGCTAAACCAAGGGCGATAGCCATCTGAGGCCCTACGCTTTGCAAATATTTTGTGTCGAAGGTTTCTGGATCTACCCGAACCGAGAAAAAGGGATTAAATAATTCCACCGGGAGTTGAAGCCCCTTGGATAAAAATTGGGGAAGACCGGGCAACAGAGAAGAACCGCCTGAAAAGATGATTTTGGTCGGTTTGATCTCGGGATCCGAAGCGGTCAAGATATCCAGGACCTTTTTAATCTCTTCCGACCAGTTCTGGACGATCGCCAACAAGGAAGTCCCGATTCGGTCCATTTGATCCGGTGGGCGGTTCCACCCCAATTTAAGTTTTTCGGCCTCTTCATAAGAAAGATTTAAGAGCGACTGTATCTGTTCGGTGAGTTGCCTTCCCCCTAAAAAGATATCCCGGTTAAAAATCGGACCATCTTTAGTAAGGACATACAGGTTGATCTGACTGGCGCCCAGGTTGAGAAGGGCTATCGAGCTTGAATCCGGCGGATGTTTTATTTCGTAGGCGTTGGACAGGGCAAAGGCCGTCACGTCGGCAATACAGGCCTCCAATCCCGCCATATCTAAGACCTCCGTGAAGGCGTTCAAGGTCTCCTTTTTGACAGCCACCAATAGGACGGACATGGAATCAGGGTCTTCCTTGAGAGGACCCAGGACTTGAAAATCCAGATTGACTTCTCTGATATCAAAAGGAATATGTTGCTGGGCTTCATATTCAATGACCTGGGCCAATTCTTTTTCCGGAATGACCGGCAGGTTGATTTTTTTTATTATGACCGAATAGCCCGAAATGGCGAAAACGATTTTTTTTGATTTTATCCGAAGGTGGAGTAATAAGGCTTGTAAAGTCTTGGCAATTAATTGAGGTTCCTTGATCGTGCCGTTGACGATGGAAGAAGGGGGCAAATTGGCCAGCCCGAAACTATCCAGAAAAATTTCCTTCTGACGTTGAGACAGAAGACAAACCTTTATGGAATGAGAGCCGATGTCTATTCCAATATAGGTATCTTTTTTGGCCCCGGGAAACCACATGATATTTTTTTATGCAGGAAATATGGCTCGATATTTTTTTATTATCTTTCTCTTATTTCGGTTTAATTGTTAGAAATCTTGAACACTATCTCTAATTTAATCGATTCTGTCAAGAAATTTATTGGGTTTTTCCATGTTGGGACAAATGGTTAGGCCTATTTTCCGAGGAATGGGTGACATCAGAAGAAAAACCACCGCCCTGGACCGAAAAAGAAATTTTAAATTTTAGGGGTAATGAAAGGCGACTAAAGGTGGATGGCTGGATTATTGTCATTCCTAAATTATCTTGGCCGTGCATCCTTTCTCGAACCAACGCCACAGAAGTCCTTGGTCTAAAAACAAGTATTAGAGGTAGATACGACACAAACCGCATTATTTACCGCTGCTTCCTTCCGGACCTGACGGGGTTCATAACCGTTTGTTGCGTAACGTCCAATCCTGATCTTAGAAAAGGGATCCTTTGTGCCGTTACAATCCTCAAAAGGAAATTCAGCCCCGCATAAGCGGATTTCGGGTACAGGGCACCGCTAACTCCCCGCCTAGCACGGCCAAGAAAATATTAGGCATCAACCCGTTCTTTTAATTCTTTACCTACTTTAAAAAAAGGGAGTCTTTTTTCTGAGACATTGATTATCGAGCCGGTCTTGGGGTTTCTTCCCTGGTATCCCTGATAATTTTTTACCTTAAAACTTCCAAATCCCCGAATTTCTACCCTTTCCCCCTTGGCCAAGGCCTCTTCAATACTTTCAAAAAAATTGGTAACCACGAATTCGGCGTTTTTGATGGTCAAATCCTGGTCTTTGGCTAAGGCTTCAATCAACTGGGACTTGTTCATCTTCAATTCTCCTTTCTTAAATTAAATAATGGACTTTATAATAGATCATTATAATGCTAAGGTTATACTGATCTTTTTTAAAAATGCAAGAATTTATTCATTGATTTTTCGAACAGAAAGAATAGCAGTTGATTTTTAAAACGTAGGATGTATAAGGTTATGGAAAAAAGATGAACATTAAAAAAATCAATTCGTGACCTGGTCCCCTATCCTCCCGGAAAACCCATTGAAGAGTTAACCCGGGAATATGGGATCCGGGAAGTGATTAAACTGGCCTCCAATGAAAATCCGCTGGGGCCTTCCCCTAAGGCTTTAGGGCGATTCGACGGGCGCTCGCCCAGCTGCATCGTTACCCGGATGGAAGCGGCTATTACTTAAAAGCAGGCCTTGAGCCGACTATCTGGGATTGAAGCCGGAACAAATCCTTTTGGGGAATGGTTCCAACGAAATCATCGAGTTGGCCTTAAAAACCTTCCTGAGTCCCGGGCGACGAAGTCCTATCTCCCTCTCCCTCTTTTCTGGTTTACGCCAAGGTCGTTCAGGCCATGGGGGGAGAATATCCTGGTCCCGCTTAAACGATTTACCGTGGACTTGAAAGGCCTGCTTAAAGGGATTGGTCCGCGGACCAAGATCGTTATCGTCAACAATCCCAATAATCCGACGGGGACCATCATGACCCGGAAGGATTGGGAATGTTTTTTGAAGGGCGTCCCGTCCAGGATTTTGATCCTTTTGGATGAGGCCTATATTGATTTTGTGGAGGATCCGGACTGTCCTGTTGGAATGGATTATCTGGTTCCGGGAAAAACCTTTTGGTCATTCGCACTTTTTCCAAGGCCTATGGCCTGGCCGGGTTGCGAATCGGTTACGGGCTGACCAGTGCCGACTTGGCCGACTATATGAATCGGGTCCGACAACCCTTCAATGTGAATTCCCTGGCCCTGGCCGGCGCCCTGGGGGCCTTGGAAGACCGGGCCTTTTATGAAAAGACCCGCCTTGGTTCGAAAGGGCAAGAAAGAGCTGGAAAGGGGATTGAACCGGATGGGGCTGCTCGTATGTCCCTTCGCAAACCAATTTTATTTTGATCGAAGTTCCCCAGAAGGCCCAGGCCGTATATGAGGCCATGCTACGCCAAGGGGTCATCATCCGTTCCATGAAAAGTTATGGTCTGGAGGATTACATCCGGGTCAATGTCGGGCTTCCGGAAGAAAACCGGTGTTTTTTGAAGGCCTTGAAACAGGTCTTGACTCGCAAAGAATAGGCCCTATAAAGGGCCGCTGTCGCTTGAGGGAAGAGATTTAAGGCATTCCGACTGGGGCCTCAAATAAAATCTCCTTATGTCCGTCGAGGCGGACGATCCTTTTTTGGTTTCTGTATGGCCAAATCTGACATCATTATCACCATTGACGGTCCGGCCGGAGCGGGCAAAAGCACGGTTACGCAACCTTTTGGGCCGACCGGTTGGGATTGGATTGCCTGGATACCGGGGCCATGTATCGGGTGGTGGCCTGGGCCATAAGGGAGGGCAAAAAAGAAGAATTATCCGGGGAGGCCTTGGTCCTTTTTTTGAAAGACTTGAATTTTGTCATTGAGGGAAACGGCCCGGCCCAACGGGTCTGGGTTCAAGGCCGGGATGTCAGCCAGGAAATCCGGACCCCGGAAATCAGTCAATTGGCCTCGGCGTTTTCCATGAAACCTGAGGTCCGGTCCGTTTTGGCGGAAAAACAGAAGGCCCTTGGGAGACAGGGAGGTCTGGTTGCCGAAGGGAGGGATATGGGGACGGTTATTTTTCCCCAGGCGGATTACAAATTTTTTTTGGAGGCTTCCCTGGAGGTTCGGGCCCAGAGAAGATATGAAGAACTGATCCAAAGGGGGCAATCCGTATCCCTGGAAGAAGTGAAACGGGAAATGGAAGCCCGGGATCGTCAGGATCAACAAAGGGCCCTGGCCCCTCTTCGTCCGGCCCAGGATGCCCGGGTTATCGATACCTCCAATTGACTCCCGAAATGGTGGTTGAAACCATTCTGTCCAAAGTTGTCTGGATCGTTGAAATCCGGGATGATGACGCCAAAACCTCCAATGGTTCTGAGGAGAGCTTAAACTATAGGCAAAAAATCTTGGGGTTTACTTTCTTAAAAGGTTCAATTAAACCTTGATTTTTATGAATATTTTTGATATAATAAAAATTTATTAGACTTAACATTGCCGGAAAGGATGGAAGCTATTCAGGAAGAGGCAGGGGTAATAAAAGGATTTTTAGGGGGATAAAAGGTTAATGGAAAAAAAAACAGAGGAAATGGGTAACCAAGAAAACGAAACCAAAACCAAAGAGACGACCGTTGTCGAACGAAAGGTCTGCCGGGAACCAGGGGGAAGAGGAGTTTAAGGAACTCTATGAAGAAAGCCTGAAGACCTTCCAGGAAGGGGAAGTGGTCAAGGGTAGGATCGTCAGTATTGACAAGGAATTTGTCATGGTCGATATCGGCTATAAATCCGAAGGCCGGATTCCCATTCAGGAATTTTTGACCCCGTCGGGGGAAATAACGGCCCAGATCGGCGAATGGGTGGATGTGCTGATTGAAAAGCGGGAAGACGAAGAAGGGGATATCCTTCTTTCCAAAGAACGGGCCGCCAAAATTCTGGTCTGGGATGAAATCAGCCGGATCTATCGGGATGACGGGGTCATTGAAGGCAAGATTGTCGGGAAAGTCAAGGGCGGGCTGACGGTCGATATCGGTCTGCCGGCCTTTCTGCCGGGATCGCAGATCGATCTTGCAGCCGGTTCGGGATATGGACAATTTATTGGGGGCCACCTTTCCCTTCAAGATATTAAAATACAATAAAAAAAGGAATAACGTCGTTCTGTCCCGCCGGGTTCTCCTGGAAAAGGAAAGGGAAGATCAAAGAAATACGATTTTGAATACCATCGAAAACGGTCAGATCCTGGAAGGCGTGGTGAAAAATATCACCGATTACGGGATCTTTATCGATCTGGGCGGTATTGACGGACTGCTGCACGTGACCGATATGAGCTGGGGCCGGGCCAGTCATCCCTCCGAACTCTGCAAGGTGGGAGAAATGCTCCGGGTTAAGGTCCTCAATTTCGACCGGGAACGGCAACGGGTTTCCTTGGGATTGAAGCAACTTCAGCCCGATCCCTGGACCATCGGTGACGGAACGATACCCCATCGGCCGCAGGATCAAGGGAAAATGGTCAACCTGACCGATTACGGGGCCTTTGTGGAATTGGAAAACGGGGTGGAAGGGTTGATTCATGTTTCGGAAATGTCCTGGACCCAAAAGGTCAAACATCCTTCCAAGATTGTCTCGGTGGGAGACGTCGTGGAGGCCGTGGTCCTGTCCGTGGACGCCGACAAAAAAAGAATTTCTTTGGGCATGAAACAGGTCGAACCGAATCCCTGGGATGTGATTGCCGAAAAATATCCGGTGGGAACCGTCATTGAAGGAAAGATAAAAAATATTACCGATTTCGGTCTTTTTATCGGTATCGACGAAGGGATTGACGGGCTGGTTCATATTTCGGATATTTCCTGGATCAAACGGGTCAAGCACCCCTCGGAATTGTACAAAAAAGGTCAGGAGATTCAGGCCAAGGTCTTGCACATTGATAAAGAGCAGGAACGGTTTTCCTTGGGGATCAAACAACTGGAACCCGATCCCTGGGAAGAGATCCCCAAAAAATATCCCACCGGTTCCGTGGTCACCGGAGTTATCACCAATGTGACCGATTTTGGGATCTTTGTGGAGATTGAAGAAGGGGTCGAAGGACTGGTCCATGTTTCGGAGGTCAGCAAGGAAAAGATCAAAACCCCGGTCGGGCTGTTTAAGGTGGGGGATACGATCACGGCCAAGGTCATCAATGTCACCAAGAAAGAAAGAAGGATCGGGCTTTCCATTCGCCGGGCCAAAAAAGATGAAGAGCAGACCTTGATCAAAGAATACATGAACAGTTCCAAAGAAGCCAGTTCCAATCTGGGCGATTTGCTCCGGGAGGAAATGGAAAATAAAAACAAATTTTCCCTGGATTCCGTCGAATCCTGACCCGGTCTGGTTCTGTGCTTGGTACCAAGCTCCAGGCCTGAAGGAGGCGTCACGAAGTATGAAAATATCGAATATCGAACCATGAATGTCGAAGGAAGTCAGAAATAACTGCATTCCTGATTCGAAATTCGAAATTCAATATTCTTATTTCCGAATTAAAAGGCGATCAACTCCTAACTTCTCACTGTCTGGATTAACTCCTTGTCTGAAAAAAAACATCCCATCCTGTTTGGTTTACTGATCTCAGCCCTGGTGGTCGTTGGCTTGGCCATCCTTGTTATGGGTTTCAACCTTTTTCTTGACAGATGGGAAAGGCCTCCCTTTTGGAAATCGGATCGCTGTGGTCTCCATCCAGGGAATTATTTCCGATTCCAAGTCGGTGGTGGAGCAGTTAAAAAAATATCGTAAAGACGACCGGGTCAAGGCGATCATCCTCCGTATCGATTCCCCCGGGGGAGGTACGGCCGCTTCTCAAGAAATCTATCGAGAGGTTCAGAGAACCGTTTCCAAGAAAAAGGTAGTGGTCTCCATGGGAAACGTGGCGGCTTCCGGCGGATATTATGTGGCCCTGGCCGCCGATAAAATTGTGGCCAATCCGGCGACCCTGACCGGGAGTATCGGGGTGATCATAGACTTGTCCAATTTTAAGGAACTCCTCAAGAAAATCGGGGTGAGCAGGGAAACGGTTAAAAGCGGTCCTTATAAGGATATCGGCTCACCGGTCAGGGAAATGACGCCCGAAGAGCGGCGCCTTCTTGCAAGAGGTTATTGACAATGTCTATCAACAATTTGTCGAGGTGGTCGTCAAAGGGCGAAAGTTAAGCCGGGAACAGGTGGAGAAGATAGCCGATGGGCGTATTTTTACCGGGGAACAGGCCAAGAGCCTTGGGTTGGTCGATGAATTGGGGAGTTTCGAAGACGCCGTCGACTTGACTAAAAAAATGGTCGGCCTTTCCGGCGAGGTTAAATTGATCTACCCGGAAAAGAAACGCTTTTCTCTTTGGAATCTTATCTTCAGTGAATTGCTTGGGGAGATTAAAGAATCCCTTCAAGCCGAATGGCCCTCGGCCCAACTCAACCTGATCCCGCCCATCTTTTATAAGAATTGACGAAACTCTCCCAGCCCTTCCCGGATCACTTCGACTTCATCATCAATCAGCGAAATAATGGTTGAGGGCTGGTTGGCCAGGATGCCCCCGTCAATGGTCAGATCGATCTGGGAACCAAAGGTTTCCTCGATCAGGAAGGATCGGAAAAGACTTCCCCGCCGGAAAGACCGACGCTGGTGCTGATGATCGGATGCCCAAGGGTTTTGACCAGGGCCAGACAAATATTGTTGTTGGGCACCCGGATGCCCACGGTCTTTCTTTTGGTCACCATGATCTTGGGGACCAGCTTGGTTCCCAGAAGGATAAAGGTATAAGGTCCCGGGCAAGCATCGTTTCATGATTTTGTAGGCCTGATTGGTGACCTGGGCGTATAGACTGATGTTTTTTAAATCCGAGCAGATAAAGCTGAAGGGCTTTTGGGGGTCTCTTTTTTTGATTTGATAGATCCGCTGGATGGCCTTTTTGTTGTACATATCACAACCGAAGCCGTAAATCGTATCGGTCGGATAGGCAATGACCCCTCCGTCCTTTAAAATTTCAACGGCCTTGTCAATCAGCCGTTTCTGGGGATTGGAAGGATTGATTCGGAAAATCATAAAAGCTCCTCATCGATGGGAATAAGATTTCCCTTCTCTGGCACTGAAGTTCACATTTAATTAGCCTTTGTTCGTTCGTAGCAGTCGATTATATATTGAAGAAAAAAGTCTTGTCAAACGATCTCTTCCCTTTTATGCAGAAAATAAATAATAAAAGGACTATGACTCCTGATGGCTATTCCTCCCGGATTATTTTATTCGGCCCTCCTGGTCCTCGGCTTGATTCTCGGTAGTTTTTATAATGTCTGCATCTACCGTCTCCCGCAAGAAGAATCCATTGTCTGGCCCGGTTCCATGTGCCCTCATTGCCGACATCCTCTTTCGGTTCTGGATAATCTGCCCTTGGTAAGCTTTTTGCTATTAAGAGGGTCATGTCGCTATTGTCATGGCCCAATTTCATATCAATACCCCTTGGTCGAATTGTTGAACGGCCTGGCTACGGTTCTGATAGGCTGGAAATTCGGCTTATCCTGGGCCTTTTTCCAGGCCCTGGTTCTTTTCGGTGCCCTCCTGGTAGTTTCTTTTATCGACCTGGCTCATCAGATAATCCCCGATGTCATTACGGTTCCGGGGATAGTGCTGGGGGGGGTGCTTTCCTGGCTGATCGGGTCCCCAGGCTGGTGGTCTTCCCTGATAGGCGTGCTGATCAGGGGGCGGTCTGCTTATGGCTTTTGGCCTGGGCATACGAAAAGCTGGCCCGAAAAGAAGGCATGGGGGGAGGGGACATCAAATTATTGGCCATGATCGGTGCCTTCCTGGGCTGGCCCGGGGTTTTAGTTTCCATTTTGGCGGGTTCCTTTTTAGGAACTTTGGTGGGTCTTGGGCTGATCCTGATCTGGAAGAAGGATCGCACTTACCCCATTCCTTTCGGCCCCTTTCTTTCATTGGGGGCGGTAATTCATCTTTTCTTCGGTACATCCCTTCTGAACTGGTATCTCGGCTGAACCCTTTTCTTCCGTATTCTTCTAAAAATTTTTGTAAAAAGTCAAACCATAAACACGGTATCCCGACAGGAATAGCGAACCCATTGCCCGGAGGCCGTGGTCCGCCTGGGGCTGACTGCGCCTTGGTGCAGGGGGCTTTGAAATGTTGCAGCTCATTTCCGAACGCTTCGGTTGCGGCAACGGAAAACCAAACCTCTTCGGGCCCAGGTTTTCGCAGGAGATGGTTTAGGAAAAATTTTACGATCTTTAAAGAAAGGGGAAATTAATGGTGACCAGAAAATATCAATCCGGGTTTTCTTTAATGGAAGCGGTTATGACCCTGTTCCTGATGGGCCTGGTCTTTTCTATCGGCTGTTATGGCTACCAGCAATTCATTCCCAGGTATCGCCTGGAAGGGGCCGTGCAATGCCTGGTTTCCGATTTTCAACTGGCCCGAATGAAGGCCATCGGACAAAATTGTTATTACCGGGTTCAGATTGTGCCCGAACAAAATCGTTATTTCCTGGAACGGGAATCCTCTACCGGGCTTTCTCGGTGGCCGGGGGTACAAGAGGGGCTCATTCGGATGTTTAATAACGCCCAAAATCCTTACTGCTATCCGGGGGTGAATTTAGAGAGCAGCAGTAATCATCCCATTTTTTCACCCCGGGGGGCAGTGGTGGGGACCACCCTGGTGGTAAAAAATTCCTCCGGAAAAAAAATAATCACCCTCTCCTCTCTGGGCAGGGTGAAGGTACAAGAGGGGTGAAATGAAAAAAGAAAAAAAGGACCGTGGATTTACACTGATTGAGGTGCTGGTGACCTTGACCCTTATAGGATTGGCCCTGGGCGCCGTTTGCCAGATATTTTTATCTCAAGCCGATGCCTACAAGACACAAGCCAGGATCATCCAGAGACAACAGGGACTCCGGGCCGCTCTGGAAATAATGGCTCGCGATTTCAGGAGTGCCGGATATCCAGCCCTGGATCAAACCTATCTGAAGAATCTGCCGGGCTGGATCCCCAACTCCTTTATTCCCAAGATCCCGCAACCCCTGGTCCCAAGCGGGGTTATTTCCTGGAGCCCGGGAGGAGATAATCCGGACCTCCTTTCTTTATTGATCTTCCTCTCCAGCGGAACCAATCCCACCATCCTTTCACAAGGGGTTCTGGCCGGAGATACCTCGATTAAACTGGCCTTAAACAGCACGGACACCAATGACCAATACAATCTTATGGATCTGGTTTATATCGGCAAGCCCCCGGAATTGGCCCAGATCAAAGGGATTTCAGGGCAATTTCTGACGATCGATACCGATCCTTTTCAACCAGGCAACCAAGGGCTGAAAAAGTCTTATCCCGCGGGAACGGAAGTCGGTGAAATTAGTCTTGTCAGCTATGCTGTTTTTAATGACGGCAACGATCCCGGAGGAAATTATCACGATCGAGGTGTCCCTGTTCTGAAAAGAAAGGTCAATGCCGGTGGTTTTGAGCCCTTGGCCGAGGATATCACCGACTTAAGAATAAGCCCGATAAAACCCGAATTATTCCGGCTGCGGCTTTCCGTTGGGACCGGCCTTTCGGCGGCCGGACCTGGCTCGACCCAAGATCATGTTTTGACTTTGAGCACCCAGATTATGAAACGAAATTAAGCAGGATCCATGAGAAGAAAGGAGGAGTCCATGATATTAAATGAACAAAAGGGGGCCGCTTTAGTCGGGGTCATGCTGGTGTTATTGATTTTGACCCTCTTGGGATCAACTGCTTTCTTAAATTCAACCACCGACCTTAAGATCAGTGGACATTATCATCAAAGTCTTCAGGCCTTATATGCGGCCGAAGCCGGGCTCCAACATCTTTTGTCGGTCTATCGTCAAAACCCCCTTCATTTTTTGCAGAAAAAGACGGGCCCGGAAATGAATTTTTCCCTGGCCGAACCGGAGGAGCCAAACGGTCCCGGAACCAAGTTTTGGATCAATAACCTGCGATACGATCCCCAAGAGACCCCGGCTTATGTTGAAGTGATTATGGTCGGGAAAGACCTTATCCAAAATTCCCTGGCCCGGGTCCGGGCCACTATTTTTTGCAATTCTTCGGATGTTCCGGCAATCTTTAAAACAGGAATCGTAACCGCCGGGACACTCAACTTAAAAGGCCCGCTGGAGATTTCGGGGAGTCTCCATGCCAACCGAGGGTATTCCGTAGAACCCGCTTCGGTTCTTGAACAGCTCAGGTCCCAACAATTTCTGGTTACCCAATCCCTGGACCCGACGGGACCGGATTTTCTACCTTCCCAGGATATCCCGCTGATCTCGGAAAAAGGGTTTCAAGGATATCTTGAGCTTAGCCCAACAACCGGGCAACCAGGTTTTCCTGGGGCAGCAGAACCTGACCCTTACCGGCGACCAGAAAGGTCTTTTGATTTTTGTGGACGGCGACCTGATCCTTACGGGGAGCGAATTGTCCGGGGCAACCTTTATAGCCACGGGATCGATAACCATCAATGGCTCTGCGTCTCTAAAAGCCGATGGGTTCCTGGATACGGCTTTTATTGCCGGCCGGGATATTATCATCAATGACTTCTCCCAAATCGCCGGGATATTCTGGTCCAACGGTTCAATGATCAAGAGGGGTTCCGGGAAGCTATCAGGAACTGTTGTTAGCCAGGGCAACATTACTCAATTGGAGGGCCTTCAATTTGAGCGGATTTCCCAAATTTCGAACACCTTTTTACCGCCCACACCGTCAACCTATTCCTTCACTTTAAAAGGCTGGTCTCAGATTTAACCCGCAGGAAAAAAAATGAATAAAAATCCTTGACAGGACAAAATCGGGTGTGTTAGTTATCGACCATAAAGACATTTGGTTTCCCCCATGAATCAAGTTAAAAAAATAAAGGTAAAAAAGGACGGGTGACTTTTTTACCTTTTTTTATTCTGCCTGAGAGCGGAGACGGTATCCGCATAGCTTTATTTTTATAAGGAGGGGCATGAATGAAGAGTAAAGGGAAAGTAAAATGGTTTAATGACGCCAAGGGATTTGGTTTTATTGAACAAGAAGGGGGATCGGATGTCTTTGTTCACTACTCGGCCATCCAGATGGATGGTTTTAAGACCTTGAAGCAAGGGCAGGATGTGGAGTTCGAGGTTAAGGACGGGGACAAGGGTCCTCAGGCCTCCAATGTCATGAAGCTATTCAGTTAATCGAACACTTGAAGAAAGATCGAAGGCCCTCTAAGGCGTTGTCGGGAATAGAGGGCCTTTTTTATGAGCCTTTCTTCTGTGCTTCGAATTTGATTCAGGCTACCAGGGAAAAAGCGAACTTGCTCGACCAACTTCAGATTGCGAATCTGGCCCTGATCGATCGGGTGGACCTCTCTTTCTCCAAGGGACTCAATATCCTCTCCGGGGAAACGGGTGCAGGCAAATCGATCATTATCAAGGCCGTCAATCTTCTCTTGGGGGAAAAGCCCCCTCCGGACACTGTCCGGCAAGGGGCTGACGAATCTTGGGTTGAAGCCCTTTTTTCCGTTCCATCCCATCATCCCTTGCAGGGAATTCTTGAATCCCTGGGCCTGCCCGTTGAGGAGCAAATCCTGATCAAGCGGTCGGTCCAACCCGGTGGGAAAACAAGGGCCTGGATCAACGGAAGCCTGATCAGCCAGTCGGTGTTAAGCCGGGTGACGCGCTCTCTGATCGGCATCTCCAACCAGCATGAATATCAATCCCTGTTGAATCCGGTTCAACATCTTTATCTCTTAGACCGCTTCGCCGGTTTATTGCCCCTGCGGGAGGAAGTCCAGGTCCAATTTGACGCCCTGGAAGGCCAAATAAGATCCTGGCGGGAGCTCACCCGGAGACAGGAGGAGCGGAAAAATCAGGAAGACTTGTGGCTTTTCCAAGCCCAGGAGATTGGGCAGGCCGATCTCCGACCCGGAGAAGACCTGGAGTTGCAACAGAGAAAACGGGTCCTCCTTCAGGCTGGAAAAATCTGGGAGAAGGTTCATCAGGCCCAGCAGGTATTTTCAGAAGAAGAACACTCCTGCCTGAGCACCCTTTCTCTCTCCAAGGACCTGATCCGATCGGTGGTCTCTATCGACCCGACCCTCCAGCCGCTGTTTCAGGAATTGGAAACCCTTCAAGTGCAGATGGCCGAGATCACCATCGGGTTACGGGATTATCTTTCCCGGATGGTTTTCGATCCTCAAATTTTAGAACAGGTTGAGGAAAGACTTGAGGGGATCGGGCGAATGACCGCCAAATACGGTCCAACGGTCGATGGCGGTATTAGATTATCTCAAGGAGATTGAAAAAAATCTGAAAGAAGGAGAAGATCAGGGGGACCGGCGAAAAGAACTGGAAAAGGACATCCATCTAAGACGAAGGCGGCTTTTTGAAACCTCGCTGGACCTGTCCCGGAAAAGGGAAGAAGCGGCCCTGGAATTGGCCCGCCTGGTTGAATCGGAATTAAAAGGCCTGGGGATGGGAGGCTGTCAATTTCAAATCGTTTTCTCCCCCAATGCATCGGAGCGGGAGGGGGATGAAAATTTTCTTTATGATGGTCATGTCTTGGGTCGGGCAGGCCTGGAAAAAGGGGAATTTTATATGGCCCCCAATGTGGGAGAAGGCCTGCGTCCTTTGGCCCGAATTGCCTCCGGGGGAGAGCTTTCCCGGATTCTATTGGTCCTCAAGGGATTGTTGTCTCATCAGGATTTCCTGGAAACCCTGATTTTTGATGAAGTGGACTCCGGTATCGGGGGAAGCCTGGGTGAGGCCGTGGGACAGAAGCTGCGCCGATTATCCGAAAGCCATCAGGTGGTTTGTATTACCCATCTGCCCCAAATCGCCGCCTTTGCTGAAACCCATTACCAGGTGCGTTAAAGAGACCCGGAATCAGCGGACCCAAACTCAGATCCGTCTGCTTCACGAAGAAGAACAAATAGAAGAAATGGCCCGGATGTTAGAAGGGACTTCCTCCTCTTCAAAGACCCTGTCGGTGGCCAAAGAAATGTTAAACCGGGCCAGGAAGTGTCTTTAAACCTTTAGGACCTTTGGAGCGAGCACTCCGAAAGATGAACATTGCGACTATCGAATAACGAATGTCGGAGGAAGGTAAAAATAATTCACTTGTGGTTCGAAATTCGACACTCCTACTTTTGTAATCATGATTAGATCTAATTCTCCCCTTTGTCTGATCAATCCTAAAAAATCCCGTACAGAACCGGCTGTCGATCCGCTGGCCCTTCTGATCCCCATACCCGCGGATTTGCAGGCCATGACCCGACTCTTTGGACAAGCCGGGCCCCTGTGCTTTAAAAACAGCTTTATGCGTGCTTTTCAACTTAGCGATTCCCTACGGGCGACGGCCTTGGCCGGTCCCGCGGTCGGGGCTCCTCAGGCGGTGATGATCCTGGAAAAGTTGATCGCCCTTGGGGCCCGACGGGTGATCCTTCTGGGCTGGGCCGGAGGGCTCCAGTCCAGCCTGGCTCCCGGAGATATTCTTCTTCCCGATCAAGCCGTGAGCGAAGAAGGCACTTCCGGGCATTATTCTGAGGAGAAGCGCCCCAGGGCCTCTTTGCGTCTGCTTCAAGAACTGGGGCAGGCCATGAAGGAAGAAAATCTTTCTTTCAAACAAGGGTCGGTCTGGACCACCGATGCCCCCTATCGGGAGACGGTGGATAAGGTCAGGGCCTTTCAATCACAAGGGGTCTTAGGGGTGGATATGGAAACCTCGGCCTTATTTACCGTCGGTGCCTTTCGAGGGATTGAAACGGCGGCCCTATTGATCGTCTCCGACGACCTTTCCGGAATGACCTGGCGACACGGTTTCCGGGATCCCCGGTTTGTCCAAGCCAGAAAAAAGATAGTCCAATTTCTTTTTCGATATGTTCTTTCTGCCTCTGATTCTTAGCCCTTACAACCGGTCTCGACTGAACTTGGTTAGCTGGGAAAGGGCCTTTATGGCGGCATCCAGGTTGGAATAAACCGGGAAACCCTGAGCAGTAAAGGCCTTTTTCATCAGAAGGTTGTAATGTCTGTCTTCCTCATCCTCCAGATAAGGATCCAGGGAAACGGCGATCAATACCGGTTTTTTTTCTTTTTCCCGGACGTTCCGACATCCCTCGACCATCAGGCCGATCAATCGTTCCATGTGTTCCGCAACCTGCCGGCCTAAGGCCCGTCGGAGATAGCGAAACTGATCAAATTGAAGCACCAGGGAATGAATTTTCCGGTCCGAGGAGACAACCCTGATGATGTCGGCCAAGTTTCCCGAAGAGGACAGGTTATAGTAGATAGGCCAGGCATCGAGGGGGTTTCCGATACTGGTCCCCGCCAGCGGAACCAGGGCCCGAAGCGCCTTAAGGGTCTCTTCAGAAAACCTGGGGACCTCGATTCCCGCCTTCATGCAAAGGTCGGTTTGGATCACGCTGAACCCCCCGGAGTTGGTGATGAGGGCCACGGCGGGACCCTTAGGAAGGGGGGACGTATCAAAGGCCATGACGGTGTTTACCATTTCATCGAAGCTCTCCACTTGAAGCGCCCCGGTTTGGGTAAAGAGGGATCTCCATATTGCCGGGACCCCGGCCAGGGAGGCGGTGTGGGAGGTGGCTGCCCGCATGCCCTGTTCGGTCATTCCCCCTTTGATGGCGATCACCGGCTTTTGCCGGGCGGCTTTAGCCAGGGCCGTTTTTAAACGGTTAGCATTTTTAGTGCCTTCGAGATAAAGGGCGATAATGGTCGTCTGCGGATCATCGGCCAAGTGTTCCAGAAAATCAGGACCATCCAGGTCGAGGGCATTGCCGAAACTGACCACCTTGCTGAATCTCAGATTTTTGGTCTCGGCAAAATAGGAGAAGGATTCGGCCACGCTCCCGCTCTGGGCCACGACTCCAATCCGTCCCTCCTCTGCCGGGGCTTCGGGAACAATGGAAAGTCCTGAAGAGGGACAATAGACCCCAAAACAATTGGGGCCAATGACCCGGATTTTGCCCGTGGCTATCCGTTTTAGTTCTTTCTCCCCTTCGATCCCTTCAAGGGTCCCGGTCTCGCTGAACCCGGCCGTATAAATCTGGGCGACCTTTACCCCCTTTTGGATACACTCTTCCAAAACCTTGGGCAGGACCTTGGCCGAGATCACCAGGGAGACATAATCAATCTCCGATTTTATATCTCCAATACTGGGATAGCATTTTTTTCCGAAAATCTCCGTATAATTCGGGTTCACCAGAAACAATCGATCCTTAATTTTGGAATTCATCTGTGCCAGGGTGGCCAGGTCATGAGGGGAGGCCCCGATGATGGCCACTGAACCGGGATTAAAGATATAATCGAACAGCTTGGCGCCTGTTTCCATGATTTCTCCTCCATTCTTTTTCGGTTTGTTTTTTATCACAGACCATCAAACTTGGCCAGAATAAAAATCTGCTGCGGGATCGGTTTGTCGAGGTTCAATCAACGGGGAAAGATGATCCCTTAAAAGTCGTCACAATGGTGAAACCCGCGATTTAGACGTCCCGCGAAAGCCGGGAACCAGTCCTTGTTCCTGGATTCCGACTTTTGTCGAATGACGAGAATTAGCCACGATTTTTTACGAAACCATCAACTCTGAAAGTTTCAAAGGGGGCAACAAAAAACAGGTAGTATCATCAATTGGCTTTGCTTAAACCAGTAATGGCCAACCAGTCTCTGAAAAAACTGAAGGAGAGTAGCGCGAATAATGGAAGGGATAGAAGGGTTGAGGTGAAAGCAGTTAAAGCAGGAGTCATGGCCAGGGCGAGAAAAACCGTGTTGGCCCCGGAGGCGAGGCCTCTGAAAGTACTCTCGGGCAAGGGGCGGACCGTCATCCCGCGGACCCTCCGTGCCCAAATCCCGGTAATGAACAGGTAGTGGCCGAGTCCGACAAAAAGGTACCAAGCCGGGACCTGTCGGTAAGTAAAAACCAGGATCGTGCCCAGCAAGGTCCCTAAGCCATCGAACTCGAGATCAAGAACCCGGCCGAAGGCCGTGGGTCTCTTCAATTTGCGGGCTACATAGCCATCCAGACCGTCCCCGATGAAGGCCAGCAGGTAAAGCAGGCCGGGGGCCCAGCCCAACCACCCTGGTGGTCTGGGGATGTTGATAAATCCCCCGGAGCAGGCCAGAAGAAACCCCCGGGCCAGGGTGATGGTGTCCGCCCGGCCGAGGGCTATGGTCGGATGTTTTTCATCCCTATCATTAAGACAACTGCGGATGAAATAGACCAGGAAGAGTTGTCCGAGAAAGATAATAGCCGTTGCCATGGTCCATTGGGTGACAAGACTTGTCTTCCAAGTCAGAGAAAGGAAGACCAATAGCCCGCAGATAATGACCATAGGTAACAGAATCAGCGGGAAAATATCTCCACTGATTCTTGGATGAAGGCTTCTTTCAAGGGCCATCCCTGGTTTCCTTTTGGCTTAATTCGTCGTTTAATTTTTGATCCAAAATGCGAAAAAGGTCGAGATGGTTGTCAATGTGCCACAGCGTCTCCAGGGCCTGGTTTTTGTAAGCGACGAACAAGACCCCGGCCTTTTGAGCGGTCAGGAGGTCGGTTTCCGAGTCTCCGATGTAGAGGGCCTGAGATACCTCTATCCCAAAGGTGTCGGTCACTCTCAAGAGATATTCAGGGTCGGGCTTAGGGCGCTTCACGTCGATACTGCTTACCAGGAGATCGAAGGAGTCTAAGAGCCGGTGGTATTCTAAAAGAGGACGGAGGCTTTTCCCACGGTTCGAGGCAACGGCCCGACGGTATTTCGAAGGCAGACGCCTGAGGGTCTCCCGAAGGGTCGGTTCAACATGGGCCAGGGGAATGAATCGGTCATTATCCAGTCCCTTTTGGAAATCCTGGGCCTGGGCAAGATGGGGGGTTCCCTTAAAAAGCAGGTCGATCATCTCCTCGGCGGTCAACACCCGGGCATCTTCCAATTGGTTCTGCCTAAGGGAGGGGAAACCAAAATGGGCCAGAATGTGATTGTAGTAGGCCTCGTTTGACCGGGCGGAATCGATTAAGACTCCGTCACAGTCGTAGATTAGGGCCGTGATTTGGGGTGGTAAAAAGGGTTCTTTCACTATCTTTCCCTTAGAGCGTGTCATCTTCTTTTCCCATTCGGCATGGATCATTTATTAGATTGGGCCAGCCGGCCGACAACGTCGAGTTGATGGGCTATGTAAATGAGTTGGCCGCTTTCAATCTGTCCATGCCTCTGTTCCAGCCATCGTGAAAACCGCTCCCTGTCGAGTCGAGGGTGTCCGGACAGGGCTTCTCCGATCGTGTCCACAATGAAGTGCAGAAAAAAGGCCTCGTCCTTTCCGTAACCATTTTCTTCGGCGACACAAATCCAGTCGGAACTCCCGGAATCCAAAATACGCACATGGTGATCCTTCAATACCCGGAGCAGGGATCGGCCCGTCCTGCTTCCGCCAGTGGGCCGTCCCTTTACGAATCGTTTATCCATGGTTTCATGATAGAGTTGCTCAATTTCTTCATCGAGGTCTTTTTCAACGACGGGTTCAAAGGCGGTCAATCCATCGAAGTTGAGCGTAAAGTAGACCAGACCTTCGGGCCGCACCGCGGAAAGGAACAGGGGCACCGCCTTGGTGATATCGACCAGGTCCAGGAATGAGTGGGCCATGAGCAGATCCCAAGACCTTGTGGTGGAATTTTTTGAAAGGGTGTCGAACAGGTCCGAGGTAATCAATTCTATGGTCAAGGAAAATTCCCGGTTTCGAAGGGTAACTCTTCCTGATTTTTCCTCGACGAGCTCCAGGCCGGTTTCTGGGCAGAGGCGTCGAAGCCGGTTCAAGGCCTCGGTAATACATTCCGATGAGGCATCAACACCGGTATAAAGGACTCTGGGGGCCGGTTTCCAATCGATGATCCTTTCGATCATGGTGCCGATCCCGCACCCGGCTTCAAAAATCTCAATAGTCCCTTTCGGTTGTGACGAAGCTACGGATTCCCGGAGGGTATCCCAGACCCGTTTATTGATAGAACGGTCATCAATAGCCTTTTTGGCGGCCAAATATCTGAGGAAGCGTTCCTGTGAAAGGTCGGTCATTTTATTAGACCCCCAAGGTGATGCAGGAAATCATGGCACACCCTTCCGGTATCGGTCCAGGTCGGGTGGGCCAAAAAAGTCTGTCTGGCAGCCAGACTCATTTTCAGAAGCCGGTCCCTGTCTTGGGCCAGTTCAAGGACATAAGTGGCCAGGGTGCGCACATCGCCGGAAGAGAGCAGAAAGCCGTTTTCACCATGGGAGACAATTTCCCTGGCCCCTCCGACTTTGGAAGCGACGGCCGGCAAGCCGAACCCCATGCCCTCCAAATAGCTGATTCCAAATCCCTCCAAAGAAGAAGGCACAATGAGGACCTGACTGCGCTCATAAAGGGCGGCCAAATGGGGGTCGCTGATCTCGCCCAGGAAAGAAACCCGATCCACGATTCCGGCCTCGGCTATTTGTTTGCGGATGGCCTTCTTGTATCGATAATCCCGATTTTGATCCCCGGCAACGGTCAAATGCCAGATTCCCGGGTCAAGGGTTGCCAGGGCGGAGATCAGGGTATGGAGGCCTTTCCGGGGGATCAGGGCGCCGACAAAGAGCAGCTCGATCGGGCCGCTTCTTCGTACCCTGGAAGCAAGTTCTTCTTCGGTGATGGTAAGGCCGAATCGATCCCGGCCCGGATAGGCGACCACCGATGGCCTGTTTTTTTTGCCCAGGGGATCACGGTATTCAGGGTTGCCCGACTGTTGAAGATGAACCCGTCTACGGTCCTGAGGAATCTTTTTTCCACGATCCCATAAAACCGGTTCTGCCAGTCGGGCCGTTCTTCGTGCGAGCGGAGATGATGGACAACGGCAATGATCGGGCATTTGATAAGGCTTCGCAGGCCCGTGTTGAGAATAAAAAATGAGGGATGGACCAGTTCGTCTTCCAGGACCAAATCAAAAGAACCGTTTTTTAGCCTCTTTATCAAAGATAAGGAGGCGTTCAAAAACAGCGCAGGCCCGTAAGGCAGCCAGGGCAGGGAAAGGACCTCAACCGTATCGCCCTGCTCCCGAAGGGTATTGACCATCATTCGGTCATAAAGGAACCCGCCGGTCATGGTCTCCAGGTCCCCATAGATGATGAGGCCGATCCTCATTGAAATTCCCGCGAATAAGAAGCCCAGGCCTGGTCGTTTTCCCAGATCCTGACCCTGATCGCACCGATATTGGATAGAACGCCCTGTCTCAAGAAGTCATCGGTGATGATCCGGGCGAAGTGCTCAATGCTCGGGTTGAGTCCGACAAATGACGGCTGTTCGTTGAGGAGTTTGTCCTCATAGGCGCCCAGGATCTTTTCCAGCCTCATCTCCATATCGACGATGTCAACCAGGTATCCATGGCTGTCGAGCTCGGGTCCGGAGACTTCAACTTCAAGACGGTATTGATGGGCGTGGGGACAATTTTCAGGACCCCAGTCCCCCCCGACCAGGAAGTGTCGGGCCGCAAACTTGCGCTGAATAGCCAGGCTGTACATGATCGGTCTCCTTTCGGCAATGATCTGCCGGGGTTCTTCTTCCGGGCTATCAATAGGTCAGGACAACCTGGAGACATTCTCCCGGGTTCTTGTCTAACAGGTGATAGGCCTTTTCCGCTTCGGAAAAGGGAAAGGTATGGGTGATTAAGCGGGAAGGTTTGATTTCTTCCAGGAAACGCCAGGCCAGCCCGAGGGTTCGATCCTTGGTCCATCGGCCTCTCAAGCCTGGATCGATGCTGCTTACCTGGCTGCTGATGATTTTCATCCGGCTTCTATGAAACGACCCGCCCGGATGAATGGTGACTTCCTTTGAGCCGTACCAGGAGCCGATCACCACCCTGCCGCTGTAGCCGGTGACGGCTATGGCTTGATCCAGAGCTGCGGGACTGCCGGAGAGTTCAAAGGTCAGGTCCGCCCCCTGATAATCACCGGCCCCTTGAAGGAAAGCGCGGATCTCTTCGATAGGGGTTTCGTTTGGATCGACACTTCGATGGGCCCCGAGTTGTTCGGAAGTCCGGCGTCTAAGGGTATGGAGGTCGAGGGTCAAAAGTCGGGAAAGGGGTATCCGCCCAAGGAGGGCCGTGACCAGAAGCCCCACCACCCCCTGTCCAAAAACAGCCACCTGTTCCCCCACGGACGGTTGTCCGTCTAAGAGCAGGGTTATCGCTGTCTCCATAAAGGGGAGAAAAACCGCATCCAGGACCTCCACACCGGGAGGCAGAGGAAAAAGATCGCTAACTTTTGTTATAAAGCAGTTCTGATGAGGCTGGAAGGAAAAGACCTTTCTGCCCTGCCAAAGGGGATCCACGCTTCGACCGAGGGAAATCACCTCACCTACGCAGGCATAGCCGTATTTCATGGGAAAAGCGAAGGTCCCTCTCAAGGATTCGATAGTAGCATCCACGGCCATATTAGGAGGTACCTGGTCACGATAGACCAGGAGTTCGCTGCCGGCGCTGACGGCCGAGACGATTGTCCTGACCAGCACTTCGGTTTCGGAAGGTTCCGGGATCGGCTCTTCCCTAATGGCCATGCGGCCGGGACCGTCAAAAAAAAGGCTCTGTCTCTTCACTTTTTAAGTCCACCGGGGATCGGCCCGCAGCACCAGATCGTCTCCCACCTGCTCATATCCTATATTGATCAGACGGGGGAAATGGGCAGGATTAAAACCGGCAATGGCATCAATGACCCGGAGGCCGCCGACGAGGACCGGGGCGATACAGACAACGATTTGATTCACTGCCCGGGCCAAAAGAAAACTGTTGATCACCTGGGCGCCCCCCTCAACCATAAGGCTTTTGACCTGCATTTCGGCAAGTTTTTTCAGCAGCGTTTTGACTTCGATTCTTCCGTCAGGTCCGGAAGGAAGGCGCAAGACAAGGGCTCCGGAGGCCTCAAGGGACTTCTCCCTGTTGACTTCGGCCTCCAATGTGGTGAAAATCCACGGTCGGTGACCGTTGCCTTCGAGGAGTCGGGCATAGGAAGGAAAGCGGAGTCGGCTGTCTAAGACAACCGGCTGGGGATTTCGACCGGCTGTCATTCTGACCGTGAGCCGGGGATCATCGGCCAGGACGGTGCCGATACCCACCAGAACGGCATCATGCATGGCCCGAAGGGTATGGGTCAGGGAGAGGGACTCGGAACAACTGATGGCCAGGGGATATCCGGGTCTGAGGGCAATGCTTCCGTCAAGACTCTGGGCATAGCTGACGGTCACAAAAGGAAGCCGGATTTCCTTGGTATCGTCCCTTTCCCGTAAAATATTTTTTTTAACTTCGTCGAGGATACCCATGAATTGACAATAGCTCGTTTTTGGATGAAATCAGTATAAAAGAGGGCAAGAAAGGGGTCAAGGATAAAAACCGGGACTGGGAGATAATCCCAAGGCCTACCTGCGGATCAAACAATTTGTGAACCTACCCGGCAAAGAGTGTTTCTCGAAAAATAAAAAAACACTTGACAACGGTGTTTCTGCCTTATTAGAATATTCAGTAATTTCTGATTAATCATATTTTTCTATTTTTGTATTTTTTCCTTTCAATGCCTTTGTTAAAAGGGAGGACAGAGGAGTAGAGTCCTTAAAACCCTGTTTTTGTATTAAGCTCTCATGCTCGCTTGAAGCGGGTATCGACGAAGCCTGAAAATATCCCCCGTAGGGGCGGGTTTAAAACCCGCCCCAATAAAGCCCCAACAAGGCTAAGGACTGGTAAAAACTATTTTCGTAACTTAAGATCTGCGATAGAGGAGGAATTTCAGTGGGCAAAAAGACGGGATCTCCGGAGGGCAGCGACCAGGGAGCCGGTTGCTGCAAGGTCGAATCTTTGATCAGCGTCGATGAACGGGGCCAAATGGTGTTACCCAAAGATTTAAGGGATAAAGCCGGCATTAAACCGGGGGATAAATTGGCGGTGATCAGTTGGGAACGGGAAGGGGCCATCTGTTGCTTTACGCTGATTAAGGCCGATTCCCTGGCCGGTGGCATCAAAGACTTTCTTGGCCCCATCATGCAGGATATGTTCATCAAATAATTTTTTTAGGATCCTATTTTAATCATTACGGATTGGAGGTCGGAATGAAAGAAGAAGAAGTTAAAAAAGCCGTTCGGGAAGGGTATGGGAAAATTGTCCAGAAAAATCTATCCTGCTGTGGCCCGGTCAATTCCTGCTGCGGAGGCAACGGGTTGATTCAGGATATCAGCAAGATGGTCGGATACAGCGATGAGGAGTTGAAGATCGTTCCCGAGGGGGCCAACCTGGGCCTAGGTTGCGGTAACCCCATAGCCCTGGCCTCATTGAAACCGGGAGAAGTCGTGCTCGATCTTGGTTCCGGCGCCGGGTTTGATTGTTTCCTGGCCGCCAATCAGGTGGGAAAGACCGGCAAGGTGATCGGTGTGGACATGACGACCGAGATGATCGATCGGGCCAGAGAAAATGCCCGCAAAGGCGATTATGAAAATGTGGAATTCAGACTGGGGGAGATCGAAAATCTGCCGGTGGCCGACAACCAGGCGGATATCATCATCTCCAATTGCGTCATCAATCTTTCCCCGGATAAGCCGAGGGTTTTTCGGGAAGCCTTTCGGGTACTCAAACCAGGAGGGCGATTGATGGTCTCGGACATCGTATTGTTGAAAGCGCTTCCCGAGGAGATCAAAAATTCAGTCTCTGCCTACATCGGCTGTCTGGCCGGCGCCGTGTCCAAAAATGATTATCTGGGGGCTATACAAGAGGCCGGGTTTCAGGAAATAAAGATCATGGACGAGGCGGTCCCGCCATCAGAGCTTTGGGCCAATGACCCGACAACACGGGAATTGGTCAAGAATTTAAACCTTCCAAAGGAAGAGGCTAAAAATTTAGCCCGGTCGGTATTGAGTATGAAAATATCGGCTGTTAAGCCATAGGCTCATAAACCCGAGTCGGTACAAAAAGGGGAAGGTAAAAGGATTATCTTGGAGTCATATCGGCGAAAGCGGGAATTCAGGTTCAATGATCTGGTTCCCGGTTTCCACCGGGGCGGTGTCTTGACCCCGGCTTTCCTCGGGGTGACGGTTTGGGAGACATTTATGAAATCATCCAAAGTTGAATCACCGCTCCATTACCTGTTTTTCCCGGAACGCAGATCGGCTTTTTCCTTAATGTGGGCGTTTCTCAATTCCACGGTCAATTCGCGGCCGGCGGACAACTCCGGAGCAAAATCGCGGATAAAATCGATTTCTTCATCCGTGGGTCGCGGTGTTACCGACAGGTCGGCGGCCACTTTTAAATCCCACGGGATGTCTTTTTTGATGGATTCGAGGCTGACGCCGGGATAAATCTGCGCGAGATACATTTCCTTGGTTACCGGGTCAAACCGGAAAACACCCTTGGTGCTGATCAGGGCCGACGGTCCTGACCCTTGCGGGAATAAACCCGTTTTATCCCGGCTGTCCCCGCCTTCCAGATAACCGGGCGAGGTGAGATAATCCAGTTTGTTCACAAACGTGCCTCCCCGCATGGTGAGGACGGTTCTTTTGGCATAGGAAATAAAATCGGCGGCGCCGCCGGATCCCGGCAAGCCGCATGGTCGGTTTCTCATAATCGCCGATGACGGTGGTATTGAGATTGCCGTATTTATCCACCTGAGCCACCCCGAGAAAGCAGACATCGACAAAACCGCGATAGGTCATGGTAAAGGTGGAAAAAAGATCCGTGGCATAGGAAAATCCGCGGCAGGAATGGGCATCGGCAATATTATTCAGGGACAGAAGCGGACGGATGTCCACAATGCCCGATTCCATCATCAGGGTTGCGTGAGGCGCAAAAAGAGCTTTGGCCAGGGCTCCCGCCGTCATGGGCACGCCAACGCCCAGGACCACGTTTTCATAATCATGAATTTCCCTGGCCACAACAATGGCCAGCAGTTCATCCAGGGTATAGGGTTTACTCATAGACTTTCCCTCTTTCTTTCAATAACTGTCTCCAACTGCGGAAGCGTTACGCCCATACTTCTTTCTCTGCCTTCCCGGTCCCAGCGTGAGGTAAAGGCCGATCCGTAATTGGCGGGAGCGGAATAGAAAGGTTTGGCCCGAAGTTCATCCAGAGCGCTGCTGCCGAATTTCCCGATATAATGATCGATGTAGGAGGCGCGATCCGGACAACCGTAAACCCACTCATCCATCCAGGCCTTCAGTCCGTCGGCCGTGGCCGCAGCCGACAGTAAACAAACCGTTATACATGAAAGTATCCACATTATAGTATCCCAGCACTTCCGTGGGATGGGCGCCCCAGGGAACCTCGACGACCGCATTGACGCGATAGGCCGGAATAATGGTCAAATGGGGGCTTGATTGAATGATGTCATGATCGACAATTTCCTCGCAGGAAACGATGATCCTTTTGCTGGCCAGCGCCGCCGCGGCCACGCTCCCCATGGCGCCCCAGTACTGCGCATTTCCGAATTTGCATCGGCCCGCTGAACGTGAATGATGCACACGTCGGGATTGGCGGCAGGTACGGTCAGATTGATCTTTTCCCGTGTAGGGACACTTGATTACCCGGAATTTATTCTCTCCCATGAAGCCCCGTTTCCGGAAGATATCGGTCACCATGACGCCTTCCAGAACCTGGCATAAAGGAAAAACCGTGCATGCCGGCGACCAGTCGGGCATTGTATTCAAAGTTTGTATAATCCTCGATTTGAAGAGTTCCCGCATTCAAGCGCCCGCTCGACGGCGGAACCGCCTTTTTTGCCGCCGGACCGCATCACATAAGTCGTGACCAGACGGTCAACGCAGCCGCCGGCGACCAAGAACTTCGACATCAAAAATGCCGGATTGCGAATACAGGGTGAAGCCTTTTTTGCCTTGCCTGGTAATCTCATAGACCAGTTCGGCACAGCTTCCCACGGTATAATTGCCGATCACCAGTTCGTCGCCGTCGTGGACAAATCTTTCAACTGCCTCTCTGGCGCTCATGACCTTACCGTTTACTTCTGCCATATTAACATCCTCGCTTTTTCATTAACTCAGAACTTAGAATCGAATTTTTCCTTCACCGTCCTTATGAGGGATGACCCCTTTCATCACACAGAGGTGTCCGGGGTCATCTCATAAGGAGGGATATTGATTACTCTAAAATGTCATAAAATTAACTGTCCGAAATGCAAAACTGTCTTGGACTACTTACTTCATCTTGCAGCCCGTTTCCGCACAGGGCACTTCCACAGACTTTGCGGTAGTCATGCCTGCCGGCGCTTCGAAAGCATGATTGAAATATTTGTTCTTTTTCACAATTTCAGTATACCAATAGGGCACCTGTGCCTGATGATCGCAGGCCCGCATTGTCCAGACGCCGGCCGGACCGTCATAGGTCAGGCCTTCCCAGGCTTTGATCACGGCCGCCACATCGGTTGTTCCGGCTTTTTTGACTGCCTCGGCCCAGAACATCGTGGCGATATAAGCTTTCCCGCGCAGCCAGGTCGGATAATATCCCTTGTCCTTGTAGAATTTGGCGACAAATTCCTGATTCTTTTTCGTGGGAATGGAAAGGGTGTAGATTTCCGCGCCCATATTGCCGATCATGAGACTGTCATCGCCCAGCGCCTGAATGGTCACTTCGTCATTGATGTAGTAAGAGAATACTTTCTGCTTCATCCCCATGGGACGTCCCTGCTTGAGGAGCAGCGTCAGGTCATTGCCCCAGTTCGGCGTGAAGATGACATCCGGTTTGGCCGCAATGAGCTGGCTGACGTAGGGGGCGTAATCCTTGGTGCCGGCCGGATGATAGAGTTCGGCCACGATTTTCGTGGAGGGGCTGATCTTGGCGATCTTCTTTTTGAAAGCCGCCAGCGCTTCCTGACCGAAGGAATAATCCTGGGCGATGATGGCGACCTTCTTGTATCCTTTTTTCGCGATCAGCTGGGCCAGAGCGAAAGAACGGCCGTCGGTGCTTGCCGCCGGGCCGGAAGAAATTCTTGTTGCATTTCTCGCCGGTCATGCTGGCGGCATCCATTCCATAGGTGAACATGATGACATTCTGTTTTTCCGCAAGCTGCTCCATGGCCGCGCCGACGGAGCTTCCCGTGCCGCCGCAGAAGAACTTCACGCCGTCTTTCAGGATCAGGTTTTGAGCCTTACGGGTCGCCACATCCGGTTTCAATTCCGAATCGATCGGGATAACTTCCACTTTCTTGCCCAGAAGTCCGCCGCTTTCATTGATCACTTTAACGGCATACTACACGCCATCGAGATAGCGTTCGCCGATATCCTTGAAGGTTCCCGAAAGAGGCTCCGTCGCCCCGATCTTAATGGTGTCCTCAGCTGCTGCGCAAACAGGCAGCGACAGCATCAAGACCATGATAGAAAACACAAACCGTAAACAAGCTTTTTTCTCATAAAACACCTCCCATTTTTCTGTTGTTCATTTCTTTCTCACGCTTATTAAACACATAAAAAGCAGTGACCAGGTATTACGCGCAACACAGCAATCCGACTCTGCCAAGCAGGGTGGATTGCGACCTCGTTAAACTTCCAGATAATTTTTTCTTACCTCCTCCGCCGCCAGAAGCTCCGCCGTATTTCCCGAGAAAACAATTTGTCCCTTGCTCATGATATAGAAACGGTCGGCAACTTTGATGGCCGCCTTGAAATTCTGCTCCACCATCAGGACGGTCACACCTGATTTTCGGACCGTCGACAGCATCTCCAGAACATCTTTGACAATCAGCGGGGCCAGTCCTTCCGTCGGTTCATCCACCAGAATAACACGGGGATTCCCCATCAGCGTTCTCACCACGGTGAGCATCTGCTGTTCGCCGCCGGAAAGATGGCCGCCCTTGTTGTTGCTTCTTTCCTCCAGGCGGGGGAAAAGATCATAAACCCGCTCGATGGTCCAGCCTCCTTCCCCGGCGCTTCCTTTTTTCCCGCCTTTGATTCCCATCAGGAGGTTCTCATGAACGGTGAGGCTGCGGAAAATCCGCCGGTCCTCGGGGACATAGCCGATGCCCAGACGGGCAATTTCATAGGGCGCTTTGCCGACCAATTCCTGATCATGGAAGCGGATGCTGCCCTGTTTCGGCTGCACGACGCCCATGATGCTCTTTAAGGTGGTCGACTTGCCGACGCCGTTTCTCCCCAGAAGACAGACCAGTTCTCCTTCTTTTAAATCCAGGGAGACGCCATGCAGAATATGGCTCTTGCCGTAATAGCTGTGAATATCTCTGACTTCTAACATGATTATCCTTCCCCCAAATAGGCGTCTTTGACCCGCTGATCATTCCGGATTTTCTCGGGCGTATCGGAGACGAGAATCGTCCCGTAATGAAGAACGGAAATAGTGTCGGCCAGCGAAAAAACCACTTCCATGTCATGCTCGATGATAATCAGCGTGCGACCGGCCGTTACCTGGTCGATCATTTTGATGGCCTGTTCCGTTTCTTCGCGCGTCATGCCCGCGGTGGGTTCGTCCAGGAGAATCAATTCCGGTTCCGTGGAAAGGGTAATGCCGATTTCCAGAGCTCTCTGCTGGCCGTAAGACAGGGAACTGGCGGGTTGATCCTGGACATCCGTGAGTCCGACCTCTTCGAGGATGGCTTCCACTTTTTCACAGATCTTCCGGTCGTGACGGGGCTTTTTGAAGAAATGATACCGCAACCCGTAACGGGAGCGCACTCCGGAGAGAATGTTGTCGAAGACGCTCAATTCCTGGAAGACATTGGTGATCTGGAAGGAGCGGGACAGGCCGTGCCGGTTCAAGACATGGGGAGGTTTTCCGGAGATATCCTGTCCCTTGAAAAGGATAGCCCCGGAGGAGGGTTTGAATTTGCCGCTGATGATATTGAACAGGGTTGTCTTTCCCGCACCGTTGGGGCCGATGACGGCATGACGTTCCTTCTCTTTGACCTTGAAGTCAACGCCCGTCAGGACCTTCAATCCCGAAAAGTCTTTGTGAATATTCTGGATATGAAGATAATCGCTCATGATGTCACTTCCTCTGCCGTGGTGGATTTGCCGCCGTTATTGTCTTTCTTTCCGAAGAACCGTTGCTTGATGTTCATAATGACTTCGGACAGGCCGCCGGGAATGAACAGGACCATGAAGACAAAGATGAATCCCATGAACAGCGGCCAGCGATCCGTAATATTGCTCAGATAGTTCTGGAGAATGATATAGACGAAGGCGCCCAGAATGGGTCCCCAGAATGTCTTCGTTCCTCCGACAAAGGCCATGAGCAGAACCGCCGTCGTCATATCGACGCTGATGGCCGAAATGGAAACAAACTGGAAATGGAGCGTGTAGAAGACGCCGGCAAGTCCGGCGACCGCTCCGGTAAAGGTAAAGAGAATCAGACGGCTGATATTCGTGTTGTATCCCAGAAATTTCATCCGATCCTCGTTTTCGCGCATCAGCAGAACCGTCTTGCCCATGGCCGTATGCGTAAAATACCAGCAGAAAACAATCGCCGCGCCGACGACAATCAGGGTCAGGTAATAAAAGTTCGTCAGACTGGCCAGGGAGATGGACGTAAATCCCAGATTGAGGTCAGGCCGGGTAATGCTGAGACCGTCGTCGCCGCCGGTGACGGAATGCCATTTGGTCGCCACGGCATAGAAGAGGGAATTGAAGGCCAGCGTCAGCAGGGCAAAATAGGATCCTTTGTGCCGCAGCAGCAGACTGCCGATGACAAAGCCGGCGATAACCGTTGTCGCGAGGCCGATCAAAATGGCGTTCCACAGGGACAGGCCCGGAATATGAATGATCGCCACGGCTGTCATGAAGGCGCCCAGGCCGAAGAACATGGCATGGCCGAAAGACAGAAGCCCGGCATAACCGAGAAGAAGATTGTAGCTGACGGCATAGAGAGAAAAAATGATGATTTCCGTCAACATGTTCAGATGATACTGTTTCAGAATGGCGGGCATAAAGGCTCCCGCCAGGAATAATGCGACGATGATGATGAAAGAAATGCTTTTCTGTTTCATTATTGTTCCTCACCAAATAGCCCGGAAGGTTTGATGATCAAAACGACAGCCATGAGCAGGTAAACAAGGGCCATCGACAACTTCGGGAAAAGAAGAACGCCGAAGGACTGGAGTTCGCCGATGAGCAATGAGGCCACCACGGCGCCGCCCAGGCTTCCGAAACCGCCGACGACGATCACGACAAAGGCATCGATCAGAATTTCCTGGGCCATGCCGGGAAAGGTGGAAAGAAGCGGCCCGGCGATCACGCCGGCAAATCCCGAAAGCGCCGCGCCGAAGGCAAAGACGCCCATGAACACGAGAGGCACGTTCACCCCCAGGGTGTTGGCCATTTCGCTGTCGTTGACGGCCGCCCGGAGGATGATTCCCAGACGGGTCTTATAAAGAATAAGGGCCATGACCGTTCCGACAAAAATAGCGCAAAGAAAAATGAAGATACGGTATACGGGATAGGTGATGCCGAAAATCGGGATGGTGGAGCCGAGAAACCCGCCGATGTTGACGGCCAGCGGATAATTTCCCCAGTACCATTTTACCAGTTCCGTGATGATATAGGCCAGTCCGAAGGTCAGGAGAAGTTCCTGCACATGGCCGAATTTGTGGACACGCCGGAGGAGAAAGCGCTCGATCAAGGCGCCGATGACGAAAAGAATCACGGGACAGATCATCAGGGACAACCAGAATTGTCCGGTAAAGTGCATCATGATGGAATAGGAAAAATAGGCGCCCAGCATGTACATGGCCGCATGGGCAAAGTTCAGGACGTTCATCATCCCGAAGACCAGCGTGAGACCTGCCGAAACGAGAAAAAGAAGTCCGGCGTAGGCCAGTCCGTGGAGAAAAAAGACGGGAATATCGCTCATGTCTTTTCCTTTCTATAAAAGGTGCCTCCCCTCGATGAAACCATGATCAGGTCATCGATCGGCATACCTATCGACGGCTTAGATAGCAAAGACTATGCCATGGAAAATATGATAAAATTTTCAGTAATAATGGGGTATTAAGAATTCGGGTGGGAAAGCGGGGCTCCCCGGATCGTTCATTTTATTTTACAGGGTGTAAAGTTTTTTTAAGCGTTTTTCAGGCATGTACCCGGTACAGATGAAAAAGCCTTTTCGTTTCCTCCACAGATGGACGATCCATTTTAGAGAGCGGTTCCCCGTCCGCGCGGCCTTTTTCCCCTTGACCGTGCCTTTTCCTTTCCTTTATACTTTTCCAATCAAAATAAAATTCATATCAAAGGTCCAATGGAGAATTCGATTATCCGCTGCCCCTGGGTAGATCTCACCAAGCCGGAGTATGTGGACTACCACGATAGGGAATGGGGCGTTCCGGCCCATGAGGACCGCCTTTTGTTCGAGCTCCTTAGCTTGGAGGCCTTTCAGGCAGGTCTGAGCTGGTATACGATTCTGAGAAAACGAAACCATTTCCGTTCCGCCTTTGATGGATTCGACCCGGAAAAGATTGCCGGATATGGCGAGACCAAGATTGAAGAGCTCCTCGGAAATCCTGGAATCATTCGAAACCGCGCCAAGGTACTGGCCGTGGTCAACAACGCCAAAAGATTTCTCGAGGTTCAGGCCCAGTTCGGAAGCTTTGACCGGTATATCTGGGGATTCATTGATTTTAGACCTATCGTTAATGAACTGCGAAAGTTGGAGGAATACCCGGCGAGAAGCAGAGATTCGGAGAGAATCAGCCAGGCCCTGAAACAGAGGGGCTTCCGATTCCTGGGACCGACCGTCTGCTATGCTTATATGCAGGCGACGGGGATGGTCAATGACCATGCCGTCTATTGCTTTCGAAGACCGGAAATCACAAAGGAATACGAAATCACTATGGTCCCTGGGCACAATCAAGTTTCGGCAAAGCGGGGGAAACCGTTGCTGTGACCTGTTATCAGCGTTTTAGGATGCGTTTCTATCGATGGCAATTCTTGCCAGCCAATGAAATCTTGTATCGTGACTGGGCCTGCCCCCAAGGGATCTTTGCAGTGAGGAGGTGAAAGTGACGACCATCCTGAGCGCTACTCTCGGAGTTATCCTTATTTCCCTTGTGTTGTTGGACGCCTTTGAAACCGTGGTTTTCCCGCGCCGGGTCACCCGAAGGCTGCGCCTCACAAGGGTTTTTTACAGGTACTCATGGTTACTGTGGTCGTCGGTGATTATGTCGGCCTTCTCCGGCAGGCGTCGGGAAAACCTCTTGAGCGTTTATGGTCCCATGTCCCTTCCGATTTTAATGGGGTTTTGGGCCAGCGCCTGGAGTCCCAGGAAAGGTTCCGGACAAAAGGTTCCTGCGGCCGGAAGCGGCGAAAGACATTTCTAAGTACAGCTATCGGGAGGGCAGGGGAGGGTTCGGGGACAAAAGGTTCGCCCTGTCGATTATTAATCCCATCTTAAGAACAGGCCACGATGCCTCCGTCAACCGGTATGGTGATTCCGGTCACATAAGAACTGGCCATAGAGGCCAGATAGATGGCCACACCGGCCATGTCTTCGGGCCTTCCGATCCGTTTGCGCGGATTCATTTCGATAATGGCCTCTCCGAAGGCACGCAAGGTCTCGGCCATCATTTTGCTCTCAAAGGGACCCGGGGCCACGGCATTGACGTTGATGTTATCCTGGGCCAGCCGCCTGGCCAGGGTTCGGGTCAGGTGAATCACCCCGCTTTTGCTGGCCGAATAGGCATAGGTTTCCGGGAGAGGGGCCTTGATTCCGTCGATCGAGGCGATATTGATGACCCGGGCCGGGTCTTCCTGATTTCCAGCCGCCCGCAAAAGAGGGAGAAATTTCTGGGTCAGGAAAAAGATGGATTTCAAATTGAGGTTCATCACCTTGTCCCACCCGGATTCGGGAAACATATCAATGGGTGCCGCCCAGTTGGCCCCGGCGTTGTTGACCAGGATATGCAATTGGGGTTCCTTTTCCTGAAGGGAACGAAAAAGATGATCCTGTCCTTCTTTGGTTGAAAGATCGGCCGGTATGGCCACACAAGAACCGTATTTGGAAAGATCCTCCGCCGTATTTTGACAGGCCTCGGCCTTGCGGGCCGATATGTAGGTCCTGGCGCCATTTTCCACAAATCCCCGGGCGATCATGGCCCCGATCCCTCTGGACCCCCCGGTTACCACTGCGACTTTACCTTCGATAGAAAATAGATTTTTCATTGCTCTGTTCCTCCGATTCGATATTAACACCCCTGCATGACAAAGTGCCGAACAGGTCCAAAAAAATTGACCATTTTCTCCCTTTTGACCCGGAAACCTTTCCGGGTCCTATCCCTTATTCCGGCCATCGATTTCTTCAAATACCTCTTTGGCCATGCGCCCACCGGTGACCCCCACCGGCCAGCCGCCGTAGTGGGCCAGGTGAATCATCATCCCATCTTCTGCAAACCCTTTCCCGTTCAAATTTCAACTAACTTTAACACTCTTTCGTTCCAGGTCGCCCGGCCTTTTTTGTGGGTCCGGGAAGTGAAGAGAGAATCTAATGCGAAAGGCCGAGAAGGGGAGGGGGAAAATACAAAAATACCAATAAAATCAATGGCGCGCCTGGCAGGATTCGAACCTGCGACCTACGGATTAGAAGTCCGTTGCTCTATCCATCTGAGCTACAGGCGCTCGAGAGCTTCTGAACTATTTGTTTAATAAACCTAACCGGAGTTGAAGTCAAAGAAAAATTCTTGTTGACTTTCAAGGGCCAGGCGGTTATTAAAAGACCAGTCACATGGAACTCTTCGTAGCCATCCGGAAGGCGGACTGCAGTAGGGTGCTCGCTTTTAATTTTCAAAAAAAATCGTCTGATTCCAAGTATAGAAAACAGGTCTAAGGTATGACGGGACATAAGGATCTCGTCTTGATCTATTTAGAAAATCAACCCGTTTTTTTCGCCCGCATCGAAGACATAAACCCGGATATCAAACCCGGCTGGGTACGAATGAAGTTTTTGATTCTTCAAGTACCGCTTTCTTTGGGGGAATGGATCCTCCTGCCGGAATATATTCAAGGTGAAGAATTTACCATGGGGGGAAAAAAGATCAAGATCGAAAAAGTTGAGGTTCCCCGGGAAGCGCCGGAACCCAATTCCCCCAAGTCGGAGGGCAAGGTTGTTTCTCTTTCAGATCGAAGACGAAACAAATAGCCGGATTTAAAAATAAACCTTTTCGGGTAATCATCCTATGGACAATGTGCAGGAATTGGCCCAGACTTACCGCAGGGTCCTTCAGCTAAAAACAAGCCCCGTAGCCGTCCGAATCATAAAAAATCAGGAAGAAATGCCGATGTTGTTTAAAAGGCCTGAAACGCCCATACCCAGTTTTTGTTTCGCGGTTATGGAAGCCTTTAAGGGGAAAGGATTTTTTTTAACCCGGGCGGATGTGCAGTGTCCCATGGGCTTGACCGCCCTGGGTCTTCGAAAAGAAGGTTCAAAATTAGGAAAACAGCAAACAAGGCGTTCATATCGGTGTTTTCGGGAATGAAGAGGCGGCTCGGAATCATTTTTCCAAGGGGATCTGTTTGCCTGCCGGACAAACCAAAGGGGTGGCCATGAGTCCCCTGGAAAAGGCGGTCATGGGGGTCGATGTGGTGCTTTTTAAGGTCAATTCCGAGCAAGCCATGTGGTTATTGACCGCCACCCAATACCTGACCGGGGGAAAAATGATCTTTGTGTCGGAACCGGCTTTCAGGGGGTCTGTGGAGATGTTATCGTCTACCCCCTGGTGAATAAAAAGGTAAATATGACCGTCAATGGAGTGGGGGACCGGTTATCGGCCACTATGGGGAAAAACGAATTATTTCTGGGAATCCCGGCCCCTCTGATTAAAAAAATTGCCGACAATCTGACTGAAATTTATAACAAGCCTATCTTTAAATATCACCAATCCTCTCGCGGTTTTCAGAAAGCCACTTCTTCGCGGAACGGGCACCGGCCTTAAGGGCCTTTTGGTTTACCGCCAACAATTCCTTTTTCAAATGGGTCGTTAAAGTCCTGGAAAGGGCCTGAAGGGAAACCTTTTGGGTGCAGACCGCCAAGACCCCCAGGGCTACCATATTGGCCGGCTGTGGGCTTTGAGTCACTTCCAGGGCGATCTGGGTCAGCGGTAAGGAAATCAGATGGGTGGTGGGCAATTCCTTGACCAACCCGGAATCGACAATCAAAATCCCCCCCTTTTTTAAATCCAGAAAATTGATATCCAGGGCCTTTTGATTCATGGCCAGCAACACGTCCGGGTTGATGGACTTGGGATAATCAATGGCCTCGTCACTGATAATCACATCGGCTTTGCTGGCCGTCCCCCGGGCTTCGGGCCCGTAGCTTTGGGACTGAACCACATATTTTTGCTCATGGAGGGCTATGGCTTCGGCCAAGATCGTGCCGGCCAAGATCAATCCCTGTCCCCCGGAACCGGAGAGGCGGATTTCATATCGTGGTACCATGGTCTACCTTTTTCCTGCGCAGATCCGCTTCCTGAAGGGTTCTGGCCTGGGCCTTGACCTTTTCATATTCATCCAGAAAACCCGGGGGCTTCTTTATCCATCAAGACCCCGATGGTAAATTTACCTTCCTTTTCGTCGTCCGGAAGCTGGTCGAATTTATCCACCGGAACGGCCGAGTCCCGCTGCCATTCCATCATTTCCACGGCCGTGCCCATCTGGTTCTTGCGGCCGTAAAAAGTCGGACATTGGGTAATGATTTCCAGCAGGGAAAAACCTTTTTTGTGCAGGGCCTTTTCAATAAGCTTGTGGAGCAACTCGGCATGATAGACCGTACCCCGGGCGACAAATACGGCCCCGGCCGTTACGGCCAATTCGGAAATATTAAAGGCCGGTTCGATATTGTACAGGGCCGTTGTGGTCGCCATCTTGCCGTAAGGGGTGGCCGGGGAATGTTGCCCTCCGGTCATGCCGAAAATACTGTTGTTGATGATCAGGGCGGTCAAATCGATATTTCTCCGGGCGGCGTGGATGAAATGGTTTCCTCCGATGGCCAGGGCATCCCCATCTCCCATAATGACGATAACCTTCAAATTGGGTTTGGCCATCTTGATGCCGGTGGCAAAGGTCAAGGGCCCGGCCGTGGGTGGTATGAAGGGTATTGAAGTCCGCGTAAACACTCATCCGGCCGGAACAGCCGATTCCCGAAACCAGGACGATATCATCCTTGGAATATTCCAGATGGTCGATGGCCCGGATCAGGGCCGCCAGGACAATACCATTCCCGCAGCCCGGGCACCAGACATGGGGGAATTTTTTGTCATGGCGCAGGTAATGGTGGATTAATTTGGTGATGTCCTTCATGAGATCAGTTTTGGTCTTGGGTCAATTTTTTTAATATTTCCTGGGGTGTGATCAAGGTCCCGTCGAATTTATTCAAGGTAACCACCCGGCACCGTCCTCGATTGACCCTTTTCACCTCCCGGGAGATCTGGCCCCAGTTCATTTCCGGGACCAACAGGGATTGGCAGGAGAGGGCCGTCTTTTCGACCGCCGCCCTGGGAAAAGGGAAAAGGGTCACCAATTTCAGCAGCCCGGCCTTGATCCCCAGTTCACGGGCCTGACGGACGGCATGGAGGGCCGAGCGGGCCACCGAGCCATAGGCGACGACGACCTGCTCGGCGTCTTCCAGGAAGAAAGATTCCACCCAATTGGATGTCGGTAAAATGTTCGCTTATTTTTTGTTGCAACCGTCTCTGAAAGGCGGAAACTTCATCCGGACGGTTGGTCGGAAACCCCCGCACATCATGGATGAGACCGGTAACATGATAACGGTAGCCGTCTCCAAAAGTGCTCATGGGCGGGACCAGCCGTCCCTGGGTCTCGAAAGGGACAAACCATTCAGGAGGAACAGTGGGTCGAATCCGTTCGATCAGCGGCAACTCTTCCGCACCGGGAAGGATGAACGACCTCCCGGGTGTGAGAAACGACTTCATCGGAGAGGATGATGACCGGCGTTCGATATTTTTCGGAAAAATTAAAGGCCTGAAAGGTTACCCTAAAACAGTCCAGGGTGGTCGAAGGAGATAAAACGATGATCGGATGATCGCCGTGGGTGCCCCAGCGGGCCTGCAAGACATCTCCCTGGGCCGGACTGGTCGGCAGGCCGGTACTGGGACCGCCCCGCATGACATTGACGATCACACAAGGGACTTCAGCCACACAGGCAAACCCGAGGTTTTCCTGCATCAGGGAAAAACCCGGTCCGCTGGTGGCGGTCATGGCCTTGACCCCGGCCAGGGATGCCCCGATGACCGACCCCAGGCTGGCAATTTCATCTTCCATCTGGATGAAGGAACCGTCCAGGGCCGGCATCTTCTGGGCCATTAATTCCATGATCTCGGTGGCCGGTGTAATCGGGTACCCGGCGTAGAAACGGCAGCCCGCAGCCAAGGCCCCTTCGACAATGGCCTCATTTCCCTGCCAGAAGACCCTCTTGGGTTTAGGCCGGTTCATGGCTATCCTTTTCCTCATCTTTGACCGAGATGGCAAAATCGGGACAACGAAGTTCACAGAGCCGACAGCCGATACAAGCCTCCGGATCGGCCAAAAAGGGAATCCCCTCGGCATCTTTTTTTAAGGCCTTTTTGGGACAGAAGGCCGTACAGATACCGCAATTTTTGCACCAGGATTTATATATTTCTATCTTGGGGGCCGATTTTTTCATACCAATTTTTAACCCTACCCAAAGGATCTTGCAAAACTTTGATACTTTTTTACTTTAAAATAGATCGACAGGGGAAGTCAAGCCTTTGGATGTAAAGAGTAAGCCGGGGGCTCATGTTATTTGCGGGTGATTTCATCGGCAACCCCGATTCTATCGTTAAGAATCCGGAATACCTTGGACCAATCTATTCGATTGGTCAAGCGGTTTTGCCGGGCAAATTCCTGAACATGATCCCAATAGGAAAATTGTTTTTGATACGTATTGGCATGGGCTTCCAGGAATATCTTTTTATCCGAATTAACGGCTATTTTAATCGGTTCATAAACGATGGTGATCGGCATCCCCGACTTTATATGGCCGTACAGATCTTCGATATCTTCGGTGATCATTCGAATACAGCCATGGGAAGTGGAATGACCGATACTTTCAGGCCAGATCGTGGCATGGATCCCATATCCCGGGATTGATAAGGGGATCCAATATTTCCCCAGGGGATTATCCGGACCGGGCGGGACCTTTTCCAAAACAACCTTTCCCTCTCGTTTCATTTCTTCCTGGATCGACTTAGGGATCGTCCAGGTGGGATTCCTAAACCTTCCGGTAATGGTAAATGACCCGGTAGGGGTAGGCCAGTCCCATCGACCGAGTCCAACAGGATACCTTTTAAGCAGCACTCCCTGTTCAAAATAATAAAGCATATGATCCGGAATGTTCAACAACAGCCCATCGTTGATTTGGTTGAGGGGCATAATGTGCCGGTCATTGACCACCAGACGCTGCCCCATGTTTAGTTTAAAAGGGGGGAGGAGGCGATTTCTGATGGCCATATATTGCCAGGTGGAGCCGTATTTTCCTGAAATAGAATAGAGCGAATCCTTACTTTGGACAACGTACCAATGTTCCCCGCCCACGACTTCTGAAAAGATTGGCCAGGAGGGATGATAATCCGATAATGGGCCGGCCTGAGACCAAGATCCCGAGAAGATTAACAGACAGGTCCAAAACAAGATCCGGGGTCGGCTTATCATCCGGATAATTAAGGGTGGAGAAAAATTTAACATGGAAGTTTTCAATTTTCTTATTTTGTTTTTAGATAGTTTTCTTTGGCCGAGATGTCAAGGAATAGTTTTTTGAAAACCCAAAAGGCTGTAAGCCTGAGTCCCCGGAATATTGAATTGACCCTTATCCGGATTTCAATTAAGATAACTTCAGGAATATGGGGTTGAGGGAAGGGGTCCGCTTGGAGAAAAACGATTCTTATCGGATTCCATGATCTATCCCAAATAAATAAGGCCGGAGGACGGTTCCATGAAAATCTATGACAGCATCACCCAAGTGATCGGAAATACCCCTTTGATCCGGTTAAGAAGGATCACCCAGGATTGCCGGGCCGAGGTCGTTGGGAAATTGGAATCTTTTAATCCCCTGAGTTCGGTAAAAGACCGTATTGCCTTAGCCATGATTGAGGCAGCGGAAAGAGAAAATCGGATCGGCCCGGACACTCTGATCATCGAACCCACTTCCGGAAATACCGGTATCGGGTTGGCTTTTGTCTGCGCGGCCCGCGGCTATCGATTGATCTTGACCATGCCTGAAACCATGAGCCTGGAACGCCGAAAGCTTCTCAAGTTATTGGGGGCGGAATTGGTCCTGACGCCGGGGGCCGACGGGATTCAGGGGTCCATCCAAAAGGCCGAAGACCTGGCCAAGGGACACCCCGACTCTTTTATTCCCCAGCAATTCAAAAATCCCGCCAATCCGGATGCACACCGAAAAACAACGGCAGAAGAAATCTGGAAGGATACCGAAGGCAGGGTGGATATCCTGGTTTCCGGCGTGGGGACCGGGGGAACCCTGACCGGAGTTGCCGAAGTCATCAAGGCCAGAAAACCTTCCTTCCAGGTCATCGCCGTGGAGCCCAAAGACTCTCCGGTGCTTTCAGGGGGTAAGGGCGGTCCTCATAAAATCCAGGGGATCGGCACCGGATTTATACCCGAGGTATTAAACGTAAAACTGATCGATGAAGTCGTTCAAGTCGGTAACGATGAGGCCTTTGAGTACGCCAGAAGATTGGCTCGGGAGGAGGGAATCGTCTGCGGCATCTCTTCCGGGGCGGCCATCTGGGCCGCGTTACAAGTGGCCAAACGGCCGGAGAATGACGGGAGACTGATGGTGGTCATTCTCCCGGACTCTGGGGAACGTTATCTGAGTACGGCCTTGACGGAATTTTGAAAGAATTCAAATTTTTTTATGAATTCGTCAAAAATACATTCTCCGGTCATTGCCCCGCTGTAGGGGCGGGTTTTAGTCCCGCCTTTATCCAAAATTCAGCAATTATCGAGAAGGGTTTAAGGGAATGAAAAAATTTTTTTATCCGACCAGTGTGGCCGTTATCGGTGTATCGAATTCCCCTGATAATTTGGGAAGGAACATCGTTTCTAACTTGCTGGAATTTCAGTTTGACGGTCAAATTTTTTCCGTAGGTCCCCGGGATGGGGTCCTCTTCGGACAAAAGATCTATACCGAAATCGGGCAAATACCGGCCGAGATTGATTTGGCTGTCATCTTAACCCCGGCCATAACGGTAGTGGATATTTTGAGACAGTGCGGAGAAAAGGGGATCGGGAGGGCGGTTATCGAATCGGGGGGATTCCGTGAATTCGCTAAGGATAGGGCCCATCTGGAGAAAGAACTCTTGCAGGTGGCTGAGAAATACGGCATGCGCTTTATCGGTCCCAATGGTCTCGGCGTTATTAACCGGGAAAACGGTCTCTGCCTGCCTTTTATGGCCATGCATAAAGAAATGCGACTCGGTCACATCTCGATTTTAGCCCAAAGCGGGGGCGTGGGGTTAAGCTATATTGGTTTTTTGGCCAGCGAAAACATCGGGATCGACAAGTTCGTCAGTATGGGGAATAAATTAAATGTCAACGAAAACGATCTTCTGGAATTTTTGATCCAGGACCCTGGGACGGAGGTTATTTGCCTTTACCTCGAGGGGATCACTGACGGACGGCGATTGATGGAGATCATCAGCCGCTCCTCGAAGCCGGTCATTATCCACAAATCCAACGTGGGCCCCATTAGCGCCCATATCGCTTTTTCCCATACAGCCTCCCTTCTATCCGACGACAACGTGGTCGAGGCGGCCTTAAAACAGGCCGGGGCAATCCGGGTCCAGGATTTTGAAGAAGCCATTAATTATCTGAAGATTTTGACCCTGCCGCGCTTGAAGGGAAACAGACTGGCCGTCGTCTCCCGCTCGGGCGGTCATGCGGTGGTGGCGGCCGACTCCTGTTCCAAATATGGATTTGATCTTCCGGCCTTTCCGAAAAGCTTTTTTGAAGACATCGAAAAACATTTTCGGGCCAATGTCATCCAATTGTCCAATCCCCTTGACCTGGGAGATCTCTTCGATTTGCCCGTTTATGTCCGGATTGTCGAGGAAACCATCAAAAGGGAGGATATCGACGGCCTGATTCTTATTCATGTCTACCGGGAGGGAAGGGAACAGGAAGGGTCACGCCAGTTGATTCAAAAAGCCGAGGAACTGAGTCTCCGCTATCAAAAACCGGTGGCGGTTTGTATTTTTTCCGATGAATGGGAGATCGCCTATATCAAAAAACACTTTACCATGCCTATTTTTTCATCCCCGGAAAAGGCCACCCAGGCCCTCCATCTTTCTTATCATTTTAACCAACAAAAGGTCCAGGGTCTGAAGGCGGAAGAGGTTGGACCGGAAGTGAACCGCGATGCAGTCAGGGAAATTTTCGCCAAGGCCATGGAAGAAGGGCGTCCTTTATACTTGTTTGAGGGATTGGAAATCCTTTCCCATTATCGGTTTCCGGTCATCCCTTTTGCCAGGGCAAAGTCCCTGGAAGAGGCTTTGGCCAAAGGTCAGGAATTAGGGTATCCGTTGTCCTTAAAGTTGGCTATTCCCTATATCGCCCACAAATTTGATGTCGGAGGAGTTATCCTTCAGATCAAAGACGATAAAGACCTGGAAACGGCTTACTACCAATTACAAGAAGTGGCCCAAAAAGAACCCGGGGATTCGGAAGATTTTACGGTGGTCCTCCAAAGAATGAGTCCCAGAGGAAGAGAAGTCATCCTGGGCGGGAAACAGGACCCTACCTTCGGACCGGTCATACTCTTCGGCATCGGGGGGATCTATGTGGAAGTCATCGGGGATGTGGTTTTGAGGATCGCCCCTTTGAATCGGACAGAGGCCCGGAACATGATCGAGGAGATCAAAGGGATCAAGCTCCTCAAGGGGGTTCGGGGCCAAAAGCCTTCCGACGTCGAGGCCGTGGTCGAGACCCTACTGAACCTTTCCCGGCTGTTGATCGACTTTCCCGACATCGCCGAGATCGACATCAATCCTATTATGGTTTGTGAGGCCGGCAAAGGGTGCCGGGTCTTGGATGTGCGTCTTGTCTTGGAAAATAGGGTTTGACAGGATTAAGTCCATGTAATCCGGTAAATCCTGTCTGAAAATTTTATATTTAAAGGTCCGGTTTTATCATTCTAAACGTGTCAGGAATCTATCCCTAATGGAAAGCAAAACCCCCGTAACCCTGGAAGGCCATATCGAACGGATCACCTTTCAAAATGAAGAGGATCATTTTACCATCGCCAAGATGAGACTCAAGGGGCGAAGGGATACGGTCACGGTGATCGGTAATTTGTTTTCCGTTTCACCGGGGGAAATCCTAAGAATCCAAGGTCATTATGAACAGCATGCCAAGTACGGCCTCCAAGTTCGTATCGAAAGCTACGAGTCCTTAGTCCCGGCCACTGTCTTAGGTATAGAAAAATATCTGGGTTCCGGCTTGGTCAAGGGCATCGGACCGGAAATGGCCAAACGGATCGTCAAACAATTCGGCCTGGAGACTTTGGATGTCATTGAAAGGGACATTCAGCAGCTTTCCAAGGTTGAGGGTGTAGGACCTAAACGAATCGGCCAGATCAAAGAAGCCTGGAAAGAACAAAAAGAAATCCGGCGAATCATGATCTTTCTCCAGGGAAACGGGGTCAGTACCGGACTGGCCTTCAAGATCTTTAAAACCTATGGACAACAGGCCGTGACCCGGATCCAGGAAAATCCCTATGGTTTAGCCGCCGATATATTCGGGGTTGGTTTTTTAACGGCCGACCGCATTGCCCAAAAAATGGGTATCGAAAAGAATGCCCCCGTGAGACTTCAGGCCGGTCTGACCTATATCCTCCAGCAGAAGAGTGAAGAAGGCCAGGTCTGCCTACCGGAAGAAATGTTGATACAGGCCGCCGTAAAACAGTTGGAGGTGGATTCCGCCCTGCTGGCCCCGGCCCTTAAAGAATTGATACAGAAAAAACAATTGAACATCCAGCAAACCGATAGGGGGAGAAACCCTGGTCTTTTTGCCTTATCTGGACCTTTCCGAAGAAGGCATCGCTCGAAGGATCGGGACTTTGTTGAAAGGAAGGCCTTCAAACGACCGCCGGGCCGAAGAGGTCATCGTCCAGGTGGAGGGGGCATTACGCATCCATTTGTCCGGTCAACAAAAGGAGGCGGTTCGGAAGGCCTTGACCCATAAAATCCTGATCATCACCGGCGGACCCGGCACCGGGAAAACGACCATTATCCGTTCTATTCTGGAAATCTTTAAACAATTGGACCGGCGATGTATCCTTATGGCCCCTACCGGTCGGGCAGCCAAGCGGCTGTCCGAGGTAACCCATTACCCGGCGGCCACTATCCATCGGGGTTTGGGATACAACCCCAAAATGGGAGGATTTCAAAAGAACGAAGAACATCCCCTTCCGGCCGACCTGGTGGTCATCGATGAAGCCTCGATGGTCGACACCACTTTGATGTTTCATCTGCTGAAGGCCGTTCCTGACTCCGCGGTTTTGATTCTGGTGGGGGATATCTTTCAACTGCCCTCGGTGGGCCCCGGGAATGTGCTTTCCGATTTCATCTATTCCCAAAGGGTTCCCGTGGTCCAATTGGACCAGATTTTCAGGCAGGGGGAAGGGAGTCTAATCGTCGTCAATGCCCATCGAATTCATCAGGGAGATATGCCCATTTTGTTGAAGGAAGATGTGGGAAAAAATCAGGAGTTTTATTTCCTGGATCAGGAGGACCCGGAAACAGCCGCCCGCTGGATCCTGGAACTGGTCCAGGAACGGTTGCCCAAACGCTACTGCCTCGACCCCTTTCAGGATATCCAGGTCCTGACCCCCATGTACAAAGGCGCCGTCGGGGCGGAAAATTTAAACCTTTTTCTGCAACAACACTTAAACCCGGAAAAGCGATCCATTCAACGGGGACCCCGTCTTTACAAGCTTGGGGACAAGGTGATGCAAATCCGGAATAATTATGACAAGGAGGTCTTTAACGGTGACATCGGCCGCTTGGCCAAAATCGATCCGGAGAACCAGGAGGTCTGGGTCAATTTCGATGGCCGGTTTGTCGTCTATGACTTCAGTGAGTTGGAAGAGTTGGTTTTGGCCTATGCCATTTCCGTGCACAAATCCCAGGGAAACGAATACCCGGCGGTGATCCTCCCGATCATGATCCAGCACTTTATCTTATTGCAGAGAAATTTGATCTACACGGCCGTTACCCGGGCCAAAAGGGTGGTGGTTTTAGTCGGAACTAAAAAGGCGCTGGCCATCGGCATCAAAAATAACAAACCCCAATTGCGGCACAGTTTTTTGAAAGAAAGACTAATCCATCTGCCTTGAACCTTTTTGACTCTTAAGCTTCTGCCGAAAAGCATAATAGAGAGAAAGAGCGGTGAGCCTATGAAGCTGGCGGAGAATGAAGAACGGGCGCTGAAAGAACTACGTGATATTTTATACAAGAGATACCCAATACTTGATTTTCGACTCTTCGGTTCAAAGGCACGGGGGGAAGGAAGACAGGACTCCGACCTTGATGTGATGATAGAAATTCCCGATTATGACCGGATGACTGTGGAGCAGATTGACGACATCATTTATAGGATTAATTTAGAAAATGATGTTTTCATTTCCGCCATTATTTTCGGGAGGGATGAAATTGAACAAGGGCCGATGTCCGAATCGCCGATATACAAAGCCATCCAGCGGGAAGGATTATCATTATGACTACGGACGATAAGAAAAAGGCCTTGGCTCAATACAGATTACAACAAGCTCAGGAGAGTCTGGAAGAAGCCAATTATCTTTTCAGCGGTAGTAAAAGTCTTCGCTCCGTGGTCAATCGTCTTTATTATGGAATGTTCTATGCGGTCTTGGCCCTTCTGATCTTTGAACCTTACACATCTTCAAAACATACGGGCGTGCTTGCCTATTTTAACAAACGCTTTGTCAAGGACGGAATTTTTCCCGAAACGATGGGGCGCTCTCTCAACAAGGCTTTCGAATTAAGGCAACGAGGGGATTATCGCGAATATTTTGAATTGACCAAAGAAATAGTGAAACCTCTTCTTGCCGAGGCTGCTCAGTTTGTTCTGTCCATCAGAACATACCTGGATAAGAATTCGTAAAGGATTTCGCCTTAGGAGTCACAAAGGTGTTACCGATCGTTTCTCGGGGACCCGACGACCTGTGTTTCCCGTGACCCGTGTACCATGAACCATGCCCCTTTCCTTACGGCCTCATAAAGTCATAACCTTTATATCCATAACAACGATAAATCCTAAAGGTCCGAAGAAGGTGTTTTCCGCGAAAGATCTTAAAGGGTTCCAGGACTTCCACCCGCTCGAAATATTTTTCCAGAAGTCCGGATTTTTCATCCGGAAAATGTTCAAAATCAGACCAGACAAAAAGGGCATTCCTCCCCTTCAACGGTGTGGGATCAAACCAGTAATCATAACCTAAGGCCTTTTTCCCTAAAACCGTCTGGGCAAAGGTAGCGGGGTGTCCTTTTAAATAAAACTGTAATTCCGCGGCGGTCTTGTGGCCCCAGGAGAAGATAAAAGGGGTTCCCTTTCCATTCTTTTCGCTCTGAATTGTTTCGACATGGCGGGCTAATTCCGACCAGCCGGTCATGGTATCCGCGGACCCCGAGACCTTGATCTGCGGAACCAAGGGCCAAAGATGAAAGACAAGAAAAAACAGGCCCACGGTCACCCAGATCCAGCGGGCATAGCCCCGGTAAATCCAATTCCAATGGAAGGTCCTGTTTTGATAATAGGCGACCATCAAAAGCAGCAATGGCGGATAGGCCGGAATCAGCCAGTTCATCTTGACCCACTCCCGGGTGGCCACCAGGGTAAACAGAGCCACCATGGGTAAGGCCAGACTGAGCAGAAATGTTTCCTGCCAAATAGTATATCTCCAAAATCGTTTCAGGCCTGATCCGATGGCCCAGCAAAGACCGGCAAAGACCAAGGGGGTGATGATCCCGATTTGAGAAGCGAAAAAGGCCCCCAGTTCTTCCCCGTTGAATGTTTTCATCTCGCCGGCCCGCTCGGTGGATTGAAAGGCCAAGGAGGCCCAATGGTGTTGGGCATTCCAGATTAAAACCGGGCTGAAGATCAGGAGGGCTATGATCAGGCCGAGATAAGGCTCTCTTCTTTTCAAGTGGTGCCTGTGTTCGGAGGATACCAGCAGGAAGAGAAAAACGGAAAAGGGAAAAAAGACGGCCGTATATTTGGAATCAAGAGCCAGCCCAAGGGCCGCTCCGGCCCAGAGATACCAGGCCAAGCGATCTTCCTGGACCGCCTTAAGAACGAAAAACCAACCCAGACACCAGAAAAAAACCAGGGGGCAATCCGGGGTCATGATCAGGGCGGTGATGGAAAAGGTTGGCAAAAGGTTCATCAATAGAGCCGCCCAGAAACCCGTTGGCTCATTAAACATCCTTTTTCCGATCTCAAAGACAAACCAACTGAAGCCAAAGGCGTAGAGCAGCGCGCCTAAACGGACGGCCAGGACCGTGGGACCGAAGAAATGGGTGAAGAAATAAATGGTATAGGCAGTCAGGGGAGGGTGATCAAAATAACTTAAGGCCGGATGGAGAGAAAAAACCCAGTAATAGGCCTCCTGAGGAGAGAGGGGCAAAAGCAGGGCATAGATCAATCGAAAACAAAACAGTCCGGATAAAAGAAAAAAAAGCCTTTGGGGATAGGAAAAGGATTTAAGGAATCGGGTCATGAGATGGGTATGCTAACCAAGGATTTCCAAACCGTCAACAGAATTTACAGTGAGCCGGATTTATTTTGAACTCTTCTTTTGTCTGAAGACAAAGTGTTCGAGAAAAAAGGCGGTGAAGATGCCGATGACAAATCCATTACCCATCACCGGACGCAGCGTTGCCGGAAAAGTGTCGATCACTCCGGCCGGTAAGAAGGCGACTACAGTGCCCAGGAGGATCGGCAGACCGACGACCAGGCCCGTCTCGACCTGAAACTCACCCTCCGACTTGAACACCAGGGCAAGTCCGGCCACAACCTGAAAGCAGAGTATGTAAACCAGAACACTTCCGATGATCACCGAAGGGATCATCCCAATCACTCCCATTAAGGCCGGTGAAAAGGAAAGGAGAAAAAGAATAACGGCTGTCGGGATAAGGGTGTATCGGGAGGCACAACCGGTAGATAAAATCACCCCTGGGCTTAGCGAAAAATTGACCGGTCCCACAACCCCGAAAAAGCCCGCCAGGATGTTGGCCGTTCCGGTAAAGGCGAGGCCACGGTTTACCCTTCCTGACATATTTGAAGGTTTGAGTAGATCGTCCAACGATTCAATGGAGCCAAGGTCATTGATCGAGAGGGCCAAAAAGCAAAAGAGGAAAGAAATGAGCACACCCGGCTCGATGGAAAACTTAGTGGTGAGGTGCTTAAAGAAGAATGAAAAGGCGGCCAAATCTGCGCCCTTTTTTACGGAGGTTCCTTCCGGAAAAAGGAGATGATAAACCAGACTTCCGAACATGATTGCCCAGACAATAAGGGTCGATTTCCAGATTCCCTTTACGTTTTTTTGAAAAACAATCATCCCCAGGATGAGGCAGAGGGCAAAGACTATATGGGCCAATGGCGAGGCGGTTCCCGTGGGACCGCTTATAAGATTCATAACCGTCGGCATCAGGGTAAACCCGATGAGCAACAGGACGACGGCGATAACCCGCGGCGTAAACAGTCGTTGGAGATGTCCGAAAAGCCCGGTTGCGCTCACCAGGGCCAGGACCAATCCGCCAATCATCATAGTGGAGTAGATCGTTTCAGCGTCAAACCCCCTGCCGGCGATAACACCGATGAGCAGGACGGTCGACGGCCCGGTTATTAGTGGGAGGCGATGTCCCAGGAGGACCTGGAAGAAAAGGGTCACGGCCATGACGAAGGACAGCTTCTGCAGGTAGATAACCTGATCCGGGAGGCTGACAAAGTGAATGCCCCCGACGATTTTGCCGATAATCAAGATGGATGGAATGGCGATAAATAACCATTGAAGCCCCAAAAGGAGATTTTCTCCGAAGGGAGGCTTATCATCAAGGCCATATTTGAATTGCACGATTACTTCCTGTCGGGATTTTTATAATAATCATACCATCATTGAAAGATTCTATCGACATCTAATTCGCCTCATCCTTTAGGATTGACTTTAGGTACCGCTATGGTTTATATGAACCGCATTAAAATCCTTACATGGAAAGGACAGATTATTATGTCGGATTTAGATTTTAAGGGAAGGGTGGCCATTATCACCGGTGCCGGCGGCGGACTGGGCCGGGAATATGCCCTGGATCTGGCCAAGCGGGGGGCTATGGTGGTGGTCAATGATCTGGGCGGAACGCTGGACGGGAGCGGTGCAAGCCAATCGGCCGCCGACAAGGTGGTTGCCGAAATAAAGGCTGCGGGCGGGCAGGCGCTGGCCAATTATGATTCGGTTTCCACCATGGATGGCGGTAAGAATATCGTTAAGGCCGCGGTGGATCATTTCGGCAAGGTGGATATCCTCATCAATAATGCCGGGATCTTGAGAGATCGGAGTTTTCTCAAGATGACCGAAGCGGAGTGGGACCAGGTCATCGCCGTCCACCTAAAGGGGGCTTTCTGCGTCACCCAGCCGGCAGCTCTGGCCATGAAAGAGAACAACTACGGGAGAATCATTCTTACTGCTTCAACTTCAGGCCTTTACGGAAACTTCGGCCAGGCCAACTACGGGGCTGCCAAGATGGCCCAGGCGGGTTTTATGAATGTGCTGAAGCTTGAGCTGGGCAAGTACAACATCAAAGTGAATACCGTCGCCCCTAACGCCTATTCGAGGATGACCGAAGGGATATTTCCTGAAGCTATTGCCCGGAAGCTGCATCCTAAGTTCAACGTACCCATGGTCGTCTTCCTCTGTTCCGAGGAAAACCAGGAGACGGGTATGATATTCACCATGAGTGCCGGCTGGTTTGCTCGAACAGCGGTCGTTTCCGGAGAAGGGGTCTGCATCGGAGACGCCCGAAGAGACGTTACCGCCGAAGAGGTGCGGGACCAGTTCGAGAAGATAAAAAGCCTGGAAAATGCCCGGCCCTTCCCCAATGCCATGGAGGTCTACTCCCTTTCGGCGCCGCTGATGCGTTAAAGGGCTCTGTAGGGGCGGGTTTGAAACCCGCCCCTACAGCGGTTTCATGCTTCGTGGTGCCCCACAGGGCAAGATGGTTTAATGGGAAAAAAAGTGCAAAGATTCCAAGATTCCTGCCCCCCACAGCCAGGTTTACCTTAAAAACTTTCCAAAGAGTTTTACATAATGGAAAAGACTCTTTGGGCCACTGTCCTTCCTGAACCAGAGCATTAAAGAGACCGCCTGAACTTCCGGTCTTCTATGCAAACGGACCAGATTTTCCGCAGAGTCGTTGTCTTTCAAAAAATAATTTTTTAGTTTATCTAACAAGATGAATCTTTTTTGAAACCGGGCCTTCCACCTCTTCTTATAATTTCCGGCCTTTCCTTCCATAATCGCCCCGGCCGCCAAGTCACCGGCCTTCATGGCATAATAGATGCCTTCATAAGAAAAGGGTAAGACCTGGCCGGCTGAATCACCGGCAAAGAGAATCTTCCCCTTATTATATAAATCGCCTTTCCACACGGGGATCCGGTAAATTTTCTTTTTTCCTGAAGAGACCATTCCGACCTGGGTCTTAAAAGTCCGGAGTAAGCCCTTAATCTTCCTCGATTCAAAGGTCCCCAGGCCGATGGAAACACCTTCATGGGCCGGGAAGACCCAGGAGTAGGAATAGGGTGTGCTGGCGCTGTCAAACCAGAATTCACAAATATCCCTATCCGTCCCTTTTACCAATTCGGAGACCGTGAATAGAGAAGGGGATGGACTGATCCCCAGAGAGGCCCTGACTCTGGAGTTTACGCCGTCAGCGGCGATAATATATTCCGAGACGATTTGAACCCTTTCTTCTCCAATGAGGGCTTCGACGACACCTCTTTTATCATCCAAGACCCTGAAAAACTCCCCTTCGAGGATCCTTGCACCCTGAGATTGGGCTTTTTCACGGAGTCCGTTATCAAACTCTTTCCTCTCCACCATAATTAGAGGGTAATCGTTTAATCCGATTTCTACCACCTCCCCCTTTGGAGATATGAGCCTTATGCCGGACACCATTTTTTTGATGAAGGTTTTAGGAATATCAAATTCATCAAAGGCACTGAGGGCCAGCCCTCCTCCGCAGGGTTTGTCGTAGGAAAGGTTTTTTTCGAGAAGGATGATATCTTTCCCGTTTTGAGCAAGCAACCCGGCGGCAGTGGCACCAGCCGGTCCGCCGCCGACGACAAGAACGTTAGCGTCGAGTTTCATTATTTCGAACCATTGTCAGGGGGAAGGATAAAAAACCGATTTCAAGGTAAAAATGAAATGATTTTGTGCGGCCTGATAGCCTCTATTCGCTGATTTTGATGAAGAGTATAAATGACCAGGGAAAAACGGTCAAGCGGAAAAACGTCAACCAGGGGGGATTTAATAGGGTTTAAATTTTGGTGCTTTCTATTGAAAACGCGGACAAAATGGACTAAATTTAAAATAAACATCCCTGAAAGGGTCATCAAACAATCGGATTTTCAAATGAACATCAGGTCGGGCCTGTCCCCGGGGTGGAAAAGGCTATGAACGGCTCAACGACCCGGCAAATCTCACCGGTTTTTTTACCCAATAAAAAGGAGGTATCATCATGAATCGCATTGTCCTTATCACCGGATCGACTCGGGGGATAGGTTTGGCCACCGCCGCGGAGTTTCTGAAACATGGGGACCGGGTAGTCATCTTTAGCCGGGACAAACACCATGTCCAAGAAGCCGCCAGGCATCTGTTATCCCTCGGAGAGAAAGAGAACCTTTTAGCCCTGGTCGGCGATGTTCGAAAACTTAAGGATGTGAAAAGGATCGTCAATCAAGTTCTCAAGCACTTCGGCCGGATCGATGTCTTGATTAACAACGCCGGGGTGGCTGCCTACAAGCCGATTGAAGAGATGACCGAAGAGGATTGGGACAAAATCATCGACACGAACCTTAAGGGGACTTTTTTATTCTTACACCAGATTGTCCCCATCATGAAAAAACAGGGAATGGGGACCGTCGTCAATATTTCCTCGGGCCTGGGAGTTGAAGGGATGGCTAACTTTTCCGTCTATTGCGCCTCTAAATTCGGCGTGGTGGGACTGACCCGGGCCCTGGCCGATGAAATATCCGATCCCGATATTCGGATTTATGCCGTCCTTCCCGGCGCGGTGGACACGCAACTCCTTAAGGAAAGCGATTTTGAGATCGATTCTTCTGATATTGCTGAAGCCCGACTATGTGGCCCGGAAGATCTATGGGGTGGCCGTGGGGAAGAAAAAATCAGGGGCGTTGATCACGGTCTATTCGTGATAAGATGGAAACCTGCAAAGATTGCGAAAAGGGCGGCAACCCGGAATCAATTTCCCGGTCAGGAGGGATCATGTCTCATCGATTGGAAAAGGTCCTGTTCGTTACTTCCTTTTTTCCGGTGGCCGCTTTCAAAATCATCGCCAGGGTCGGTCAAGCCACCTGGGGGCAGGCCAAGGCGGCCGTCTTAATCGGTCTTTTCCTGGCCGTAATCCAGTACGGGACCGCTCGAAAAATCCTTAGATACAATACCTATCTGGAAAAAACCTTTTTAGGATTTCTCCTGGCCGGGACGGTCTGGGTCTATTTCCTGCCGGCAGACCTGGCCCATGTCTTCGTGGACAATTCCGTGGCCCTTCTTTATTTGACCCTCTTTATGATGAGTTTCCTGCCCCAGCAATTCGGCTTCGATCCCTTCACCTACGCCGTTGCCAGACAATGGTATCCCGAATCGGTTTGGGGATCTCCCGATTTTCGCCTGCTTAATTTTCGGATCACCTATGTCTGGAGTGCGATTTTCCTGGCCTCCTTCCTCTCCAGTTGGCTGGGCCAGGGGAAACCCTTTTATTCCATCGTCATTCCCTTTGCCCTTTGTATCGGAATCGGAGTGGTCTTTTCCAGAAAATATCCAGGTATTTACCTGAAGAAAAAATATCAGGTCAGCCCCCAAGCGACTGCGGCTGTTCCCGACTCCGCAATCAAGCTGATCGAAGGGATGTGCGATGGCTTCGACCCGGAAATGGCCGGGGACCTTGAAGCCGATATTCAATTTCTTATTTCCGGACAAGATGGCGGAAACTGGGTGATTTCCATTTCCCACGGCCAATGTCAATGTCGGGAGGAGGAGACCCAGACCCCGACTCTAACCATTAAGTCTTCTGCGGAAGTCTGGGTCAAAATTGCCCGAGGTGAGATCGATCGACCGAAGGCCCTGATGGAGGGATTGTACCAAGTAAGCGGCGACTTGATGTTATTATCGCGCTTACCGCGTCTATTCGGTGCGCGGCAGAAGTCCGGGAATTCTTAAAATTAGCCATTTTTTGGTCTGAAAGATTTATTTGCCCCAGGTGTGCGGGAAGTTTTCCCGCACACCTGGGGTGCAGGGAGCTTCAATTCGAAATATAAATTCCCAGGAGGAGAGAAAATGACCAACATGTTCATCCCCGAAGTCGGAATACTTGAAAAGATCGCCAGGCCGCTGATCATCTATTTTTTTCTGCTCATCGCCTTCCGGGTGACTAGGAAAGCGGGAACTGGGACAAATGACGCCTTTTGACATGATCGTTTTGTTGACGATCAGCAATGTCCTGCAGAATGCCATGATCGGCCCGGATAACTCGCTGAGCGGAGGCCTCATAGGAGGCGTAACCTTATTTATGGCCAACGGTTTGATCGCCCGGCTTGCCCTTCACTTTCCCCGTCTGGCCCGCGTGCTCGAAGGGGAACCCACGCCTTTGATTGAGGAGGGAAAGATCTTAAACAAGAACTTGAGGCGTGAGGTTATGACACGGCGTGAATTGGAACGGGCACTTCGTAAACACGAATTGGACCCGGTCACCGACCTCCCTTTGATCATGAAAGCCCTTTTGGAAGAAGACGGGACCGTATCGATCCTGCATAAGAAAAGAAGGGACTGCCTAAGTTGAGCGGAATGAAAAAATATCCCGAATCATTTGACGGTATTTCTGCTCTCTGGTATAGATCTTCCATGACCCAATCCATTTCTGCGGCCGATAAAAGAGTTCAAGGCCTTGTGGGCAAGGCCATCCGTGACTACGATATGATCGAGGCCGGCGACCGCGTGGCCGTGGCCGTCTCCGGGGGAAAAGACAGCATGGCCTTGCTCCATTTGCTTAAGGCCCGTCTCAAGTGGATACCCATCCGATATGATTTGTTAGCCGTTCATCTGGATATGGGTTTTGAGGGCGCACAGCCCCAGCGGATTGAGCAGGCCTGTCGAGAACTGGAGGTGCCTTTCTATTTTGAGCAAACCGATTATGGGATTAAGGGCCCATGGACCGGAAAACAAGGAAAACCCCTGCTTTCTGTGTTCCTGGTTGCGGCGGAAGCATCTCTTTCAACTCTCCAAGACTTTGAAGTTTACCAAGATTGCCTTCGGACATAATAAAGATGACATTATCGAGACCCTGTTTCTGAATATGTTCTTCAGCGGTGAACTCAGTACCATGCTCCCTAAACAGCCTTTATTTAAAGACCGGCTGACCATTATTCGCCCGTTAGCCCTCTTGGAGGAATCCCGGATCAAAGGGTTTGCCCGTCGACTGGGCCTGCCGGAAATACCCAATCCTTGTCCCAGTGCCCAACACTCTTCGCGAAAAGAAATCAAAGAGTTTTTATCCAGCCTTTTATGCCCGCAACCGGAAGATCAGGGGCAATATCTTTCATGCCTTAAGCCATTGTCGACCCGAATATCTGCTGCCGCCGATTTTCCATCAAACACCTCAGAACCAAAACAAAGGCCAAACGAATAGGGCAGGGGGCTAAAAAAAATTGGCTAAAAAAATTCTTGACACCGGGAACCTATTTATATAACTTGTATACAAGTTAATTGTATGCAATATATCAATACCCTCAGATGAAATCCGATCAAGAGAAAAGGAGAGGAAGGATGTCTAAGCTTTTTGAATCCACTGAAATCAATGGAATGAAGCTCGCTAATCGGTTCGTTCGTTCGGCCACCTGGGAAGGAATGGCCGGTGAAGACGGGTCAGTAACCCCGGTCCTGATAGATTTGATGGCCCAGTTGGCCAAAGGTCAGGTCGGCCTGATTATTTCCAGCCATGCCTACATCAAACCGGAAGGACAGGCCGGTCCTAAACAGTTGGGTGTTTATAAAGATGAGTTGATAAACGGACTCAAGCAGATGACCCAGGCCGTCCATGAACAGGGCGGTCGGATCGTTCTCCAAATGGCCCACTCCGGATGTCTGGCCAATCCTAAGCTGACCGGTCAGGACCCATTGGGTCCTTCCACCGTCGAGGGATTTTCCAAATTCCCCTGCAAGGCCATGACCGTTCAGGACATCCAGGAGCTTGTCGAAGCCTTCGGTCTGGCCGCTCAACGGGCCAAAGAAGCCGGATTCGACGGCGTTCAAATTCATTCCGCCCACGGCTATCTGATTGAATCAATTCATCTCTCCCCTTTTTAATAAACGCACCGATGCTTATGGAGGGATCGGTTGAAAATCGGTGCCAGGGTCCTTCGAGAGAGTTTTAAAAAAAGTTCGATCTACGGTTGGGGCAGTGATTTCCCGTCTCTGATCAAGCTTAATTCCGAGGATTTTCTGGAAGGAGGGCTTACCCTGGAAGATTCTCTTAAAATCGGGACCCTGCTTCAAGAAGAGGGATCGATGCCATAGAACTGAGCGGTGGAACTTTAAGATCGGGCAAGTTTAACCCCTTCCAGGGTTGGAATTACCAGCGAAGAGAAGGAGGCCTATTTCTTAGAAGCCGCCAAGGCCTTTAAGGAGAAACTGGACAATTCCCTTGATACTGGTGGGCGGCATTCGATCTTTATCGGTTGCGGAAAGGATTATCGATCAAGGTCTTGCCGATTATCTGTCTATGAGCCGGCCGTTCATTCGTGAGCCCGGCCTGATTAAACGTTGGATGTCCGGAGATCTTAGCAAAGCCACCTGTCTTTCCGATAACCAATGTTTTGGCCCGGCCATGGCTGGCGAAGGGATCTACTGTGTCGTTGAAAAAAAAGAAAAAGAGAAGGTCCATAAAAAAGATGGCGGGATGAAAAGGGCAGGGGGGATACGGATTTGGATTGTGGAAGGCGGTTGGGATGGTTATAATAAATACAATTCAATCCAATTGTTTCGCTTGTTAAATAGATTGCGATAGGAGAACAACCATGACGAAAGAACAGGTTCAGGAAGCCTTAAACAAAATCAGACCCCAACTTCAAGCCGACGGTGGGGATGTGGAATTGGTGGATGTCAATGAAGCCGGGATGGTCAAGGTGCGTTTAACCGGGGCCTGCGGGGGCTGCCCGATGTCCCAAATGACCCTCAAGATGGGCATTGAAAAATTCCTTAAACAACAGATTCCGGAAGTCGTCGGGGTGGAATCGGCCTGATTTAAACTACGGTACAAGGTATAAGGTTTAAGGTTTAAGGTACTGACTGTTGAACCGAGATGTTCTAACCTTGTACCTTATACCGTACCTTGTACCTTTCATTTATGATATTTTTCTCCGGCCGTAAAATTCAGATAGCGGTAGATTTGTTCGATTAAAAAAAGGGCGCTCATTTCATGAGTCAGGGTCATCCGCGAAAGGGAAAGGAGCCTGTCCGATTGATTGAGAACCTCCTTGGAAAGTCCTAAAGGACCGCCAATCAGATAATAGATCTTTTTTACCCCGGTTCGGGCCTGGGTTTCTAAAAAGTCAAAGTGTTGCCTGGAATTCATTTCCTGCCCCTGGCGCTCCAAGGCCATCCATAAACCATCATGGGGGATTTTGTCTAATATCCTTTCCCCTTCCTTTTGCAGGACCATGGATTCCGATACTCCCTTAACAAGTCGTTCCTCCTTGACCGGAATGAAGGCCAAATGGGCGTAACGGTCTATTCGATCGCTGTATTCCTTAACCCCTTTCAGAATAAAGTCTTCCTTAATTTTTCCTATGGTAACAATTACGAATTTCATGCTAAATCATCATCCGGGACGCTACGAACTAGGATTCCAGGATTCAGGGTGCAGGATTCAAGTGAAAAGCATTGAAATTAACCCTCGAATCTGAATCCTGGAACCCTGTCTTGTAATAAACCTACATCCCTAATAACTCGGCCACCTTCAAGGCCGTTTTTTCAACAAATTTTTGATAGTCTTTGGGGGACTTCAGCTTTTTGGGATCGGAGAAAGCCCCGCCTTTTTTGAGGGCCACCGAGATAGGATAATTTTGCAATTCCTTCTTTGGTTTGATCCCAAAATCAGGAGAGAAGGAATTGTTGAAATACATATCCTGAAAACCGGCAAATTTTAGCGAATGGGCCGTGGCGTTGACAATCACCCTTTCTCTTTTTGAGACTTTCTTCTCGGCCAGGGCCTGAACCAGACCAGCCAGGCTTTCACCGCCCTGGGTGCAGGCGATATGCCCGTTTCGGTTGGCCAAAAGCATATGATCCATGATGGCTTGTTCGGTAACTTCGACAACAAAAACCTTTTGTTTTCCTTCTATCCGGTTATAGTGTTCGACCATCTCAATGACCCTGGGCATGGAGACCGGGTTTCCAATCATGGCGGCCTGGGCCACGCTGGCTTTTACCGTAACGGGTTTAAAAACCCGTTTGTCCCGATGAGGTTCCAGATAATACCGATAGACCGGGTTGGCATGATGGGATTGGACCCCGATGATCTTCGGAAGACTGGAGATCAATCCATACCGGTATAGTTTTAAAAAACCGGAAATGATAGCGGTAATATTTCCGGCATTGCCGATAGGGACCATCAGGGCCGTCTTATCCATTTGATAATCCAGGGCCTGGGCCACTTCAAAAGAGTAAGATTCCTGACCTAAAATCCGCCAGGCATTTTTGGAATTCAGAAGGGCCACCGGATAATGTTCCGAGAGGTATTCGACCACCTTCATGCAATCATCAAAAACGCCCGGGAATTTCCAGGACCATGGCGCCGCTTCCCAGGGGTTGGGACAGTTGTTGCGGGGTCACCTTGCCTTTGGGAAGCAAAACAGCCGACCGGACCTTGTCCCCGAGATAGGAGGCATAGAGGGCAGCCGAAGCGGAAGTGTCCCCGGTAGAGGCGCAAACGGCCAGGACATTCTTCAGTTTCTTTTTGGAGATCAAATAGTTCAGATAGCTCAAGGCACAGGCCATCCCTCGATCCTTAAATGAAGCGCTTGGGTTTTGTCCTTCATTCTTATAAAAGAAGGTTAGGCCGATCCGGTCTTTAAGTTCCTGGTTGGCTTCCACCAAGGGAGTATGGCCCTCTCCCAAGTAAAGGATGTGCTTAAGGGGAATAACCGGGGCAATAAATTCATGAAACAAAAAAACGCCTTTCAAGGCCGGGATGGTCGACATCCGCCGGTAATCAAAAAGGCGACGCCAATGCTTTCCCGGACGTTGGATTTTCTTTTTTTCCTCTAAGTCATGGATAAGCAGGACCCCGCCGCAATCAGGACAGGTATAAAGGAGGCTGTCGATGGAATGAGTTTTACGGCAGTCCAGACAGCGATACTCTAACCGTCCGCCGACTTGGGGTATCAGGTATGGGCCAATGTCCTTTGGAAATTCAATCAGTTCCATAAAAAAATCCTTCCGAATTTTATTGTATTTTTATTTGTAACTAAAAGAGGGGAGGGTGTCAATAAATTTGAAACCGATAAATCGAATTCTATTTGAAGAAAGGGAAGGTTGATCTACAAGTGAATTGACACTTGATAAACTAATCCGTTTCCTATATAACTTCCTCAGCCATGAACTCCGGAGATTTAATCACTAACCATCCAAAAGCCATTTTGTTTGATATGGATGGTACTTTAGTAGATAGTATGAACTATCACCTTAAATCATGGAAGGAATTACTCGAATCTTTTAATATTAAAGTCTCCGATCAATTTATCTTTGAACATGAAGGGGCCATGGCTCCGGATATTATAAAGGATCTATTTAGAAAATACGGATATCATATTGATAATACTGAAATTAGATGATATATACTTGACGCAAAATTCCCTGTTTCATGACAAGTACCTATCCCATGTTGGGCTTTACGCAGATGCACTTCCTCTGTTGGAACAATTAAGAACCAAAGGAATTTTACTGGGCCTGGTAACCGGTTCCAGAAAAAATTTAGTTCAAAAAATATGGAACGAAGAAGACTCTAACTCTCTTTTCCGACGATTGTTTCTGCCGATGATACGGAACGTTTCAAGCCCTTTCCCGATCCCTACCTCAAGGCCCTGAATGAAATTCGGCAAAGGCCTGGAGATTGTCTGGTGGTTGAAAACGCCCCAGCCGGCATTCAGGCCGCCTGTTCCGCCGGAATTACCTGTTTGGCTATTTCCTCGACCTTGCCCAAAGAAAAATTGTCCGCCGCCCATCAAGTCTTCCCTGACCTTAAATCATTAAGCAATTTCCTTAATAACATTCTCTCTTAATTCGATACCTCTATCAGGTTTCCGTAAATTGCAGGATAAACCTTATTTTTTTCTTTACCTTTACAATGTCTGATAAGATATATTATGTAAACTAAATAAAAAAGTTTAAGAAAAAGCTAAGGATTGTCTGTAACGGTCTAAAATCATAGAGGCCCCTTCCCTTTGATTACTCATTATTAAAATCGTGACCTTGTCGTAAGTTATGTCACAAGATTGTCGCAAGTTCAGCCAGTCTCCTTCATCCGATAAACGAGCTTGTTGGTCGATCCATCCGAAACCAACAGTCCCATGTCCACCATGGCCTTCAGGTCGCGCTGCAGAGACCGGCGGTTGACCTCGGGAAAGAGATGCTCAAATTCCTGGATGGTCAGGCTGACGTGCTCCAGGATGTGGCCGAGGGCATTGGCCTGGCGGTCCGAAAGACCATGTCTTTTGATGAGCAAATCCATTTGGATAGCAAGTTCCCCGCGTCTTCTGATTTCGGTGAGTTGTGTGGTCAACCCTTCGACGAAGTATTCCAGCCAGCCGGTCATGTCCATGTGGCTCTCACGGACGCCCTGAATGGCCCGGTAAAAAGCAGGCCGGTCCCGGTCATAATACTCGCTGATCGTGAATAGCCGCTTGAAGTCGTATCCGGCCCGGTAGAGATAGAGGGTGGATAGCAGCCGGGACGCCCGGCCATTGCCGTCCAGGAAGGGGTGGACATGCACGAACTGGAACTGGGAGATGCCGCTCACCAGTACTGGATGGACATCCTGTTCCTGGTTGAGCCAGTCCACCAGCTCCGCCATCATGATGGGCACATCGTACGCTGGAGGCGGTGTGTAGACCGTCTCGCCTGTCACGGAGTTGACCACATAGTTTTGAATTTTCCGGTACTCGCCCGGAGCTGCGGCCCCGCCCCGGACACCTTCGACGAGCCGCTTGTGGATTTCCCGGACCAGTCCCTCGGTAATCGGGCCGCCGTCTTCGAGGTACTCCGAGACGAATTCGAATGCCTTCCGGTAATTCAGCAGCTCCCGCGCGTCGTTGGGGTCGGCCTCGGGAACCGGGTTCCCATCGAGCAATCGCTGGGCCTGTTCCAGGGTCAGGTGCGTTCCCTCGATGTGCGTGGTGTGGTGCGCTTCCAGGATCAATGCGCGTCGGCCCATCTCGCGTACCCAGGCCTCAGAAAATGTCGCGGCCTCCAAGAATCCCCGAGTCCGCTCGATGCGAGTCAGCCCGGCGGTGATCCGGTTAGTGATCGTGAAGATGGGCTTGAAGCTCTTCGTCATTCCTCCCTCCCCTTTTAACCTACTCCTTCTCCGTTCTTATTAAAATCTCTCCTGCCATCCCCTCCTTCACTTCTGAACCCATCTGAGCGATTTCTTCAGGATAGCAAGTCTGGATATAATAGGCCGACAACTCCCTTAAAAAGTCAGCCTGGTTCTCATCTTCCTTAATTCCGCTACCTCGGATAGACACATTATATTAGGGTTTAGACGAGCCGTTGACCTGTGCAACCCGTTTCATTCAGACCAATGCTTCGCTGCAAATGATACGGGGAATGAGTTTGTTCTCGAATTCCAAACTTCGCCGGGCCGTCACGTCTTTCAGGTTGTGCTGGTCGTAGATTCGGATCAGATTCTTGTAGAGCGCCTCGCCGGTGACGGCATTCCGCCGCAACTGGTTCAACTCGCGTTTGACCGCTCCGGTCAAAGCACCCCTGAAAGCCTTTTCCAGAATGTTGACATTGCCCTTGATCTCTTCTTCTGTCGTGGCTTCAAAAAGGATCCTGAGTTCCCGAAGGGCATAAAGCTGACCGTGCGTGAGATTAAAGGTATGCTTGCGCTCGGCCTCCCGGTGTTTCACTTCCTCGGCAAATGTCCGTTGAACGGCCATGACCGCCTTGTTGTACCCGTCCGGCAGGTCGGCGGCCTTTGCATCGGGAGCGCATTTGACTGTACCGACCACCCTCGGAACATCGCGGGAAACGACAGCGCCTTTATCGTCGAGCAGGAAGAGCTGTTGAAAGCGGCCGGCCTGGCAGAAAACGAACAAGCCCTTTTGCAGAGAAGGCCGCGCCGTCCGGATGCCGTCGCGCAGAGTGGCGATACGCTCGAACTCCGCAGGGTCTTCTTTCCGCAACTGCCGCAGGATTTCCTCGGCTTCGTTCAGATCCAGAAACTCGTCTTCCGGTTTGCCCCAGAGATCCAACTGCACCGGGCCGCCGCCCTGTGTTTCGTAAATGGCATACATCGCCTCGGGGTTCAGGCGTTCGGTCTCGTCAAGAATGTTGGAGTCTTCTCCGATGGTATCGTGAATCTCTTGAATCCGGTTGTGCAGCGTATCTGTACAACCCCAGAGTCTTCTCAATACCCACTTCCGGCAGGAAATTGAAGGCGAAGATGACTTCGTGTTCCGATCCGATACGATCAATGCGCCCGAAACGTTGAATCAGCCGAACCGGGTTCCAGTGCAGATCGTAATTGATGATGTTGTCACAGTCCTGGAGGTTAAGACCTTCGGCCAGAACGTCGGTTGCGACTACGGTCATGAGTTCCGCTTCGCCTTTGGCAAAGCGGTACTCCGGATTGGCTTTCGGCGCAAACCGTCCGACCACGCGCGCCTTGCTCTTGTCCCCGCTGTAGATGACTTCCACGTCGAGGAGGCGGTCGCCGGGGTTCAGATTGGCGTAGAGATACTTCGCCGTGTCGGCGTACTGCGTGAAGATCAACCGTTTCGCACCCTTCAAAGGCTTGTCAGCCAGACGCGCTTTGAGCGTTTGGAGTTTGGCGTCTTTCTCGGGGGTGATCGGTTCAACCAGTTTCCGGATAGTCTTCAAAAGTTCGATGTCATGCTCGATGTGCTCTCGCAGGGTGTCCGTATCGAAGTCCTTTGCGTCGTAGCGTTGCGACACCGCGCGCAAGGCGTCCATGAAGTCAGCCTCTTCGAGCGTGTCGCTTCCGTAGAGGATGTACTGGGCTTCCTCGCCCGCCGGGACAAAGCCCTCGTCAATGGCCTTGAGAAACGACTCGTGAATCTTGAGCAACCGGCGGATGGTCTCCTGAAAGGCGTAAACGCTCGACTCAAACCGCTTGAACAAGAGAACGCGCATCAGGCCGCGCAGATTCGCCCCGGCCCGCTGCAGGCTGACATAGGGCTCTTTCTTCTGCTTCTCGGCGTGGACATAGTGCCACAGGCCATAACGCGCGTAGGTCAGTTCCCCCGCCGTGGCCTTGGTCGTTTTGCCCTTCCGGGACTTGCCAAGATAGCCGCGCAACTGCTGGTAAAGTCCCTGGTAGGTGTCTTCGATGCTGTATGCAATGGTTTGAAGCTGCCGCTTCGGGAAGAACTGGTGCTTCCCGCCGACGAGCACATAGGCCTTTCGCCTGCCGTCGAGGTATTCCTGAAAGCGGCTGGGATCAACCGGCTCGTGCGTCTCTGCGTCGAAACCATACCAACGCAGGATATGGTTGCGCGTGCGCCGGATAAGGATGTTGGCCAGCAAGTCGGGCAGTTTCTTTTCCCCCCGCTCAATCAGTTTGAAGAACTCTTTCAGGTTTGGCGGGTCAATGGGCAGATCCGTTCGGTCGTCCTGATGGAAAAGCTTGATCTGGTGGTAAACGTCCCAGGCGCTTTTGTTCCGGGGCGTGGCGGTCAGGAAACAGCAACGGCGGCCGGTGGAAAGGAACGTCTGAACGACCTTATAGCGCTGGGTGTCGGGATGCCTGAGGTTGTGGCTTTCGTCCACGAGCACGAAGTCACGGTCCTTGTAGTGGAAATCCTTCAGGAGCTTGGTCACGCCGTCGTTGTCGTCTTCCCGGAGATACCCCATCGAAAGGACGCGGGCGTTGAGTTGGTAAACCTCGTTGTACCGTTCCCACATTTCCTTGAGCGGGGCGGGACAAATGACCAGCGGGCGCGCGTGGTCCGTGCGCTCGAAATGCTTCACGATGGCCGCGCCGATGTAGCTCTTGCCGAGGCCGACCACGTCCGCCACAAACCCGCCGCCGAAATCCCGGATCATCTGGACGGACTGCCGGACGGCGACCTTCTGGAAATTCGCCAATTTGCGGAAAATGTCGTCGTCCCAGAGGAGTTCTTGCTCTTCCTCGCCCTCCAGCCGGTCTTTCACCAGGGCAAAGAGCGTCTTCATGTAGATGTCGTACGGTCTGACCTGCGCCGCCGCCCAGGATTCCTTGAGTTCCATCATCAGCGTTTCGTCGAATTCCTGCGCTTCTTTCCAAAGATCATCAAACCAGCGGACCAGTTCCTGATGGTTCTGGTTCCCCTGAACGATCACGTTCAACTCGGTGTTGTGGGTCAACCCGGCCAGGGTCAGGTTGGAGGATCCCACAACCGCGATGCCCTTTTCGTGCCGGGCGACCTCCTGGCCGACCGGATCGAACACTTTGCCGTAGTCGCAAATGTACGCCTTGGCGTGGAGTCGGCCTTTCGTGTAAACGCGGACCTTCAGACGCTTCTCCCGGATCATCTGAATCAGCCCGGCAATCAACTCCTGCGCCTCGTCGGTCTGGTCCATCAATTCCACAGAATTCCGAAGATTCCCGGCCGTCTCCTGGGCCATCTTCCCGGCTTCCGTGCGCTTGGGGTAAGCCTGTCGCTCGACCTCTTCCGCCGCCAGGTCAAGACGGCGGTAGCCTTCGGCCAGCATTTCGACCGTCTCGCGGTTGGTCGTGTTGCCAATGAGCAGCCGGAGTTCCTTCAGGTTCAAAAGGCGCCTGGCGACACTCGTCAGCCCGGAAAGGAAAAGGTAGCCGACCGCAAACCGCGCCCGCTCGCTGGAGCCGAGCATCTGGCTGAGATGGTCAACCAGCTTTTCTGATCGATTATCGATTATGTCGTGTGTCGGCATGTTAATCGTATTTCCTTTCAGTATATTCGTCTTGGCTCCAATGACCGGCTTTGTCCTTCAGCATCGGAGGGGAATTATGCTTTTGCGGTGGCATGGCTCAGTAAGCAGGAACGCCGGTCCTTTCGGCGATCCAGTCCATTGTTTCTTTAAACACCGGGCATTCCAATTGTCCGGAACTGCTGAATAGTAGCTTCTTGATATCGGTGACTTTCTCCAAAACGACTCTTGCATGCACGGTGTCACGATAGTTACGGCCTTTCTTTGTTCGAAACAGCTCTTCAACTACGTACTTCGGCGGTTTTTGCTTGGTTCTGATCTTCAACGGGATGTCGCCATTTTCCAAGCATTTCCTTCGTTCCCAGTACCTGTCTGCAGTTCGATCCACAGCGGCCAGAATCAATGCCTCAAGGTCATGCTTCAGTGCGCTTGGAAAGAAACGAATGAGTGTTGTCCCGCACTTCTGTAGGCGACAACTGAAACACCGCTTGGAGCGCATCTTGGACAAGCCGAGTCTGGACGGTCTTGAGTTCCGACAGATCATCGTGTTTGAACTTCGTGCTGCGAATACACCGCGTTCGGATAGAGGTCGGGCAAGCCGACAACCAGATCTCGAATCATTGTTGACCATTTTTTCGGCGGCTCGATGGCCAATCTTACGGAAGTATCGAGACTTATCGTCGAGAGGATGAATCTGAATTCCCCAACCCTTCTTGCCGAGTTCAGTCCGCCATGATGACCATAAGGTGTTCAAGGCGATCCGGTCCGCTTCTCCTTCAACGAACACCCAGACTTTCATTCTGCCGCCTCCAGCTCACCCGAACGGTGCAGGTCGCCTAAGGTTTCACCCGTAACGGTCTTCAGCATCTGGACCAGTGTTTTACGATCCGCAGGCCGATGCCATGTAGCTTTGGGTCCTTCGTTAATTCGGGACATGACTGCAATATCCGCAAGGTCGAACCTGTTCAGCAGGTCCGGACTATGCGTTGTCACCAACACTTGCGTACGCTCCGCGGCAGTCTTAATCATGTCCGCAACGACCGGCATCAGTCTCGGATGGAGACCTGTCTCTGGTTCGTCCACCATCACAAACGGAGGTGGCACAGGATTCAAAAGTGCCGATGTAAGACAGAGGAATCGCAACATGCCGTCAGACAATTCCCAAAGTTCCATTGACCTCTGCATTCCTTTTTCCCTAACCCGGACAAGCACTTGCGCCGGAGATCCGTATGTCGTATCACAATGGATTTCTTCCAGCGCCGGATAGGCAGCTTTCATGAATTCCCGCAGATCGTTTGCGGCTGAACGATAATCGTAACGGGTGAGAATTTCGTGCAAAATGGTTCCCAGGTTCTCGCCATTCAGGCCCAGCAGGGTTACGGGCTTGATCTCTGCCGCCTTGGTACGGAGACTGGAAAACCGTGTTACGTCAAATCCTGGATAGAACGCCATGTTCGCCAGCAACACTCGCGCCGAAGATGGAATTGGGAATTCGTTGAAGAAACGGATCTGCGACAGCATCAAGGCGGGTTCTTGGGCAGGTACCGGCAGATTGCCTCCGAGACCGTTCCTTTCTGCAGTTTCCCGCACCTGACTTGTTTGCGGTAGCGCTTCGTCGAACGGAACAAGACCATGATGTTCGCGGCTGAAAATTCGCCGGCGATAGGGCGTTGCTTCCAGATACTTGAATGCTTCGCTATAGCCGGGTGACGGTTCCGGTTTGCGCAATACCTCATATTGCGCTTGTGCTTGCCCCTGCACATCCGCCTGCAGAGAAACCTCATAGTAGAGTTTCTGGTCGTCATCCAACGGCAATCGCTCCCAGAAAAAATTGTCGGGTTTCTCGAAAGTGATCTTCCATCCCAATTTGTTCTCTCCGGTTGAAGCGGTCAACAAGGACGACAATCCCCAGTGCCATCCTGCTGCAGTGTTTAATGGGAAGTCGGCACATTGAGCGATCAACTGCAGACAGTCCAGCAATGTGCTCTTACCGACAGCGTTCGCCCCGATGACCACCGTAAGGGGACTGAAATCGGCGATAAATCCGTTCAGCAGACGATAACCTTGAATTTCAATTTTCGTTATCATTGGTCACCTCATGTATTTACATTTCATCAACAGATGTTACTGTAGTTGTTAACCGCTATTCAACTCTCCCCATCCACAATCCTGATTTCCTCCTCCGTCAGCCCGTACAGTTGCAATACAGCCCTTTCATATCCAATCCTGCCGCTTCCCAGACAGGTGAAGTCTCCTTGCAAAGGGCAATCTGAACCCTCTTGTTGTAATGGCGAATCCCGTCCGCAATCGTGCGGAACATCTCGATCCTGCATTCCCTGGGATATCGCAATTTTCCTGCCTCGGCAATCAGTGACCCATTTACCTTCAACAGAGATGATTCCGGGAAACGTGCCTTGATGTGACTTGAAAGCCCTTCTGCCGGTCGGTACTCGCCGATCGTGATCCTCGAAGGCTCGACGTGATCGAAAATCATCTCCGTAAGCCTGCGATAATCTTTTTCCCACGTTGAATATCGGACCACCGGATCTATTCGTAAACGCACCTCATACCCGGCATCCTGAACCTTGCGCGCCGCTTTCAACCGGTCAGTCGGTGACGGCGTCCGGTGCTCCAGATACTGCCAGACCTTATCCGTGTTGACGCTGAACGAAACGATCGTCTGCCCGCCATGCTCAATCTCCAAAAGATTCCGGACGCAGTCGCTCTTGGTCAGGAACAGCAGCTTCGAGTGAGGCGCATGTGCCGGCATGAACGGAATCAGTTGCTCCGACAGCCCGGTGACATCATCCACAGCCAAGGGATCACCAAGCTCACCAAGATTCAGAACTCGAAGGGCATCGGGAATGCTCTGCCGGTCAAACTTCTCTATGTCCTTAAACATCCTATCGTAGTTCACAAAGTGCGTTGACACCGGGGAAGCCCGAAAAGTAAGGTACAGATAACAGTACTCGCACCAGAAATTGCAGTTATTGTAGGCCGTCAGCTTATAAAACTTCGCGCACCGTCCCAGCGGATGCTGAAACTGTTCGATGAACGGGCTCTTGCGGTCGCGAAGCAACAGGACATTCCGTTCCTCCAGGAGCTTATCCATGCCCCGGTCCCCATTGATCCTGGGCGGCGCGGAAAGCCATTTAACCGGGAGACCTGACCTCTCGGCGATTCGCTGAACATGGAACCGATCCGAATGCCCCTCGATGGCCCAAAGTTCCCGGACCAGGGCATGATCCTGCCTCGCGCCCACCGCCGCGTATGCAGCCTGCTGTTCTCGGACTGCATTATTTCCAGGTTCTATCATCATGGACACCTGCCATTGAAAGATGTTTTTAGAGGTTCATCCGGTTCTTGCCTACTTTTTGATTTGAAAAGGTAATACGGCTTCGGGCTGCCGGATTTGTTACACCTTGTGTGAGGTTGAGATTTCTTTAGAACCATTGATTTCGGATTGAAAGAGTGTAATAATTGAAACCACCGGGCCGAACCGTGAAGCTGTTTGGCGCCCGAGTGCGTTGAGTGGTTATGCATTTACATAAAATTATCTACATAGCCTTAGTTATGAACTAAAAGCCTCTATAAATTCTCAGACAGCATCCAATACACGCTCTGCCTCAACTAATGGCTTTACCCAAAATAGTAGTTCATCAAAATTAGCATCCACTGGAAATGGGTTGTTCTCAACCCATTGACCATAACATGTTTGAGCTAATAACGCTTCACAAGTTCTCCTAGGAAAGTTTGCTATCCGTGATTGATAAAAGTTCTCAGGGCAATCAAGGTAAGTTCTTACTATAAAAGGTTCCCACTGCGTCCACAGAACTTCTTTGTCTTTTATATCAATGATCTCCGTTCTTTCGATTAATCGATTGGCCTTGTCCCATGCATTATTCAGAATATCAACTGCTTCTTTATCCGTAGTCGGTGCTCCATAGCCAAAGATTGTTAGGGTCTTTGCCTGACGCAGACCCTTCTTTAGAACTTCCCATTCTGTTTTGATAAAGGGGTCGTTGACATAGTTCTTCATTGCGACAGGGTAGAGTAGCCGAGAGGGAATAAGCTCTCTATCACATGTTGGACAATACATACCGTGTTCACCATAGACAGGGTGCTCTGGGCAATATGCTAAGCGGACGTTGCCGTGAAGGTGAATAATCTCCGGAGCTGGGACTTTATCCTTATTCCGATTCCACGCATCAAAGAGGAATGGATCCCAGTTAAAAGTTGCAACAATATCCTTTGGCCTAAGGGACATCAATAAATGGTCATACACGGTTGGTAATTCTGGGAGTTTTAGGCTGTCAAAATAAGTATATATGATCTCCTCAATTTCTTTGAGAAATGGTGACCCAGGATCATTCTTGTACAACTCACTGTAAATATCTTCAAAGTTGCGACGTCTATTCTTAACCCCTCCCCGTTCTAATACCGGTTCGAGACCAAGCATCTCAATTAAGTTATCCATCGTCGGCAGTCTTTTTCCATTAGCGTCACCATAAGGAAACGCTGCGACACTCGCCCCAGCCCCAAGTATGACGATATGGCGACCCCATTTCCCTGGTTTATTTACCAGCTGAGATTTCGTAATTCGCATTTTTATGCCACCTGATTAGTACAATCCGATAGGGCCTTTAATCTCAAATTTCATTGTATCTTTAATGAATATGGGTTGCAATCTACGCTTCCATGTGGGTTATGTCAAACGTAGATTTCAGGAGAAAAACATCTGAGACAAGTACGCAAGAACTAGATGAGCCATATTTGTAAAATTTCATGCTCTCCCCTCGACAATCGCAATCTCCTCATCCGCCAAGCTGTAAAGCTCGTACACCATACGGTCAATCTCGCCCTCAATTGCCGAGGTGTCCGCCGATAGGTCAGCCGCCTTGGTAACGAGGATGCGGTCAACCAATTTTACGATGGGTGCTTGCGCGGCGGGGTCCGCGGCGGGGATAGGAAGCTTTTTCCAGTCGTCGGGGTAAAGGTGGATGTTGCTGCGACGGTTGGCGCGGAGGAAATCGTAGGCGATGGACGAGTTCATCACGGCGAGTAAATACTTAACCGCAAAGTGGCGACTGATGTCCTCGAGTTCCTCGCGCTTCGGCAGATCGCGGCGCAGCGGTTTCTCGCCCCGGTACCGCGCAGCTTTCTTCAATGAATTGTTCCGGACGGCACTCAATGCGTGCCAAGGAACGAAGCCCACGCTTGCAGGCGTAAAAACTAGGTGTCGGTCATCAAAACAAATAACTGGATCTGGTCCAGGACTTCGTTGTGCAAGAACCTTCTCGGGAACCGTGTAGATCTCCGGAAACGTAGGCCGGCAAAATTTCGAAGGTGCGCGTGCTGTGCCCCACTCGATCCAAAGATTAGTAATCGGCAACCAAGGCCCGAGATGCTTTCCTTCAACGTAGGGTTTACAATGCACACGGTCACGGGTTTCTGAAACGACATCGGTGGTTGTAAATTCGCCCTTTGCTTCGTTCTCATCGCTATTCGGGCGAAGCCCGTAGGAAATGTAACAAATGCTTTCCAGCGTAACGGTTTTGCATGCGAATGAATGCTTCGCCGTGTCTTCGGGGAAAAATGCGCGATATGTGAGTTTAGTTTGTTCGTCGCTCGGCAGAACCGTGACTTTGCCGAACTCCATTTGGTGAAGCCGACGCTCGGGCACATTACTGGCGCCGTCGGCCTTCTGGAAAAAGTAAATGAGGTTGTGGACGGCAGCATCGAAGATTTGCACGTTGCTGCAAAAGTCGAGACGCAGGATACGTGCGTGCTGGAGAAACCAGATTCTGTGGTTTCTGCGCGTATTTAGAATGGCAGAAGGCGTCGGAGACGATGAGTGTCGTAACGCCGTCAGGCTTAAGCAGTTTGTAGCCCTTCTCGATGAAGGGCACGAAGAGGTCCCACTTTTCCCAAAGTGTCTCGTAGCTCTGGCTGGCGAAAATTTGCTGACGCTGACGTCGATTCCAGTCGGATTGCTCGTCTGCCCGAATGTACGGCGGATTGCCGATGATCACGTCGAACCCCTCCCGCACGCCGAACATCCACTCCGGATCGAAGAAAGGGGCGGAGGCGTTCTGGTCGTAGGGGTCCCAGGCGGCAAGTTGTTTGGCTATCGTGTCGCCCCAGCCGTCGCTCTTGAGCAGTTCGGCGATTTCGCCGCGCAGTTTCTTGTCCTGCTCCCGGCATTTGGCCTTGGACGACAGCGAACGGGCGATGAAATGCTTTTCCCGCACGCGGCGGAGTTCCGCCTCCTTGGCGTCAATGTTCGGATTGCGCAGAACATTGCCTGATCGGGCTTTTCGATCCCGATCAGCGTGTTGGCGGCGACGAACTTGGTCTCCAGGTTGGGCAACGGCCGCACGCCCAGGTTTGTTGCCTTCGGGTCCACCCGCTGGTCCACGATCAGCGAAATGAAGAACCGCATCTTGGCGATCTGGACGGCGATGGACTGAATGTCCACGCCATAGAGGCAGTTTTCGATCAGATAGAGCTTGCGGCCGTAATCCAGCTCGTTGCGTTCGAATGCTTCCTCGATGCCGATGATCTGCTGTTCCAGTTCCTTGACCGTCCGCTCGCGGATGGCGGCGTCTTCGATCTTCTCCGCCGTGGCGATGGCGTCGCGCACGCGCTGGATTTGCCGTTGCTCCCATTGCTCGTTGCGCGGATCAAGTTTTCCCAGGATGAACACCAGCTTGTGCAAAATGCCCATCGGGAAGGCGCCTGACCCCACTGCCGGGTCCAGCGCCTTCAGCCCGTCAATCGCGGCGATCAGCGCCTCGGTTTCCCGGGCGTCAAAATCGTGGCCGCTCTCCTCCCACGACATCAGCCGCCGGAGTTTCTTCTCCGTGCCCTCTGTATCCTCTGTGGTTAATTTCCCCTTCAGGAAGGCGATCAACGCCTCGTCCACCATGTAATCCACGATCTCGCGCGGGGTGTAGAACGAGCCGGTCTGTTTGCGGGCGGTGGCGCCGGTTTCGGGATTATAGGCGGCGAGAAGGTTCTCAAACACCTTGCCGGACAGCTCCGGATCGAGGGCGACTTCCTGCTCGATGGGCGTGTTTTCCTCAATCGTGAAGTGGTACCGATGAAGCGTGTGGATCAGCCCGCGCACCCGGACCTTCCTGAACTTCTTGTCGCCATAGTCCGCGCTGAGGTCTTCTTCGCGCTCAGGTCCGAAGAACAGGAAATCCGGCACAACCGGCTGGCTGTCCGGCCGTCGGGAAAATCCGTCAATGCGCACATAACGGGGCCTGGCGTTTTCGCCCAGATCCTTGTCCAAGCACTCGAACAAGCCGCCGTTGAGGAACGGGATATTCTTAAACAACGCCAGCGCCTCGCCGGGCTTCTTAAACAAATCGCGATGGCGGTAAAGACTGTGCGCCATGAAATTCTGCTCGTCCCGCGCCCAGCCGCGCTTGTCCATTTCCGTGTTCAACGTGGCAAAGAACAGATTCTGCAGGATCGCCTTGTAGAAGACGGAATCCTTCCCGGCATCCTTGTCCGGGGCGAACCCGTCGAGCAGTTCATCCAGGCGGCGTTGATCGAACAGCACCTCGGGGATCAGACCCTTTTCCTTCACGAACCAGCAGAAAATCAATCGCGTGATCATGCGGATCACGCCGATATGGTCGTGCCCGTCAGCCTCCTTGGGTGCGTCCTTGGGGAAACGAACATGCTTCAGCGCCCAGAAATACCAGTTGGCGAGTTCCTTGTAGAACGCCTTGGTGACCGACTCGACATCAAAGGCGTCATCGTGGCGTTTCTGAATCTCCAGGGCGGGGATGCCGGACAGGTCTTTCCCCATCAACGCCAGATCCATCATCTGCAGCCGCTCGGCGGCCGTGCGCAACCCGCTGTCGGCCCGCACGGTAATCCGGCGGAAAAGCCGCCGCTTCTCCGCCTTCTCGTCATACTTGATGTTCAGAAAATGCCAGGAGGATTGCGCCGTGTCGGAGAAAACGAACAGGCAGTAAGGATGTTCGCGGATCAACTGATCGACGATGGGCCGCTCAAGATTTCTCTGAAGGCCGGCGGAGGCCAGACGGCAATACACCACATGAAAGGCATTATCCTCGCCGCCGCTGGCAAACAGGATGGGGTCATCGACCAGCGCCTTGCGGGCGGAATCCGGCCAGCCGCGCATGCTGAGCGGCTTGTTTTCATGCTCGTAGTTCAGTTCCTCCCAGAAAAGCCTTTTAAGGCCGACCAGATCCCGCAAGTTCCGGAGGATATTCAGAACCGTCTGCTGTCTCTCGACTTGTGCCATGCAACAACCTTGCTCCGATCATGTTGAAGAGGGTTTCGTTGTTTTCATTCTTTCAAGAAGTTTCTCCGCAAGCTGCTTGAAGTCGTTGTAAGCCTCCACAACCGCCTGTGCATGGCTTCCGATGGCACCGTCGGCAGGTGTGAGCTGAAAGATGGGTTTTCGCGCTTCCTGCCCCATCGGTATCAAGCTGCGATAGTGTTTCAACGTGGCGAGACATTCGTCATCCTGCGATGGCGTAGCGGCGGTAGTGGAATCTTGAAGCACGGCCTCGTGATAAACAGCCGGCATGCGGTTGACCCATTTGTCATATGCTTTGACCGGACGGCTGAGTCGCACGCTATGCTGCTGCACGATATATCCGAGCGGTTTCATCCGCCCTTGAGGAAGCTCAAAATCGGGAGATTTCCAGTTATCCAATCGTTTTTTCCAGAGGTCGCGCCACGAACGAAGCGTCGGCCCCAGGTTTTTCAAGCCTTGAAGAGAAAAAAGATCGGCTCCCAGGGGAATGGCGACATAATCGGAAGCAATCAGAGCCGACCGATTGATGGCCCCGAGGTTGGGACCGACATCCACAAGGATGATATCGGCGCCTACCTGTTGCGCCGCCATTTGTGCGACCTGCCAGAACGCCGTCAGAATACGAAAGTGGCGATACAAATTGGGATCACCCATGCTGGCTTAGGCCAAGATTCGGACAAGGTATCCTCGAATGACGCCAAAGCCACATCACCGGGAATTAAGATACAGACCTTGCGTCACTTTTTCGATATGAGGTTCTATTATATCCCCCACTTGAGTGAGCGGTTCTATGGCCCGATAAATTGTCGTTGGATCTTTTTCGTTTTCCCAAAGCTGTTCAAGCTCGTCTTCATCGAGATAGGCTGCGGTCAAATTGGCCTGAGCGTCCAGATCGACAGCGACAACCGTATGGCCGAGTTCGGAAAACATCCACGACAAGTGATAAACGAGGGATGTTTTCCCAACACCGCCTTTGTTGTTGAAAAAAGTTAATACCGGAACACTCATGGGCGCCTCCTGACCGTGGCGAGCACAGTCATCGGTTCAACCTGAAATTCGAGATCCGGATTATCGTTTTTCTTCAATTCCGCCCTTGCTGTCTGGATACCGATGCCGAATCTCTGCACGAATCCCATAACCTTCATGGCGTCAGCCAGATTCGGGTTGCGGTAATCCGTGATGCCGGGTCGACCGAAGTTCTCCCGTGTGACGGCACCGAACGGTCCTCCCGGATTAATGATTTCGATACGGTCGTCAAACCAGTAGACGCGGACCGGCGCGTTCGTGTTTTCGTAGGTGCGGTGCATAACCGCATTCCGAATCAACTGCTGAAGAGCCACACGCGGATATGGGGCCGTCCTGACTTCTCGGTTAGATGATCTGATGTCAACTTCACTGCGGTTATGAGAATCGATCTTTTCGTCGATCCGGCGCAGAACCTGTCCCAGGGCACCGTCTACAAGGGCTTCATCCTGTATCGGATCCGCCATCTGTGTTCCGGCGATTCGAAGAAATTGTACATAGGCACCGGGAATCCAATCTCGTGGGGACACTCCAAGGACCAGAACGCCGAGAATTGTTGGGGTAGGGTCATCCACCGAGGCGACCATCCGGCAAGAGGCCAGCCTTTGTTCGTAAGATCGCTCGTTGGCCGTTACAACATCCGGAGCAACCGCATTGGGCAAATACTCCTGCTCGAACAATACCCGACTGAGAGCCGACAAATTGCATGAAGGGAGTGGTTGAACATCGAATGGGATGTCTCGATACCGGCGCTTTTCGTTCAAAATCCTTTCCTCTTGCGGAGTTGCTACAGCCCTTCGCGGCCCGATGCGGATCCAGATTCTTCCCTTGTACCGAACCGGCGGCGCGTCGGAGGGCTGTGCGGTAACGACGGCCATTTCGGCGCCTCTTAGAGTGCGCTTCTCAACAAGGATTGAAGGCGGTGGTAAAATGTTGCCGTCTGTCCTGATGTCCGAAAGGGTCCGAAGTAGTTCATCCGTAATGGGCAAATTGGATGGAGTGCCATCGTTCCGCGCTCCTACAAAGAGAACCCCCGGTTTTCGGTGGTCGGGTAAATCGTTTGCGAAAGCGCAGACAGCCTGCCGTCCGGTATCCGGTGCGTCACCTTTCCAAGACTCCTTACGTTCCGCAAGGTCCGATTCGATATCGGCAAGCAGGACTTCGAGGTGTTCGTCTGATTTTCTCATCTCCGTTCCTCAATCCTTCTATAAACCGAATCCTTGGCCACCCTAAGGTGGGCGGCCACGTCGTCGATGTCAATCCAGCATTCGTAAGCTTCCATTTCAATCCCCTTCCTCAAGTATCGGAGATATTGCCACCATATACCAAATACCAACCAGATACCAACCAGACCTAAATATACGCAACCGGCCTCTTCCGGTCAATAACAGCTACTGGAATTACATTAAATTTTCGGGCAAGTAGCCGCAAAAGAAACGGACAAACATGGAATGGATTATCATAAAAATGCGCCGCTTGCCTCTATATCTCCTCTTTATTTGTTTTCATAGAGATTGCCGACGCCTGCATTTTATCCGGGCCGTTCAAGGAATTTTAGTTCCGGGGGCCTATTAATACAACATAAACCCCTGGTCTGTAAAATCAGGATCAAAGGCCAACACCCTTTTTATCCCCCTCTCCCGCATCACCAGAAAACTCAGGCAATCCACAAAACTAACCCCTCGCCTCCCGATCCTTTCCAGTTCCTGCAACGCCTTTCCATGAAGGACGGAGTCCACCCATTCAATCTGAAATGCTTTTACCTCCTTCAGGAATTGCAGGGCCACCCGGAGGCCGAGTCGGGCCTGCAATAAGGCCGCACTTTCTACCAAAATGTAGTTATGGAGACAAATAGGTTCTCCTGCCGACAAGGCTTGATCGAATTTCTCAAGGGCGGAAGCATGATTGGGATCAGCCTTGTCTGCCAAGGCGTAGACAGCCGAGGTATCCAAAAAAATCATTTTCGAAATGCCTCCTCAAGGGCCTGGTCGTGTCGTTCTGAAACCGGTTTAAGGGATCCTTGAAGCGATTTACCAGCACCGATAAACCGGAAATTTTTTATCGACAACGGTTTTTGTGGGGCCGAAAGGGTTATTTCTTTATGGATAAGTTCCCGAATGACCCCGGCAATGGATTTTTTTTCTTGAAAGGCCCGTTGGCGTAAGACCTCAAAGGTTTCTTCTTCTAATTGGATCTGGGCTCGTTTCATGGAATACCCCCTTCATGATTATAAAAACATCATACCATCATGCTGTCATGATGTCAATTTTTTCATCCAACACCCGGGTCGACAGCAGATCCCTGTCTTCTTCCAACCGCCTCCTCCAACACCTTCAGTTTCGCCCGCAAATCGGCCAGGGCCTTTTCCTGCTCGATGAGAATCGACACCAGAATGGTCTCCAGGGGCCAGGGACGGGAGGCATAGACCCCGGCCTGGACATGGAGGCGGGCCAGGTCGAAAAGCCGGTCCAAAACCGCCTGGTCCTCTTTGCGCAGACCACGGCGGAATTTTTTCCAGTCGGCATATTCCCGTTCCAAAATCTGACTGAATGGTAAAACCGTACGTCCCATACTTCCACCTGTCAGGTTGATGAAAAACATCCATCTGCGTTGTTGCCCTTGTCCCGCGTCAGTCCAGCGTACTTCATTGTACGCCTCCTTCCTCGGGACTTCGGGCGCCTTGCATCTGAATATTTTTGATCAGCCTGAAAAATCCTTATCAACGCCTTTCCTGTTTTCTCTCGACAGGGCAAAAGGCGGATAAAGCCGCCCCTCGATTCCCTGTTCCCCCCAGCCGACCCGGATAACCCATTGAACCGAGCGGGACAGCTCCCGCCCAAAATGCCGATTTTTTACCTTTCGGGAGATGGGGCTCTGGAAAAGAAAACAGCCCTGTCCCTCTTTTTTTAAAAATGAGCAGGGAACGGACGACTTGCAGAAAAAGGGCCTGCCGTTCTTTAAGCGGAACCTGTTCATCATAAAACAGCGCACAAGGGCCGAGGACAAAGAGGGGATCGTTCATCCCCGAGTTGGGCAGGATTTCACAGAGCACGGTTACCAGTTGGTGGCAGGTAAAGGCCCGGCTGAGACGTATCCGCTCCAACAGGGGGCGGGAGGGAATCCCCAACAGACGGCCTACCCTGGCAACCAGGTAGGGATCAAAGGTTTGGGTGGCGTCCACCAAGGTAATGGATTTTCCGCGGACCGCAAACTGGCCCATCAGATAGGCGGAAAGACGGGCCATGGGTTCTCCAAAAAAGAGGAGGTTCCCTTCTGAAAGGACCAAGTCTCGCATTCGTTGCCAGGGAAGAAAATCCATTCTCACCCCCCCTACCCTATTTCCATCGGGCGGTAGATTCCGATGACCTTGCCCAAGATACTGACGGCGGCTAAATCCGGTCCCTTCAAGATCAGGGGGGGAAATTCCGGGTGCTCTCCTTTGAGGATGACCTTATTTTTTTCTCGATAGTAGCGCTTCAAAGTGATCTCTTCTCCTATCCGAAAGACCCCGACGGCCCCCTGGGCAAGCTGATCCTGGCGGCGGACGATGACCTGATCCCCGGTCAATATATAAGGGCTCATGCTGTCTCCCCGTACCCGAAGGAGGAAGACTTCCCCTCCTCTGGCCCAGGTCTCCGGAAGGCAGACATAGCCTTCGGCGGCTTCTTCTATCCGTCGGGGATCCCCGGCCGGAATGGCCCCATAAAGGGGGACGGTGCGCAAAGGCCCTGGGGAAGGGATCAGACGAAGCCCCCGGGAGCGATTGACTTCCCGGCTCACGTATCCTTTCCGTGTCAAGGCCTTGAAATGATCCTGGACCGTGCCCAGGTTGATCTTAAAATGACCGGCCACTTCCCGGAAAGAAGGGGGATAGCCGTGTTCAGCCTGGTAGGTCTTAAGGTATTCCAATATCTGTCTTTGTCGTATCGTAAGGTTTTGCATGTGTGGAAATGAATATACCATACATTTGTATGGTTGTCAATGAAAAATTATCCGGTCAGGAACAAGGCCGCAAATTAATCCTTGAAGAAATCGACTTATCTGTGTAAAAAGAAAGCTTAAAAATCATCAAAGAGAAACGGACTAATGCGCAACCTTACTTTATTAACCGATATGTATGAACTGACCATGGTCGGCGGATACCTCGAAAACGGCAAAGAAGCCCAACGGGCCAATTTTGACTACTTTTTCCGTAAAATTCCGGATGAAGGAGGATATTGTATTGCCGCCGGTCTTGATCAGGTGGTTGATTATGTCAAACACATCCGTTTCACATCCGAGGATTTGGCCTATCTGGAAAGCCTGGAGATCTTTCCCGAGAAAGTCCTTCGGTACCTGGAAGGGTTTCGCTTCACCGGGGATCTCTTGGCCGTCCCTGAAGGTACGGTTGTATTCCCCTATGAACCGATCATCCGGGTAACGGCCCCCTTACCGGAAGCCCAGTTTATTGAATCGGCCCTGCTCAATATCATGAATTTCCAAACCCTGATCGCCACCAAGGCCGCCAGAGTCTGCACGGCCGCCGAAGGAGATCCGGTTATCGAATTTGGTTTGCGGCGCGCCCACGGGCCGGATGCAGCCATCGGGGCCGCTCGGGCGGCCTTTATCGGCGGGGCCCAGGGCACATCCAATATCTTGGCCGGTAAATTATTCGATATACCCGTCCGTGGAACCTTAGCCCATAGCTGGGTGGAATCCTTTCCTTCCGAAATAGAAGCCTTCGAAGCCTATTGCCGGGTTTATCCAAAGAGTTGCTTTTTGTTAGTGGACACCTATGATACTTTGAAAAGCGGGATACCTAACGCCATCAAAATTGGAAAAGAATTACGGGCTATGGGAAAAGGAGATTTAAAAGGAGTCCGGCTTGACAGCGGAGACTTGGCCTACTTAAGCAAAGAAGCCAGGAAGATGTTGGACCGGGAGGGATTTGAAGAGGTCACGATCTTTGCCTCCAGCGACCTGGACGAGTGGATTATCGAAAGTATTAAGAAACAAGGAGGGCGGATTGATTCCTGGGGAGTCGGCACCAAGTTGGTGACCGCCTACTCCACCCCGGCCCTGGGAGGGGTCTATAAGCTGACTGCCATTGAAGAAAACGGCTGGATGCGGCCCAAAATCAAACTGTCGGACAATCCCGAAAAGGTGACCAATCCCGGACTAAAAAGAGTGATCCGTTTTTTCGACGATTCGGGTATGATGCGCGGGGATGTGATGTTTCTGGAAGAAGAAAAGTGGGAGGCCAAACCGTTGCGGGCCTATCACCCGACTATCCCCCATGTCAGCAAGGTTTATCCCCCCAAACTTTCCAGACAAGAATTACTAATCCCGGTTTTTCAAAAAGGTCAACTGGTTTATAATAAGCCGTCCCTGAAAGAAATACAGGAAAATAGCCAACGCAATCTAAAGCAATTGGGTACCGAATTTAAACGCTTTAAAAATCCCCATATCTATCATGTCAGCCTGAGCAAGCAGCTCATGAAGGCCAAAAGAGATCTCCTGCGAGGGGCCTTTTAAATCGCTTATCAGGTAGGGCGGCTGCAAACGATGGCTTCGTGTTCTTTTCCTCTTACCGACAGGACAGGGACCGGACATCGCCTGAAAACCTTTTCGGCGGTAGATCCAAAGAGGGTATTGGTAATATTGGTCCTGCCCTTGGTACCCATAACGACCAGGTCTACCTGTTGTTTTTTAACCGCCTCCAATAACTCAACCCAGGGGATCCCCAGACGAAAAATCTTGGTAATCTTGAGGTCAAGGCAACCGGTCTCTCCAAGGAGCTGATCGGTTGCTGTTTCCCGATTGGCTTGTTGGAGGGCGATATATTTTTCTACTGTTACCCCGCCGCCTTCATCTTCCACCTTTCGAATGGTTTCCACGTCCCGTTGGTTGATTACATTAACCACCACTAAAGCGGCCTTGAAGGAATGGGCCAGGTAGGCGGCATAGCTTAAAGTAGGCCCTGAATAATCTGAAAAATCGATGGCCACCATGATCTTTTCAATAGGTCCCATAAGACCCCCTCTCTTCTTTTTTTATTCGGCTTTTCGGCGATCTTGCCGTACCAAAAAGCTCTTCTTTCTTTGATCTAAAGTTTCTGCAAGAATCGGCAGAAGGATCAGCCCTCCCGGCAACAGAAAACCCATGGCCGGGCATAGCATTTGGGTCCTTCGTTAATCCTATTTTCGGGGTATCGTCAAATAATCATGATGTCCCTTCATCCTTCGATGAGGTCGTGCACCGCAACACCCATAATTAGTTTTCATCCGGAAATCCAAGATTTCCGGATAGCTTTCAGCAGTCAGCATTTAGCCCAAATCCCCAATGATGAAGGGTTTTACTGAAAGCTAAAAGCTGAAGGCTGAGCGCTCCATCCGGGAAGTTATAGTTTCCGGATGGATACTAATTACAATTTAGATGGGGACGATTAAACATGCCGATCATCGGTCACTCGGACCCCATTAACAAAAACGGCCCTTACCTTTTCCTGCTCAATGAAATTCTTTTCAACCAGGAGAAAATTTCCCCCTTCGATTTCTTCCCGGGGCAGGCAGGCGGCGGATATGATTTGCTCCGAAGATAATCCGGCTTTTTTGAAAAGCTGGAGTTCTTTAAAGAAGGATTCTCCGGGCCTCACCCCTTTGGCCCCGCTGTCGGTCCCGACTTGCAGTTTCACTCCGATGGAAACGGCATAAGAAACCGCTTTCAGGTGATTCTCCATTATTTGATCGAGATGCCTTTGCCCCTCCTCCGGTAAAAAGGATTTCAGGCTCATCAGGGCGATAGGCCGTGGGTGTCCAGGATATATTTTTTTCCGCCATTTCCCGGAGGGTTTCATTGTGAAATAAAAAACCCATGCTCAATAGAAGAGACCCCAAAGGTGACGGCCTGTCGAATCGAGCGGTCCGTATTGGCATGACATCGTATTTTTAAATGATGCCTGTCGGCTTCTTCTCGAATAACCTTCCATTCTTCCTTCGAAAAACACCCCTCGCTGACCCGGTTTTTCCCTTGCAGGGAGACAATTCCCGAGTTGATAATCTTTATGAAATCCACGCCGGCCAGGGTCAGATCGTTTATGGCCGTCTTTATTTCTTTCTCCCCGGTTATTCCTTTCCCCAGAAATCCACCGTAGGTCCCTTTTTTGGAAAGGGCGCGTCCGGCCGAGCGAATCCTTAAATGATTCCTTTCCCCCTCGTGCCTGGACTTCTTAATTTCCAACCCGAGACCGCTTTTATGCCCCATATCGGCCACTGAAAGGATTCCCCTGGAAAGATATTCCCGGGCTAATGGGGAATAATCATCGAGCTTGGCCTGATACCCCGTTGACCATGAAGTGCATGTGGGCATCATGAAAAAAAGGGATTTTCAGAAAATGATGATCGCGGGGTGGGTCCCCCTTCATCGGATCAGAAACGGACGGTTTCAAACGATTTGTTTTCCTTGATAGTGTTTATAAAAATCCCTTATAAACCGCTTAATATCCTTTCTGCCCCTTAAGGCAATCCCCAATTCTTCGATAGCCCGGAATACTTCTTGAACCGGTTTCCCTTGTAAAAAGAAATTCGTCAGCACAACCAGGCTGATCCCTAAGGTTTCATCATCCGTATTGATGATGATAGAACCTTGACAACAACGATTCATAAAGCGAAAAAATCGGACCACCCAATCCTCTTCGATATGGCAACTCTCCAGATCGCAATCTTCTACCGGGATACGGTGATAACCCATCCCGGCGGCCTTGGCCCGGCGGGCCAACCCCTTATCCTTTAATGCTACGGGCATGATGTCCAAGATATGATCATAGCCTTGTTGGTAGAGGCTGGCCAAATCTTCTGCCTTGGGTCTGCCTACCCAAATAGCATCCTTTTCGACTTTGACTTGTTTAAAAAGATACATCTTCACGCCTCCCTTTCATTTTTATCTTCCGGACCATTCTTTGAAAAATTGTCTAATAATTATTCTACACTTCTAACGAATTAGGACACTAAGGCAAATCGGAATAAATTGACATTGGTCGGGTTCTCTATTAGATTAAGTCTTAAAAGTTACCTACTCATAAAGCGTATGGAGGGAAGATGGCCATTATAAAACGTCCTTTCCTGACTATAGGGCTAATCGTCTTAGTCCTTTTTATCGTCGGGTCCAGTCTCCTTGGCTTTTACACTGAATGGCTTTGGTTTCAATCCCTGGGTTACGCCTCGGTCTTCCTGCGCCTCATCAACTTTAAATTTCGTCTTGGGATCATCCTGGGCGGAATTTCCGCCCTTCTGTTTTATTTAAACGGCCGCCTGATCTTTCGTCTGGCCCATACCCCCTTTCCCCTGAATACCGAAAACTTACCTTTGAACATTCCGGTCTGGCTGGAAGGGCGACTGACGGCCTTTTTAAAACCGGCGGCTATTCTGGTTGGAATCTTTATGGGTCTGGGGGCCGGCGGCCAGTGGGAATCTTTTCAACTCTTCCTTTCTTCCGTCCCTATCGGCCATCCCGACCCTGTTTTCAACCAGGATCTTTCTTTTTATCTGTTTCGGCTTCCTTTCCTGCAATATCTGAGCGGGTGGTTCGGCGGGCTGTGGTTTATTTGTCTCCTGTCGGCCCTGGTCATTATCGTCTTCCGGTTCCAATTTCAACTCGGTCCCCGAGGGGTGTCCCTCAAACCCTGGATTAAAAGGTATCTTTTTGCCGTTTTTGGGATCCTTTTTCTCTTTTTGACCTATTATTTCTTTCTCTCCCGATTTGACCTGCTCTTTACCGGCCGGGGGGTCGTCTTCGGCCCCGGATATGTGGATCAAAACTTCCTCATTCCGATCCTGGGCCTGATGGTCTTCATTTCTTTTTTGACCGGTCTTCTTTTCCTGGTTCAGGCCTTCAGGCCGGGTGGACGCTGGATCTACGGGGTCCTGGCCGTATTTATCGGCTTCTATTTCATCGGGATCTACCTGCTGCCGGGATTCGTTCAGCGTTTTATCGTCACCCCCAACGAGATCCAAAGGGAAACCCCCTACCTTTCCCGCTACATCCAGGGGACCCTCCAGGGATATGGTCTTGGCCAGGTGGAAGAACGGCAGCTATCGGCCGAGGCCACCTTGACCCCGGCCCTGGTGAATGCCAACAGTTTGACCGTAAAAAATATCCGCCTTTGGGACCATCATCCCTTATTGGAAACTTTCAGCCAACTTCAGGAAATCAGGACCTATTATAAATTCCAGGCGGTGGACAACGACCGTTATTATATCAACAACGAATATCGCCAGGTCCTCCTCTCCGCTCGGGAACTTTCCTATGCCGATCTGCCCAGCAAAGGTTGGATCAATGAACACCTGATTTATACCCATGGCTATGGATTGACCCTTGGGGTGGTCAATCAGGTGACCCCCGAAGGGCTTCCGGACCTGCTCATCCAGGATATTCCCCCGGTTTCCAAGAGCAATCTAAAGGTAAGCCAGCCCGAAATCTATTTTGGAGAGATTGAAAACGATTATATCATCGTCAACACCCGGCAAAAAGAGTTTAATTATCCGTCGGGGGAACAAAATGTCTTTGCCAGTTATCAAGGGAAGGGAGGCATCCCCATGGGTGGAGGCCTTAAAAAAGCCATGTGGTCCCTCCGTTTCGGCGCCCTGAAGATTTTACTTTCTTCGGATATCACCCCTCAAAGCCGCATCCTGTTTGATCGCTCCATTCAAACCCGGGTTCAAAAACTGGTCCCTTTCCTCAAGATCGATCAGGACCCCTATCTGGTGGTTTCCGGGGGCCGGCTGTATTGGATCCTGGATGCCTATACCCAGTCCTGCCTATTTTCCCTATTCCCGGCCGGTAAAACAATTAGGCAATTATATCCGCAATTCGGTGGTGGCCGTGGTGGATGCCTATGAAGGGTCGGTTCAACTGTACATCAAAGATGAGAAAGATCCTTTGGCCAAGGCCTACGGCCGTATTTTCCCCGGTCTGTTTAAACCATTAAACACCCTGGATCCGGATCTGAAAGCCCATCTGCGTTATCCCCATTATCTGTTCAATATCCAGGCCAATATCTATGCCACCTATCATATGATGAATCCCCAGACTTTTTATAATCGGGAAGACCTCTGGGAAATCCCCGGAAACCTGCAATCGACCAAGAAAAATATGGAACCTTATTATACTATTATGCGACTTCCCGGTGAAAAGAAAGAAGAATTTCTTCTCATGATCCCCTTTACCCCTCAGAAAAAAGATAATCTGGCGGCCTGGATGTCCGTCAGGTGCGATTTTCCGGATTACGGGAAATTCGTGGTCTATCGTTTTCCCAAGCAACGGCTGGTCTATGGCCCCAAACAGATCGAGTCCCGCATCAATCAGGACCCTGAAATTTCCCGGCAACTCTCCCTGTGGGACCAGCGGGGCTCAAAGGTGACCCTGGGGACCCTTTTAGTCATTCCCATTGAGAACTCTCTGATCTACGTCCAGCCCTTATATATCAAGGCCGAAAGCGGACAGATTCCGGAACTCAAACGGGTCATTGTGGCCTATGAAAACCAGATCGCCATGGAAGAAACCCTGGAAAAATCCCTGAACCGGATCTTCGGACAGGAGGTAAAAAAGACCAGGGAAGAAGTCGCTCCTTCATCTCCTGCCGGCAGGGAAATCACAACCCGGTCAATCGTTGGGGGATTTGGCCTGGCAGCTTTATCAAAAGGCCCGAAGTGCCTTGAAGCAGGAAAACTGGGCGGCCTACGGCCAGGCCTTAAAAGATTTGGAACAGGTGCTAAAGCAGATAAAGGAAGGGAAAAAATAAAGCCTTTTTTAGACATCCCGTTAATCCGTCAAGCCAAAATTTTTTTTAAGGAGATAATATGATCATCGGCGTCCCAAGGGAAATCAAGAATCACGAATATCGGGTTGGAATGGTCCCGGCCGGGGTTCGTGCCTTGGTCCGGTTCGGTCACACCGTTTTTATTCAGGCCGGGGCCGGCGAAGGAAGCGGAATTTTGGATGAAGAATTCATCCAGGCCGGGGCGCAAATTCTGACCACGGCGGCTGAAGTCTATCAACAATCGGAAATGATCATCAAGGTCAAGGAACCTTTGCCGCCCGAGTTTCCCCTGCTGAAGGAGGGCCAGATCCTCTTTGCCTATCTCCATCTGGCACCGGCCCCGGAATTGACCCAAGCCCTTTTAGACCGCAAGGTGATCGGCGTTGCTTATGAGACCATTCAATTGCCCGACGGTTCCCTCCCCCTGCTCACGCCCATGAGCGTGGTGGCCGGACGTATGGCCGTACAGATTGGGGCCCATTATTTAGAAAAGGGATTTGGTGGACGGGGCGTTCTTTTGGGCGGCGTCCCCGGCGTGGCCCGAGGGAAAGTGACTATTTTGGGGGCCGGGATCGTGGGGGCCAATGCGGCCAAGATCGCCATCGGCCTGGGGGCCTTTGTGACCATTTTGGACAATAACCCTCAACGTCTCACCTATCTGGATGATATTTTTGGAACCCGCATCAACACCCTGATGTCCAATTACTACAACATAACCGAATCGGTACGAGACGCCCATTTGCTGATCGGGGCCGTTCTGATCCCGGGGGCCAAGGCGCCCAAGTTGGTATCCAGGGAGATGATCGGCACCATGAAAAAAGGGACGGTGGTGGTCGATGTTTCGGTTGACCAGGGCGGGTGTTGCGAAACCACCCATCCCACAACCCATGAGGACCCGGTCTATCTGGTGGATGGGGTCATTCACTACGGCGTGACCAATATGCCGGCTTCGGTTGCCCGGACCTCCACCTTTGCCCTCATCAACGTTACCCTGCCCTATGCCCTGGAATTGGCCAATAAAGGTTTTCCAAAAGCGGCAGACGGAAAACCCGGCCTTGGCCAAAGGGGTCAACGTTTGTCGGGGACAAGTGACCTTCGAAAATGTGGCCAAGGACCTGGGATTGCCCTTGTCTTCATTGAAGGAAAGCTGCCGTCAAATAATTTAGTTCTCCCCTTTATCTTTTTGGACGGCAGCCTCGCCAGGGTCTTCTATAACAATTCTCTCCTCAAAAGTTCCCTTCTCCGGGGCCATGACTTCATCGAAGGCCGGAATGATAATTCCTCTCCTGATCATGATATTCTGAATGACTCTCGGCTCGTTTGGCCACGTAACGGGAATTCCCGTTGGGATGCAATTTTCGTGGATTGGGCAGGACCACGGCTAAGCGGGCCGCTTCTTCCGGTCCGAGGGCAGCGGCTGATTTTCCGTAATAGTGACTGGGAAGCGGCCTCAACCCCGAATATTCCCTCCCCCCATTCCACCACGTTCAGATACAGCTCGATGATCCTTTTTTTGGTCAGGGTCCGCTCAATCCTCCAGGTTAAAATGGCTTCTTTAATTTTCCGCAAAGGATTCTTGGAAGGGGTCAGATAAAGGTTTTTGGCCAATTGCTGGCTGATGGTGCTTCCTCCGGCTTTGAATTTTCCGGCCTTGAGATCCTTTTCTACGGCCTTTTGGATGGCCTCATAAGTCAAACCCCTCATGTTTCCAGAACTTATCGTCTTCGGCGATAATCACCGCCTTGATCAAATAAGGTGAAATCCGGGACAGAGGAACCCATTGTTGTTTAATACGAATTTTTTTTCCTTCAGCCCGCCACTCCCTTTCCCTATATTCCATGAAAGAGGTCTTCTTGGGAGCCCCTTTTTTAAGTTTCGAGACATTCGGGACTATAAAATAAAAGCCGATCCAAATAATAATTGCCAGAAAAACGACCGTAAAAAATTTTTTAAACATGAACTGATCTTCCTGCTCGTTGTCATTAGAGTATAAAGTTAAACCCATATTACTACCAATGAGTGATTAAAAACAAAAGTGCCTCGATTAAAGTGAATAATGGTGTTTTAGGAACCCTTATAACTATAGAGGGGGCACTTTGTAAATAAAAAAACATAGACGGAAAAAGTTCGAAAATTCCAGGAAGAAGGTACGGGCAAAGGGGATAATGGGATTTCAGTGGCACGAGGTTGATTCGGGGATTATTCAAAGGGCATCGAGTGCGAGGGAAACTGGCAGAAGGGCTGGTAATCAAAGAGAGATATCTCAGGTTATCCTTTAACCGGTAAACGGATGACAAATGTCGCCCCTTCTTCTTCGGCGCTTGTTATTTCAAGGCCCCCCCCCAATGTCTTGACCAATTGACAGGCTTTGTTTAAGCCGAACCCGGTTTCCGGGTCCAGTGATTCAATCTCTTGGCCTGAGGCAAAAAAATTCAAAACGCGATCCGGGAAATGCCTTAAACCGTCGGCGGAAATTCTTATGATGATCGCCTGTTCTTCAGGGCTGAAGGCTGTCTTAAAAATGATTCTTTTCCCCGGGGGCCCATCTTCAAGGGACTCCTCGACTATAAAAATCAAAGCCATAAAGACTTTTTGTAATTTAATGACCATCCGCCGGGAGGACGGGAATATCGGTGCCCAGATCCTTAACAATTCCGATTTGTCTATGTCGCAAGGCGCAGGTTCGCAATTCAACGGTTTTTTTGACCACCTCATTGACATCGGTTAAACTGATCCCCGATGTTTCCAGGCGAGAAAAAGACAATAAATTGGCCAGGATCTCTTTGCATTTTTCGGCCGAAAGATAAATATTTTTTAGGCCGTTTTTTATGCTCTCATCCTCAATTTTTTTCATGGAGAGCAATTCGGCATACCCCAAGATCCCGGTGAGCTGGTTATTGATATCATGAATCACCTCGGGGGTAATCCTTCCAACCATAATCAAAGGCTCGATTCGATTAAGCCATTGTTCTAACAAAGGGGCTCCATCCGGCGAACCGGTTTTTTCAGAATCACAGGTCTTTGGTTTCATGGGATCCATCTTTTTTTCTTTGTTCCCTTCGTGCTGAAATGGCCTTTGGCTGGTGCTTTAAAACATATCTGGGTGATCTCGCCTTTAATCTCTCCGTCCATTTAGATCTCTTCCAATATTTTCCCGGCTACCTGGAAGGAATCCACTTTATAGGTGCCTTCCCGGATGCTCTTTTTGAGTCTTTCCACCTTATCCGTCCTAATTTCAGGCATCTGTTGAATAACCTGTTTTAAGTCGGCCAATTCCTTTGCCCTTCCGGAGAGATGGACTTGATCGGATTGAAAGGTCCTTTGGGAACTTTTGCTGCTGTTTGCCGGGGTCTTCTGTTTCACTGACTTTCTAAATCCGGAGTTGAATTTCCTGGCCTTCAGGTGGTCTCCCCCCTTCAATTTCCAGGACCTCCATATGAAATGGTTGTTTTCTTCTTTATCGACATTCTCCGGAAATTTCTTTAATCAAAAACAGGAAAGAAAATAATATTATCACAAACTGACAATAAATATCTTTAAAAATTTCCAAGCCCTTAATCTTTTTTCTTTGGTTTACTTTGAAGGAGCCCGGGGGGAGGACCAAAACCAGTATTTCCTGAACGTGCTGGATATTTTAAAGCCAAAGTCGGTATTCGGTTACATCGGGAGTTCGCCGGCCAGGGGACGACCGGAATCCATTTTGGGCTCTGTGGGTATGGCCGTGAGTATTGTTGGCTGTGACGAGAGTAGGTGCGACAGGAGATTTTTGAACCCTATTGGAGCTCCTGGCTGATTTTGGTTTTCAACTGGACCAGCACCTTGCTATGCAATTGGCTAACCCGTGATTCGGTCAATCCTAAAACCGCTCCGACTTCCTTCATGGTCAATTCTTCCCAGTAATACAAAGAAAGGACCATTTTTTCCTTTTTAGGCAATTCATCAATTAGGCGGGCCATTGCCTTTTTCTGATCCAACTCCATTAAAATACTTAAGGGATTTTTTTCGTTGGGATCCTCAATGTTGTCCATAAAATTGACCTGTTGCCCTTCAGAGGCGGACTGATAATCCTCAAATTTAAAGGTGGCTTCTCCTTTGGATTCCCCCAGGATCTGATAGTATTCATCCAAGGAAATATGTAAAGCCGCGGCCACTTCCTCATCCTCGGGCGGTCTCTCCAGTTCCTTTTCTAATTGGCCTTGAATTCGTTTGAGGGCATTGATTTTTTTCTTCCTGGACCGGGGAATCCATTCCACTGCCCGCAATTCATCCAGCATGGCCCCTTTGATCCGATATTGGGCGTAAGTCTTCAGTTTGACCTTTCCCTGTTCGAATCTTTCCATGGCCTCAAACAAACCTTTCAAGCCGACACTGATAAGATCGTCGACGGATATCTGAGGGGGCAGCCGCCAGGACAACCGATAGGCTGTATACCGAACCACCGGTAAAAAATCTTTTATGATTTTTTCCTTTTCCTGGGGAGACATTTTAATATTATAGCCGTACATCTCTATGCTTCCCCGATCAGATTGCCTAAAAACAGTTGTAAACTCCCCTTAAGGGAGTCTAATGAATCTTCCTGCAATCTGCCGGCAATCGACAGAATGCTTTTTGAAGCCGCTGCCTCGGGATAGGCATCCAGAAAAGATCTTTGAGCCCTCACCGCCTTTTGAATGGCCTCATCCTTAGGAAGGAATCCTAAATAGTCTAAGGAGACTTGTAAAAATTTTTCCGCGGCCTCCGAGAGATGTCTGAAAACCGTCAGGGCCTCTGAGGCATTGTTGGCTGAATTAACCAAGATCTTGAATTTTTTCTCTTGATATTTGGTAAACAGCACATTAATCAAGGCATACCCATCGGTCAAGGCCGTTGGTTCCGGAGAAATAACCACGATGATATTCTGGGCGGCAACACAGAAAAAGGCGACGTTGGAAGAGATGCCTGCGCCGGTGTCAATAATCAAGGTATCGATCTCCCCCTGATAATCCTCAAATTCTTCTAATATCTTGAGTCGCTGAAATTCATCCAAATGAGTCATTTCCTGTATCCCGGAACTGGCCGGCAATATCTTTATCCCCTGGGGTCCTTCGACGATCACCTCTTTCAATCGTTTTTGCCCGTTTAAAACATGTTGGATGTTAAATTGGGGGACCAAGCCGAGAAGGACATCCACATTGCTCAGGCCAAGATCGCCATCAAAAATCAATACTTTTTCACCTAATTGTCTTAAGGCAACGGCCAGGTTGGTGGCCACATTGGTTTTTCCAACGCCCCCTTTTCCACTGGTAATGGCGATGGTTCGAATAGGTTTCATACCGTTTTCCTTGTCTTCTTAATGGGTCCGGAGAGTTTGGTCCTAAAATAAAGACCAGACTTTTTCCATGTCTTATTAAAGAAGCAACAATTATGCCATGGATATTTTTTTGAAAAGAGCAGGCAGGGGAGTCCGTCCCGATCCGTCAGGAAGTATCCAACTTGATGATAGTTTAGCTATTTTTTAAATTTTTAAATTTTGTTTCTCATTCTTTTATGAAAAAATTAATTTGTCAAGATAATGACGCTCAGCAAAAAATATGGTCGGGGAAAAGACAGTATCCGGATGGGATAATAAAGAAGTCGGGGTTGATTCAGTGGTCGGTTTTTTGAATCAGCCCCCTATAGCGGGAAGGTTAAGATGAAGCGAGATAGGTGGGAAGGTTCGCACCCTAGGTGTCATAGTTCAAGTTCCAGTTTTTTTATCTTCTCCAGCAACGTGGTTCTCTTCAGGCCCAAGAGTTCAGCGGCTTTGCTCTTGACCCCTTGGGATTTTTGTAAAGCTTGACTAATCAGGCTCTTTTCTAACCTCTTCCACCAGGGTGTTCAGATTGACGCCCGTGTCGGCGAGCAAAACTTCGTGAGGCGATTCTCCAGGTCTCACTTAGGCTCATCGAATCTTCTCTCCGGGGAACCGTTGAAAGCTCTTGAAATCTTTGCGGCAAATCTTTGGCGGTGATCAATTCGTCATCATTTAAGATGACCATCCGCTCGATCAGGTTCTCCATCTCCCGGACATTTCCAGGCCAGGGATATTGTCTAAAAAGATCCATAACCTCCTGGTCGATCCTGACGGTTTCTCTTTTTCTTTTCCGGGAAAAATACTGGATAAAATAATCGGTCAAAACAGGGATGTCCTCCTGCCTTTCCCGTAGGGGGGGAATGTGTAAGGGGATCACGTTCAAACGATAAAAAAGGTCTTCGCGAAAATTACCGGACTTGGTTTCTTCCTCCAGGTTTTTATTGGTGGCCGCCAATATCCTTACATCCACCTTGATGGTTTTGGATCCGCCGACCCTTTCGAATTCTCTTTCCTGGAGCACCCTTAAGAGCTTGACCTGGAAGGAAGGATGGAGTTCTCCGATCTCGTCGAGCAGGATGGTCCCCCCGTTGGCCCGTTCAAACCTGCCAATGCGGGTATTTATGGCCCCGGTAAAGGCGCCCCGCTCATGACCGAAAAGCTCCGATTCCAAAAGATCCCTGGGAATGGCCGCGCAATTAAAGGGGATAAAGGGATTCTGGCCCCTGGAGCTGTTGTAATGAATGGTCTTGGCGATAAGTTCCTTCCCGGTCCCACTTTCGCCTTCAATTAAAATAGTGGCATCGGTATCGGAAATTTTTTTAATCAACTCATAGACCTTCTGCATTTGGGGTGAATTCCCGATCAGGCCCTGATAATCATACCGTTGCTTCAACTGCCTTTTCAGCGAAAAGTTTTCCTTCTTAAGCTTTGAATGATCGAGGGCCCGTTGGACTGCCAGGAGAAGTGCTTCTAATACAAGAGGCTTGGTAATATAATCATAAGGCCCCTAATTTAATGGCCTCAACCGCTGTTTCAATGGCCCCGAACCCGGTGATGACAATGGCGGGAATGGTAATATTAAGAAAAGAGACTTTTTTTAAGACCTCCATCCCGCCCATGCCCGGCAAGACCAGATCGACCAGATAAAGATCAATCTTCTTTTCTCGGATTGCCTCAAGGCCCATTTCGCCATCACCGACCACCGAGACCTCAAATCCTTTTAATTGTAAAAATTCTTCCAGGAGGCTCCGGACTGAAGGATCATCATCAATGACTAAGATGTGGGGCATTTTTTTATTCTTTCATTTCCATATTTTTATAGGCCCGGAGGTTGATCGCTTGGAGGAGTAAAACCCCGGGTATAACCCAATGGCAGACCTATTTTCGCATAACCGTTTATTATGTCAAGAAGAAGGTGCAATGTTGGTGATACAAAACTAAAATTGTTCTAAACCCGCCGGCGGACAAATTTATTTTTCTTGCCATTATTGCCCAATCTGTTATAATTTCCTTCCTTTGGTGAGCATGGACTGCTGCTCCAAGTACCGGGTTTGAGACTATGCCCCGGGGCGTCCGGAAAATCCTGAATATCGGGAGCGCCATCTCAATTGCAGCCTGCTCACCATTTCTATTTTTTTAAGGAGGATCTAACTATGGCCAATCGCCAAGCCGTCATTCAGACCAATATGGGGACCATCCGCTTTGAATTGCTGGAGGCCGATGCCCCTAAAACAACTGAAAATTTCATCACCCTGGCCGAGAAAGGCTACTATGACGGAATCATTTTTCATCGGGTGATCAAAGGATTTATGCTTCAGGGAGGAGACCCCACGGGCACCGGGCGGGGCGGTCAGTCGGCCTGGGGCGGCCGCTTTAATGATGAGATCAACCGGTCCTCGGACCTTTACCAAAAAGGATACCAGGCCGGGACCGTGGCCATGGCCAATGCCGGTCCCAACACCAACGGCTCCCAGTTTTTTATCATGCACGTGGATTATCCCCTACCCCCCAACTATACCATCTTCGGGCGGGTCACTGAAGGTCAGGAAGTAGTCAATGCCATTGCCGAAAGCCCGACCGACCCAAATGACCGGCCGAAATCACCGGTCATTATGGAAAAGGTGACTATTGAATAAACATTGAAGATTTTTGATTGTTGATTATCGATTGAAATGCAGGTTTTAAATCATCATTTAGGAAAGTTATGCCCACTCGCCAGGATTTACGTAATTTAGCCATCATCGCCCATGTGGACCACGGCAAAACCACTTTGGTGGATGCCATGCTCTGGCAGAGCGGTGTTTTCCGGGAAAACCAGCAGGTGGTCGAAAGGGTCATGGACAGCATGGACCTGGAACGGGAAAAAGGCATAACCATCATGGCCAAGAACACGGCCATCGTTTATAAAGGGGTCAAGATCAACATCGTCGATACCCCGGGCCATGCCGACTTCGGCGGGGAGGTGGAACGGACCCTGAATATGGTCGACGGGGTCATGCTACTCGTCGATGCCACCGAAGGTCCTTTGCCCCAGACCCGTTTTGTCTTAGGCAAAGCCCTGGAGCGAAAGCTGCCCCCTATCGTGGTGATCAATAAGATTGACAGGCCGGACCGCCGCATCAAGGAGGTGTTGGATGAGGTCTACGATCTTTTCATCGACCTGGAGGCCTCCGAAGACCAACTCGATTTTCCGGTCCTCTACACCAATGCCCGGGCCGGAATCGCCTTGACCGACCCCGAAGGCCAGGGGCAAGGACTTAGTCCCCCTTTTTGAAGCCATTTTAGAAGCCATCCCGGCCCCGGCCTGCGACCCGGAGGCCCCGTTGCAGTTCCTGGTGACCAACCTGGATTACAGCGATTATGTGGGCCGGATTGCCGTGGGCAAGATCGTCGGCGGACATTTGAAACAGCGGCAGGAGGTGGCCCTGCTCAAAAATGGAGACGATGACCGCCAAAGCCATCCTCAGCCAGGTTTATACTTATGAAGGACTCAACCGGGTGGAGCGGGAGATCATCGAGGCCGGAGACATCGCCGCCGTGGCCGGTGTGCCCGATGTCTTTATCGGTGACACCCTGGGCGACCCGGAAGATCCCAGGCCGCTGCCGAGTATTACCGTAGAAGAACCGACCCTGTCCATGGTCTTTTCCGTCAATACCTCTCCCCTGGCCGGTAAGGAAGGCCGGCTGCTGACCTCCCGCCACATCAAGGAACGCTTGGACAAGGAACTGCTCTATAATGTCAGCATCGGCGTTGAACAGGCCGAGCATCGCGATTCTTTTAAAGTCAGCGCCCGGGGCGAGCTGCAATTGGCCGTCCTGGTGGAGATGATGCGCCGGGAAGGGTTTGAGATTTCCCTTTCCAAGCCTAAAATCATCACCCGACAGATCGACGGACAGCTCATGGAGCCTTTGGAACTGGCCGTTATAGACATCCCGGAAGGCTACGTCGGTGTGGTGAGCGAGAAAATGAGTGCCCGCCGCGGTAAAATGACCAAGATGATCAACCACGGCTCCGGCCGGGTGCGCCTGGAATTTGAAATCCCTTCCCGGGGGTTGATCGGCCTTCGGAGTCAGTTTTTAACCGATACCCGGGGAACCGGGCTCTTTAATACCCTGATCGTCGGCCACACCCCTCATGCCGGGACCATCCCTTCCAGGCCCAACGGAGTCCTGGTTTCCGACCGGCCGGGCAAGGCCGTTTCTTATGCCATCTTTCATCTCCAACCCCGGGGGGTTATCTTCGTCAACCCAGGGGATCCGGTCTATCCCGGCTTGGTTGTCGGGGAAAATTCCCGGCCCGAGGACCTGTGGGTCAACATCACCAAGGAAAAAAAACTGACCAATATCCGGGCCGCCAATGCCGATGAGGCCTTGCGTTTAGTCCCCCCGCGACGCTTTACCCTGGAGCAGGCCATGGAATATATCAACGACGATGAACAGGTAGAAGTCACCCCCCTGTCCATACGTTTGCGCAAAACGAAGACCAGCCGATAAAGAAATTCAAAAATTGAATCTTCCCGAGCAAGCCCGGAATTGGCAGTTTGCCGTTTCCCCATGCGGGATTTCAGAAAGGGTTTATGATTATTATTGAAATTTCGCTCTTTAAGAACGCCATAATGCCCACCCCCCAGGGTCCAAGCAAAAAGCGATTGGAAAATTAGAAGATTTGAAACATTGTAGAAGCCACCCGGCATACTAAACCGAATGGAGACACCCATGGGTTGACGCGGGCAATCTCTCCTTCAACCCGGGGGGGATTCCTTCAAGAGAGTTTATGCCTGTCAATACCGATACAAATCATTTTCCCCTTGAAATTTATTTTGTTTCTTTTTATCCTTCTGTCCACGGGAAGCCCCTCCTTACTAAAAATATGATCTCTGCTAAACGGGCTTATTAGTCCAAGGGGGACTTCCTGACAAATTAAAACCTATCACAGTCTCTATCAACATCATTTCTTTGAAAGGGAAAGAGAAAATCATTCAAGAAATCGATCCGATCTCCAGGCGGCTGAAAGAGGCTGAGCAGAAGATTAGAATCCTCTACGAAATTGCGAAGTTTGTCTCGTCTCTTCTTGACGTCCAGCTTGTTCTTGACGCCATTGTAAATCTGCTTTGTAACGAGTTTAAACTGGATGCCTGTTCCATCCGCTTGCTGGATAGTGACGGCAAGCTAAGAATCAAGAGCCAGAAAGGGCTGACCCAGGCGTTCATAGAAGAAACGACGAGAGAACCCACAATGGATTGCTATTCCGGGGACTGTTTTCTTACCGGCAGAATTGTCATTATCAACGATGCGGACCGAATAGACAAACCCATCTCGACGAATCGCATCGTCTGCGAGAATATCAAGTCTTTTGCGGTCACACCTATAAAGGTCGCAGGAGAAACGATCGGGGTCTTGGTGACGTCTTCTAAGAAAAAGAATTACTTCCATAAGCGCTTCAATGACGTAATCTATGTCATATCCAACCAGATCGGTATTGCCATAAGTATTTCCCAACTCTATGAGGAAATCCACAGCTTAAATCAGGGACTGGAACAAAAGGTCAGGGAACGAACGGCAGAACTGGAAGAAAAAACGAACTGTCTGATAGAGGCCGAACGGCTTGGCCACAGTAGGCGAAATGTCAAAAAGAATAGCCCATGAACTCAGGAATTCGCTTACCATAGTGGGGGGGCTCGCTCGGAGGCTCCATGGGAAATTGATGCGAGAACGATCCTAACAGAGAATACCTCAAGATCATTTTCGAAGAGGTCAAAACTCTGGAAGAAAAGGTTTCAAACCTCATAAAGCTCGGTGCCGGAGAATAGATTCTCAAGCCATAGAAAAGCGAAGGCTTGCGCACAAGAATCTTGGTGGATTTGTGCAAAATGACAACCTTAAATAATCCCTGTTCAGGGTAACACCAAGCATCAAAAGGCAGGAAAAAGATGATGGAAAAAGAGATCGGCAAGCGGTTTTTAAAGGGAATTTCAGCCTCTCCAGGGATCGCTATCGGCAGGGTGTGTGTCTTTCAGGACATCTTGCTTCGCGTTTCAAGGTACACCCTGGCCGAGGATCAAACCGCTCGAGAAGTGGTGCGTCTCAAAGTGGCGGTTCGTCAGGTGATCGACGAATTGATGGTGGATAATTTTCAGGCCTCCCAGACGATCGGCAAGGAAGAAGCGGCTATTTTTCTCGCTCAAGCGGCCATGCTTGAGGACCCCTATTACCTATCCCGAATTATTCAGGACATCCGTGAAAACGGCACGAATGCGGAGTCGGCGGTACTTCGACAGGTTGAGGAATTCAGCAAAATCTTCGAACAAATGGATGATCCTTACTTCCGAGAACGGGGCGGAGACCTCAGGGATGTCGGGAGAAGGGTCATTGGAAAATTGATTTCTTCACAAGAAACCACCTGCGATTCCGAACAACCCGTTGTTATCGTTGCCCGCGAGTTGACCCCTTCTGACACGGTCCGGTTGGATCGAAAAAAGATCCTGGCCTTTGCTACAGAATCAGGCGGCAAAGAATCTCACGCCGCCATTCTGGCCAAGTCCCTTGGGATTCCTGCGGTGACCGGTCTTGAGGGCCTGCTTCTCAAAGTGAATCGTGAAGACGAGTTGGTTGTTGACGGGGATTTGGGCACCGTAGTCATAAACCCGCCGGAAGAGGTCAGGCACAATTACCGGGACCTTTTGAAAAAGCGGGAAGAGTATCGGTTGGACCTGGAAGAGACGATTCCCCTGGCTTCACAGACACGGGACGAGAGATTAGTTCGTTTGTGGGCCAATATCGGATGCCTGGCCGATCTGGAATATGCCTTACATTTCGGCGCCCATGGAATCGGGTTGTACCGCACGGAAATGCCTTTTATGGTCTGGGGGCGCTTCCTGTCCGAGGAGGAGCAGACTGGGCTCTATCAAAAGGTGGTTGAACAGATAAACGGCAGGGAGATCACCATCCGGACGCTCGATTTCGGCGGTGATAAATTCCTCGGCGAAGCAACGACCCCGAAGGAGAAGAACCCTTTTTTGGGCTATCGTTCCATTCGCATTTTTTTAAAGGAGAGGGACCTGCTCAGGCAGCAGATTCGTGCCATTCTGAGGGCAAGCGCCCATGGATCCGTGAGGATCCTGTTTCCGATGATCTCAAGTATCGAAGAGGTACGACAGATCCGGGAAATGGTCGAGCTATCAAAAGGAGAGCTTTCGGCAAAGGGGATTCCGTTTGATCACCAGATACCGGTCGGAGCTATGATCGAAGTCCCTTCGGCGGCCATTGTGGTTGATCAATTGATCGAGGAAGTTGATTTTTTAAGCATCGGGACAAACGACTTGATCCAATATACCCTGGCTGTAGATCGCGACAACGAAATGGTGAGCGCTTTTTATCAGCCGCTCAACCCCGCTGTTCTCCGATTAATTCGAAACGTGACCGACGCAGCCCTGGCTGCCCACAAGCCGGTGGCCGTGTGCGGCGAGATGGCCGGTGATCCCCGGTTCATACCGCTACTGGTGGGCCTGGGCATAACCGATCTGAGCATGAACCCTGTCGCCCTCCTGGAAGCCAAGAAAATGATTCGTTCTCTGGTCTATTTACGGTGGGAGGCGATTGCCAAGGTCGTGCTGAGCCTCTCTTCGGTTGAAGAGATTAAAAGGTTTCTCTCCCTGGAGTATGACAGGGCGGACTTACAACTGCCGGGTGCTCCAAGATTGCAAGAGTTTTTTTGATCGACAGGCGGTTCGGGCCAACCTGAATACAAAATAGATTTTCCCTTCCCTTAAATAATCTGTTAATATCCCGGAAAATTGATACCAAAGGCAATCGGTTTATGATTAGCAAAAATGGAATTATCGAAAAGGCCTATGAATTGGGCTTCGGGGATATCGGCTTTACAAACGCCGAGCCCTTTGAGACCCAAAAGAAAATTTTGCAGGAGCGTTATGAATCCTATGAATGGGCCTTTAAGGCCGGGCTGGACCTGATTTCCGGCACGGACCCCAGGCAAATCCTGCCCCAGGCCAAGTCCATCATCGTCCTGATGGAGGCCTATTTTCATCAGGGTTTTCCCAAAACCTTGGAACATCATTTCGGCCGCTGTTATCTGGATGACGATCGAATCACCAAGGACCGCCTGGCCAAGCGGGTCAAGGCCTTCCGTTCATTTCTGACTGAAAACGGGATCGAGTCTAAGGTCCCCTTTTATCTGCCCCACCGCATAGCCGCGGCCCGGGCCGGCCTGGGGACCTTCGGCAAAAATTGCCTGTTTTATTCCAAGAAAGTGGCCGGCCAAGGTTCCTGGGTCTTACCTGTCACCGTGGTGGTGGACCATGAATTTGCCCCCGATGCACCCACCCTGGAGGTCGGCTGTCCGGACTGGTGCCGGAATGCCTGTTTGACCGCCTGTCCCACCGGGGCCTTGAAAGGCCCCCGGCATATCGATCCGCGCAAATGTATTTCCTTTCTCACCTATTACGGCCAGGGCCTTACCCCCCTGGAACTGCGGGAACCCATGGGTTTATGGGTTTACGGCTGCGACCGCTGCCAGAATGTCTGTCCCCGCAACGCCCCCTGGCTGGCCAGGGAATTGCCCATGAATCCGAATGTGATGCCCATGGTGGAAGACTTCAAACTGGCCAACCTGCTGCACATGGATAGCCAATATTTTAATACCCGTATCTGGCCCCGCATGTTTTATATGTCGGAGAAGGATCTCTGGCGCTGGAAGATGAATGTGGCCCGGGTCATGGGAAATACCCTGGATGAACAATATGTCCCGGAGTTGGCCAGGGCCTTTCAGGAAAATACGGACGAACGGATCCTGGGCATGATCGCCTGGGCCTTGGGCCGCCTTGGCGGTCCGAAGGCCCAATCCATTTTGACTCAAATTCTGCCCAATAGCACCGGGTTGGTTAGAAAAGAAATTTTATCCGCCTTAGAAAAATCCCAATAAGAGGTACCCGGATCCGGGAAAGGTTGATGGGATTCACTCTAAAAAAGCACCCGGTCAAATAAATTCCGATGCACGTTAACCCGCTTTTCCTTTTGCCCGATTTCGCGCTGATCCTCTTCGGCGCCTGGCTGGCGCACCGAATAAACTTCGGCGCGGACTTCTGGAGCGGCGCGGAAAAACTGGTCTACTATGTGTTCTTTCCGCTGCTCCTGTTCCGCTCGATCAACACCGCCCAGTTTTCTTTGGGCGCAGCCAGCCTGTTTGCCGCCGCGGGGCTGACCGGTTTTATCGCCAGCATCGCCTTGTCATTCCTGGGCCGTCTGTTTCTCAAACCGCCGCCCAAGGTCTTCGCCTCGGTGGTGCAAACCGGTTTTCGCTATAACTCCTATGTCGGACTGGCCCTGGTGGCCAGTCTATTCGGTACGCCGGGGGTGGCCCTGTTTGCTTTGCTGGTCTCTTTATGCGTGCCGGTGGCCAACCTGTTCGCCGTCTATGCGCTGGCGCGCCAGCGAAAAACACACTTCGGCCGTGAGCTGATGACCAACCCGTTGATCATCGCCACGTCTTTGGGACTCCTGTCGAACCTGCTGGGCATCAAGTTATGGCCCCCCTTGGCCATAGTGGTCGAGCGCATGGGCAACGCCAGTCTGGCCTTAGGTCTCCTCTGCATCGGGGCCGGGCTGACCTTCAGGGCCGTCGATACCAGTCGCTGGGTACTCGGCTACTACACGGTATTGAAGCTGATCGGCGTGCCCTTGCTGATGCTGGCTTCGGGCCGCCTGTTCGGCGTGGGTCGCTTTGAGTTGCAGGTGCTTGTTTTGTTCGCGGCACTGCCGACCGCTTCGAGCGCCTATATCCTGACCACGCGCATGGGGGGTCTTGGCGCACCGGTGGCTTTCCTGATTTCGCTGCAAACATTGCTGGCCATGGTAACGATGCCCTTCTGGATTACCTGGGTGGTGGGCTGAACCCAATCCGGCAGGCGTTTGAGAAAGCCCTTATTCTACGTCTTAGGTCTAAATTTATCCTTGACCCCCTACCCTATAAATTTTATACTCCCTCCATCATTAGACGAATAATGACCCAAATTTCCAAAATTAATAAGGAGCGATCGAATCATGAAAAAATGGTGGATTATCGGATTAATCATCTTCTTCGGGGCCGGTCTGGTACAAGCACGACCCGTCCATCACAAGAAAGTGGGCGCTACTAAAGGGGCGACTGCCAAAACCAAAGCAGCCAAGGCCGTGGCAGTCCCGGAGGAACCCTATAAGGCCTATCTGGTCATGGACGCCCGGACCGGCAAGGTCCTCGAGGGAGAGAACATCCACCTCAAACGCGCTCCGGCCAGCGTGGTCAAGCTCATGGTGGCTTATATCGTCCTGGAAAAGTTGGCCAAGGGCGAAGTGAAGTTAACGGACCCGATCACGGTATCCAAAGAAAGTTCCAAGATCGGGGGAAGCCAGGTTTACCTGAAGGAAGGCGAAACCTTTACCCTGGAAGAAATGATGAAAGCCCTCATGGTGGCCTCGGCCAATGATGCCGCCTATGCCATAGCCGAACATATCGCCGGGTCCAAAGACGCCTTCATTCAACTGATGAATCAGAAGGCCAAGGCCTTGAATATGGCGGATACGGAGTTCCATTCCGTTCACGGACTTCCGCCCTCCAAAGGACAGCCGGAGGATCTCAGTTCCTGCAGCGACCTGGCCATCCTGGCCCGGGAACTTTTAAAGTATCCGAAAATCCTGGAATGGACTTCCATCAAAACCGAAGGATTCAGGAACAACCAATTCATCATGAACAACCACAATAAACTCCTTTTCCGGATGCCCGAAGTGGACGGCCTGAAGACCGGTTATTACCGGGAAACGGGGTTTAATGTCGTGGCCACGGCCCATAAAAAGGATTTGCGGTTTATCGTCGTGGTCCTGGGAAGTTCCAAGGCCAGGACCAGGGATAACTTTGCCCTGGAGAAATTGAAAACCGCCTTTTCCCAATATAAATCGCTGGACCTGGTCAAGAAGGGAGAGGTCATCGATAAGGAAATCGTCCTCCCGGATGGTGAAATCGGGAAGATCAAAGGGGTGGCCGGGGCGAATTTCTCTTACTCGGTACCTACGGACAGCAAAGGGAACGTCACCAAAGAAATACAGGTTCCGGAAAAGATTTCAGGGGAGATTAAGAACGGCCAAAAACTGGGAGACCTGATCGTCAAGATCGATAATGAAGTGGTGGGCAAAATCGATATCGTTTCCCCCGTGGCCGTGCCCCAAGCACCTTGGTTCAAGAAGCTCCTTCGGAAGGTGGGGATTAGTATCTAAAAAATCATCTTCAAATAAGCCGGGGATGATCGAAGGATTCAAGGGCTCAGGGTTTAACGGATCACGCCATCCCTTTGGAGCAGTTCGATTTCCTGAGGGGAATAGCCCAGCTCTTGCAGGATCTCAGTGGTGTGCTGGCCTAAAGAAGGGGCCAGGGAGCGGGTGCCGGCCCTATTGGCGCTGAAGTGGACCGGATAGCCCGGAATGCGGAGGTTTCCCAAATGGGGATCTTCAAAATCAACCATGTACCCGTTGGCTAAGGCCTGGGGATCGTTTTGAATCTCCGCCACCCGTTGCACCGGACAGAACATGAGCCCTTTGTCGATAAAGATTTCCATCCACTCGTCGCTCGTTCTGGTTTCGAATACTTCATCTAACAGCTTAATGAGCATGGGCCGGTTGGCCCGGCGGGGTTCGTCCTCGGCGAAACGAGGGTCCGAAAGCAGGTGTCTCTGTTCAATCGCCTCACATAATATAGGCCAGTACTTTTCCTCCGGGTGGTGGGTGCAGACGATCCATTTCCCGTCGCGGCAGCGATATCGGTTGCGCAGGGGGGAGTGGGCGGCCCGGTCTTCCGGGATAACCGGATCGATACCGAGGAGGCTGTTAAGCATGAGGCCGGCGCCCATGAGCCACTGCCCCACGCTATAGAGAGAGACGTGCACTTCCTGTCCCCGGCCGGTTCGTTCCCGCACAAACAGGGCGGTCATCACCGCGTGACTGGCGGCAATGGCCGTAGCCTGGTCCAGAATGCCGATGTGCAGGGCCTTCGGTTCCGGACTGCCGGTGGCAAACATCATTCCTGACCTGGCCAGCCCCAGGGGATCGAAGGCCCCCATATCCGACATATACCCTTCCGGACCGTAACCCGACACATTGGCATGAATCATCCGGGAATTAATCGCCTTAAGGGTTTCGTAATCAATGCCCAGTTTCTTTTTGGTGGACCGGCGCAGGTTCGTCAGAAAGACATCGGCCCGGCCAACCAGTTTTTCAAGGATCGAGCGCCCTTTTGCCGGGTTGATGTCTAAACAGATGGACCGTTTATTCCGGTTCGAGAACTGAAACATGGCACTCTCGCCATCGGGCATGGCCATGTCCATCCCGGCCAATTTGGTCCAGTATCGTTCCGGGTCTCCGGTCAGGTCCTCGATTTTCACCACTTCCGCACCGAGGTCCCCCAATATGGCCCCGGCCCCCGGACCGGCGTGAAATACGCCGTATTCGAGCACCAAGATCCCCTGAAGGGGCGGGCTGGGGCTCTAGGGTCCTTCTATTGTTCAGTCATCATGATTCTTGGTCCTTTCAAACAATACTCCTGCTCCATGTCGAGTGAGCGGCTGTAAAAGGGATTTGTAAAAAGTAAGGGTTTTCGCGGGGTTATTTTTTAGACTTCCAGCCATTCTTTTCGAATGGAATGATCGTTTTTCAGATCATCCGGCGAGCCTTCAAAGACAATCCGCCCATGGCCCATGATGTACAGGCGCTTGGAGATCTTCAAGGCGATGCTCAGCTTTTGCTCCACCAGCAATACCGAGACATCCCGCCGGGCGATTTCTTCGATCAATTTGCCCATCTGTTCAACCAGCATGGGGCGCCAGGCCCTCGGTGGGTTCGTCGATCATGATAAAGTCCGGGTCTCCCATCAAGGTACGGCAGATGGTCAGCATCTGTTTTTCACCGCCGGAGATCAATCCGCCGTGCACGTTCTGACGTTCCCGGAGGTTGGGAAACATTTCAAACACATCTTCAACGGTCCAGCGGCCTTCGTGATTTCGGCTTTTTCAAACCCAGTTGAAGATTCTGCAGTACCGTCAGGCCGGGGAAAATCCAGCGGTCCTCGGGCACAAATCCGATTCCTTTGCGGGCGATGATGTGCGGCTTAAGTCCGACGATCTCCTGACCTTGATAAAGGATCGAACCCTGGGCCGGCACCAGTCCCATGATGGATTTGCAGGTGGTGGACCGACCGACGCCGTTGCGGCCCAGCAAGCTGACGATTTCCCCTTTTCCGATGTGCAGATTCACCCCTTGAAGGATGTGGCTGCGGCCGTAATAGGCGTTCAGATCCTTCAACTCCAGCATTCAGTCGACCTCCTTTCCCAGATAGGCTTCCTGAACCTGGACATTGCTGCGGATGCCGTCAGGGGTATCGGTGGCCACAACCTCCCCGTAGACCAGCACGGAAATGCGGTCGGCCAGGTCAAAGACGACGCTCATGTCGTGCTCGACCATGATCAGGGTCTTATTTTCCGTTACGTTGTGAATGAGTTCCACGGCCCGTTCGGTTTCGCTTTTGCTCATCCCGGCCGTCGGTTCATCCAGCATAATGACCTCGGCATTGCCGGCGATGGTCACGCCGATCTCCAGGGCCCGTTGATCCGCATAGGCCAGGAGCCCGGCCGGTAGATCCCGATCGGTCGGCCATATTGATCTTCTCCAGAATCTCTTCGGCTTTTTCATTGACCGTTTTCAGCCTTCCGCAAAGATGCCAGAAGGAATATCGGTAGCCCATGGGCCAGAGCAAGGCGCAGCGGATATTCTCGAAAACGCTCATCTTGGGGAAAATATTGGTTACCTGAAAACTGCGGGAAAGACCGCTTCGGTTGATCTGATGGGAAGGCCGGTTGGTGATGTCACACCCATTCAACTCAATCTTGCCGGAACTCACCGGATAAAACCCGCTGATCAGGTTAAACAGAGTGGATTTGCCGGCGCCGTTGGGTCCGATGATGGCATGACGTTCACCGCTTCGAATCTCCAGATTAACCCCATTGATGATTTTGCTGCTGCCGAAACTTTTATGCACATCGGTCAACTTGAGGGCCATGGCGGACATTACGAGGATCCCTTCTTCATTTCAAAGCCGTTACCTCCTGCCAGCTCTGGTTGACCCGCCTTATGGCCCGGCGTAAAAACACAAACCCGATCACGACCAATCCCAGGGCCACGCCCCAGGGGATGGGGGACTGGGCGCTGAAGGTGATTTTAAATAATTTCATGGGGGCCGTCGGGTCGGTACTCAGGGAAAGGTGGTAATTGATTTCGATCAGGGTCATGGCCCCTAAGAAGAGAATCAAGCGCCGGCAGGGCCGCCCGGGCATAAGAGGGAAGAAGCCGCTTCATCAGCCCGGCCTTCCAGACCGGTTCATGGAGCATGATGAGGCCGGCCAGGCCGTTGGGGGCCCAGAGCACCATGCCCATAAAGAGAAGACCGAAATAAAGGAGCCAGGCATGGGTAATGTTGGCCAGGGAAAGCTGCATAAAAGTGACCAGCACGGCCCCCAAAATAGGTCCGAAAAAATGGCCCACCCCGCCGATATAGGTCATCATCAAGACATTGGCGGAGGGAATTTGTCCGACGGTCTCGGCGGTGACCAGTTCGTAGTTGATGGCAAACAGTCCGCCGGCGATACCGGCAAAAAAGGAGGCCAGGGTATATTGCAGGGTCCGCACCCGATGGGTGTCGTACCCGACAAAGGGGGCCCGTTCCGGGTTGTCCCGAACGGCATTGGCCAAACGTCCCAGGGGCGTCTGGGTCAGCAGATACATGAGGATGGTACTGACCAGGGTCCAGAAGGCAATCAGATAATAGACCGCAATTTGTTTTCCGAATTCTATTCCCGTTATGGTGAGGACGGACATGCGATTCCCGGAGATCCCCTGTTCCCCGCCGAAAAAACTGGGCAGCATCAGGGCGCTGGAGGCGATCAATTCGCCGATGCCCAGGGTGATCAGGGCAAAGGTCGTCCCGGCCCGTTTGGTGGCCAGCCAGCCGAAGATCAGACCGAAGACAACCGATCCCACTCCCCCGACTAAGGGCATCAGTTCGAGAGGAATCGGCAGCACTCCGTCGGTGACCAGATTAAGGACATGGATGGAAATGAATCCCCCCAGTCCGTAAAAAACGGCATGCCCGAAAGACAGCAATCCCCCTTCTCCGAAGAGCATATTGTAGGAAAGGGCAAAGATAATGGCGATGCCCATCTGACTCAGCATGGAACGGGAAAAACTGGAGCGGAAGATGAGCGGTAAGACCACGGCGATGAGGGCCGCCGCGATCCAAAAGCCGTAGCGGCCCCATCGAGAAGGCGATTTCGATTTTTTTTCGCTTTGGTTCATGACTCCCGTTTCCCCATCAGTCCTTTCGGACGGAATATGAGCATCAAGACCATAAACAGGTACGGCAGGATAGGGCCGGTCTGGGAAATCTGGATTTTTAAGAAATCATTTAACAGACCGCTGGATTGAAGGGTGATGCCGAAGAGGCCCAAGAAATCGGTCAACGAATACCTGGATCCCGACGGCGAAGGTTTGAATGGCGCCCAAGAGCAGAGAGGCGATAAAGGCCCCGGTCAACGATCCCATACCGCCCACGACGATGACCACAAAGACGATGGGACCCAAATGGGTGGCCATGGAGGGTTCGGTGATCAGATAATTGCCTCCGATCACCCCGGCCAGACCGGCCAGGGCCGAGCCGCCGCCGAAAACCAACATAAAGACCCCGGGCACATTATGGCCCAGCGTGCTGACTCCGTCCGGGTGGGTCAGGGCCGCCTGGATGATCAGCCCGATGCGGCTGCGGGTTAATACCAGGAACAGGACCACGAACATACCCACCGAAATGACCAGCATAAAGGCCCGATAGGCCGAAAAATCGGTGCCGAAAAAGGTAACTAAGGGGAAATCCAGAAGGCCGGGATTTTATAGGATACGGCATTGCGACCCCAGATGAGATTGACGCCTTCCTCGATGAGATAGGCCAGACCCACGGTGAACAGCAGTTCGGCCGCATGGCCGTACTTGTGAACCGTTCTAAGGCCGTAGCGTTCGACCATGGCCCCCAGGACACCGACGATCAGCGGGGCGACCACCAGCCCCGGCCAGAAGCCGACATATTCGCTGATCTGAAAGGCAAAGTAGGCCCCCAGCATGAAGAAACTGGCATGGGCGAAATTGAGGACCCCCATCATACTGAAGATAAGGGTGAGCCCGCTGGAAAGCATAAACAGAAGCAGGCCGTAAAGAAGGCTGTTTATGGAGGAAACGACGATATATTCAAGCATCGGGGGCTCTCACAAGAAAAACCAGGAATACGGTACAAGGTTTAAGGTCTGGGGTCTAAGGGAAAACCTTACACCTTGCACCTTAACCCTTGTACCGTATACCGTCTAATTATTTGGGAGGTCTTTTCATTTTACAGGTAGTCGGCATAGCCGTAGCATTGGCCTCAACCCGCATGTCGGTTTTAAAGCCAAACCCGGTATTTTCCACATCATATTTGACGTTCTTGGTCCCGACCTTGGTCATGGTGGATATGAACAGGGGCTGGATCAATTGATGGTCCTCAGCCCGCATGGTGACCATCCCGTAAGGGGTGTTGTATTGCATCCCTTCCAGGGCATAGGCCACGGCCTTGGCCTCGGTGCTGCCTGGCCTTGTCGAAGGCCTTGGCCAGCATTTCCATCTCGGTTCGGATACGGCCATAATAAAAGGGATTTTTGCCGCCATCGGAGTATTTCGCGTTATAGCCCAGCAAAAATTTCTCGTCCTCCGGTTTCTTAAATTCAATGCAGAGGTTGCTATGCCATTCGGTCACCTGCTTGACATGGCCGACACCGGCGGCACCGATAGCGGTCGGGCTGCCCGCCATTCCGGCGTAAAAGGTAAAGTACTGGACGTTGAGTCCCGCTTCCTTACCGGCCTTCACCAGCAGGGCCATATCGTTACCCCAGTTGCCGGTTATGACCGTATCAGCCCCGGAGGCCTTGATCATGGCGATGTAAGGGGAGAAATCCTTAATTTTTCCAATAGGATGAAAGACGTTGCCCACGATCTGGATATCCGGACGCTTGGCCTTCAACATGGCAACGGAGGTGTCCGCCACGGCATGGCCGAAGATATAATCCATGTTGATGAGATAAATCTTTTTGATGTTTTTCTGGGCTTTGATGTAGTCGGTAACAGCGGCCAGCTTCATATCCGCATGGGCGTCGAAGCGGAAGTGCCAGAAGCTGCACCCTTCATTGGTGAAGGCCGGCGTGACGGCGGCGTAATTGAGATAAAGTACCTGCTTGTCGGGATACCGTTCATTGTGTTTATTGACGGCATCGATCAAGGCCCCGGCCACATTGGAACCATTGCCCTGGGTAACGAATCGGATCCCCTGATCGATGGCGCTCTGAAGCTGCACCACGCTGTCGTTGGGGCTGGTTTTATTGTCGAAGGGGACGATCTCCAGTTTTTTCCCGCCCAAAACGCCTCCACTGGCGTTAATCAGTTCGGCCATGTACTTAAAATGTTTTAAGCCAATATCTCCGACATTGGCAAAGGCCCCGGAAAGCGGGTCGATATAGGCGATCTTGATCGTATCCGCCGCCAGAGCCGAACCGCAAAGCCAGGTTAAAATTCCCAAACCTACTAAAATCAAAAAAAATTTCTTACGCATCATCCAACTTCTCCTTTTTCTTGGGTTAAATATTAATCCTCTCGGAACACTCCACTTTGGAAATCCTTCCCACCCCCCTCCATGTACGTCGGACATCCTTAGCCTCAACAAACCCCGGCTATTTCGGGGATTATATCTATATGAAGCCCTCTCCATAGTCAAGACAAAAAATAATCCGTCCGTCGGGGTACAATCGGTTAATTCACTTCCGCTTTTTCTCCTATCCGTTCCAAAAATTTTTTTTGGCGCTCCCTGTTCCACTGAGAGCAAAAGACCGGTTTGCCTTTCATAACCCGTTTCATACACAAAGAGCAGGCGGCCTCGCAGGAGACAAAAGGCTCGGCGACCAACCCCTGGGCCTTCTTGGGCCAAAGCGGATCGGCCAGCAAAACCCTGGCCAGACCGATCAAATCGGCCTGTTTATCCCGGATAATGCAGTTGGCCGTAGCCGGGGTTTGAATCCTTCCGGCCGTAATGACCGGCAACTCCGGAACAGCCGATTTGATCCGGGCGGCGAAGGGGACCATATACCCTTCCTTCTTTTCTTCTTTTAGATACTCGGGAAGGGAAAAGGAGTCATAGGTCCCGGCCATAACCGAGAGATAGGCCAGGCCGCGCTTTCCCAGTTCTTCGGCGTAGAGGGTCGTCTCTTCCAGATGAAGCCCGTCGGGCAGCCATTCATCGGCTAAAAAACGATAGCCCACCGGGAAATCCGGCCCTACGGCATTCAATACCGCGTCCACCACCCGCAGGGGGAAACGCATCCGGTTTTCCAGCGAGCCGCCGTAGGCATCGCTTCGTTTATTGGTCCGGGAAGACAAAAACTGGACCAGCAGATAGCCGGTGCCGCCGTGGAGTTCCACCCCGTCAAACCCGGCCTCCTTCACTCTTTGCGCGGCAGTGACATAGGCCGCGATGACCCGTTCGATGTCTTCCTCATTCATCTCCCGGGGAATGACCCCGAATGCTTCGACCGGGGAAGGGGCGATCTTATTGGACCCATAGGCATAGCGTCCGGCGTGATTGATCTGGAGAAAGGCCAGGGTCCCCTGTTGATGGATAGTCTTGGCCAGCCCGGAGAGGCCGAAGAGAAACCGCTCTTCATCGATGCGCATGGTAAAGGGAGAACCCAGGCCGAGGGGATCGACGGCCACGTTCTCCACGACGATCAGCGAGGCCCCGGAGGCGGCCATTTCCTGGTAATGGTCCAGGATGAGGGAATTGACCGTTCCGTCGGGATTGGCGTAACCCAAAAAAAGCGGGGCCATGGTAATGCGATTTTTTAAGGTCAGACCTTTGATTTGCAGAGGTGATAAGAGGAAGGGATAGTCAGCACTCATAAGGGACTCCTTTCAGTTCTGTCTTTATCTTGTTTTGTCTTTGGCAAAAAATAACTCAAAGTCCATCATTCTTGATGACCGTGTAAAAACTCGTCATTCCCGCGTAGGCGGGAATCCAGGCCAGGCTTAACCTATTAAAAATTCTGGATTCCCGTTTTCACGGGAATGACGAGAATGTGGTTTTCGAAATTTTTACGAAGCCGTTCCGCTTATTTACTCAGGAAGTCCTGATGCCCGTAATCTGATCAACACTAAAATCAAAGAGAATTTCTTTTTGCTCCCCGTCTTTTAGATTGATCTGAGGGGAAGGGTGACCTGTCCGATAACCGCGGCCTCAATATCCCGTTCCCGGAAGAGGTCACACACCCGGGATGAATTGCCCGTTGGAACCGAAAGGATAAAACTGAAACTTTGAAACGCGATCAGCCAGTCGGAAAGATCGATCCCTGCCGGCGCGGGAATAGAGGGGAGATCGATGACCGCCCCTTTCCCTGAATTCTCCATCATGATGGAGGTTGTGCCCAATATGCCGGCATTGCTGATATCCTTGGCCGCCCAGGCCCATTGCCTTTCGGCAATCAGCGGCAAGGATTCCAGGCGATAAAGGAGTTCTTCCGAGGTCTTTCCTGAATTGGCATCCCAACTGACTATTGACTGGCAACCCCTTTGTCCTTGAAGATCCACGGCCAGGACCAGGTCGTCCCCTTCTTCGGCCAGGTGGCTGCGCAGGACCTTTTTGGCCGATCCCAGGATAGCCACCGAAAGGGAGGGAGCGGAGGCCGGGGCATCGGGATGTAAATGGCCACCCACCATGGGCACACGGAATTTTTGACAGCCCTTCCTGATCCCCTCGACCACTTCACTCCGCCGGTTTTGATCTCCATAGGCCAGGACATTGACCATGGCTATGGGGCGGCCGCCCATGGAATAGATGTCGTTCACGCTGACCATGACGGCCGCCTTCCCGGCCGCATAGGGTTCGTTGATCAAGAGCTGGGGCATGATCCCGTCGGCGGCCAGGAGCAGATATTCTCCCTTCCAGGGGATCACCGCCGCATCGTCCCCATAATTGGGCAATTGGGGACCGAAGGATTGATCCAGGATCAGCTTTTGAAAAACCTCCCGGATGGGCTGTTTTCGGGTCAGGCCCGGATAGGTTCTGATTTTGGCGATCAAGGCAGACAGGTCCACGGTTTATTGGTTTCCCTCTTTGTCAAATTTACTTGGTCATACTACAATGAGACGGTTAATAAAAGAGGATTTTGTAAATGCCCCGGTATCGAACAACTGTTATTACGACCCAAGGGAGGATCGTTTTTTTAACCCACCTGGGTAATATTCCCGATATTATCTCCCAAATCGGCTTCCATGAGCTGATGAATCACTCCACGGTATTCAAAGACGGGCCCAACGGCTTTCCAGCCGAGGCGGAAAAAAAAGGGCACATTTTCTACCTGTATATGGGCGGTGAATCGCCGGCAATCCTGTTTTTTAACATAGCCTACCGCCTCCCGGACCAGCAACTCTCCGGCCCCGGAATGGCGATGTTCCCTTTTTATGGCCAGCCTCCCGCCGATCCAGTGTCCCTTGTTCTCATTGGGGAAAACCCGGACCGTACCGATGATTTGATGCTCCAAGTTCGGCCACCAGGTGAATGCTCTTGTCATCGTTCTGGTCGGCATCGGATTGGTCAAAAAGGTTTTGCTCCCGGACGAAGACCTGGTTGCGGATATCAAGGGCCTGTTCCAATTCCTTTCGACTCCGGACCGGATGGCAAATCAAGCCGTCATTCGGCTGCTCAAAAAATCCCATGGCCGAACAGGCCCCGCAGCGCACACAACCGGCCTTTTGCCGGAACATGGTCAGCCCTTTCCTTTTTAAGATGCTCGGCCACGGTTTCATAGATACGAACCATCTTTTGTGGATCAGGGGGTCGAACGGCCTCCATCAGCGAACCGGGTATGGGCCGGAAGGGAACGATAAAGGGATAGACACCAAGGTCGGCCAAAAATTCAGCCCCCATAATCACCGATTCTTCTGACTCCCCCAGCCCGACGATCAAAAAACTGCTCACTTGATTAGGGCCGAAGAGTTCCACGGCCTTTTTCCAGGCCCGCACATATTCCGCCTGTCCTATTCTGGCTTTGAAGGGGGCCACTTTGGGAAGGACATCAAAATCGAAGCTCTCCACATGAATCCCGACGGAATCCACACCGGCTTCTTTTAATCGATCAAGCCCGTCCAGGATCGGGCGGCGGCAGAAACTGGGCCTGGATGGGCAATCCGGTAATTTTCTTGACGGCGGTCGCGCATCGGGCCAAATGGTCGATTTCCTCACCGGGAATGGCCGCCCTGCCGGTGGTCAGGACCACCTGCCGAATGGAATCCAGTTCTTTGGCCATTTGGGCCACCTCGGCCAATTGTTCGGGGGTCTTTTCGAGCTATGGTTTGCTGGTTTATCAAAGATAATTCTATCCCGCAAAACCGGCAGGGCTGTGCATTTCTCCAGTTGGCACAGGTTTGCATGATTGTGGAGGCCAGACAATCCTGGCCGTGCAGCAAGGCGATCTTGGGGTAAGGAATATTTTCTGAGGTTGCCCGGTCATAAAAGCGTGGTCTTTTTATCAGGACCACCGGACCGACGGATCGATCTCCCTTAAATAATAAAACCTGTCCCCCTTCTTCCTTTAAGCAAAATGGAGAATCAGCCACATAGGGTCCGCTATAAGGAACGCAGACCGCTTTTCCATTTAAAAGAAGACTTCCGCCCTCGGCCGGTCCTGCACCGCCGGATCTTTTGAGGACAGGGCCATCATAACGAAGGCCGAGACTTTGGAGTTCCGTTACAATTCGACCAATCATGTCAGTTCGAAAATACGTTTCAAGGTTTTAATACCTTGTGCTTAACCTTAACGATTTGATGGTTCCGAGGAGTTTTCACTCGACCCCTTGAATCCTGGACTCCTTGAATCCTTCCTTCAATTTACATATTCAACTTAAGGGCCACTTCCGCCACCCGTTTTCCCAGGTTCCGCGCCGTAGTGAGACCGAAAGCATCGTTGCTGACCCCTTCAGGATGTCCGCTCCAGACCGTTCCGCCGAAATGAGCGGTAGGCTGGCCGTCGCTGACGATAACCATGTCCTGGACCAACATGGAAGCCTGAACGGCCTGAATGGTAAGATCTTGCCCGCCGTTGCGGACCCCGCCCACGGCGATCACTCCGCCCACCTTATTGCGCAGCAGAAATCCGTTTCTTCGCAAGGGGACGCACCGGTCCAGAAAGGCCTTACACTGGGAAGTCATGGTCCCCAGATAGACCGGCGTGGCTACAATCAGACCGATCACCTCGGGATCGGCCAGGCCGGCTACGATGGGTCCGAAATCATCTTCCTGACTGCACTTCAATTTCTTGGTACATTGGCCGCAGGACAAACATCCCCCAAATTTTAAGTCGGCCAGTTCCCAAAGGGCGGTATCCATTTCAGGCCAGGTTTCTTTGACCGCCTGCAAACACTGCTCCAGGGCGTAAAAAGACGTTTTCCCCTTTCGAGGGCTGCAACTGACACCGATTATTTTCATCGTCATTCCTTTCTAATACTTTTTGAGGTTCAATGTTCACCCCCACCCCTTCCCTCTGACCGGGAGGGTGAGGGAGGGGGATGATTTTCATATCGTGGACAGGCGTCACATAGCCGTAAAATTTTCCCAGTACTTTGTGTCTAAATTTCATTCTCTTTCTGTTTCTTTAAAACCTGCAGGATGTTTCGCCGAAGGGTATTGAATTCCGGATCGGTCCGGTCCCTGGGTCTCGGGCTTTCCACCTTTAAAATCAGTTCAATACGCGCCGGCCTCCTGGAAAGAACGACAATCTGATCGCTCAAAAAAACGGCCTCGTCCACGTTGTGGGTCACAAAGACCACCGTATCTCCCCTCTTTTGCCAGACCTCAACCAAAAATTCCTGCAAGTCATTCCGGGTCTGGCTGTCCAAAGAGGCAAAGGGCTCATCCATCAGGACCACCCGGGGGTTCATGATCAAGGTGCGGGCGATGGCCACCCGCTGCTGCATCCCCCCTGAGAGCTCCCGGGGATAGTGATCCTCAAACCCCTGAAGGCCAAAGGCCTTGATGTATTCCGCGGCCAACCGTTCCCGTTCGGCTTTATCCACCCCTTTTATTTCCAGCCCCATCTGAATATTTTCCGAGGTGGTCCGCCAGGGAAACAGGACATATTCCTGAAAGACCAGGCCGATCTGTTCCGTCACCCCCTGGATCTCCTTTCCGTTCAAGAATAACCGGCCCTGGGAGGCCTTTTCCAATCCGGCAATAATCCGAAGCAAGGTGGTCTTTCCGCAACCGCTGGACCCGACAATCGAAACGAACTGACCGGCATCGATATTACAGTTGATGTTATCGAGGACAGGAATAAATTCTCCCGGGTTTTTTCCGGGGAATTTTTTCCCAAGATCGGTTAATTTTAAAATCAAAAAAGTACCCCTGCTTTCAATAATCTTTTTACTATGAAGCCTTTATCGTCTATCCTGTGCCGCAGCAAAAAATTATTGCCAGCGGACAATCCGGGTTTCAACCGCCCTCAAACCCATATCGATCAAAAGCCCGATCAGTCCGATGACCAGCATACCGGCGATGATTTCATCGGGCCGCTGAATATCCCTGGCGGTCATGATCATGTACCCCAGGCCATAGCCTTCCCTGACCCCGGTAAATTCCGCGGCCACCAGGGTCATCCAGCCGATCCCCACCCCGATCCTCAATCCGACAAAGATGGAAGGCACGGCCCCGGGCAGCAACACTTTCAAAAAAATATCCTTATCCCTGGCCTGTAAGGTCCGGGCGGCCTCAATCAGACGGGGATTGATGGAGACCACACCGGAAACGGTGTTCAGCAGGATCGGGAAAAAGGCCCCTAAAAAAATAATAAAGGCCGCCGACTTGATACCGATACCAAACCACAAGATGGCAATGGGGATCCAGGCCAAGGGCGGTATAGGCCGGATCATTTCCAGGAGAGGATTGACGATTAATTTTAAGCGCTTTGACCAGCCCATAAAAAGACCCAGGGGAATCGCCAAGGCCGCGGCGATGACAAAGCCCAATCCCACGCGGTAGAGGCTGAAAAGGAGGTGATAGGGCAAAAGGTGTCCCGGCGGCATTCCGGAGAAAAGCAATTCCTTTAGACCGGCAAGGACCTGCAGCGGAGAGGGAAGTTGATAATCGGGGATGAAACCGAAGGAAGACAGACCTTGCCAGATCAGCAGCAAAAATAAGGGTGGAAGGAGCCGTTCTCTGGTCATTTTTTCAAGACATCGTTGAGGATTTGAAGATTGATAAACTGGCCGGTAAAGGCCGACACATCCTCCACCCTGATGTATTTCCATTGGGATAGAAAATGAACATATTCCTTTTCCGCGTCGACATTCAAAGAGATAGGAATATTTCACATTTTTCATGGCCATGGAGACGGTCTTCTCATCCATACCCGTATATTTTACTCCTATCTGCATGGCCTCCCGGGGATGTTGATTGATAAAATCCGTGGCCCTCACATGGGCCTTGACGATCTTTTTGGCTTCTTCTCCACGGCTTTCCAAAAATCGGGAGTCGGCCGCCAGGACACAGCAGGGATGGTCTTTCCAGATGTCCCGGGAAGTAATCAGGATCCTGGCCGACCTCCATGGTCACGGCCTTGGCCGGAAAAGGCTCCCAGGCGATAAAGCCGTCGATGTCCCTGTTTCTCAAGGCCCCGATCATCTCCGGCGGTTTGATGACCATGATGTTGGTCTGTCTGGTCCAAGAGGTTTGTCTTGGCCAGGACCTTGTGGAGGAGAAAATCCTGGACCGTGGCGTGGCCGGGGATGGCGATGGTCTTTCCTTTTAATTCCGACACCGACTGTATTCGGGAGTCCTTCCGGATCACCAGGGCCGAGCCCTCGCTGTTGGCCTGGGCCAGGACCATCACCCGGGCCGTTTTATTGGCCACGGCCGTGGTAGCCGGGGCCACGCCGACATAACCCACATCCAGGGCCCCGGCGGCAAAGGCGCTCATCAATTCCGGGCCGGCCTTAAAGATGCCGGCCACTTTTACGTCGAGCCCTTCCTGAGCATAAAAGCCTTTTTCCAGGGCCACCCAGCAGGCCAGTTGATGGATGTCGTTTTGGAGGTAGGCGATACGAACGGTTTTCCCGGACCAAACCCTGGGATGAAGTCCCGTTAAGAAATAAAACGAAGCTGATTATAACTGATATAGATTTTATTTTTCATTGTTGAAGCGATTGAACTCCCTGGAAGATTGTACTCCTTCTAAGGGTGTATAACTTCATAATAATGATTACGGCCATTCCGGCAAACAGGACCGCCCCGGGGCAAGGAACGACATACTTCTTTTTGTTATCAGCGCCGATGATATTATAAAATTCCAGACAGGCCGAACAAATATACGGCGTTCGGCCGATGGAATAAGGGACCCGTTGATTTTCTTCCAGGATGTAATAGGCCGGGTCGATAAAGTTGGCGTGATTGGCGCAATGGCCGACAAACAATTCCTTATAATCCATATGGCCCAACCCCATGACCTTTAACCATCGTTTTTGTCGGTCCGAGTCTTCTTCGTCGATATTTTCCCAGGCTTCGGGTCTTGCCTTTTGATAACTTTCCCGGGCGATCATTCGCAATTGCTCGGCCCGGTCGGGGAATATCCTGGAACGAAATTTTGAATCGCGGATAATCGTTTCCGGATGCAAGTGATCGTCTTCCAGAACAAAGGAACTGACCACCAGGACTTTTTGGCGAAAGGGAGATTCTCGGTACCAGGAGAACTGTCGGTGGCACAGGCTATACTCATCCCAGACTTGCGGTTCCACAAAGGCGATTTTCAAGTCTCTGGACAGAGGAAGACAGACGGCTTTTTTCGTCCTGAACAGATCAAGGTCCTTTATCGGCCAGGCCCTTCTTCAGCCGGTCGAACTCCGAAAGGGTCAGCCAATAGACAAATTTCTGATAGGCCTTGATCACTGTTCTCCTCCGGCCCGCAAGAAGCCGGTTGGGTGGAAGTTACTCCTTCTTCAAAGCCGCTTCCACCAGATAACTCATGTCCCGCATGATCAACGGCGAATCCAGGGCCTTGATGCCCACCTGCAAACCGGCATAGCAGAAAGGACAGGCCGAGACCAGCTCTTCGGCCCCGGTGGCTTTCGGCCTCCTTGACCCGGCGCTGGGCCATCTTGTTCTGGATGTCCGGATAGCCGGCCTTCAGTCCCCCGCCGGCCCCGCAGCAGCGGGAATATTCACGGCTCCGGGGCATCTCGATCAATTCCAGACCGGGGATGGACTGCATGATGAACCGGGGATCCTCAAAAACCCCGCTGGCCCGGCCCAGATGGCAGGGGTCATGATAAGTAATTTTCTTTTCCACCGGATTGATGAATTTCAGTTTTCCCTCTTCCACCTGACGCCTTAAGAATTCAACGGTGTGCAGGACCTCGAAATTAAGCTTCCCCACCTTGGGATAATCTTCCTTGATGGTCTTGAAACAACCGGAACAGGAACTGACCAGGGTCTGGATATTCAAGGCGTTGAGCATCTTGATATTGTCGGCGGCGATCCGCTCAAACTCCTTGTCCCCCATGCGCAAGAGCACGCTGCCGCAGCATTTTTCGTCTCCTCCCAGGCAACCGTAATCAATCCCCAGGGTTTCCAGGATATTGACGGTACTGACGGCGATCTGTTTGACATTGACGTCATAGACGGCCGTGCAGCCCAGGAACAGGAGGACCTTTCCTCCGGTCTTTTTGATCTCCCGCGGCGGGGCAGCGATCTCATTATCCTTCTGGGCCCGGCGAATCCATTTGGTCCGGGCCGCCCTGGGCTGCTGCCAGGGATTGTCATAGGACTTGACGCTTTTCACCAGGACCTTCTGGGATTCCAGGGGACCGTAGTCGGCGGAAACGATCACCCGGCGGATATCCTCCCAAAGGTTGACCGTATCGATATTGGCCGGGCAGACGATCTGGCACTGACCGCAGGTGGAACATTCATACAGATTGCGGACGAATTCCTCCATCTGTTCCGGCCCGACCTCCCGATAACCGAAGACCGCGGCCAAGCAATTTTTTCAAGGGATCCCCTACCCTGCCCGATTTAATGATCCGGGCCAGGAGGCCCTGCTGGGATTTGACGATCCGCAAAAAGTCCTGGATCTTTTTACGGGGCAGGATGGCCTCCCGCATGTCCTGGTCATAGACCGGACACCAGTTCAAACACTCCCCGCAGCGGGTGCACCCCTGGAGCTGGATCAATTTTTTTATATCCAGGTTGGAGACCTGAAGTTCCCGAACCTTGGGTTTTTCGGGAGAGATAGTTTCGGTGAGACTATTTTCTTCGGACATACCAACTACTTTCTTTGCAACACTTTAGGCTTTTGAAAAATATGTCTTTCAAAACACCATTAGAGTCAAAATCCCCCTCAATCCCCCTTTTTCTAAGGGGGAAGTCTTTCTCCTCCCTTTGAAAAAGGGAGGTCGGGAGAGATTTATAAAACGTTTTTCGAATAGCTAAGTTCATTTCTTCCTTTTATAATTCAAAATCAAGGACAAGGGGGTATGGATCATATGCTTCATTTTCCCGAAGGGAAGATAGGCGATAAACAAGGCCCCTACTACGGCATGGGCATACCAGAGATAGACATACAGAGACGGCCAGTCACAGGGAAGCCAGGAAAACAGATTGGACAAGGGATAGCCGATAAAGGCATAGACGGCTGTTTCCGTCGGGACCCGGGTGACCAAGATCCTGGCCCCCTCGAGGATGAACCCCAGGAGGATCAACACCCCGATGATGGCAATGGCCAAGTTATCCTGGCCTTCTGAGGCGACATGGGCCGGCCGGATCACCAACCGTTGGATAATCGCCAGGACAAGGCCCAGGAGGATCAAGAGTCCTAGAAAGATCATAGGTGAAGGCCACAAAACCATTATTTTTATCGATCAGGGCCTGGGCCAGGGCGCTGGTCGGGCTTAGCCGATAGACAAAAAAAGTAAACAGGCTCAACCCAAAGCGGGAAAGGATGGAAAGATAGATGAGCGAATGGATGGACCAGCGTTTGACGCTTTCCTGAAGGATCCGGCGCTGCAAAAAGACATCAAAGAACAGGGTCTTTAAGATCGGCCCCATCTTTCGGGAAAAGAGGGTGCCCCAAATTTCTTCGGAACCCAGGGCGATTTTCCGGTGTAAAGACTTCTCCTCGCCGGCGACGCTTCCCTGAAGCCAGAAGAGTACGGTCATGATCAACCCGAAGAGGAATATCAAAAAGGCGGCCCAGAACATGGGGTGCCCGATGGAGAGCGGGGCGTTGTGGCAGAGAATGCACAAAAGGCTCTTGGAAGGGAGAACGGCCGCCGCGGCCCCGACCTGATTTTTGGGAAAATGGCATTTGAGACATAGGGCCTTATCCTGGGTATTGGAAAGGCTATGATCGATCAAGCCGATGGGGACCATCTTATCATCAAAGCCGGACAGCCTGACCCTGTCCGCGGCGCGGTCCAAAAAAACAAATTTCGATGGGCTGTGGCAGGCCTGACAGCTTACCCGCAAATGGGGGTCACCGACTGTCCCTTCGCCGTGGACCGGGTGGCAGGAAAGACATTGGGCCTTGTCTATGGACTGATGGGGCGAACGGGCCACATCCCGGTGACAGTCGATGCAGGCGACATAGGTATGGCGGTTTTTTTTGAACGAATCGAGGGTGACTTGCAGGGAAACCGCCTTGTCCCCCACTTTTCGCTGGCAAATGGCCTTGGCATGACATTCGAAACACAGGGCCTGGGAACTTAAGACCCCTTCGTTGGTGTTGATGTTGGGGTCATGATGGCAATCCAGACAGACCCGTTCTTTACCGTCAATGGTCAACCCCATCATCTCCGGGGCCTGGGCGTACGCCGGGGTGAATATCAGCAGACAACCGAGTATCAACACCCAACCAGGCAACGATCCGCTTCATGGACGGTCCACCCCTTCTTCCATGGTCTCCCATTCCCCCGGGTGTTCCTGCCTGATCCTTTCGGCGGTGGTCTTTCCGTTGAAGATGGTTTTATCCATGGGATAGACTTCCGGACGCAGATGGGCGCTTATGATATGGACCACGAACTTGAGGGCCACGGCCATGATGGCCTCGTAGACATGGATGATCTGGGCCAGGTTGATAAAATAGCCCGGGATCAGATAGGAAAAAAATTCCGGGAACCATAAAACCGACCCGGTAAGCCCCATGGTATTCATCCCCACCAGGATGGCCCAGTAATCGATCTTCTCCCAATAGGTAAAGCGGTTGAACCGGGGAGGCTTGGTGCGGCCTAAGAAATAGCCGATGTGCTCGAACAAGATCTTTGACATCCTTGCCGGAAGGAAAAAGGGTCTGAGGGCCGGTGAGCCTTCCTTTTAACAGGATCTTGTAATAAACCAGCCAGCCCAGGTGAACGATCACGCCGCCGTAGGTCATGACCGCACAAAAACGGTGCCAATAGCCCAATCGTTCCGGGCCTCCCAGGAGGAAGACCACGGCCTGGGCCCACCACTGGGAGCCGAATTTAAGGGAAAAGCCGGTCAGGGCCAAACCGAAAAAACCCACCATGACGACCCAGTGCAACAATCGGTTCAGGACCGAGAACCGGATATAAACGTTCGAAGGGATGTCTTTTGCCGCCATTATTTGGGCCTTCTCAATTTTTCATGGATTTCTCGGAGCAACCAGAGGAAGGAATGGCCGTAAAAAAAGACCACCACGATCAGGACCAAGGCCCCCATAAGAATGGTGACCAGCTTGATCACCTTCACCTTGGCCGCCTTCTCCGGGTCCACCTTGATGTCGGAAGGAAGGGTAGGATGAATGACCTGTCCGGCAAAATTGATCGAAGCCTGGGGGTGGCAGCGCCTGCAGGCCTGGAGGGCCTCCTTCCTGTCCTTCAAGGAGAGGCAGTTGTGCGCCCCGTGACAATCGGTGCAAAAGGCGGCCGTAGTCTTTCCCAGATTGACCGCCGCTTTACCATGATAATTTTCCAGATAGGTCATCTTCTGGGCCGGATGGCAGGAGCCGCAGACCTCGGTCATCTGTCTTCCCGTTTCCAGCCGGGAACCATGGGCCTTTTCATAATGGGCCGAGTGGCAGTCACCGCAGGTCGGGGCCTTGATCTTGGGTTCTTGACCCCCTTCTTTTATGGCCGAGGCCTGTTCTTTTTGCAAGGCCTTGGCATGGGCGCCCTGAAGGTACCGTTCATAGTCCAAACGATGACAGGTTTGGCAGCGCTTATAATCGTATTTGCGGACGGCATCCTTTTTCAAGAACCGGCTGTCCGTGGAATCGGGATGGGGCCGGTCCATTTCCTTCATGTTTCCATGACAGGTCTCGCAACTCTGCTGGGTATGGGCCGAACGGGCAAAACGGCTCAGATCGATAAACCAGGAGGATGGGGGCCCAGGGGTCTTCATGGCCCGGGAGTACTGAGGCCAGGGCGCAGAAAATCAGGCAAAGAGAAGAAAGAATAACGGTCAATCGAATGATTTTGGACATCCTAACCTTTAGCACAAAAATAAAGTTCGGAGTTTAGAGTTCGGAGTTCGGAGAAAATATCTAAATAATCCCTCACTCAATAACGGTACTGTAGGGGCGGGTTTAAAACCCGCCCTTACGATGAGGGTTCCATAATTTTCTATGCTTTCTCTCAATTTCGGCTTCCCGAAAAGGCCGACAACTCGGACCTGAAAAACAGCTCCAAAAATCTCCGGGTGAAAAGCTGTAATTTTTGAAACAGGGTTTCAGCCAGGGACAAAGTGTCCTGCCCGTCATCGATCCGGTTTTTCAGGTCCCGGAGTAAGACCGTAAGTTGAACGGCCTCATCCGTCAAGAAGTTTTCTTCCTCTTTTAAAATGGCCAACTCCGGCCGGATGGCCAGTCGGCTAAGCCGTTTCCAAACCGCCTCCAAGAAAAAGCGGATCTTGATAGGTTCATAGATTTTGTTGCCGATCAGCCAGTGGACCTCGTAAGTCTCCAGACCGTTGGCCACGATCCGGGCGTTGCTGACCTCCCGTTTCAGACCTTTCAGCCAATTCGTCAACCCGGTTCCGGATAAGACGATTAAAGGGGTTCCTTGATGTGCTTTTTTCTTTTTTTCAATGAGGGGTCCCATCTCCCAATAGATGCAATCGGTCACCAGTTTATTGGCCACGGGAAAATAGGGATGTTCAAAGTGAGGACCAAAAAGATAGAAGGACCCCTGCCCCCAGGGATTTTTGATCACCGCCGCCTTGTCGATCAATGTTTCCCGGGCCAGATCCGGATCGACTAAGAACAATGTCTTCTTAGTAAAGCCGCTGTATCGGGCCAGGACCTCGGAGCCTTCTCCCGGGAATCATTCCCGGCCCGCCGAATAGAGGGGCTGAAAAGGACCCCGTCCCGGCGAAAGGCGGAAGGCCATGGGCCGTCAATTCTACGGCCTCCCTGACCGGATGAAAGAGATAGGAACACCCGTAGGGGGTGAGGCTTTTTTCAGGGAGCCTGATGGAATCTGGGACTTCCTTGGTCAGATTGGTAATCCGGGCCTGGACGAAATTAAAATGATGGAGATGTTCCTTGGATGAATTCAAGGGCAGATAGGCCCCGGCACAGGACCCGAGATAGAGCCCCCCTCTTCGAAGAAAAGTTTCCAGTTCTGTTGCCCCTTCTTTTCCCAGTCCTTCGGCCATGGTGATGGTATCACCCCCGGAGACGGCCAGACAATCGACGCACTCCAGGGCCCCTGTCTTGATGTGATTTTCGTCCAAAGGGGTCAGGTCATAAAATCCGTAGCGGTCAAAGAGTTCCACAAACCATAACCAGGAATGGGAACAGCCCTTTCCGGTATAGATGCCGATCCGGGGATAGGCCAAAACCCGATCTTCCGTCCGACCGTCCTGATCTGAAAAATCGGGCCCTTTCCATTGGCTGTAGCGGATGGGACGTCCGGAAAGGATCTTCCGGTTAAGGTCCCGATGATAAGGAATTCCTTCACGGATGGCCATCCTCCCTTAAACACAAAGTCAGAGTCGGAGTTCGGGAAAACCATTTTTACGTTGGGGCCTTTACCTATTTTAGAAGTTCGGCCACGGCCTGTTCCAGGGTTTCGGCGGTCAAGCCGAGACCTGTTCCTATATTGGCGAATTCCAGCAGCTTCTCTTCGCTCAATTCCGGGGCCATCAAAGCGAAGATCGGATGGATTCCGAACAAATAGGCCACGGCCTGCCTTCTGGCCCACCAGGCGGCATCCTGACTCCCGTCGGCCGGCAAGCCGAAGTCGGCAAAGATCGGCTTTGCCGGGGCCCAGGCACTAAAAGGTCCCTTGGCCTGGGGGTCCACCGGGCCTTTGGCCTGGGGAAGGAATGTTTTAATTCCTTCCAAATCCTTCAATCCTGATTTGAGGCACAATTGGGAAACCGCTTCGGGGTCCAGCCCTAACTTGGCGCACTCCTTGAGTACCCGGCCGCTATCCAGGGCCGACAACCCCGTTTTTTTAAATCCCAGCAGTCCGCCCAAATCGGAAATCAGAAAACCCGGCTCACCCTTCTCGGTCTCTTTCATCAAGGTGGGGTCTTCATCCAGGAAGACAAAGGTATTGGTGGCATAAGGGGTATTGAAACAGGATTTGTGCCGATGGACAATGGGCGAAAGCCAGGTCCCCATATCGGCTTCTCCCAGGGCGACCAGCCATTTCAACCACCCCCTTCTTTCCGGCCCAGGCCCCGCCTTTTATTTCAACCAGCAACTCCCGGCATTGGTTCAAAAATTCTTCAGGTTCGGCAATTTCCAACAACCCCATCCCCCGAACGGCGATCAGCTTCAATCGTTTTTGCCCAAAAACATGGCCGAATCCCCAGCGGTCGCCTGAGGCCCAAAAATTGATGGAAACCTCCGCCAGGTCCGAGCCGGTTTCACCGGCCCGGCCTATGGCCAGGACCTGGACCAGATCGTCTCCGACAGTCTTTCGCACCTCTTCGGTGGATTCCCAGCAATCTTTTCCCCAGAGGTCCTCGGCCCCCTGGATATCGGCAATGCCGTCGTGGAGCCAGAGATAAACCGGTTTTTCCGATTGTCCCTTGATGACCAAGTAATCAAAGCCGGAATATTTCAATTCCATCCCGGCATACAGAGTCAACGGGGCATGACACAAGGTGCCGGTCCGGGGACTTTTGGCCGTCATCACCGCTAAGGCCGAACCGGGAACCAGGGTGCCGGTCAATAAACCCGAACCGATGACGATGGGATCATCCTTTTCATATTGGTGATATAAATAGGAGGTAATACCCGCCCCGCCGATCCTTTCTTTGACCAGACCGTCGTCGAGTTCTTCTTCGACGATCTCCGCACTTCCCAAGTCGATAACGGCGATTTTATTGGATGAGAGATATTCCATTGTCGAGTTCTCCTTAGTTTCTAATGTTATGATAAAATCGTAAAAAGTCTGAAAGCAAATATTTCCACATGTCATCTATTAACGATCTGGCTAACTTTTCTCCAATTCGAAAGCGGTCTCTTCTTCATGGAACGATCCGATATCAACCCCTCAATCCAGATAAATGGCATCAACCGGACAGAAGCTCAGGCACAGCGGGCCGCCTTCCCGATCGCTGCATAAATCACAGGGCTCCCGGAGCAGCATCGGTTTGGCTGAGGCGTCTCCCTTGCCGCCCTCTTCCACCGCGCCGATCTTTTTGACTTCCAATCCTTCGGGACGGGCGATGACCAGGTTCTCCGCTTCCTTTAAGAGGACGCCGAAATAATCCTTTTTCTCTTTGGTCCGGTAGGTGACGATACAGGATGAAAGCAAGGCAAAGGCATCGTCGCGATGAAACCCGCAGGCCATTTCGCAGGCCATACAGGCCGTGCATTTTTGAGGATCGATCTTTATACCCATGACTGGTCTCCTTCAGTATGAAAATAGGATTCGAGGATTCCAAGGTTCGAGGGTTCAAGGTGTCGGAGAAAACCATTTTCATGATTCGTAGTGCCCCTTGGAAAGGGTCAAAAAGCTTCGGCCAAATACAGAGTTTAAGGTATCCGATTTTTCTTGAATCCTTGGACCTTGAACCTTGATTTTTATAGTCCGTCCATTTATATAAAGGTCCGGACAAAAAATCAACCATAAATTATAAAAAATATAAATATTATAATATTTCGCTTGACAAGGATTTTTGATTTGATTAAATGACTCCAGAAAAGTGAACAGCTCATGGGGCAGGAGTTCATCCGGTGCCCGGATTTAGGTCCGGAAAGAACCAATCGATTCAAAAACCGTTTCGGGATAAATCCTTGTTTCAAGCCGCCAAAAAGACCTTCAAGATTTCCGATCAAATCATTGACCAGATCCGTGACGCCGTCCTTTCCGGCAAGCTGAAGCCCGGGAACCGTTTGGCCTCGGAGAAGGAATTAGCCGATCAATTCGGGGTCAGCAAGGCCACCATGCGCGAGGCCATGCGGGTCCTGGAAGTCTTGGGGTTGATCGAGATCCGAAAAGGTCTTGGCGGGGGAATTTTCATCGCCGAAGTCGGCATGCGGACCACCATCCACAGCATCATCAACTTTCTCCACTTTCAACCCGTATCGATCAAGGAAATCACCATGCTGCGCTATCTGATCGAGCCTACGGTGGCCCAGATCGCCGCTTCAAAAATAACCGACAAAGACATCAAAAATCTGAAAAAAATCCTTGGTGAAAATCCTTCTCGCCTCCGCCGACGAAGTCTCCAAAGAAATCGGCTTCCACCGCTATCTGGCCCGAATGGCCGAAAACACCTTGTTGATCCTGATTGTTGACTTTGTCGATAACCTGTTGGACTCCATTAAATCGAAAGCAAAACTGGGCCCTGATTTTTATCGGGACGTTCGAAAGGCCCATCAGCAAATCCTGGATTGTTTAATCAAAAAAGACGTCGTCGGTGCCGGGATCGCCATGACCCAGGATCTTCTGGAAGTGGATCGATATCTCTGCCGGGTCATGGGGTCCGTCCCTTTCGACCCGGACGAAATCAATCGGCACGATGGGTTTATTAACCCCGACCAGGTCAAGCCTTTTCCTTTGGCGGCTAAAGAAAAAAGTCCTGCTCCTTTGGGGAAAAAGCCCGTGAAAAATAATATCCGTAACATAAATCTTAAATAGGAGGAATAAAGATTATGGCTGTCCTTAAAGAACCGATAGAAAGGGACGCCCCTGGCCAAGAATTTCATTAAATAGCGATTGGGTAGAATCAAAGGGGGAGATTATCGATGTCGTCAACCCTTAGTAATCAAGTGATCGAAATCGGCCCCTGTTAAAAGCAATAATTCGTCAAAGAAGGGATGGGGGACTTCTTAGAAATCCATCCTATCCCGAGTAAGGAGGGTTTGACAGATGCACGTCACCAATCAAGATGCCATTGTCACTGAATTAGCTTCTATCGTCGGCCCGGAAAATGCCACCGCCTCCAAGCATATCCGTTATGCCTATTCTTATGACCTGTCTTTCGTCACCCCCAAGCTGCCCGACTATGTGGTTATGGCCACTACGGTCGAACAGATCCAGGGAGTGCTCCGATTGGCCAACCGGGAGAAGATCCCGGTAGTCCCCTATACGGCCGGGACGAACATCGGGGGGCTGACCATCCCCGAACGAGGCGGCATTCTCCTGGACCTGAAACGGATGAACAAGATCGTCAAGCTTGATACCGAATCGAACTATGCGGTTATTGAGCCCGGTGTGTCTCATGCCCAATTGGCCAGCGCCCTGTACAAGCACAACCTGACGATTCGGTTGGCCGGTGGGTCCCCCCTCGGCCTCTGTTTCTTCCTGCGCCATTTCCCATGGGATCGGCGGGTTGAATGCCCGCTACGGATTAAACAGCCAGGAAATCACCAGCATGGAAGTGGTCCTGCCCACCGGAGAACTGGTTCGGGTCGGGTCCTGCGCCATCAACTCCGAGGCCTGGCACAGCCTTTTGCCCATGCCCCAGATGGACGGACTCTTTAAAGGCTGGCTGGGAACAACCGGAGTCGTCACCAAACTGGGGATAACCGTTCATCCCATCCCGCCGATCCTCAAGGTCTTTACCGTTTCCTGTCAAAATGTGGAAGACATGGTCTCCTACATGATGAACTTGAGCAACTACGAGATCTGTGACGATCTGACGGCCGTTTCCTGGTGGCTGGCCCAGGTCCCCATCCCCTACCCGTTTAAACCCAAGCCCGATGCGGCCCCCGAGTGGTTCAATTTCGCCAACACCAGTTCCTTTACCGAAAAGGAAAAAGAGGCCCGGGAAGAAATCTGGCAAACGGTATTAGAAGAGGAAAAGAAGAAAGGGACTTCCATTCAGGTCACCCAATATCCTGAGGAGGCCTTACGGGCCCGGACCCATTTGCCCAGCCAGATCGTCGGCTCCACCAAAAATTACTGCAAACAGGGCGGGGCCGGTATTTCCTGGCCGGGCACCTTTACACCGGCCAATAAATGGGCCCCGGTGTATACCGATTGGAAAAAAATCCTGATCGACCATAACCTGTCTCCTTCGATCCGCATGAGCATGTACCGGGGGGTCCATTACGGCATGCTCCGGGCCATGATCCCCTTCAACAAGAAAAGCGCCAAAGAAACGGAAAATGCCCGTCATGCCATCGTCGAATGTTTGAAAGTCGACCTGGACCATGGGGGCATGCCCTATAAACCCCCGGTGGATTTTGCCGTCGAGATCAATAAACGGGCCCATCCGGGATACCTGATGCTATTGAAAAAGCTAAAGGCCTTTCTGGACCCGAACGATATCATGAATCCGGGAAAATTGGGAATTTGATCGGATATGGTCCTGGCTGTCAACTGTCAGCTTTCAGCCGATACCTGTCTGGAAATTGAGGACTAAGATTTTATTCCGTTTTAGCTGAAGGCTGATCGCCAGAAGCTAATCGCTATTAAGGAGGTCATTCATGAAATGGAACATTTCTACTCTTGAAGAGTTGGAAGATTATATTTGGAGATGTACGGCCTGCGGAACCTGCAAGGTCGCCTATGATTACGGCCCCCCGGCCGAATGCCGGGAAATCTGTCCTGCCGGGACCGAATTCGGTTTTGAAGGCTTTATGGCCTCCAAGGGAAAAATCGCCTTTGCCCGGGGCATCTTAAGCGGGGAACTGGAATGGGATGACGAACTGGTCGATGCCATTTACAAGTGCACCATTTGTGGAGGCTGCCAGTCTCAGTGTCAGCTCGACCACAAACCTTATATCCCCGAGATCTTCGAAGCCCTGCGGCGGAAGGCCGTGGAGGCCGGGGCCGGCCCCCTGCCCTCCCAGAAGGTCATCGCCCAATCCATGCGCAGTTATGACAACCCCTATCAAGGGCCGCGCCGGGTCAGGACCGATTGGGCCAGGCTTTTCAAGAAAGGCAAACAAAAACCCATCAAGGACATCAACAAGGAACCGGCCCCGATGCTCTATTTTGTGGGCTGCACCGGTGCCTACAACGTGCCGGAACGGGTCATCCCCCAGGCCACGGCTTCCATCTTCAATAAATTGGGGCTGGACTTCGGCATCCTGGGAGAAAATGAGCTCTGCTGCGGGTCCACGGCCATGCGGCTGGGCGATGCCGAGGCCTTCAAACGGATGGCCGAAGCGAATCTTACGACCTTTAAGCGCCTCCACGAAGAACAGGGGATGGAGACCATCATCACGGCCTGCGCCGGCTGTTATCGGGCTATCCTGAAAGATTATTCCCTGGCCGATGAATATGAGGAGATGATGAAAGGGATCAAGGTCATCCACGTTTCCCAATTCCTCTATGACCTGTATAAGGCCGGCCAATTGAAATTTTCCGGCCCTCTGCCACGGAAGATCACCTATCATGATCCCTGCCATTCCGGCCGCCATCTGACCAAATTCCTGGTGGATAAAGACGGCTCCCAGCTCTGGGCCGGGGCCTACATCAGTTTAAACGAAGAAGATTGTCTCTATGATGTGCCCCGAGACCTGCTTAAGGCCGTTCCCGGGATTGAACTGGCCGAAATGCAACGGATCCGGGCCAATTCCTACTGCTGCGGCGGCGGCGGCGGGGTCATGACCGGGTTTCCCGATTGGGCCCAACGGAATGCCGCCCTAAGGATCCAGGAAGGCATGGAAACCGGGGCCGAGACCATGGTCTCCATCTGCCCCTTCTGTCATTACAATCTCAATCAAGGGGCCCAGGGGATCGGCAGCCCCATGAAACTTGTTGACCTGACCGAATTGATCGACCAGGTCCTGCCGGAAAAAGAAGTTTGACAGGATTTACAGGATAGAAAATTCCCGGACGATTTATCCCTGATGACGTAAAAGATTTGCAATAATCTCCTATCATTCTTTATCTGGGAAGGAGGTGCAGCCGAGTTTAAACCGAAAATTTCAGCAATCTTTTAATTCTTTCAACCAAACCTAATTATTTACGTTGGAGGGGACAATGGAAGCAAAAAAAACCGAGAATCAAGATAAGGGTATTTTGAATAAGGGATTTTCACGTCGTGATTTTCTTAAAACCACCGCCTTAGGGGCCGCCGGATTGGGTCTTAGTTCCTGGGCCTTCACCCCTTTTACCTACGCCGCGGAAAAACCCATTAAGATCGGTATGATCCAGGAGTTGACCGTTGGCGCCACCGAGTATGGCTACTGGTTGTCCAAATGCGGTAAGGCCGCCGTTGTTAAACTGAATGCCGAGGGCGGCATTGGCGGTCGCAAAGTTGAACTCATCGAATACGACACCAAATTTAATCCCGCCTACGGGGCCCAGATGTTCAAAAAGCTGGTCCTGGAAGATAAAGTTGATTTTGTTATGGGCTCCATCCATTCTGGGGTCCAAATGGCCTGTTTCCCCATTGCCGAGCAGTTTAAAGTCCCCTATTTCGGCGGCGGGGCCATGGCCTCCGCTCTGACCGGTAAAGGGGCCATCCCTTATTATATCCGCATTCATACCCATGCCCTGATGCAGGCCATGGCCGGCTGGGAATGGGGTTTTAAGAACCTGGGGAAAAAATGGGCCTTTGTGGTGGCCGACTATGCCTGGGGTTGGTCTCTGGCCGAGGAATTCGGCAAACGGGTCAAGGCCGCCGGCGGAAAGGTCCAGGAAATCAGGGCCTCTCAAGCCACCAAAGACTTTGTCCCCTTCCTGCAAAAAATCGATCCTGATATCGACGTCCTCTTCACCGCCTTCCTCAATCCGGCTGCCCTGGGTGTCATGCGGCAGACGGTGGAATTGGGCCTGCAGAAAAAGATGAAGCGCTATACGGTTATTTGCTGTACCGAGGGTATCGGCCAGGACGTGGTCGGTAAAGAATCGGCCGGGGCCCACTATATTGAATACTCCCCGCGCTACTTCGACCAGGTCCCCAAAGAACTGCAGCCTTATGAAAAGGCCTACCGCAAGGCCTGCGGAGTAACCGATGACGGAAAAGATATCGGAGATCCCAAGATCACCAGCGCCGCCTCTCACATGTGGAGCATGTGGACCGCTCCCTATATGATCAAACAAGGGGTGGAACAAACCGGCTGGAAGGACAACTCCAAGAATGCCGATTTTATCAAAGCAGTGGTCCAGATGAAGATCAAGGCCGGACCCTGGACCCCTCAGGGGGATCTGGTCATGAGACCGGAAGACCATCAGGGGTTCCATGATCACTACATTTCCGAGGTCACCCCGGATCTTAAATTAAAGGTCCTGACCCGGATTCCCAAAGAAAAATTGATGTACGAACCGACGGTTGATCTAAGGACCAAAATTTAAATAAACAATAGCTCTGAAATTCAGAATCCAGGAGTCAGGCTGCCGGAATTCAGAACGTGCTTGGAATTTTGGTCTCTGGCTTCTGGATTCTTTCAGTGATCGACAGAACGCAGTAAAGACCCTATTTGTTGAATCGATGAGGGGTATCTAAAGGTGATTTCCAATCTATCGGTAGCCATTATAAACGGAGTGGTCTGGGGACTGATCATGGCCCTCATCGCCCTGGGTTTAAACATGATCTTTGGCCTCCTGCACATCATCAATATGGCCCACGGGGTCCTTTACATGCTGGGTGCGGTGGTGGCCTGGTATCTTATCGAGCTTACCGGTAATTTTTGGGTAGCCTTAATCATCGCCCCGGTCATCGTCGGGGGCATTGGGTTGGTCATCGAACGGGGGTTGTTGCGGACCATCGAAGACAAGCCCCTGATCACCATCATCTGCACCTTCGGGATCATGATGGCCGCCCAACACCTGGTCTTTATGACCTTCGGCGGCACGCCCCGGCGGATCCCCATCCCTATTGCCTATCGCTTTCCCCTTTTTGACCTCCAGTATCCCCTGATGCGTATCGTCATTGCCGGCATCTCGGTGGGGGTCATGGTCGCCCTGTGGTTTTTCTTGAACCGCACCAAGTACGGCCTCTGGATGAGGGCCGTGGTCCAGGACCGGGAAATGGCCGTCGGCTTTGGGAATACCGGTCAACAAGGTCTACATGTGGACCTTTGTCTTGGGTTCGGGCCTGGCCGCCTTTTCCGGTGTATTGGCCGCACCGATCGTCTACGTGGACTTCATGATGGGCCGTGAAATCCTGATCATGGCCTTTATCATCGTCATTGTCGGCGGCATGGGCAATCTGGAAGGATCGGTCATTGCCGCCATTATCATTTCCCTGATCCAGGGGATCGGATCCTTATATGTGCCGCCGGCCGTGGCCACGGTCTTTTCCCTGGCCTTTATGGTCATCGTCCTTTTAATCCGTCCTCAGGGATTGTTTGGTGAATAAGGTGACATCGGTGTTGATTCCCAATAAAAAATCTTTTCTTTTTGTTCCCCTATTTTCCCTGGTCTTTGTGGTCCTTTTGGCCTTGCCCTATTTTGTCGATCTTTTCTACCAGACCTTCCTGACCGAGGTCCTGGTTTGGGTCCTCTTTGCCATTTCTTTTGATCTCATCTTCGGCTATACCGGCCTGCTCAGTTTCGGACAGGCCCTATTTTTCGGTCTGGGGGCCTATGCCTTTGCCATTCCCGTCGTCAAATTCGGTTTGGGACCCGGCATGGCCTTCATCCTTTCCATCCTGATCCCCATGGTCTTTTCCTGGTTTGTGGGCTATTTCTCCGTCAAGCTGTCGGGAATCCATTTCGTCATCATCACCCTTATTTTTGCCCTCATGGGCAGTACCATCGGAGAAACCTGGAGCGATCTCACCGGCGGTGCCGACGGCATGACCATTCCTCTTTCTCCGATTCCCATCGGTCCCTGGCACCTGGACCTGACGGATATCAAGACCAATTATTATCTGGTCCTGGTCGTCGTTGCCCTGGCCTATCTTTTCCTGCGTCGGATGGTCCAATCTCCCTTGGGAAAGATCTTTATTTCCATCCGGGAGAATGAAGACCGGGCCCGGTTGATCGGCTATAGCGTTCACCGCTATAAGCTTTTGGCCTTTGTCATTGCCGGCGGCCTCAGCGGTCTGGCCGGAGGGCTCTACGGGATCTCCCTGAAATACGCTTCGGCCAATTTTCTGCACTGGGGGGTTTCCGGTCATGCCGTAGTCTATACCATTGTGGGGGGCATGGGTACCTTGCTCGGGCCGGTCTTGGGCACGGCCATCATCATGTCTCTGGAACATTATCTGGTCAACTTTATACAGGGAACCGACCTGGTTGTCGGTATCGTCCTGGTCTTTATGGTTCTGGTCGCCCCCAAAGGCCTGGTTGGGCTTTTTCAAAGAAAAGGCAAGTAAAGGAGTCGCCGACCCTTGGAAACTATTTTAACCCTGAACAATGTCAGCAAGTCCTTTGGCGGGCTTTTGGCCGTCAACCAGGCGAATCTTTCCATTCAGAAAGGGGAACTCCGGGCCCTCATCGGACCCAACGGGGCCGGGAAAACCACCTTGTTAAATCTCATCACCGGCATTTATCCGGCTTCGCGGGGAGAAATCCTTTTCAAAAACGAGGCCATTACCCGATTGAGACCGGATCAAATTTCCCATCGAGGGATCTCCCGGACCCTGCAGATCACCAGTCTCTTCGCCGGCCTGACGGTCTATGAAAATATCTGGGCCGCGGTTCAGTCCCGGAAACGCTTTTTCAATCCCTTTATCCGGGCCTTCAAGTGGCAGGATGTCCGGGAAAAAACCGAACAGATGCTGGAAATGACCGGTCTTCAAGACAAGGCCCAATTGATTTGTTCCGAACTCGCCTACGGGGAACAACGGATCCTGGAGATGGGAATCGCCTTGAGTACCGGTCCCGATCTTCTTTTGTTGGACGAACCGACCGCCGGACTCAACACCCAGGAATCCATGGCCCTGGTCAAAAAAATGAGGATCATGCTCTCCGGTCAGACCATCATCCTGGTGGAACACGACATGGGCGTGGTCATGGAATTGGCCGACCGGATCTCCGTGCTGCACTACGGGACCGTCCTGGCCGAGGGTTCCCCGGAAGAAATAAAAAATAACGAAGAAGTCAAAAGTATCTATTTAGGAAGCTGATATGTTGATCCTGAAGGATGTGAACTGCTTTTTCGGCAAAAGCCATATCCTGCACAACACCTCCCTGGAGATTCGGGAAAAGGAGTTGGTGGGTCTGGTGGGCCGAAACGGGGTAGGCAAGACCACCACCTTAAAAGCCATTATGGGTCTGGTTCCCCCAAAAAGCGGGACCATTCAACTGAACGGGAACCCCCTTTCTTCGCTGCCGGCCTATCAGATCCCCCGTCAGGGTCTGGCCTATGTGCCCCAGGGGCGCCATCTGTTTCCCAAGTTGACCGTCATGGAAAACCTCAAGATACCGGTGGTCCAGGGAAGCTTAGACCAGGAAACCCTGGAGGAAATCTTTGACTATTTTCCCCGGTTGAAAGAGAGGCTCAAGCAAAAGGCCGGCACCCTTTCCGGCGGGGAACAGCAAATGCTGGCCGTGGGCCGGGCCTTGATCAACAAGCCCAAATTAATCCTCTCTGGATGAACCTACCGAAGGATTAATGCCCTTGTTGGTCCGGTTGATCAGCGAGACCGTCGAGGCCATCAACCAGAAAGGGACGACCATCCTTCTGGTGGAACAAAATCTGAAGACCCTGAAAGACATCTGCCACCGGATCTATATCATGGAAAAAGGGGCTATTGTTTATGAGGGCACCCCGGCCCAATTAGAAGCCGCCGATGGTATTGAGGAACGCTACTTGAGTGTCAAGGTTTAAAAAAGGGCGGTTTTTTGAAACCACCCGGAAAATATTATTATCTATTCTTTTTAATCGGCTGTTTGATTGTTCTTTGGGGAAATTACGCAGAGGGTTCGAGGGGGAAAACCTCTTTCAATGAAAACCAGTTATCCATCAAATGGGATCCCCTGACCGGCGCTCCTTTGACGATTCGGGGAAAAAAATCACCCCTGCTGGAGATCGGCAATGTTTCGAGGTTAAGCCGCGCCCAGATTACCCGGATCGGGCCCATATTGGTCAAAAAATATGCCCCAATCCTTAAAATCAGGCCGGATCAATTAAGGCTGAAAGCGGCGGAGCGCATTTCCGGAAGTTGGTATGTGAGCTATTGGCAGACCTTTCAGGGGACAATCATTTATGAGTCTTCTTTAGGGTTTTCCATAGACCCCAAGGGCCGGGTGGTCTCTCTCGGGGCCATCTTGTATCCCCGGGTCCAGGTGCCGGAAAAAGATCTGATTGACCGGAAAAGGGCTTTAAAAATTGCCCAGGATCAGATCCAGGATTTTAAAAAATTTGAATACCGGCTCTTGGCTGAAAGCACGGTCATATACCCGGAAAGAAAGGCCGACAGGGTTGATTATTACCGGGTCTATGCCTTCAACTTCTTCCCTGAAAAAGCCCTCCATCCGGCCTCGGCCATAGGGGGATGGGCGGTTTTGGTGGATACCCAAACCGGAAGGCCCGTCCTGGTGCAAACTTTATTTAAGCCCATGGGATGTTGTGTCCCGGAAAACTGGACCCCCCCAAAGATCGAGGATGACTATAAAGGGATTTTGGGGAATTAAATCAGGCGGCCTTTTTTCCCCTTCGGGGTTTTGCCTGGTTCTTTTGCTTCTTGGATTGCTGGCCTGCGAGGGAAGACGGGAAACAACCCCGGGACCCCAAGTAGGCACCAAGGCCCCGGATTTTACGGCCCAGGATTTGAAGGGTCAAACCTGGACCTTGGATCGGATCAAGGGGAAGGTGGTCCTGCTCAGGTTTTGGACCGACCAATGCCCCTATTGCCGGTTTGAAATGCCGGTCATTGAAAAATATTATCGTCGGCTCCGGCCGGCCGGCTTTGAGGTCTTGGCCGTCAACGTCAGGCAAAGCCCTCAGGTGGCCGAAGCCTTTATGGCCCAGATGGATATTACCTTTCCGGTGCTCCTGGACCCAGCCGGAAAGATGGCCGAACACTATAAGGTTTATGCCGTGCCGACCAATTTCCTGATCGACCGAAATGGAATCATTCGGGGGAAATTAATCGGTGAGGCCTTTACAGAGGAAAAGAATTTAAGAAAGTTTCTTCAAAACTATTTCCCTGACCAGTTACTTGAATAGGAGGAAAAGACCATGAACTTAAAAGAACGTTTCTTAAACAAACTGCAGGGCAAGGAAGTCGATGTCACTCCGGTGGGTTGCACCACCACCTATGGGGTGGTCGATCTGATGACAAAATGCGGCTATGAGCGGCCCCTGGCCGATACCGATCCCAAGGCCATGACCGAGCTGGCCTATGGCCGGCTATCACCTACGGCGGCTTCGAATGGGTCAAGGCCATGGGCTGGGACATCGCGGCCTTGAGCGAGGCCATGGGCTGCGAACTGGGGACACCCAAGATCGACAGACAGTTTTATATCAATAGATTCCCCTATGCCGACGGGGTGGATAATCTGGAGTTTCCCTCCGACTTTCTGTCCCGAGGCCGCTTCCCGGCTTTTAAGGAGAACATAAAACTCCTTAAAGAACGGGCGGGAGATCAGATGGCCGTATTCGGTGAAACCGAAGGGGCCTTTACCTGCGCCGCCAATCTGGTCGGTCCGGAACAATTCATCAAGTGGGCCATAAAAAAGCCCGACCTGCTGGCCAAGACCCTGGAAGTCACCAAGCAGGCGGCCATCGCCGCGGCCAACTTTGCCTTTGATAACGGGGTGGATTTTTTCGTCTTTGCCGAACCGACCTCCGGACCGGCCCTGCTTGAATCCGCGGCTTTATGAGAAGCTGGTCCTGCCCGTGGAAAAAGAGATCGTCAGCCAGGTCAAGGGTCCGGTGGTCCTGCACATCTGTGCCGATACCGATCCGATCATTGAGTTCATGTGCCAGACCGGAGCGGCCGGGATCAGTATCGAGGAAAAGGCGGATTTGAAACGGGCCGTGGAAATCGCCCACCGCTACGGGGTCAAGATCTTTGGCAATGTGGCTACGGCCACCACCATGTTTAGCGGCACGCCGGAGGAAGTGTATAAGGAGTCGATAAAGGCCCTGGAAAACGGGACGGATTTCCTTTGCCCGGGTTGCGGCATCGCCCCCCGCTCTCCGCTGGAAAACATCGTTCAGATGAAAAAGGCCAGGGACGACTTTTTTAAAATAGGCTAAGTCATCCAATGGTGCGCTTGGTGTTAACCCCCATGGCCCCAAGGGAGTCACGGGGCTTCAAAAAGGATTCAGGGATTCAAAGGGTCAAGGATTCAAGTGAAAGGCATCGAAGTTAAAGTCCTTGAACACCCGTGAATCCTGGAATCCTTGAACCCTATTTTCGTATTAATTATTACTCATTGAAGGAGGAAGAGGCATGGCTTCAGAAGAAAGAACCCAGGAGATCTTGAAAGGTCTTCAGGCGGCGGTCGTTGAATTTGACGAGGACAAGACCAGGGAATTGGCCCAGGCCGCCATTGATGAAGGGGTGGACCCTTTTCGGGCGACCATGGAAGGTCTGGCCGAAGGCATGATCCAGGTCGGAGATCTTTATAATAAAAAAGAATACTTTGTTTCGGAGCTGCTTTTGTGCGCCGATGCCCTTTACGCCGGACTGGAATTGCTCAAACCGGCCATCGTCGCCTCGGGAAGAACGAGCGAGGCCAAGGGCTCCATCGTGCTGGGCGTGGTGGAAGGCGATGTCCACGACATCGGCAAGAATCTGATCAAGATGATGTTCGATGTGGCCGGCTGGACCGTCTACGACCTGGGAAAGGATGTGCCGTTGGAAAAATTCGTGGAAGAACAGCTTCGGACCGATTCGGATATCGTCGGTCTTTCGGCCTTGATGACCACCAGCATGATCAGCATGCCGGAAATCGTCAAAAAGCTGAAAGAGAAAAATCCCAAGGTCCGGGTTATGTTGGGCGGGGCCCCGATAACGCCTGAAACCGTGGAAAAATACGGCGCCGACGGGTACGCCAAGGATGCGGGGACGGCCGTTGATGAGGCCATCAAATTGATCAAAATGTTGAAGACCGAGGAACAGGCCAAATAGGAAGGAGCAGTCTTTATGGCGAGTGGTGAAAATGAAAAATGCTTGGTCATTTTTCAGCCCTCAGGATGTCGAGGGTATGTCGAGAGAGGAAAGACCCTTAAACAGGCCTCCGTGGCCCTGGGCGTGGACATCGAGGGGGTCTGCGGAGAACAGGCCATTTGCGGGACCTGCAAGGTCCGGATTGAAGAAGGGGAATTCGAAAAGTACGGGATCCGTTCCGGCCGGGAGAGCCTTTCGGCCATGGGACCCTCGGAGAGAAAATTTTTTAATTTGCGCCAGGTCGATGAAGGCTATCGCCTGGCCTGTCAGGCCCAGATCCTGGACGACGTGGTTATTTTCGTCCCGGAAGAAAGCCGGATGGGTAAGCAGGTGGTCCGCAAGGCCCCTACTACGCGGCCCATTGCCGTCAACCCGGCGGTCCGAAAATATACGGTCGAGTTGATCAAGGCCACCCTGGAGGATAATGTCGGAGACTGGGAACGGTTGACCGCGGCCCTGGAAGCCCAATACGGGCTAAAGGGTCTGACCATCGATTATGAAGTCCTCATGGTTCTGCAGGACCTGGTCCGCCAAGGGGAATGGAAGATTACCGTTTCGATCTGGCACGGCAAGGAGGTCATCCGGGTTGAGCCGGGGTTTAATGAAAAAGGCTACGGCCTGGCGGTCGACGTGGGCACCTCCACGGTGGCCGGATATTTATGTGACCTGTCCGACGGCACGGTGGTGGCCACCGCCTCCATGATGAATCCCCAGATCGTCTACGGGGAAGACGTCATGTCCCGGATCAGCTACACCATGACCAATCCCGAAGGTCTGGAGATCTTAAACCAGGCCATTATCGACGGCCTGAACAATATCGCCGCCGAGGTGGCCGAAAGCGCCGGCATCAAACGCCAGGATATCCTGGATATGTCCCTGGTGGGCAATACCTGCATGCATCATATCTATCTGAACATCAATCCCCGCTATATCGGTCGTTCCCCCTTTCCCCCCAGTTTGCATCATTCCTTGGACGTCAAGGCCCGTGATTTCGGCTTCAAGATCCCCCAGGAAAAAGAGCGGGAAGAGAAAGGGAAGTATGCCCCTTGCCGGGTGGAATGTCCGGCCGGGGTCAATGTGGACGACTTTTTATATCTCATCGCCCAACGCAAATTTAAGGATGCCCTGGAATTGGTCCGCCTGTCTTATCCCTTTCCCGGTGTCTGCGGACGGGTCTGCACCCATCCCTGTGAACAGATTTGTGAAAGGGGTAAGGTGGATGAGCCCATCTCCATTCGGGCGGCCCATCGCTTCCTGGCCGATTTTGAACTGTCTTCGGGAAGGGAAAAGGCCACACCGGTGGAATTGAAAAAAAAGGCCTCCATCGCCGTGGTCGGTTCAGGACCGGCCGGTCTGGCCTGTGCCTATGACCTGATCAATCGGGGACATCCGGTAACGGTTTTTGAAGCCCAGGACCAGGCCGGAGGGATGATGCGCTACGGCATTCCGGAATACCGGTTGCCCAAACGCATCCTGGATGATGAAATCCGCTATATTGAAGAGCTGGGCGTAGAGATCAAGACCAAGACCCCGGTAAAAACCCTGAAGGATCTTTTCGATCAGGATTATAAGGCCGTCTTCCTGGCCACCGGGACCTGGAAAAGTCAGAAGTTAAACGTCCCCGGTGAGGATAGCCCGGGGGTCCTGGTTGCCCTCGACCTCCTCCGGGAGGTCAATTCAGGGGCGAAGGTCGAATTGACGGGAAAAGTGGCCGTGGTCGGAGGCGGCAGCGTGGCCGTTGATGCGGCCCGGATGGCCAAACGGTTGGGCGCCCAGGAAGTGCATCTGATCTGCCTGGAGTCCGATGACCTGACCTGCAAAGACCGGATGCCGGCCCAGGATCTGGAAATCGAACAGGCCCGGGAAGAGGGCGTGATCGTTCATCCCTCCCTGGGCGTCGGCGCCATCGTAACCGACAACGGCCGGGTCAGCGCCGTGGAAACCATAGGCTGTGTATCGGTCTATGATGACCAGGGACGGTTCGCGCCGCAGTTTTCCAAAGAACCGGCCCCTACCATTGCCGTGGAAACCGTCATTGTGGCCATAGGTCAGAGGGCCGAAGAAGGCCTCTTTCCCGATTTGGCCCGCACCCCTTCGGGCCTCATCCAGGTGGATGAAAAGACCTTCGAGACCAGTGTCCCGGGCGTCTTTGCCGGCGGCGACGGGGCCAGCGGTCCGGCCAATGTCATCAAGGCCGTTCGGGCCGGGAAGGAAGCGGCCATCTCCATCGAGCTTTATCTGGCCGGAAAGGACATGAAGGAAGACCGACCTAAACCGCTCAAGGCCGTAGAAGAAATTCCCAAAGAAGGGGTAAGAAAAGAAGCCCGACAGATGGCTCCCGTACTGGCCCTGGATAAGCGCAAGGGATTTGACGAGGTGGAGATGGGCTTTGAAGAAGCCCAGGTGATTCCGGAATCGATCCGTTGCCTTCATTGCGCCGTTTATGCCCAGAAGGAGGCCTCCGAAGAAAAAGAGGCCCGGGGCTGGGGGATCAAGATCGCCCCCGGCGCCTATGTCCACTGCCTGCCCATTGAGGCCGGCTTTGTGGGCGCCGATAATGTGGGCGTGCTGATCGCCGAAGCCCCTTATAATCAGGACTCCCTGGAGCTGATTATCGATATCGGCACCAATGGAGAAATCATCCTGGGCAATAAGGACCGCCTGATCTCCGCCTCCTGCGCCACCGGACCGGCCTTTGAGGGGGCCCAACTGCGTTTCGGCATGCGGGCCGCACCGGGGGCCATTGAAAAGATAGCCATCGATAAAGAAACCAAGGAAGTGCGTTTTAAGGTCATCGACGAATCCCGCTGGAATACCGAGATGAAACCGGAGGAGATCAAGGCCAAGGGCATCTGCGGATCGGGGATCATCGACGCCCTGCCCCAGCTCTTCCTGGCCGGGATTATCGATAAATCCGGAAAGTTCAATAAAAATCTGGAACATCCCCGCTTACGATATTACGTGGATCAATACGAATATGTCATCGCCTGGGCCCATGAGACCTCCATCGGCCAGGACGTGGTCGTCTGTCAGGACGACATTCGGGCCATCCAGTTAGGCAAGTCGGCCATGTATGCCGGCAGCCGGATCCTGATGGAAACCCTGGGTATCGAGAAGGTGGACAAGGTCATTTTGGCCGGGGCCTTCGGAAGTTACATCGACAAGCTGTCGGCGGCCGTACTGGGTATGTTCCCGGATTGCGATCCCAAGAATGTCTATTCCGTAGGCAATGCCGCCGGTGACGGGGCGCGGATGGCCCTGCTCAATGTGGACAAACGTCTGGAGGCCGATAAATATGCCCGGAAGGTGGAATACATCGAATTGACCCTTTCTCCGAAATTCGAAAAGATGTTTGCCCATTCCATGTGGATACCCCACATGAAGGACCCCTTCCCGAGTCTGCAGGAATTTCTGCCGCCGAAGAAATGAGGGGGGATTTAGACAAAATACCGTTCGGAGTTTAGAGTTCGGAGTTCGGAGAAAATCATTTTCATGCTTCCCGGCTGCCAACAGAGGCATGACGGTTTAAAACGAAAATAGGATTCAAGGGTTTTAATTTCAAGGCCTTTCACTTGAATCCTCGACCCCTTGAATCCCTGAATCCTTTTTATTAAATATTGACCGTTGATAATCAACAAAGGAGGAACACTGATATGGGAACTGAAATGAGTTCCAGAGAAAGAGTCCTGAAGGTATTTAAGAAAGAACCGGTCGATCGTCTGCCCTTCTTCAGCGGAATGGGGAATATCACCGTCCATGGTCTTGAAACCAACCCAATGGAATTTCGCCGAACTGCATCTCGATGCGGAAAAGATGGCCAAGATCGCCGCCACCACCTCGCAGCTTTTCGGTCTTGAATGTGCCGTGGTCCCTTTTGATATGGGGGTAGAGGCCGAGGCCCTGGGGGCCGGGGTGAATTATTATGCCCATCGGACCGATATCGTCTATCCGACGATTACCAAGAAAGCGGCCGACAAGTTCGATGATTTGAAGATCCAGATACCGGATTTATCCAAAGCCGGAAGAATTCCCTTGGTCGCCAAGGCCATTTCGCTCTTAAAAGAAGAAGTGGGCGATAAAATAGCCATCGGGGCCTGGGTCCTCGGACCCTATACCCTGGCCGGTCAGTTGACCGATATCGGCGATCTGGCCAAAGCCGCCCTCAAGAAGACCGCCCAGGTGGAGTGAAGTCTTGATGCAATTGGCCGAGGCCATTATTCAAATTGCCCGGATCTACCGGCAGGCCGGGGCCGATTACATCACCGTCCGGGAGATGGGCGCCGGACCGGACATCATCAGCCCCCGGATATTTGCCAAATTAATCCAGCCTCCCCTGACCAAAATCTTTTCCGCCCTGGAATCGCCCAAGGTCCTGCACATCTGCGGCAGCACCGATATGATTGTCGAACAGATGGCCGCCTGCGGCGCCGACGGCCTGAGCGTGGATCAGAAAAACACCCTGGCTGAAACCCGGAAGAAGATCGGCGCCGACATGCTCCTGTTCGGCAACTTTGACCCTTACGGGAGTCTGGTGATGATGAATGCCGCCGATCTGGACCCGGTGATCAAGAGCTGTTTTGACGCCGGCATCAACGCCCTCTGGCCGGGGTGCGATCTCTGGCCGGATATCAAAAAAGAAAACCTTGAGGCCGTGACGGCCGCCGCCCTGAAGTACGGGCAAAGATAAAAGAAAAGGGTTCAAGGATTCGAGGGTTCAAGGATTCAAGGAAAGGGTTCAAGGATTCGAGGGTCGAGGATTCAAGGTTTAAGACTCATGGGAAAACGAAAAACCTTACGTCAATGCAAAAGGGTGAATCCTTCATCCTCTTTATGGTTTTCGCTCGAACCCTTGGATCCTTGAACCCTTGAATCCTGCCGTTCTTATGAACAAAAAACCCGTCTTCTTCGGGTGTCCTCTCGACGTGGATGAACGGGAGGAGGCTATCGGAGAAAAACTGGCTTCTTCTGCGGCCAGTGGCCAAGATGATCCCTATGTCCGGATTATGGAAGCCATTGGCCGTGAAATCCCTCCTGAGCTCTACGAGGCCAAAGGCTCCCTGGATGTCCCCTGCTGGCTCCGCCCTGTTCCCCCTCCATCTGAAAGGGAAAGGGTTACCCTTGAGCGCATCGTTCAATTTATCGATGGAAATGGTTGCCTGCAATATGCGGAGCAGGTCGGCGATTTTGTCGGTAAAGAAATCCTGCCTCAAATCCCCTGCCTCTTAGGGGTCGATCATTCCCTGACTGGCGGGGTGTTTAAACAACTGGCCGGGTTTTACGGTCCGGATAACATCTCTCTGGTTATCTTAGACAGCCACACCGATGCCCTGCCGGTCTCTGTCGTGGCCGAGGCCGTTCAATACGATCTGGAGACCAACCCCGATTCCCTCCATGATCCCCATGACCCCTACTTGTACAATCGCCCCGATTCATACAACGCCAGCTCTTTTCTTGATTACCTCTTATCCGAAGGGTCCGTCCTGCCGCACAACCTCTATATTCTGGGGATCGGCGACTTCCCCCCCAAGCAGGCCTTCCGAATCAAGGATCCCCGGATCAAAAGATATGTCGGCCAATTTTCAACCTTAAAAAGACAGGGGGTCACCCTGCTGACCAAGAACGATTTGTTGCTCAGCCCGGCCAAGGTGAAAAGTGTTTTGAAGCAGATCCGCACCCCCTGGATTTACCTTTCCATAGACCTGGACATCGGGGCCGGCAACGCCGTCGAGGGGGTTCGATTTTTGGACCGGCAGGGGTTGAACGAGGCCCAATTGATGCGGGTGGTGGGTTATCTCCGGGATGTTTTGGATCGGGGAATCGGATTGGCCGGTTTTGACCTGACCGAAATCAACCCCCGCATAGCCGGGCTTCAGCTTCCCGGCGGGCAGGACCCAACCTACCGCATTGCCGTCGAGGTCATTAAAAAGCTGCTCTGGTCGTTATAAGTCAATAAGGACTTTTTAACCCTTATCCCAACTCGAAGGTCGTTACCCCGAATACTTTGTTCAAGGCGATTTTCGGTTCTTTTCCGGTGTACATCCTGGCGGTTGAAAAGATTTTTTTCATGCCGTATTTTCTGGCCAAGGCCAGGGCCGCCTGATTCCTCTCCGGAATATCCAGGTATAGGAGTTCCTGTCCGTCGGCGTAGGAAGAAAGTTTCCGGAAGATCGCTTCGGCCGTGTCGAGGTCATCCGCAAAAAGAGGGCCTATTTTATAGCCCCGGCGGCATTTTCGGATCAGCCCATATCCCTGTAATTCTCCCTTTACGACAACCCCTGCCCCATGGGCTTGCTGCATTTGGACCCAGGCGCGTAGAAAAGCCGTTCGTTCCGCCGGAAAACATTGGCGATCGTAATTCCGTATCTTTTCGAAGGGAATTTCCCGGAGAGGGGTCAATCCGGTCTTATTCGTAACAACATCTTTTACGACCGGGGATTCAAAACGGATATTGCTGTAGGCCAAAGTGAAGCCGGATTTCTTATAGTTTTCCACCTGCTCCAAAACACCGTCCAACCCCAAAGTTTGATTGGCTAACCGATTCATGGCCGTATTCCATAATCGAACACCGTACCCTTTTCCGCGGTATTCCGGCACCACGATATAGAAGCCGATGAACCCAAAAACGTTTCCGTAGGAAACCGCGGAAATACAACCTATCGGCCTGGAATCGATGGTGCCGATCAAGAAGCCTTGAGGATCGGTCTTAAAAAAACAATCCGCATCATGCCATCCGGGGTTCCAACCCTCCCTGGCCGCCCACTCCACGGCCACATTGACTTCTTCCCGGTTCATGGTCTTGATAACGAATTCAGGTCGCATTTCCATCCCTTTGTGTATCACGTTAGATGCTCCGTTGAACCTTCAGGCATAGTCTAACTCCTCGAAGGTTTGGCTTTGTATTTTCTGATTTTATCCACCCGACAGTCTTGACCCCATATTCCCCATAGAAGAATGAGAATCAATAGATATCAAAGATGACCAGTTTGACCGGAACGGTGCTGTTGGAAAACAAGGCCTGCTTTTTGGGTTTCAATCCGATTTCTTTCAGGGGCGATGATACGGGCGCGAGGATCCCGCAGCGCCAACCTTTAAAGTGATTTTTAAGGTGATCGCCGACGGCTCGTAAAAATTCCGCGCGGACATCTTCCTTCATTCTGACCCCATAAGGGATATTGGCGATCAGGAGACCGCTATCGGCCGGTTTCTCAGTGTTGAAGAAATCCCTGGTCTCTACTCGAACAACCCTTTCCAACTGAGCATTGACGACCGTTTTTTTGGTAATCTCCACAAATCGCGGCTCAATATCGGAAGCAAAAATTCCCGCTTTCGCCGGCCGCTCTGCTTTACGGGCCCGGTCCTGAATCCCCTGCCAAAGCCCTGAATCAAAATCATACAAATATTCAAAGCCAAACCCGCCCTTCTTCCGGTGGATCAGCGGGGCCCGATTAATCGCCATCTGCGCGGCTTCGACGGCGATCGTGCCGCTGCCGCACATGGGATCGAAAAAACTGGTGGTCCCGTCGTATTCGCAGACCGCGAGCAGTGCCGCGGCCAGCGTTTCCTTCAAGGGAGCCGGATGGCCTTCAACGCGGTATCCCCGCCGGTGAAGACCCCCAAAAGAAGTATCGACACTGACCATCAGACGTTTATGGTGAAAGTAGCCGTGGATCCCGATGGGGGCGTCCCAGGAGCTTTGATTCGGTGTGACTTCCAGGTGATGTTGAAAGCAATCGTTGATGGCCTCGCGCAGTTTGCTGCCGATCAAATGAGTGGGGATCTTGCCTTCGTCGTTGGCCGCGGCAACGTTGATGCTGACCGCCTGTTTTTCGGAAAAAAGCTCGTGGAAGCGGATTTTCTTCGCCTTGTCGAAGATGATGGTCGGGGTTTGGGCCGGGATCTCTTTTAAGACCCGGTAAATTCGACTCGCCAGGCGCGAGTGCAGGTGAACCTTGTAGGCGACTTCCTTCGAACCGCTGAAATAGACGACGCGATAGTCGATCCGTACTCGGGTACCGCCAATGGAAGCGATTTCCTTGGCCAAGAGGCCGGTCACTTCATCGGGGCAGGTGGCATAAAGCTGATATTCCGGTTCAATACCCATGAATGATTCCAACAACAATGTGCGTTACTTGTGGGCTCCAACGTAAGGATAATAGCTTTGAACCACATCCAGCCTTCCCAGTTGTCCGCCCCCCAACCAGATCTGGATGATCTTGGAGTCCCTGAGGTACTTCTCCACATGGTACTCGCGGGCATAGCCGTAAGAGCCCATGAGTTCCATCGCCCGGTTACAGACCATCTCAGTGACATCGCAGGCATAGACTTTGGCTGCACTGGCCCGGGCCAAAAGATAATCCTCATTAGGATTTCCATATTTCTTTCGATTGTTGAACATGGCCGCAACGGAGAGGTAGAAAGCGCGAGCCGACTCTATGCCGATGGCCATGTCCGCGATCATAGCCGCCTGCAGCGAATGATTCCGGACGGGTTTCCCTCCATAGGCCCTGGTTCGGGTATATTCGATGATGATCTCTAAAACGGCCTGGGCGTTTCCGAGCGTCATGGGGGCGCTCGTCAGCCGGCCCCAGGAAACATTGCCTCTTAAAAGCTGCCAGTCAATCCCGGGTCCCCCGGCCCGGTACCATTTGGGCACCCTCACGTCGTCAAAGTAGATCGCCGTATTGAAGTCCGTCACCTTCATTCCCATTTTTTGTTCCGGTTTCCCGAAGGAAAGGCCGGGGGTATCCTTGGGAACATAGATGAGGGCCACGCCCTGTTCTTTCTGACTGGGGTCCGTTGTGCAGACAACACAATAGAGGTCGGCCACGCTGGCCCCGCTGGGCCACATTTTCTCGCCGCTGATCACCCATTCATCTCCATCCAGCCGCGCCTTCGTCCGAATGGTGAGCCCCTGCTCCGCCGCATCTTCGATGTTGCAGCCTCCGGCCGGTTCGGTAATGGCCAGACATCCGCATCGAGGGGTATCCCCGCAGAACATGGGAATAAATTTATCCATGAGGGGCTTGTTACGGGCGCCCATGGCGGCGGCCAGGCACCAGGGGATAATGAGAGCGTGGAGGGACAGCCCGCTGTCTCCCCGGGATATCTCTTCCGTGATGGCGCAGATCGTGGTTGCCGACCGGATCCCCAAACCGCCATATTCCGAAGAGAAGCCCCGCTTCTGGACCCCGAGCTTCACCAGACCCTCATAGGCCTTTTCAAAAACAGCATAGTCTTCATCCAGTTGCATTCGAACCGGCATCACCTCTTTATCGATATACTTTCGAATGGAGGTCAAAAAGGCCAGATCTTCGTCAGCGGTGATAAAATCCCCATACCTTTTCATCGAAGCTTTCTCCTTTCATGCAGAACTTGAAGTTTGAGCGACTGACTTCCTAATTTTGTTTGAAATTAATCAATTAATGAACCAAGCTTCCCCTTTCACGCCCCTTTATCTGCCAATCGCTTACCACGAGCGGTCAGGCGGTATTTCTGGTTGCGAACTCGGGGGTTATCGGGCTGGGTCTCTCAATCAATCCCGCAGCAAGGGCTCAACAATCAGCAAGTTAGTGCATGGGACTATTGTCCCTTTCCTAATTACCCTTATTTTTACCCTCTTTTAAGGGTAATACCTTTTCTTTGCCATAAGGCGCCCGGGCCTCGGCCCAGGCACTCCACGAGATCTTTCTTTTGCATGTCCCGCAGGACCTTTCGGACCATGTCCCGGCTGATTTGCGGACATTTCCGTTCCAGTTCGGTCAGGGTAAATGGTCTCGTAAAGGAATCTACGGCATTGCGGATGAATTCGGTCTTAGTTCCGCGCGGGCTTTTTAGTTCCCCGACCCTTCCTTCAAACTCCCGGTAAGCGGTCTTGAGAATGAAGAGCAGAAAATTGATATAGGGCCACGGATCATGACGGCCCTGGTGCCAACCCTGGGAACTCGCCTCTAAGGTTTCATAGTAGCGTTCTTTATTCTCTTCGATCAACCGCTCCAGGCTGATATAGCGGCCCACTTCATACCCGAGATGATAGCTCTGCAATAGGAGCAACAGACGGGAAACCCGGCCGTTACCATCGCGAAAGGGATGGATGCAGAGGAAATCGAGATTAAAGGCCGCCAGGGCGACTAGAGGGTGGACCCAACGCTCCTTTAGACAACGATCCCACATTTCCAACAGGAGGTCCATATAGTCGGGAGTCTTTGAAGCCGGTACGGTTTTAAAACGGACCCTCGTCCCTGCCATCGGTATAACGCTCGATAATGTCTCCGTCCTTTTCCTTGTATTTTCCGGCATCCCAGATTTCTCCTTTGGTCAGCGGTGCAAGTTCCAGGATCGTTTCCTTTGGAAATGGGTAGTTTTATCCCTTGGCGGTGAATCAAATCAAGGGCCTGACGGTAGCCGCGCACTTCCTCTTCATCCCGGTCCTGAAGCAGCGCCTTGCCCATGATAACGGCCTTGACGCGGCGCGGGTCCACTGTCACCCCCTCGATGCGATTGGAAGAAACAGCACTTTCGATCAAGGCATGCTCCCGGAAGACCTTCAGCTTCTGCGGCGACTGGCGGGTAAAAAGCTCCTGCTTCCCTTTCGCCTCTCCGAAATCGGACAAGATACCAGGAGGTAGCGGCAGGAATCGATTTCGGGATGGCAGCAAATTGCTTAAAGGTCATCATAATTTTTTTTCGAGTTTTATGTTTTCTTGACTTTAAAAACTTCTCCTTGCTTTGCTTGAGAGTTACGAATTAAGTGGATGTCCCCCATTATGGCGAGAAGCGTCTTATATGGGCTAAAAAGAGGGCTCTAAGGATCTCTTTGCCATTCATCTTTATCTTTCTTTTAAAATTTCAATCCGTTCACATGATCCAAACTGATAGAAGTCTGAAACCAGTTTCCAAGACTTTAAAGGAGTCCATTTTTAGACATGCTGGAGTTCTGATGAAAGGATCCGAGCTTCACCGTCCAAACGTCGTACTCGAACATCGGCTTTGTCTTACTACGGAGAAATGCATCCGCTTGACGCTTACCTTCTGAGGCAGTACCCGCTTCGCGTATCGTTGTGATACGCCAACCGCTGGCATCAAGTGACCTTTTGATCAGAAAAAGCGGGTTAACACGCCGGTCTGTGATACCACCGAAACGGATGATCATTTTGGCATCGGCATCACACACTGTGGCAGTATTTCGCCAAACTTGCCTCAAATCTGCTGTAAATTCTTCGGAATTTGAATGAACAACTTGATCCTTGTTGGAATAGTCCACGACATCGGATCCACCCAAAAACCAATTGCGTAACCACTGATCCTGTATATAGGTGCGCATACCGTAGTATGGGGGCGATGTAATAACCCAATTGAAGCGAGTTTTGGGTGCGTGAGGCTTCAATGATTCCTCATTACGACTATCAGCGAGTCTCACGAAACCGGGAATTTCAGGCAAGGATCCGTAATAACGCTTTGCGCGCCGTTCAATCACGGTAAGAGCGTTGATTCGCTCTGGGACGAGCCCTCTGTTTCGCCAGAAACGGGTTGCATAGGCAGGCTTCGGCGCATAGGTTCGAGGACACTGGTTCGAGAAGTAGCTCTGGAATGTCTTTTGCTTGGGCCCATGAAGAGCACCGAGGACGATACCGCGTAATGCAATACGAGTGGGAGTAAAACAATCTTCCAAGAATGCCTCTCGAAATCGGCACAAATCACTCAACACGGTAGGGTGATACGCCCAACGCCAGAACTCACCCCCGGGAATATGCCGCGGTTCACGTCCGGCAAGAATCTGACGGGCTTCCTTCACAATATCCACAGCGGTCGTCGTCACTAGCTTTGATGCTGTGATGGCCGAAGCCACCGGGCTTGAGTCCACACCCAAGGAGACAAGCCCAACCAGCCTTGCTGCAAAATTAGTCGTTCCTCTGCCGCAAAATGGATCGAGTACTTGGTCACCTTTTGCCGCTTGCCTCTTGAGAATGTTGAGTGGGAAATCGAGGGGAAACATGGTGAAGTACGGACAGATCCCATTCAATTCGGCTTTTCCATTTTCCGATGTCTTCACCTCCTAGTTCCTTCTTCTCACGTAAGCGGTATTCCGGGTTTCATGTTTGTAAGATTCCCAGCTACTGCCGTAAAGCTCATCTAATGCCTTTTTCACCAATTGAAAGGCGAGCTGATCTCGGTCATCCAATTCTTTCGGTAGATTCTGCAAAAGTAACGATTTGATCGAGCCCCAGGCAATACCATCAGGAGACTCTATTTTAGTCCGAAAATTGGTGTCAGCGCGCAGGGCGTTTATGGCTTGACCTTCGATATTGGCTATGACGTCCAGAGGTTCGGCTTCCGGTTCTTCCAGAGATGGGTCAGTAGGGTCTGACACACTCGGGGTGCGAATAGGGAAATCCGTTTGCCTCATGTCGGAAAATTTGGCCTTAAGCGTCTGTGCGTACGTTTGGCCAGCAGGCATGTTGTATTGTTTATCCCGCATCGAGTACATCTTTTCGAAGGATAGCACGCGCAGGCTTACCGGATAAGGCTTGCCGCCCACTGAACTCCAGAATACACCTTGGCCTGGGATCGGTTCATTGAGAAGTGAGCTTAGCAAGTCGTCACTGAAATGAGCATTTGCTCTCTTGAGCGACGAGAGGTCAGCTGCCGAAAGCAAGTGAAAGATAAACCAGTTGTCGCCTTGGCTTAAAATCTCAACAGGGATGCTGCCCGGCTGCTGGGTGATAAGCAAGGCGCCAAGATCGTATTTGCGACCTTCCTTGACCCAAGCCACATAAGGCTCCGAAGCCGTTGCATGCTCGTTGAGAACGGATTGCGCCTCTTCGACTACAGCTATGGTAGGAATGGTTTTAGAATCGGCGCTAGTAAATTCTTGTTGATTACGGTCGAAAATACGACGTAAGATCAGCCCGGAAAGTACCATCGACTGGCCGCCGCGCATCTGAGATACGTCAATGATACAGAGCTTTCCTTCAGATAGTGCATACATCAGCATGTCCATGAGCTGACTGCTCTTGTCATGCAACATTTTTACGATAGTCGTCATATTGCCCCGAGCGGCTAAAGCCTCGGCCTCTTGCTGTTCACTAAGTTCGAGAATCTTGCGTATATCTTCCAACGGTGTAGCATTTCCGTTTGTGTCAATCAAGTTAACCAGTGTCGCCCATTTTTCCTTGGACAACCCCCGCAACTTGCGAACATTCTGCTGCTCTTGGCGTTCTGGTGCCAAGGCGATGGCGATAACGTCCGCAGGCCGCAATCTTCGAATATCAAGTCGAATGCCGCCAGAGACGAAGGACTGATAGAATGGACTCGGATTCCTCCGCTCGGTGAAAACAACCAGTTTGTCCTCGAGCGTCGGTACATCGCAGAGTCCTGGTCGTCCCTTATCGTCCGGCCAGAAATATTCGCCTTCAGGATCGAAAATAACCGTGCCAACCGGCACGAGTCTATCGCCGCGCTTTATGATCTGTGGTGTACTATTGTAGAGCCTTGAGAATAGAAGCTTGTTTAGGTTGGACTTTCCAAATCCTGCACGGGCAAAAACGAAGGTGCGGCGCGAGACTAGGGATTCGACCGGGAAGCGAACTTTTACTTCCGGCTGTAGGAGTTGCATCCAATCTTGGGCTTCGAACTTAGTGTTACCTGCCGCGTAGATATACTCACCAAAAGCGAGGTGCCCAATAGACGCACCATCGATATTATGTCCTGCGATCTCCCGGAGAACATTGTTGGAGGGGAAGGCCACCTGGCTACCTACATGTGGCAGTCGTCTATGGGACGGCACAAATGTCAGTTCCTTGCCGTTCTTCCGCAAAACCCCTAGAACGCGGATATTGACCCGGTACTTTAGATACTGCTCGCGAAGGTCTTCTGGAATCGGTCGATCTTCTCTTACGGCGCGGATATTAAACTCTTCACCGGAGCCGAACGAGAGTTTTCCCTCCGACGAAAAAGATGCGATACGACCAAGGACCGCCTCGTCGGGTGTTTCCAATTGTACTAACAAGAACTGGCCGTGCATTGGAATATTTTGAAATTCGTTGCGGTAGGGAAGCACCAAATCGGCGTGGAATTCCAGGCCACCTTGTTGGAAGCCACGAAAAACTCCGACAACCTGTTCTCTGGGAAAAAGCTGAAGCTCTGCCATGTCATTCTCTCCTTAATCGTAGCGTTGCTGGGCGGGGTCTGCGTCCTGTAACTGAAATGCATCGAGAGTCGAGGCTTGTTCACCCAGACTCTGGCGTATACCCTCAAAGATGCTATCCTGCAGGATGTCAAAATCGAAATTGACCAGCGCAGCATTCTCATGTGCCTTTTGCAAGCAGCGCGGGTAATGCGGAACCGGGAAACCGTTAATAGCATCAGCCAGCATTGAGCCCAGAATGGTCTGAGCTTCGCTGACCTGTGGGACAAAAATGTCCACGGGCCAGATCGGATCTCGGCGATGGTTGCCAAACTTTACAAGGAACATCTTGCCGCCGACGAATTTGTTAATTTCTCCATCTTCTCCAACGCGGTCATCGCCACGGGCGAATTCCGACCAAATGTAGGCACGCTCCTCCACCTCACGCGGTACCTCGATGAAGGCCGGAAAGTCGGTTTGAAGCACACCTTCCAATGCCATGGCCAGTCGATAGCGTGTCAGAACCTTGCTGTGCTTGGCTACCCCGGCCAAATAGATGCAGCGGCGGTTGTGCTTCTTCTGTGTATCGATGCGATCCTTCATGGCCTGAAGTAAGCGCTGGAATAGGTCCTTGGCAAATACCTTGCTACGCAAGAGACCATCACACACGATCAGGGTGTCGGTACCAAAGTCTTTCTTTAAAATAGAGAACAGTGTCGCCCACTCGACTAGTTCGCGGTACACCTGCACCCAACTGGGCGAGACAGGCCTGCCCTCGTCTGTCGGGCGGATCATGTGTGACAGAGCAGGAAGGCTGTCAACCCCCAGGAATGCCATCATTTCACCAAGGGCCGTCTGGGACGCCCCATCCTTTTTAAATTGTCGTTTATTGAGGGTATGTATCGGGGTTGTTGGAGAGAGGGCTTCAAGGCAATACTCGTTATTGCTGCTGTCCACTACTCGGATGAGTTGGATGAGGAAGGGATCAAACTGAAGTTGATTGTTGCCACCGTCGGTACCGACGAGCGAAATCGATGTGGTTGTTCGCGGCTGGATGCGGCGGGTAGTTCCTTTCAAAGGTTGAATCTCAATGCGTAGGGACTCGAGTATGCTCTGATCAGTGCTAATGCATTCTTTGATGGCTTGTTTAAGTTCGTTCAGGCTTGACGGATCTATCATTCTAGGTTCCTCCATATGAAAAATGGGATATTGAATCTGAAATAATATGTCATTTTCCTCTCACCCGACGAATCTTTACTTAAATCGATCAATCTTTTCTCCATTATCATCCACCCCAGATACAAAGGTCCTAGCTTTTTTTTCAAAAGAAGGGGGCCTGCTCTGCCACTTCATGGGCCAACCTTCCGGGTTAGGTGTTGCCGATTGAAAGAAAGCTGATTTTAGGATAAACAAAATAACAACATATCCATTACTTAATGTCAATTTAAAAGGAGTTTAAAGGACTTCTATTTTCAAGGATATGGCTTAGCCGTCGCCCTGCCATGTCACGATCCTGGCTTTCATTAACCACCCGATTCTTTCCCAAAAAAATGAGAAAGCTTGTGGAACCCCGGGTTTTAACCCCAGGCGGTCTTCAAAGCCTCTTTTCTGTATGGAGAGTTCCGATGTCGGCTCCAGGCCTTTGGTTGGCATTAAGCTTAATGAAATCCGCGAAGGAGGGGTTTGGGTATTCGGTGTAGTGCGGCGGGTCTGAAAGCAATGGGATATAATCCAATCTTAGCCCTCCTTCCGGATGATTTTGATTAATTTATCCAATTCTTCAGGAGTAGGTTTCTCACTTCGGATTGTTCGGAAAAACATAGGTAGAGAATCCAAGACCTGTTTATCCGATAGAATATCGGCTGGGATGATGCCCGCATCGATGTTGGCCAAATCTTTCATCTCTTTCCACTCTTTAGATCCAAATTTAATGCCCAGCGCCTGAGCAATGGCCCTTAATTTTTCCTCATCCTGTGGGGGTGAAAGTACCTCACGCTCCACCTTGCTCCAATTGCTGGCATCCATTTCTATTTGTTTACAAAATTCTCTAAGCCCGAAACCTTTATCAATCCTCCTCTTTTTAATAAATTCTCCAAACATCTGTCCCCTCCCCCTTTGTTTACCCTCGATTGTTTTAAATGTTGTGGTTTTTTTATTACCATGTGGTAAATTTAATACCACAAATTAGAAAAGTCAAGTTATTTTTTTGCGTATTGAGAGTCCCGGGGTAGGTTCCAGGTTGTTAGCCCGCATTGAGCTTTATGAAATCCGAAAAGGCGGGGTTAACGACTTTTCCTGCCTGCTTCCCTTTTAGCTTGAAGCCGATTTTATGTTTTGAAGTAACGGGAGGATGAATGGCCGGATTGACCGTTGTTATAGGTCTCATCTCAAAAAATACAGTCTTCTCACCGCGAAAATAATGTCAAGCCGGTATTGTTCCTTTCAACTCTTTTCCCTAAAAATAGGATTTAAGAGCTGTCTCACCCAACAACCGAGAGGCCGAGCGAAGAGCCATAAGAAGTAATCCCCTTGAACCGGCCTTACTTCGGGGAGCTTCAAGGCTGAGAAAGCCTCGTCCAGGCAGAAAGAGAGGATGGGATGCAGATGGTCAGTAAGAAGACAACACACCTTATGATTTGGTTGATGGTGCTGGTCTTAGCCGTACCGCTCCAGCTTCCGGCCCAGAATACCGCGGGGCCGGCCAATACGGAAGAAAATTACACCTACTCCCAGGAGCGGCTCGACCAACTGCTTGCCCCCATAGCCCTCTATCCGGACGTCCTCCTTTCTCAGATCCTCATGGCCTCAACCTACCCCCTTGAAGTCGTCGAGGCCGACCGCTGGCTCAAGCAAAGACCGGGGCTTACCGGGGACCCGCTCGACGAGGCCTTGAGAGAGATGCCGTGGGACCTGAGTGTGAAATCGCTTTGCCATTTCCCGAAGGTTCTCGACATGATGAGCATGAACCTCGAATTTACGACCGACCTGGGGAATGCCTTCTTAAACCAGAAGGACCAGGTGATGGATACGATCCAAAGGTTGCGGGCCAGGGCGCGAGCAGCCGGGACCCTGTCCTCTTTAAATAACGAACGGGTTGTCGTCCAGGACCCCTATATCTCAATTGAGCCTGTTGAACCGGAGGTCGTTTACGTACCGTATTATGACCCGTGTCTGATCTACGGACCGTGGTGGTATCCCGAATGCTCACCCCTGTGGTTCTGGTGGCCTGACGTGGTGATCGGGGTGGGATTCTTTTTCGGCCCCCCCATTTTTTTCGGCCGCCTGCACGGCTGGTGCGGTTTTCACTGGCGCCACCACGACATCTTTGTCCATCCAAACCGGGCAGCCTTTCTCGGTAAAGTGGGTATTACCCGGTTGCACGGCGGAGTGGAAACCTGGCACCATAATCCCATTCACCGCAGAGGGGTGGCCTATCCCGGCCCGGCGACGGCCCGCCGCTTCGGACAGGCCCCGCGGCCGGGTGTGGAAGCCCGGCGCCATTTCAGGGGATTTCCATCCACAGAGGGTGCTCCCGGACAGCGGGTCATGCCCGCCAGACCGACCCCCGGCCCTGTTGAGCGGGGAGAGAGGTGGGAAAGAGTGATGCCTCCGGAGGTTCAACGACCGGCCAGGCCGGAGGGTTTGAGCCGCCCTCCCGAGGTTCTAACGCCAGGCAGGCCGGAACCCAGGTTTCAGGCAGCCCCCCGACCCTCAGGGGGAGCCGGGCCGATGGTCCAGCCCCAGTTCCGGCAGCCGAGAATGGGCAGCCCTTTCGAGAGTTTCGGACGCAGCGGTCCGGAAGTGAGACAACACAGTGAGCGTGGTTTCCAGAGCCTCCAGAGCGGCCGGCCCGGCGGGGGCTTCCACGGGGGTGGGCGGCCTAATGGAGGAGGCGGAATGCCCCGGGGGGGAGGCTCCGGTGGAAGAATCGGCCCTGGGGGCGGTCGGAGATGAGTCTGCTTGAATGGCTATCCCTACGATTGATTAACGGAGGAAAGTTATGGACCTGTTCAGACAAAAAGAAAAAAGTCTCTTGTCCTGGAGGATTATCCCTGTCATGGTTATGGCCTTGCTTTTGGTGGGCATAACCGGCCTTACCAGCCATTCCGCCCAACCGAAACAGCAGGAGACCTTCAATTCTCCGGAGGAAGCCTTCAAAGCCATGATGGAGGCCATCAAGACCGGCAATAGTTCCCGGTTAGTCCGTCTTTTCGGCCCTCAGGGGAAGGCCCTTTTTTCAGACGAGGCCCGATTGAGCGGGCAGACGGTGGATCGGTTTCTGAAGGAATACGGGGAAAAGAACCGGTTGGAAAAGATAGGCAAAAACAGGGTCGTGCTGCATGTCGGCCCGGAAGACTGGCCCTGGCCTATTCCGGCCGTCAGGGTTGGATCGCGATGGCGGTTCGACGTTGAGAAGGGAAAAAAGGAAATCCTGGCCCGAAGAATCGGCGGGAATGAAGTGGCCGCCGTTCAAGTCTGTCTGGCCTATGTCGATGCCCAGCGTGAATATGCCCGGGAGCATCCCATTGCCAAGGGGATGGGCGAGTACGCCCAAAAATTTATGAGCGACGAGGGAAAAGAAAACGGCCTGTGCTGGGTTCCGGGGAAAGAAAAAAAGCAAAGCCCCGTCGGACCGTTGTTAGCCAATGCCTGCCCGATTGATTACTCGGGCACCCGGTCGAAGGAAAAGCCCGCTCCTTACTACGGTTATTATTACAAGATTCTGACCCGGCAAGGCAAAGACGCTCCGGGAGGGGCCTATGATTATATCGTCGACGGCAAGATGGTCGGAGGATTCGCCCTGGTCGCTTACCCGGCCTTCTATGGAAAGTCCGGCATAATGACCTTTATCGTCAACCAGGAGGGACAGGTCTACGAGAAAAACCTCGGGGGAAAAACCGGGGAAATTGCCGCGGCCATGAACGAATTCAATCCGGACAAAACCTGGAAAAAAGTGGATTAAGAATTGGGCCTATGCGGGGTGTCATTTCTAAACCAGGACGTGTGTTCTGTTCAAAGGGCTTCCGCAATGGCCTTGCCCAGTTCCTCGGTTGAGGCCTTGCCGCCCATATCCGGGGTCCGCAAAGGGGTGTTCTCCAGAACAGTCTCAATGGCCTTTTCTACGGCTGCCGCCGCTTCCGGGTGGCCGAGGTGATCGAGCATCAGGGCGCCCGACCATATCTGCCCGATGGGATTGGCAATGCCCTGGCCGGCGATATCGGGGGCCGAGCCGTGGACCGGTTCGAACATGGAGGGATATTCTCGTGTAGGGTTTATGTTGGCCGACGGGGCGATCCCGATACCACCGGCTAAGGCCGGGCCCAGGTCGGAAAGGATGTCCCCAAAGAGGTTGCTGCCTACGACGACATCGAACCAGTCGGGATGGAGTACAAAGTGAGCGGTCAGGATATCGATATGGAATTGATCGGCCCGAATGTCGGAATATTCGGCGGCCATGGCGGCAAAGCGTTCATCCCAGAAGGGCATGGTATGAATAATACCGTTGGATTTGGTGGCCGAGGTGACATGCTTGGCTTTCCGCTTTCTGGCCAGTTCAAAGGCATAACGTAATACCCGATCAACCCCCTTGCGGGTGAACACCGACTCCTGAACGGCCATCTCCTCTTCGGTCCCTTGGTAAAGTCGCCCGCCGATCTCGGAATACTCTCCCTCATTATTTTCACGCACAATGATAAAGTCGATATCTGCGGGGGACCGATCTTTCAGGGGTGAATCCAGGCCCTTTAACAGGCGGACAGGACGCAGGTTGATATATTGCCGCATCTGCCTGCGGATGGGTATCAACAACCCCCAAAGAGAAACAGGATCGGGTACGCCGGGAAGACCGATAGCCCCCAGATAGATGGCGTCAACCCCTCGAAGCTGTTCGATACCGTCTTCGGGCATAAGACGACCGGTCTCGGCATAGCGCTCACTGTTCCAGGGGAATTCCTTCCAGAGGAAGTCGAGGCCATACCTCCGGCCTGCGGCTTCCAATACCCGAATACCTTCGGGGACCACCTCTTTTCCGATGCCGTCACCGGCGATTACTGCAATCTGGTGTGTGGACATGCCTTCCTTCCTTTTATGGCCAAGCTATTCAGCCCCTATGGAACAGGGTTATTGCGGTTTTCCAGGCCTTATCTTTCGCCTATTTGGACAAGGGGTTTACGGGACGGGCGCCGGGAAAAACAATCCTTCTTGATGAGATTCGCTTCTACCGGATGGCGGATTCCGTTTCCGGATCGAAGAAATGGAGGTTTTCCAGGTTGGCCTTGAGGATGATTTCCTGGTGGGGTTTGACCCGGGTCCGGGCATCCACCGAGGCCAAGAGGTTGTGACGACCGATTTTGACGTCGAGATAAATCTGGCTTCCCACCGGCTGGACCACCAGGACCTTGGCCTTTAAGGTCCCTTTCTCTTCCAGGGAACCGGCCGCTGAAAGATCATCGGGCCGCACCCCCAGGAGGACTTCTCTGCCGACGTAAGGGGTCAGGGCCTCTGTTTTTTCCGCCGGGACGGGCAGGGACAATCCCTCGGATTCAATGGTCAAGCCTTCGCCCTCTCGGCGGATATGGACCGGTACAAAATTCATGGTCGGGGAGCCGATAAAGCTGGCCACGAAGCGGTTGGCCGGCCGGAAATAAAGCTCCAGCGGCTCTCCCACCTGTTGCATCAAACCGTCTTTCATGACCACGATGCGGTCCCCCATGGTCATGGCCTCGATCTGGTCATGGGTCACATAGATGCTGGTGGTCTGCATGGCCTCATGCAATTTTTTCAATTCCAGGCGCATCTGGATCCGTAACTTGGCGTCCAAATTGGAAAGGGGTTCGTCAAAAAGATAGACCTGAGGGGTGCGGATAATGGCCCGCCCCAGGGCCACCCTCTGTCGTTGTCCCCCGGATAACTCCCGCGGTTTCCTCTTTAAGAGCTCGCTGATCCCCAGGATCTCGGCCGTCTTGACCACCCGGGCCTGGATCTCCTGCCTGGGCACCTTTTTCAACTTGAGTCCAAAGGCCATATTCTCAAAAACGGTCATGTGCGGATAGAGGGCATAGTTCTGGAAGACCATGGCCACATCCCGATCCTTGGGAGGGGCCTGGTTGACCAGGCGTTCTCCGATGAAGACCTGGCCTCCAGTGATCTCCTCCAGTCCGGCGATCATCCGCAAGGTGGTCGTCTTGCCGCAGCCGCTGGGACCGACAAAGACCATGAATTCCCGGTCCTGAATGGTCAAAGAAAAATCATCGACGGCCATAACCTTTCCGTAGGCCTTGCGGATATTTTTTAAAATCACCTGGGCCATGAGCGGTTCTTACTCCTTCAAGGCGCCGGTCATGCCGGCCACGTAATGTTCTACAAAAAACGAATAGACCAGGGCCACCGGAACGCTGCCCAATAAGGCCCCGGCCATGAGAGGTCCCCAGTGATAGACATCGCCCCTGACCAGTTCGGTCACCAAACCGACGGAAACGGTCTTTTTGGCGCTGGAAGAAATGAAGGTCAGGGCATAAAGGTATTCATTCCAGGACAGGGTAAAGGCAAAGATGCCGGCCGAGAGGATGCCCGGCAGGGAAAGGGGGATGATGACCCGCCAGAAAATCCACAGACGGCCAGCCCCGTCCATCATGGCACATTCCTCCAATTCCTTGGGAATGGACTTGAAATAGCCCATGAGCAGCCAGGTGCAAAAAGGGATCAGGAAGGTCGGATAGATCAGGGACAGGGACATCAGGGAATCCCAGATCTTCAATTTAAAGATCAGGGTGGCCAGGGGGATGAACAGGATGGTCGGCGGGACCAGGTAGCAGAAAAAAATGGCGATGCCCATGAGACCCGAGCCCCGGAAACGGATCCGTTGTATCCCGTAAGCGGCCAATAAACTGGTGGCCAGAGAGATGAAGGCCGACAGGATGGAGACCACCAGGGTGTTTCCCAGCCAGCGCAAAAAGGGGGTATCCCAGAGCAGGTGCCTGACGTTGGCCAGGGTCCAGGTGTGGATTAAAAAGGGATTCAGGCTGAGGTTATAGAGCTCCTCGTCGGACTTAAAGGTCGTGACCAGCATCCAGTAAAAGGGGAAAAGCAGAAAAACCAGAAACAGGATCAAGGGCAGATGGAAGCGCAGCCACCGTTGGTGAAAGGGCCGGGCCATGGTCAGTCCTCCCTGCGTAAATAGCGGGCCGTGATCAGCACACAGATCAGCAGGACCGGAAAAATAAAGACCGATATGGCCGCCCCCTCCCCGAGATGTCCCCCGGGAATGGCCCGCTGGTACGACAAGGTCCCAAAGATATGGGTGGCATTGGCCGGCCCGCCCCGGGTCATGATCCAGATCAGGTGAAAATCGGCAAAGGTCCAGATGATGGAAAAGGTGGTGATGACCGCCAGAAGGGGCATGACCAACGGCAGGGTGATCCTTCTGAATTTGATCCAGGGGGAGGCCCCGTCGATATCGGCCGCCTCATAGAGACTTTGGTTGATGGTCTGCAGACCGGCCATGAGACCGATGGTAAAAAAGGGTATCCCCCGCCAGACATTGACGGCAATGACCGAGGCCCGGGCATTGTTGGGGCTGCCGAGAAAATCAATGGGGACCCGGATGATCCCCGCCTTCATCAGAAGCCAACTCAGGCTGGAAAACTGAGAATCAAAGATCCACCAGAAGACCAGGGTCGAAAGGGCCGTGGGCACTATCCAGGGCAGAAGCACAATGGCCCGAATCAGGCCCTTTCCCTTGAATTCCTGGTTAAGGACCAGGGCCAGGGCAAAGCCCAAAATCAGTTTAAAGAAGACCGCCGCCACGGTATAAAGCAGGGTGTTATAGGTGGTTAATTGAAAGACCTCGTCGGAAAGCAGGTCAAGATAGTTTTTAAGCCCGACAAACTGACCGGTGCCGCCGATGATGGTATCGGTGAAGGAAAGCCAGATGCCCAGGATGAAAGGATAGGCCAGCAAAAGGAGGAGGATGAGATTGGCCGGGGCCGTAAACAAAACCCCCATCACCCCCTTTGATTTCAGGGCCCGAGAGGTCCTTGGCCATGCCCCTCCCCTTCGGGTCGGACTTTTAGGACATTCCTGAATCTCACTCATCGTCTTGGCGGGTTATCTTCCCGCCCCCGTAGCCCCTCCTTCCCTTAGAGGAAGAAGGGGTTAAGGGCGGAGATCATTATTTATAAAACTTTTTCAGCTTTTTTTCCGCGTCCAGGGCCGCGGTTTTGGGTGACTTGCCGCCCACGCAGACATCGGCGAACATATCGACGATGACGTATTCGCTCATGGCCGCCGCCGAGGCCGGGCCCAGGGGACCGGCATAACCGTTCCAGAGCATCCGGCGGATGCATTCCCGGAAGGGGGTGATGCGGGGGTCTTTTTTCCAGGCCGGCAGGTCATAATAGGCCTTCAAGGGCTGGGTGACGTAACCCCAGGTCCCGCTCTCCCATTCTGCATATTGGGGACCTTCCATCATGAATTGGAGATAATGCTTGGCCGCGTTGGGCACCCGGCTGTGTTTAAAAATAAAGGCCTGACTGAACAGGGACAACTCGGCCGGCCGGCCCACCGGTCCCACCGGAAAATTCATGGTCATCAGGTCCTTGTGGACCTCCGGGAATTTATCCATGGAAGCGAAAAAGATGCTGTTGCCGTTGGCGGTAACGGAAATCTGCCCGGCCAGAAAGGCCTTGTTATTGTGGGGGTCGAGCCAGGAGGCCACGCCGGGGATCATGGATTCATAAAATTCCTTGCAGGCGTCGAGGGCCTGAAGGGTCTCCTTGCTGTTGATGGCAATGGTCTTGCCATCGGCCATGACGGCTTTCCCCCCGAAAGACCACAGCCACCAGTGGGTCCAGCAATTGGCGTCCCCTACGGCATGGCCCAGGGCGAACCCGGTGGGATGGCCCTTGGCCTTCAAGGCCTTGGAGCACTTGATAAAACCCTCGATCTTGTCGGGCATCTTATCAAACCCGGCCTCCTGGACCCAGCTTACCCGGTAATTGATACATAAGCCGGCGCTGCCTACGGGCAGGGCGATCCAACGCTTGGTTTTAGAATCCTGGCCGTATTTCTCGCAGACCGGATACCAGCCCCCGTATTTTTTGCCCAGATAGGTGGCCACATCGGTCACATCAATGAGTTTGTTCGGATAGAGATGGGGGTCATCGAACCAGCCCAGAACGATGTCGTGGCCGGCCCCCACCGAGGCCTCCATGGCCGCCTTGGAGCGCACATCCTCCCAGGAGAGATATTCGATAATCACCTTCCCGCCGGTGGCCTGCTCCCATTTGCGGGTATTGGCATCCCAGATCTCTTCATCGCTCTTGACAAAGGCCGACCAGCGGAGGAGCCGGAGCGTGGGGTTTTTCTCCAGTTTGATCGTGGGGGGAGCCACATTGGCCGCCAGGGCCTGATTGCCTTGAAAAAAACCATCCAGGGACGACCCGACCAGACCCAAGCCGGTCAGGCCCGCCGCTGATGTTTTGATAAAATCCCTTCGAGTCAATCCCATGTCTTGAACCTTTCCCATAGCGTTCCTCCTTTCAGATTTTTCCGCCTGTCCGGCGGAAGGTTTTAATACGGGGCGATTCATCACCTGCAGACTTCAAGGGCCAAAATATCACAGGGAAAAGTTTTACACCACTTTTTGGATAAGGGCAACCGATTTAAAATCAGCCCACCAAACCGAAGGCCCATCGCATTCAAGGGCCTATATTGTCACTCATAAAGGTTGGTCAAATCATGGCTCTATTTTCCCGGCCGGAATAACACCGGGGTCATGTACGCTTACCGGCCCTCCAGGGCTTGTGTCCCGGCTCTTATGATTCTTGCCAGTTCTACAACGCGTTGTACCAGCAACCTAACCGATTGAACGCCATAGTCGTCTTCCAGGGTCATATGCCGAATGTCCTTTTCAAAACCGCCTTTGCCCTCTCGGCTGGAATAAGCCCCGGCCCCCAATTGAAATAAACGACTGTTGGCCAGGATCATCTGGTGGATCAGAAAAAAAAGATCCAAGCTCGACAACGTGGTCTCCAAGCCGCCACCGCGGAAAAATGTCACGGCAACGGCCCCTCCGATTTTGTTCCTGAGCGGAAGTTTGTAAAATTTGCCGTGGATAAAGGCCCTGGTCCGGTCCATCATATCAGCCGTCAAACCGGATAAGCGGCCGAAATGGGACGGCGAGGCGATAAGAATACCATCGGCCTCCAGCAGCTTTTCATAGATGGGGCTCATATCGTCCTGCTGGGAACAGGGTCTTTCCGGTGTCTGATTTTTTGTGCACCAATTACAATGCAGGCAGGGACCGATTTTTTTACCGGCCAGGGAAATTATCTCAGTCGAGAGGTCCTCGGCCTTCCCGGCGTGGGAAAAAGCATCCCCAAGCAGGGCGGCCACATTCCCGTTCTTAACCTGGCTTCCGACAAGACCAATGATTTTGATCATCTTTCTCCTTTCAAATTGAATTTGTTACAGTTATTTTGAATTCGCCCTTTTCTAAGATCCACATTGGAACCTGGGATTTGATCCGGGTTGCTTCCAGGGTCATCCTCCCGGGGAGTCGCTAATTTCAACATCACCGGCTTTTCTCTCTTGCCGGCGATCGGTCGAGCAGGAAAATCCAAATCAGACCGAGAAACTGGAGGCCGAGCAAAAGGGCAAATCCCGTCTGGTAGCCTTGGGGTGAATAGCACCCGCCTGCGGTCTGGGGGAATAAACCGATCACCGCTCCTGTGCCCCACTGAGCCACGAAGGTCATTCCGAAAACCAGGACATTGAGCCCTGTACTGACCCGTCCGGATAAGTGGGACGGAAAGCTCATGGCCAAGGCCGGGTAGATAACAGCCCCGGAAGTTCCCATGAAACTGAAAAATATCCACATCGGCACCGCCCATCCGGTGGGCAGGACCAGCAAGAAAAGCTGGGCCACCATAAAAACAACCATGCATCCCACTCCGGTGGTCTGGGGATTGATGCCGGCCCGGTTGAGCCTCTGGGTCATAAATCCGATAAACACAAATCCGGCGGTCATCGACAGGGAATTTAAAAACAACACCTCCGCCGCCTGATACCGGTTCATGCCGGCCATATCCCTGAGCCAGGGACCGGACCACAGGCCTTGGATGGCCATGCCTGTGGCCTGGGAAAGGGTTGCCAGGGGGGCTATTCTCCAAAACAACCGGCTGGTGAAGACTTTACCGACTCCCCGCACCTGCTCGCCCAGGCTGAGGTGGGTGACCTCCTGCTCTTTTTCGGGTACGGTAAAAAAAATGACGGCGGCCACTATGATGGTCAGGATCGAGAGAATGATAAAAACACCACGCCAGCCCATATATCCCAAGAGCATTTCAACTGGAAGGGTAGCCGAAAGGGCGCCTAATCCACCGATCGCCAGGTGGATTCCGTTTATGCTCGGCCACTGGCGAGGGGTAAACCAAAGGGTGAAGGCCTTAATGGCGGCCATATAACCGGCGGAAACCCCCAACCCGATCAGTGCCCGTCCCACGGACAGCCAAAGAAGATTGTTATTCAGGCCGAAGGTCAGGGCACCGGCGGCGGCAAACAAAAGCAGACCGGCCTCGATGCGCCGCGGTCCGAACCGGTCAAGCAGAACCCCCAGGGGCAATTGAAAAGCGGCGAAGGTGAGGAAATAAGTGGAGGTGAGAAAACCCAGATCGGCCGGACCGATCTGCAAGTCAGCGGCCAGATTGGGCGCAATCACTGCATTGACCACCCGATAGAAATAGGAAAGAAAATAGGCCAGGGCAAAAGGAACGAAAACACGCAGGTGCTTCGGGAAGAAAGGTCTCATTATAATATCCGATTAAAGTCAAATTTAAAAAGAGATTATATTATAGGAACGGCCGGTTCGTAGCATGATCTCAGAGGGGATTAAGAATTGATCGTTTTGGCCCTCTTGGCCTCGGCCTGAAGGCGCCGGCGCTCTTCCCCCTCTCGGGCCAGGGCTTCGCGGTTGGTGTCGTCAACCCGCATGAAGGCCTCCCGCCATTCTTCATGGCCCCAGATAAAAGGGGTCTGTATCGTGGTGCGAGGCATCCAGGCCCGGGACAGTGAATCCAGGGCGGTTCCCACGATGGCCCGCTGCATCTCGACGTCCCAGGGTTTTCCGCAGGGGTTTCCCAGGGGGAAGTCGGTGAAGACGAAACGGGCGACACCGCATTCTTCGACGACGTCGCGGGCCGAACCCATGACCACGGTGGGCAGGCCTTTTTTCTCAAGATGTCGGGCGACCAGACTCACGGTCTGATGGCAGACCGGTCAGAGCGCCGAAAGGAGGACGGCGTCAACCCCGTCCTGGCGGCACCAATCAAAGATCTGTGGAGCGGCCACATTCAAGGTCCTGCCCTGGCTGTAATCCGTGGGCACCCCGTAGAATCGGGGCGAAACCGACCCGATGCGTCCCTCGGCGGCATACTCGGCCAGCCGATTCAAGGGCAGGAAACTGTCCAGATCGTCGGTATGGGTGGCCTTTTTATCCCAGAAAAGGTGGGCGGTATAAATGCCCTTCGGGGCCGGGTCGGCCGCCATGGCGTAAAACTCCCGGTTCCCCCCCTGGCTGGCGCCTTCTATCTCCACCCGGCCGGCGGTCGTCACCAGGGCCACCCGGCACTCGGAAAGCGGCTTTTTGAGAGGGACGAAGGGAACGTCCCGAAAGTGGGCCCAGGCGTAGGGCTGAGTGTAGCCCTGGGCGGCGTAGTACTCCCGACTGCGATCGATGTAACTGACAAAAGAGCGGTATGGCCGACGACGATTCATAAAGGCACCTCTAAGGAAAAATTTTTAGACCCCCATCTCAAGGCGCATCTCTGCCCGCCTTGACAATCCGGCCCTGTCCCAACTAAGTCAGGAATGAATAATTTAAAGCAGACCAACCAGTTAAAGTCAATTCCAAAGCAAGGCCAAATCTAAAAAATTACCCATTTTTTTTGAAAACCCAACCCTTATATTTGAGGTCTAAAGTCCTGAGAATCATGAAAAACAGGGTTCAAGGGGCCGAGGGGTCAAGGATTCAAGTGAAAGGCAAGGAAGTAAAACCCTTGAACCCTCGAATCCTGGAATCCTTGAATCCTATTTTCGAACTAACACACCCTATGGCCACGCTTGATAAGGCAAGGCCTTTAACTCGGCAAAAAATACAATAAAAACCGTAGGGATTAAGCTACGCCTATTTCTCCTGAATGGAGGAAAAACCACTACAATCCATAATTTTATCAAACAGCCCCCTTCATAAAAAGTTTTTAAATTCAATAGGATAGTTGAAAGTAACCAATTGGTACGCTCTTTGCTTTCAAAAATAATACACCGTTTTAATAAAGATTAACTTTTTAGAGGGAAAAAAAGAAATGAAAGTATTGATCGTAGATGACAACCAATCGGTTGCCTCAATTGTTCAGATCATGTTGGAACTCGAAGGGTATGAGGTAAAATCGGCCAAGAATGGGTCGGACGGGTATTTGACCTATTTTCAGTTCCGGCCGGACCTGGTCATTACCGATATTCAAATGCCCGGAGAAACTGGCCTCGAACTGATCAGTCACATCAGGGAATATGATCCAAAGGTAAAAACCATCTATATGAGTGCCGACTTAGAGGCGTATTATTCCACTACTTAGTGATGAAAAAACAAAGTATCCCATTAATTTTTTAAACAAACCTTTTTCAAGGGAAGAACTGATCGGACAGGTTTCCGAGTTCATCCATTAAAATGGAAACCGAGGAAAACCTGGTTGCTTTAGAAAGGAGAGCAATGAGCCCATTTTTTGAAGGAATCCTATCGGGTATGTTTATCGGTGTATTTATCGGAATATTTGGTGTCGCTTTAATGCAGGCGTCAAGAAAAAACTGGATAGGGGAAACGAGCGAAGAATCAGAAAGGTTGAGGTTACGGTTGGGGGAATCATATCAGGCATTAGATCCTGTTCGTACCGCTGCCGGGATTGAGGAGTACCCATGACTAACCGACTTTTTTATGAGGAGGGAAAAATGGATAAGCTGATAAAAATCCTACATATCGATTCAAACTGGGAAGTCATTTATATCCTGATCAGGAATGGAGCCCTGGTTAAAACCGTCGTTTCTTTGGAAACGGCCATCTTGTTGCTGAAAAACCAGGAATTCGATTTAATCATCTCGGAGCCGCAAAATTTAGCCCTCCTTGATCGCCAACAGGAAATCGAAAAGGAGATTCCGGAAGACTTAAACCACTGGATGAACCGCCAAATAAATCCCGGCCCAATTCCTGAGTATCAAACCGGGGTTGTGTTGATTATCGGCCCATGTCTTTTAAATCGGCCCGGACAACCTGTTTTTCAAAATTTTACCTGACGCGGCCTGCGCCCGATCAGGCCCCTGCGCCCCTCCCCCTTCGGCTGAAGGCATTGTGGTGACAGCCACGGCGTCCCCCGTGGCTTAAACCACCTTGTCCTCCTGAAGCTTAATCAGTTCCCCGGAAGATAGTCCCAACAAATCACAGTAGATCTTTTGATTATCGGCCCCCTTGGCGCCGCCGGTAAATCGGACCGCCCCCGGTGTGCGGGAAAACTTGGCAAAGGTGTTGGGAAGTTTGATGGTTCCAAAATCTTCATCCTCCACTTCAATCAGGGACTGCCTGGCCTTGAAATGCTCGTCTTCAAAAATCTGATCCATCTCATAAATAGGCCCGACAACCGCCTGGGCTTCTAAAAATGTCTTCATCACTTCTTCCAGGGAATGGTTCCCGATCCACTCGCCGATAATGGCGTCCAGTTCTTCCACATGTTTGACCCGGCTGGGGTTGTCGCAAAATCGCGGATCTTTAATCAACTCAGGGCGGCCGATGGCCTTGAAAACATTTTCGGCAATGGCCTGAGCGCTTCCCGACAGACTGACCCACCTTCCTCCCTTGGTTTTGTACAGATTTCTGGGGGCGGCCGAAGCGATCCGGCTCCCCATCCGTTGCGACTTCAAACCGAGGACCGAATATTCCATCACATTTCCTTCCAGGAGCCGCATCAAAGGCTCATAGAGGGAAATATCGATAATCTGCCCCTGCCCGTTGCCCTGGACATCCCGTTCATAGAGGGCGATCATGATGGCCAGGGCGGCAAAGGAACTGCATACGCCATCGGCCAGGGCATTAGGCGGTAAGGTGGGCGGTGAGTCGGGATACCCGTTAAGGGCGGCGAAACCGCACATGCCTTCGGCTACCGTCCCAAATCCCCCCCGGGTAGCATAAGGCCCTTCCTGACCGAATCCGGAAACCCGAAGCCAGATGATCTTTGGATTGGCCGCACTGATCACCTCCCATCCCAGGCCCCATTTTTCCATGGTCCCGGGTCTGAAATTTTCGATCAGGACATCGGCCCATTTTATCAGTTTTAAAAAGACTTCTTGTCCTTTTTTGACATCCAGGGTGATGCATCGTTTATTCCTGGACAGGGTTTTCCAAAAAACCGACTGCCCATCCTTCAAGGCCCCGAATTTGCGCATGCCATCCCCGGTTACCGGATGTTCCACCTTGATGACTTCCGCCCCGTAATCCCCCAAATAGGCGGCCGCCCAGGGGGCGGCCATCATCGTGGCCAGATCGATCACTTTGAGCCCTCGTAAGGGCAAACTGTTTTCTTGCATATTTTTTACCTCAACCTTTTCTTTTTCAGTCGGTCCTTCTATTGCAACAAACCTTCCATCGTCCGCCCCTTACCGACCCTTCCTGCTTCACCTGACCGACCTTTTCCCGCTCTTCTGCCCAATGAGGTTTGATCCCCGGCATCGAATCCTTTTAGGTTATAACCAAATCCCTGCCTCCCGGACTCTCCTTGGTGATGAGGGTAAGAGCTCTACCGGCCCCTAAGGGCCGGATGTCTTGGGGCCATACATTTCTAACAGAGGCTGGGCTGCCGGACAAGGGAGCAAAGGGTCATTGTAGAAAATGCTCGGTCCGGTCGATGATGTCATCCTGCAGTTCTTTGGACAGACCGGTGAAATAGGCGCTATAGCCGGCCACCCGTACGAGGAGGTCCTGGTAGTTCTCCGGGTTCCGCTGGGCCTCCCGGAGAAGCTTGGCGTCCACGATGTTGAACTGACAATGCCAGGCCTGCAGTCGGACAAAACTCTTCAGGAAGCCGACAAAATTTGCCAGCCCTTTTTCACCGGCCACTACCTGGGGAGGAAATTTAAGATTCAGGATGGAGCCCCCGGAGAGGCCCAAATGATCCATCTTGCCCACGGATTTCAGCACCCCCGTAGGACTGTTTTTGTCCCGGTTGTGCACAGGGCCGATCCCGTCGGCCAAAGGTTCCCCGGCCTTCCGGCCGTCGGGGAAGGCGCCCAAAACGACTCCGAAAGGCCAGTGGCCTGAAACGGAACCGAAACCTAATTGAAAATCTCCGCCAAAATAGCTTTTATGCCGCCGGCCTTCATCCGTCAAGACATCGACCACCCTTCGGGCCATTTCATCGGCATAGCCATCATCGTTTCCGTAATGGGGAGCGCGGTGGATCAACATCTGCCGCAGGGCTTCATGGCCTTCGAAGTTGGCCTCAAGGGCCTGCAGCAATCGGTCCAGATCGACCTGCTTTTCTTCGAAAACCAATTTCTTGACGGCAATTAGGGAATCGGCCACATCGGCCAGGCCCACGGCCCGGAAGGAGAGGCCCAGATTATAGACCGCCCCTCCCATGGTTTTGTCCCGGCCGCTCTCGAGACAACCCTTGGTCAGGCTGCTGAGATAAGGGGTCGGGCTATACCGGGTATGGAGATATTCCACCTTGAGCGAGGCACTCAGGTGCGAACTGATCATGTGCCGGAACTGACGTTCGAAGGCCTCCCAAAACTGATCGAAGGAATGAAACTCTCGAGGATCACCGGTTCGGATGGAGACCTGCTTTTGGCCATAGCGCCAGTATCCGTTCGTCAGGGTGAACTCCAGGGCGGCGGCGGCATTCAGGTAGCCGGCATTGTGGGAGCCCTTTCCACAGCCGGAGACCTGGGCCCCTACGCATCCTACGGAGCTGTAATCCCGGGCATGCTCCAGGGCAATGCCGTTCTTCATCAGGGCGGGTACGACCACGTCGTCGTTAAAAAACGAGGGATGCCCGGTCCCCAGGCAGGCCAGCGTGGCGGCCTTTTCATAAAGCCCCTGAGGGGATTCTTTGTGCAGGCGGACGGTGATACTCGGCTGGTGGAGCCGGGTGTTCATCGTGGCCTGGAGGCATTGGTAGGTCAGGCCATTGGTGGCATCTTCCCCTTCCGGTGTGAGTCCGCCCACCGGGATCTGCTGCTGGACCGGGAAGCCGGCGGTCATCTTGGCCGACAGGCCCCAGGTAACGTGGTTGGTCTCCCCCAGCTTCATCCAAAGGCAGTCCAGTAAATCCTGGGCCTGTTCGACGGTCAATCGGCCCTCGTCAAGGTCTTTCTGGTAGAAGGGGTAGAGATAATAATCGATCCTGCCCAGAGAGTTGCATCGGTTGTAATCCTCCTGGAGGATGGCCAGATAGGCAAACCACAGGGACTGCAGGGCCTCGTGGAAACTGCGGGCCGGGGAACCGGGCACCTGGGAGCAGACCCGGCTGATGGCCTCCAGTTCCTGCCGGCGTTCAGGGTCGGGCTCTTTGGAGGCCATTTCGGCCGCCAAGCAGGAAAAGCGCAATCCAAATCCGATCATCCCCTCACAGCACTCGACCACCGCCTTGTAAAACAAGGCCTTTTCAATATCCGGGCCGGAAAAAGGATCGACCTGAGCCAGTCCGGCCAGGGCCTCCTCCTTGATCCCTTGAAATCCTTTCTTTAGAAGCTTGGGGAAATCGAGGGTGCTGTGCCCGCCGGTGCCCAGAAGGGCCGGGAAAAGGCTCACGATCCCGGTGCTCTTTCCCAGGTCTTTCGGGTCGCGGAAGATCAACTGCCATTCTGCGGGCGAAAGGAGCGATGAAAAAAGTTCGTTAGCCGATTTTCCCCTCCAGAAGGGAAAGATCTCTTCCTTAAGCGCTTTCTTGTCGGCCTCGGAAACCTCGAAAGGGTCCGGGGACCGGCTGGAGATGGTCTCCAATTCCTGGCTGTAAAGGTCGCCGAAGTTTTCCGGGAACATGGGGTAGGCCCTGGGACGGGAGGCCAGGGAACCCACCAAGAGTTCATCGGGGTAAATCCGGATGGGAACCTGGTCGAGCACGGCCCGAAAGGCACCGGCCCTCTGCAGGATGAGGGGTAAGGATTGGTTCCGTGGATCGGAGTAGTACCGGTGCACAATCCGCGCCCGTTCGATGCAGATGGAAGGCCGGTAGGTGAAAAAACGTTCCCGCAACCGCTGAATGCGGGAAGAGGCGTTGATGACCTCGTTAAATCCGGCGTTATAGCTGCGATTCCCCTGCAAACCTGTCGATGAGCCCTTCGTATGAATTTGTTCCATGGTCCTTCCCCTTCTTTATCAGGATGACTCCTGAATTTTAGCCAGGTCCCGGGTCCGATCGGTGAAGATGTTAGACCCCCAGGTAGGCCTGGCGAATGGTTTCGCTGGCCAAAAGATCGGAAGCCGGGCCGTGGAGGGTGATCTTCCCCGTCTCCAGGACAAACCCCTGTTGAGCGATTTCCAGGGCCATCTCGGCGTTCTGCTCCACCAGCAGGATGGTCACTCCGCTGCGACTGATCTCGGCGATGATTTTGGAAATCTCTTCCACCATGAGGGGGGCCAGCCCCAGGGAAGGCTCATCCAACAGCAGCAGATTGGGCTTGGCCATCAGGGCCCGCCCAATGGCCAGCATCTGCTGCTCGCCGCCGCTCATGCTCCCGGCCTGCTGTTTTCGTCTCTCCTTCAGGACCGGAAAATGGCCGAAGATCCTCTCCAGGTCCTGCTGCAAACCGGCCTTGGGATCGTTCCGCAGATAAGCCCCTATCTCTAAATTTTCCAGCACCGTCATCCGGGGGAAAAGCCTTCGCCCTTCGGGCACCTGAACGATCCCCAGGGAAACGATCTGACGGGGGGTCATCCGGTGGATGGGGTCTCCCTTGAAAAAAATTTCCCCGGATGCGGGCCGAAGAAGGCCCGAAATGGTTTTGAGGGTGGTCGATTTCCCGGCCCCGTTGGCCCCTAAAAGGGCCACGATCTGGCCCTCCCCCACTTCCAGACTGGCCCCCCGTAAGGCCTCGATCTTTTCGATTTTCACTACCAGATCACGAACGGTCAGCAGCATAATGTTTGGTCCCGAGATAGGCCTTGATCACTCCCGGGTCCCGGCTTACTTGAGCAAAGGTCCCTTCGGCGATCTTCCGGCCGAAATTGAGTACGGCCATCCGGTCGCAGAGTCCCATGACGATCCGGATGTTGTGCTCCACCAGCATCACGGTGGTCTTGTTTTCCCGGATCTTCCGGATCCGGGAGATCATTTCCCTTCCCTCCTCAGCCGATAAGTCCGGAGAAAGGCTCATCCAGCAGCAGTATCTTTGGCTCGCCGGCCAGGGCCATGGCCAGTTCCAGGATGCGCTGATGCCCTAAGGGGAGATTACCGGCCACTTCATCGCCCAATCGTTCAATCCCAAAAGACTGAAGCATACGAAAGGCCCGCTCCCGTTGTTCCTTCTCCGTGCTTCTGGCCTTCCGGGTGTTCAATAAAGAGGCCAGGGGATTTACCCGGACGAGGCCGTAGGTCCCTAATAAGACATTCTCTAACACGGTAAAGGATTTGAAAAGGGCGGTCAGTTGGAAGGTCCGGGCCAGGCCGAGACGGGTGATGGTGTGAGGGGAAGCCCCGGTGATGTCCTTCTCACCGAGAAAAATTTTTCCGCTGCTCGGGTCGATGATGCCGGAAATCAAATTGAACACCGTGGTCTTTCCGGCCCCGTTGGGTCCGATGAGTCCGAAGAATTCTCCCGGTTCTATGGACAAATCCAGGTCGGAGACGGCCATCAGCCCGCCGAAGTGGCGGTTCAAGCCCTTTATTTCGAGCATCCTTACGGAAGGTTTTACCCCGGCTTCAGACATTTGGCGACCTTCCTGTTTTCTTTTTAAATATCCCGGGAACAATCTTGACCAGCGATATGAGTCCCCCGGGGAAAAACAGCATGACGACGGTTAGAAGGATTCCATAGATGACCGATTGAAGAGGCCCTGCGGCCCGGATAAATTCCGAAAGGACCGTCAGGAAGACACTGCCCAGAATAGGTCCGGCAAAGACAGCCACCCCGCCGACGATCATGTAAATCTGGGCATAAATGGATTGCCAGATGGTGAAATCCGTGGGAGCGATAAAGCCGACGTAATGGGCATAGACCGCCCCGGCCAGACCGGCAAAAAAAGAGCTCACCCCGAAGGCGAAAAGTTTGTAATAGACGGTCTGGATTCCCACGCATTTCGACCGGAGTTCGCTGTCCCGGATGGCCAACCAGATACGGCCGACCCGGGAATACTCGAAACGGTAGAGGACCGTCAGGGTAATCAGGAGAATCAAGGAGGCAAAATAGGCATAGGCCATCTTCCCGGCAGGAATTCCCCTAGGACGGGGGATCCCCAGAAGACCGCTCGGGCCTCCGGTGAATTCCCGCAATCGGCTGACGATCAGGAAAAATACCTCGTTGAAGGCAAAGGTGACCAGGACAAAATAGATCCCCGTAAGACGAAGGGCCGGGTAACCGAGGGCCAGCGATACCAGAACGGCCGCCCCGCCCCCGATCGGTATGGAAAGCCAGGGGCTGAGACCGATCCCCGTGGCCAAAAGGGCCGAGGTGTAAGCCCCGATTCCCATAAAGGCCGCATGGCCGCAGGAGAGAAGACCCACATTCCAGAGCACCCGGAGACTCACGGCCAGGCAGATATTCAGACAGATCATGATGTAGACATGGAGCCAGTACGGGTCTCCGATCAGGACGGGGAGAACGGCTAAGATCGCGGCCGTAATGATTAAGGGATAGGCTTTCATCATCACATCCGGTAAGGCAAAAGACCCGAGGGCCGGACCAGAAGGATCCCCACGAGAATGACGAAGCTGACAATACTGGCGATGGTCGGATCGTATAGGGTCCCCATAATGCTTTCGATGAATCCGATGATAAACCCTCCCGACCAGGGTGCCGGTGACGCTCCCCATGCCGCCCAGGGTAATAATCACCAGTCCTTTGAGAAGGGGCGTATGACCCATGTTCGGATCGATCACCAGCATGGGCGAAATCAAAAAGGCCGCGGCCGCGCTGAGGCCGAAACTGACGATGAACACCAGGCGGCAGATTCTGGTGATCTCGATCCCCTGAAGGATGGCCGCCTCCCGGTCCTGCTCCACGGCCCGGATGGCCTTTCCGGCCTTGGTGTGACGGATAAAAAGAAACAGGCCCCCGATCAGCAAGAGTCCCCCGACGATGACGACCAGCCTTTCATAAGAGATGGCCGATCCCCCAAATCGGATCATGCCCTGGAAGGGCGAGGGAACGGCCCGGGAGATGATCCCGAAGCGGAGCCAGACCGCCCCCTCAATGGCCAATAAAAGCCCCAGAGACATGACCAGGCTGGGAAGAAACTGTCCCAGGAGGCGTCTGAAGAGAAAACGCTCCATGAGGATCCCCAGGGCGGCTATGCCGATAATGGAAAGGGCCCCGGAGAGAAAATAGTTAAGACCCAAATCAACGCAGAGAATATAGAGCAGCATGGCCGAGAGCATATAGATCGTACCCTGGGCAAAATTCACGATGTGCATGATGCCCATGATCAGGTTCAGGCCCAGGGCCACCAGGATGTAGTAACAGGAAAGGACTACCCCGTTGGTGCAGATCTGCAGGTAAAAGGGAAAGGCGCCCATTTTTAATAGCCGGCGGGCATGGTTCCCCGATAAAGTTCTACCAGCTTCTTCTGTTTGACGTCATAGGTGGACAGCGCTATGGGAAAGAGGAATTGACAGTCGAGGCCATAATACGACTTCCCGCCCACCTGGGTTCGTCCGAAGACGCCGTCCACGTGCACCTTGGGCAGGATATCTTTGACCGCCGTGGGATCGATGGTCCCGGCCGTCTCGATGCCCTTTTTGATCACATAGAGGATATCCGCACTTCGCCAGACAATGGGGTCGAATTTCTGTTTATATTTTTCTACATACCGTTTGGCCACCTGGGTGGCCAAGGGGGTGGGATCGGTGGCAAAAATGCCGTAAAAAAGGACCCCGTCCATATAGTTGCCCGCCACCTTCTCAAAGGTGGGAATCGATTGGGCGTAACTGAATATCATTACCCCCTTATAACCGAGTTCCTTGGCCTGTTTGCAAATTAAAGGACCGTCCGACCCGGACCAGGATCCGAAGTCGATGGCCTGCGGGTTTTTGGCCAGTATCTTTGTCAGCATGGGCGTAAAATCCGCCGTTCCCCGGGGGGCAAAGACCTTGTCGGTGATGGTCAGTCCGATTTTCTTGGCCACGGTCTCGGCATCATCGGCCTGAATCAATCCGGTTTCATCATCGGTGGAGGTCAGGGCGATCGTCTTCAGATTGTATTTCTTGGCGATCCAGGGAAGGAGCACGGTGTGGCCATGAATCGGCTCAAAGATGGACCGGAAGGTGTATGGGAACATTGGGATTTGTGGCCTTTTTACCGCCATAGGCATACCCGATGTGAAGAATCTTATTTTCCGTGATCAAGGGGTTGACGGCGATGACACAGGTTCCTCCCATGGTTACGATGTATTTCACTTTGTCGCTGTAAATAAGCTTATTGACCGCGGCCAGGGCCTCTTTGACATCGTATTTGCTGTCGTAAGTGATGAGCTTGATGGTGTAGGTTTCTTTGCCGGCCTTAATACCCCCGTGGGCGTTGATATCATCGGCCGCCAGCTCTATGGCCCGTAAGAGCCCCAACCCGGTGGGCGCGGCCGGCCCGGAAAGGGGGGTGTTGATTCCGATAACCAGGTCCTTAGCCGATACAACGGGAACGGAAGAAATAAAAGAGAGCATAAGACAGAAAAGAAAAATTCCGGACATCCAAAAAAACTTACGCATAATGCGACCTCCTTAATAAGGTAAGTGATCCCGTGCTGCAGCACCGGACCTTAATGAACATGTGTGAGTAATATAAATGGATAACATTCGCGAAACAGCCTACATTCCCGCTCCGTCGGAAATCCAGATCACTGAGTAGTTTAATCCGGATTAAGACGAGAGCCATTTCCTGGGGGAATGACGATCTGAGACATACCGGCAGTCTTTACCTGTTTATTGTGCATCACCTCCTATTCTATTTTTTCCAATGCCCCTGAAACCGCGGCCATGAAATCCTCAACTTTGGCCCCGCCGATGACCATTCCTTTTTCCTGCCACACCTTCCGGAGGACCTGTTCGATATCAGCCGCCCGGGCCGGGGCGGCGCGCAGGGCATCTTCCATCTGCTCCGGCATTTCCCTTCGGGAAGGCTGCATGTTCCCGGTGAACAGAATGTCATAGATCCGGCCATCATGGATACAAAGATCAACCCGAATAAGCGGTCCTCCGGAGACCTTATAAACAAATTGAGAGACCTTGGCACCCGGGGGTAGATTGAGAAAACGCCTTTGTGTGGACTTGGCAAAAAACCATCGCTCGTTATCGTACTGCTCCGTAAAGGACTCTCGAAACTCCTGCTCTTTGTCGGTGATCTTACCAGACTTTAAGGAAATGTCAAAAGTTTCCTCCAGGGCCCTTGATCATCATCTCTTTGGCCTCGGCGATGGAAACCGGCCGGCCCAAGGCCTCCTCCAGGGAGCCCACCCGCTCGGCCACGGATTTGGCTTCTTTATCGGCGAATTTTTCCGGCGGGGGGGTGATGGCCTTTTCAACCATTTCAATGGGAAGGGGGCTGATGGTCAAGCCGAGCCTCTGGATGGCGATATCCCCGTCAAAGGTCAAGGCTTGGGGACCGATCTTTTTCCATTTTCCGCCTATCTCGACCTCCAGGTCATTTAAGGGACGGTGGCGGGCCCGGAGACCCCATCGCCTCTCAATCTCCCGGGCAACCCCCTCATTGAGCTTTCGATAGCCTTCGGTCATATCTTCAGGGAGAAAACTTCGATGGATATAAAGTCCGGTTAGAATATAACCCTCATGTCCGAAGATAAGACCCTGGGTAGGAATCCGTTTAATGACGATATCATGACCTTTGCAAAAGTCGAGGTCCACATCAAAGTCAGGACTGATGTAATAGCCCATCACCAGCCCGGGCCGGCGGAAGGAGAAAATGGCCGCCGTGTCAGCCACCAGATTTTCCTTTCGGGCCTTGGCCAGGGCCGGAGCCAGGGCCATGGTCGATTCGGCGTAGGAATCGGTGGGTAAGTCAAGAAGCCGCCAGGTCCTCATCATAAGGTCAGCCATTTCCTTTCAAGCACTCATTCCCGCAGCGAGGGGCCCATGGTCCAAAAACCGAGCACCTTCTTCATCTGTTCCTAACTTAAAGCCATTCTGAAAGCCGCTAAAAAATCTTCGACCGTTGTCCCCGTGATTTCAACACCGGGACGGTTAAATAGGGCTGTTAATTCGGTGCGGACGATCTCCAGATCCCCGGGTTTTCCCCTCAGGGCCTGCTCCATATCCTGAATCACCTGCATCGGTGAAGGATGAAAATCTCCGGTAATGATGAGGTCGCTCATTTTATTCCGGTCCATCAGCAAGGTCACCCGAATCAACCCCGCCGGGGCCTTGTGGCGTCCTTCGGTTATGACGGCCCCGGAAGGCTTATCCCGAAAACGGATTTTTTCCGAGTTGGCATAAAACCATTCCTCCGAGGTATATTTTTTTTGGTAATCCGCTTCATATTGCCTTTCAAGATCGGTTAAAACACCGGGGTTCAATTTTATGGATTGGCCGAAGGTTTCTTGAACGACCCCAAAAAGGATGTCCTTGATTTCGGTCTTGGTTACCTTTCTTCCGATTTCCGCCTCCAGGCAGGTAAACCGCGCCCCGACCTCCTTGATTTTCTTGTCCTTAATTTTTTCCGGGGCCACCTTGATGGCCCTGGTCATGATATCCCGATCGGTAGGAACCAGGTTGATCAGTAAACGCAAGGTCAAAATGCCCTTCTCCAGTCTGGCCGAAGCGGGCACGAGTTTTCTTCCTTCCACCTCGATATCATTCAGGGGGCGATAAACCGCCGGGATATCAAACTTTCGGCTGATCACTTCGGCCAAATCCGTCAAACCCTTTTGGAAGGCCTCCTTGACTGACCTCAGCGGGACCAGCGGGTCCTGGGTGTCCAGATAATAAACGATAAAGGCACTCCCGGCAGGGCCCCAGATAGCCCCCCCGGGGTTCTGCCGCCGTCGGACGACAATATTTTCTTGGCGGCAATAATCCAGGTCCAGGGATTTTTCCGGGTCTTCCAGGACCCCGACGGTAAAACTCCCGGCCCGGAAAATATCCAGCACAACCGTACTGGGGGCTTTCCTTTGTTCCAAAGCCAGCTCGATGGCCGGGGACAGGCTGGTGGAAAAATCGGCATAGGTATAGTCGGCTTCAATCAATCGTAATGTCTTCCATGGTCTCTAAAAAGTCCTTCCTTGGCGCAGGTCCTCCACCACGGGACCCTCGTCAATTTGGTTCACAAGAATAATTTCGTTGAAGGCCAAAAGGGTTTCCTTTTTCAGCCGCTGCGACAGCCCTTCTATATCAACCCGCCCTTCCTGGCCTTCGAGCATCAAAGTCAGGGTATCCACTCCCTGAGGGTTGCGGACCACCACCTTATACCTTTTTCCGGCGCCAGCGATGCCCGGCAAAACCATCCCTATCTGGGAAGGCCAGAATTTGACCCCTTTGATTTTGAGCATTTCATCGGTCCGTCCCAATATGGCTTTGGGCATGGTGAGCGATCTCCCGCAGGCGCACTTTTCCTCCACCATAAACGTGAGATCGCCGGTGCGGTAGCGCAGCAAGGGAGAGGCCTCTTTGTATAGATGGGTCAAGACCAATTCCCCCTTTTCCCCCAGGGGCAGCGGCTCCCCGGTCGAGGGGTCGATCACTTCGGCGTAGATGAAATCATCCAAGAGGTGCAGTCCTTTTTCGAACCGGCAACTCCGGGCGATAGGCGAACATAAGGCCATTCCGTAAGAATCGATCATCCCGATCTCCCGGCCGAAGGCCGCCCGGACTTTTTCGGGATAGCCTTCCACCGAAGTAAAAGGTTCTCCTCCGACAAAAAGTATCCGAACACTGGGAATCCCCTTGGCGGCCAGCTTCATGGCAAAGGTCGGATTGGAGATTAAAACCGTAACTCGGTATTTGTTGATGAGCTCAGCGGCCCTTTCCGATTCGCCGGGGCCGAGGGGGATGACCTTGGCCCCGTAATACTCAAGCTGGCCCTGGTAATAAAGTCCGGCGATAAAAAGGTGATAGCCGAAGGTAACGGCGCAAATATCATCCGGGGTTATGCCGGCGGCCTCATAGGCCCGGGCGGCAACTTCATGCATCTTTTGGAGGTCCGGATTGGTATTATAAACGGGATAGAGATCCCGACCCGAGGGGGAAAAATTAACCCGGGTTACCGCAGGAGAAAACAGGGAGCACTCTGTGGGCTTTTTTTTCAGCTCTTCCAGGATTTCCTTGCCGGAGGTAAAGGGGATCTTTCGGAAATCATCCCAGCCTTGAATGGCAGGGGCCGTCAGGCCAGCCTGTTCAAACTTACTCGCATAAAAATCCATCCGAGACACTTTTTCGATCTGGGTTTTCAAGGTAGTTAAGAGGTCATCATTCATTGATTGTCTCCGTATTTAATTGGTTCAAGGTTCAGGGTTCAAGGTCTATGGTCTAAGAAAAAACCGTATACCTTATACCGAAGGTTTCTTTGAACTCCAAGCAGTATTTTTGCATTAAACCTTCACGACGGACTGAGGCGCCGGCGAATCATGAAAATGTCTTTCCAGACCTTGAACCTTGCGCCTTGGACCTTGGACCGTATTTTCGTTAAAGCATCTTCATCAATTCCTTGCGCATCACTTTGCCGTTAGGATTGATCGGCATCTTATCGATAAAGAGAACCCCTCTGATTTTCTTGTACGGGGCCACCTTTTCGTTGACAAAGGTCATGATTTCCTCTGCCGTGGTTTTAAGCCCCTCTTTTAAAACCACAAAGGCGACCGGTATTTCCCCGGCCATATCATCTTTCTTGCCGACCACCGCGCACTCCAATACGTCGGGATGTTTATACAGGATTTCTTCAAGCATCCTGGGGGCGATGTTGTACCCCTTGTAGATGATCAGTTCCTTCTTCCTTCCGGTAATATAAAACAACCCGTTCTCATCCATGACCGCCAGATCTCCGGTATAAAGCCAGCCGTTTCTGTAAGCCTCCCTGGTGTCTTCCGGTTTGTTTAAATAACCCAGCGTCACGGTCGGGCCGTTTTGAATCAGCTCCCCTTCCTGTCCAGACGGGCATTTCTTCCGTTCCCGTCAGAATATCGACCACTTTCATGTCGATGAAAGGCAAGGGACTTCCGATGGACCCATACTTTCGCTTGCCCGACCGATTACAGTAATGTTTCGTCGAGCTGATCGTCGCTTCGGTCAGGCTATAGCCTTCGGTAATGACCCCGCTTATCCTGTCGGAAAATTTTTCAGCCAAAGCGACGGGCACGGGAGAGCCGCCTGTAGTCCAGGCCCTGATCGGATAAAGGGCCCCTTGCTCTCTTTCAGGCAAAGAAAGCAGCAGGGCCATCATTTGAGGTGCCCCCCCGGCAAAGGCGATCTTCCATCTTCTGACCATGGCGAGCATCCCCTCCATATTGAAGACAGGCTGGGGATAGATGGTCATGGCGGCCATGACCGGAAAGTGCAATTGTCCCAGGTAGGCCAGCATGTGGGTCCAGGGCGGTACGGCCAGCACCGAATCGATGCCGTATCGAATCGGATATTCCCAGTCCTGCGGTCAAGTCTTTTGGATCGTTGGTACACCTGATAAAACCCGCTTCATCGAATTCCGAAAATTTCCCCGTGTAAGCGGTCTGGTAGATGATGGTCGAAGAAACGACGTTGTAATGAGAAATCATGACCCCTTTGGGATACCCGGTCGTTCCCGAGGTATACATGATGGCCGTTAAATCCTGCTTGGGATTTATAGCCGGTCTGATAAAAGGCCGGTCGGAGAAGACATCCGAATAGGCGACACATGGAGGATCATAATTTTTTTTAGCTTCAAGGCCGAGAAGAGGAGGTTTGAGTTCTTGATCCCGTATAAAAACAATGACCCTTTCCAAGAGGGTGCTCTTTTTCTCGACAATCCCCTCGAGAACGGGCAGCAGGTCGTCAGAGGTAACGGCTAATTTGGCCCCTGAATCCTTTAGCTGGTATTCGACTTCTTCTGAGGTCAACAGGGGATTACAGGCCACATACACGGCGCCGGTCATGGCAATTCCGAAGAGGGCAATGACGAACTCCGGATAATTTCGGGCATAGACCGCGATCTTGTCTCCCTTTTTGACACCCAGTTTATTTTGGAGCCCGGAGGCGAACCGCTCACACAATCCCAATAGTTCCCGGTAATTGACGATGAGATTTTCCGGCTCGTAAATGAGGGCCGTCGAATTGGGGAAGTACCGGGCCGATGATTCCAACAACCTGAAAGAAGGAATTTCCGGCAAGACATAGGATTCAAGTTGGCGCCTGATCCCTTGCGGATAAAAGGGATACCAGGGCCTGTTCTTAAGTTCTGTCAAGTCCGTTATCATTTAAATGGTTACTTAGAACCTATGGCACTTATTAAACGTTTCATGATATTAGCCACCTGTTTAGAGCAGCTAAAACCCCATCATTTTTCCCACCACCGACTTCATGACCTCGGTGGATCCGGCGAAGATCGTATGAACCCGGACGTCCCTGGCAAATCGGCAGATGGGATATTCTTCCATATAGCCGTATCCGCCATGCAGTTGGATGCAGTGATAGGCCACCCGGTTGGCCATCTCCGGTATCCAGGACTTGGCCATACAGACCTTTTTGGTAATATCCATGCCGGCCATGTGTTCTTTGATCAGGGCATCGATAAAGGTCCGGCCCAATTCGATCTCGGTGGCCATTTCAACCAACTTGAAGGTGTTGTGCTGGAAGGCTCCGACAGGTTTGCCGAAGATCTCCCGCTCCTTGCAATACTTAACGGTTATGGCCAGCATGGCCTCGGCCATGGCCTGGGACCCGATCACCGAAAAAAGCCTCTCCCGCTGAAGCTTTTCCATCAAATAACGGAACCCCTTGCCTTCTTCACCTAAAAGATTGGACACCGGCACACGGCAATCTTCAAAAATCAATTCCGCCGTATCCTGGCTGTGCATGCCCATCTTCTCCAGATTCCGTCCCCGGGAAAAACCCGGTGTCCCCTCTTCCACGCAAATTAGGCTGATCCCCTTGTGCCCGGCAGTCGGGTCCGTCTTGGCCACCACGATAACCAGGTTGGAGATGACGCCGTTGGAGATGAAGGTCTTTTGCCCGTTCAGCACATAAAATTCACCATCTCTTTTGGCAGTCGTCCGGATGGCCGCCAGATCGGATCCCGCATTGGGTTCGGTCATGGCAATGGCCGTGATAATCTCACCGCTGACGCAGCCGGGGAGCCACCTCATTTTTTGATCCTCGTTTCCATAAGTGTCGATGTAAGGCACGATGATATTGCTGTGCAACGACTGGGCAAAGCCGGTATAGTCCCTCCGGCTCATCTCCTCGGTCATGATGACGGAATATTCCAGCCCGGCCCCGAGCCCTCCGTAGTCCTCTTCCACCCAGGAGCAGAGATAGCCGTTTTCACCGGCCTTGTGCCAGATCTCCCTGGGCACGATCCCATCCTTTTCCCACTGGTCATAATAGGGGGCGATTTCCTTATCCAAAAACTTTTTAAAGGCCTCTCGGAAAATAAGGTGTTCTTCCTGAAAAAGTCCTCTTTCCATTTTATTGGTCCTTCATACTGGTACTTGATGCTGGATTAGTCTTGAATGACTTTATCCACGCTGTAGGATCAAGCATCTGAGTATCTGATTCTGCGTTTATCCAGAATCCAGCATCCGGTTATCCAGTACCCGTCAATCCCTTCCCACAATCGAAATGGCCGCCACGTTTTTCCAGGGAAAGCCCCCCAAATTATGGGTCAGCCCCAATCGGGCATTTTTAACCCTGCGCTCTTCAGGAACCCGATCCAGCAATTGTTCATACATGGCATAGACCATTCTTAAGCCCGAGGCCCCGATGGGATGGCCGAAACACTTCAGCCCCCCGTCCACCTGGCAAGGCACCTGTCCCTTCAAATCGAAAAAGCCGCTCATAATGTCCTCATAGGCCCCTCCCTTGGGGGAGATGTGCAGGTCTTCCATGGTCACCATTTCGGTGATGGAGAAACAATCATGGACCTCCATCATGCTGATTTCCTGCCGGGGATCCTTGACCCCCGCCTCGTTATAGGCCATGGTGGCCGCCCGACGGGTCGTGACGAAATGGGCCCCGTCCCACTGGGTGAACATCTCTTCCTCCCCGGAACTGCAGACCACCTGGATGGCCTTTATGAAGACCAGGTCCTGATTCCTCTTCAAACTTTTGGCGATCTCCGGAGTCGTCACTATGGCGGCGGCCGATCCGTCGCTCACCCCGCAGCAATCAAAAAGGCCTAAGGGATAGGCGATCATCGGGGCCTTTTTGACCTGCTCTTCGGTGATCACATTACGCAGGTGAGCCTTGGGGTTCATGGCCCCGTTGGCATGGCTTTTGACCGATACATGGGTGATGGCATCCTTGATTTTCTCCATGGAAATGCCCCATTTGGCGCTGTAGGCCGTGGCCAATTGGGCGAACATCCCCGGAGCGGTCATATTGGCCCCTTCCATTCGGGAATTGACGCCCCGGCCGGCACCCCCCGGCAGCCCGCCGTAACCCGTGTCTTTCAACTTTTCAACGCCGAGGGCCAGAACAATATCATAGGCCCCGGAGGCGACGGCGTATGTGGCGGCCCTCAAAGCTTCCGTGGCCGTGGCACAAAAATTTTCAACCCGCGTGGCGGGCAAATAAGGAAGTTTCAAGGCCAGGGACAAGGGCGTGGCTGCCTTGCCCACGTTGACCTCGTCAAAATGAGATCCCAAATAGGCGGCCTGTATTTCTTTTTTTTCGATGCCGGCATCCGCCAGACATTCCGTAAAGGACTCGATCATCAAATCCTCGGCACTGCTTTCCCAACGCTCCCCAAAGCGCGTACAGCCCATGCCCAGAATGGCCACCTTATCTTTGATTCCACTCGCCATTTTATTTGTCCTCCTTCACCGGGACCGCCTTCCAGAAATACCCGGAAATGTCCCGTTTCTTATCATAATATTTTCTCCTAAAACTGAAGGTCACCGGCAGGCCGGTAGCCATTTCCGCCAGGGTGCAATCGACAAAGTCAAAATAAAACTTGCCACCCCCTTCAAATTCCACGGCCCCGTAAATGGCCGGGGGATTATAGGAGGCGGCTAACATGTCGCCGGTAAAACTGACCACCCGTCCTTTTTTATCGGAAAAAAGATAGTCTTCCATCTGGTCCACGGCCCCACACTCCGGATTGACACAGATTTTCTGGGCCGGTAATTGAGGGGTCCCGCATTTCAAACACCGGGAACCCCAGAGTCCCAAGACCTCTTTGCGCTTTCGCCACAAAGCGGTCCATCTGGTCCACAAATCCTCTTCGCTTCGAAGCCCCATCTCCGCCGGGAGGATATCGCGCCAGACTAAGTATTTCTCGTAAACATCCAATTCCACCCGGTTGGCCAAGGAACCCGAAATCCCGCGGCCGCCTTTTTTGTTTCGGATATTTTCAGTTACCTCGAAGTAAAGGGCGTCGCAGCCGCTGCCGAAACTCACCACCAACAGCCGGTCCCCCGGCTTGGCCCCTTCCAGGGCACCGGCCAGCATGACTAAGCTTTGGGCCGTCCCGCAATGCCCTATCTGTTCCTGGTAATTCCCCTGGTCCATCTCGGCGGTAATCCCCAGCATCTTATTGAGTTTTTTACGCTCCGCCCCATAATGGCAGTCGTAGATGACCTTGGCAAAATCCGTGATCTTCAGGCCGTATTTGTCCAGGAAACCCTTGACCACCTCAGGCACAAAATGATCGTACCCCAGGTCCCGGATCCATCGATCTTCCCACTTCCGATCGAATTGGGCAAAGGCACCGCGGTAGTGATCGCCGAAATCATAGGTGATCGAATAGGAGCCCTTGAATTCGGCGATCACCTCTCCATTCCCGACGATAAATCCTGCGGCAGCGTCGCCAAAGATCATCTCTTCCCCGGAGGCCGGTCTTCCCATTCGGGAATCGGAGGCACAAACCATAATGTTATTCGCACCGCCGGCACCGACACTTTCCAGGGCGGCCAGCAGCGCCGTTGTCCCGGCCTTCAGCCCGCCGCAGAAATCCGCGGCCCGCACCTGATCTTTGAGTCCCAGAGCCGCCGTGCAAATGCCGGCATTGAGCCGCTCCTTATAGGGCATGGTGGTCGAGGCGAAATACAGCCCGTCCACCTGCGATCGGTCCATCCCCCAGAGGCTGTCTAGATCCCGCGGCAACGGCCATGGTGATGCTGTCTTCGTCAAAATTGGCTACCGCCTTTTCGCCTCTCATATTCGAGGCCGTCGAAGGGTCCATCCAGCCCATGGCCTGAAATATCTTCCTCCGATCCAATCGATAGCGCGGTACGTATCCACCCTATGAAACGATTCCAACCATAATTTTGTCCTTTCAAATGATTTACCTAAAAATTCCTTCCCCTTCCAATTTCCGATACGCTTCCTCGGAATACCCCAACCCAAGAATGATCTCCCTGGTGTGGCTTCCCGATGGAACCCCGACGGAAGTATATTCGTGTGGGTCTTGAGAAAATTTGATCGGATTGGCCATCTGTCTGACCTTGCCTTCCCCGGGAAGATCCACATCAACGACCATCTGACGGGCCTTGGCCTGAGGGCTGTTTAAGGCCTCTGAAAGACCCAGCACCGGTTCCACGCAGGCATCGAAGCCCCGAAAAATTTCCACCCATTCGTCTCTTGTCTTTGACCTGAAAATCTCCCGAATTTCGGATTTGACCTTTTCAATATTTTCCGGGGCAATGCCGCCGGCTATGAGGTCCGGGCGCTGAACGGCCTCACAAAAGGCCTTAAAAAACTGGGGTTCCAGGGCCCCAAGACTCATGTATTCGCCGTCTTTGGTTTCATAAAAATCGTAAAGGACGCCTCCGTTCAACCTCTCTGCTTCCCGGGCAGGTTCCTTTTCGTCTACCAGACAGGTTGTTCCGGATACGGTGTTAAAGGCCATCACCCCGTCCATCATGGATATATCCACATACTGCCCTTCACCCGTTTCCTTTCGGTGGATGACCGCGGCCAATAGGCCGATGACCGAATTGAGCGAACCGGAGGCGATATCGGCGATCTGCATTCCCATCAGAGACGGACCGGTCTCTTTTTTACCGGAATAGGAAAGGAGTCCGGCCAGGGAAAGATAGTTAATATCATGGCCCGCCCTTTTATTCAACGGGCCGGTTTGTCCATACCCGGTAAGAGAACAATAAATTATAGTGGGATTAATCTTTTTCAGACTTTCGTAATCCAATCCCAGTTTGGCCATCACTCCGGGCCGATATTGTTCGATGACCACATCATACTCGGTTATCAACTGCTCAACGATCCTGACGGCCCTGGGATTTTTGAGGTTCAAATTGATCGACTGCTTACCCCGATTGAGATAGGCCCAAAGCGCTGAAATCTTGGTCTCGGGAATAAAGGGGGGCCTTGATTCTATGGGGTCCGGCCTGGTGCCTGAAGTAACCCGCAAAACAGAGGCCCCCATATCGGCCAGATACAAGGTGGCAAAAGGACCGGGCAGAAGACTGGTAAAATCCAAAATCCTTACGCCCTTAAGCGGTCCACTGTTATTATGTCGGTTCATGTTTCGTCCTGTTTGATAAAAAAATATTTTATTAGACGGGATTTACCGGATTACTCGGATCGTTATCCTGTTAATCCTGTCAGACAAAATCATTACTCAGGTTTACCCCTTTAACAGTTCCCTGGCAATGATCAGCTTTTGAATTTCCGAAGTACCTCCGCCGATCTCCAATAGCTTGGCATCCCTCATGTACCGCTCCACCGGATTTTCCCGCATGTAGCCATAGCCCCCCAGGACCTGAATGGCATCCAGTCCCACCTTAGTGGCCATCCTGGAGGCGTAATATTTACAAATCGCCGCTTCCTTGGTCAATTTGACGCCTCGGTCCACCAGGGGGCACAAGGTGTAGGTATATTGGCGGATGATATCCAGCCGGGTGGCCATCTCGGCCAGCAGGTTTTGAACCATTTGAAAAGAGCCGATGGGTTTGCCGAACTGGACCCTTTCCCTGGCATATTTGACGGCCGTCTCTACACAGGCCTGGGCGATACCCAAGCCGGTGCTGGCCCCCAAGATCCGCTCTTCATCCAGGGCTTCGAACATGACCTGAAATCCCTGGCCCTCTTCCCCCAAAATGTGATCCTTGGAAACTTCGACCTGATCCAGGAATACTTCTCCGGTGGGGGAACAGCGCATACCCATTTTTTTAAAGGGCTGTCCGGTGGAAAGGCCTTCCATGCCCCGCTCCAAAATAAAGAGGGTCCCGCCCCGGGCACCGGCCGATCCCTGTTTTCGGGAGACCATCATGAAATAACGGGCGATGGGGGCATTGGTGATAAAGGTCTTGGACCCGTTCAAAATATAGCGGTCCCCTTCCTGGCGGTAATGGGTCTTCAGGGAAAGGGCGTCCGATCCGGCCTCCGGTTCGGTCAGGCAAAAGGCGGCCAGGGCCTCCCCTTGAATGACCGGGGGAATATAGCGTTTTTTTTGTTCTTCGGTCCCGTACTTGGAAATGAAATAACAGAAGTTGGTGGTGCACATGTTGACCGACATGCCGAAGCCGGCCGCCATTCGGCAGAATTCCTCTTTGATCAGGGCATTGGTCAAGAGATCGGCCCCGCCACCGCCGTATTCGACGGGAATGGTGGAGCCGATCAAACCCTGTTCTCCGGCCTTTTTGTAAACCTCGAGGGGAAAGCGTTCCTGTTCGTCGATTTCCTGGGCGATGGGTCCCAATTCCTTTTCGGCAAACTTCCGGGTCGTTTCCCGGACCATGCGGTGTTCGTCGGACAGTAACAGGTCTAATAATATTTTCATATCTTAGTCCCTTTTTTCTTCCGGGCCATCAAGACGGTCGTGGTCCCCTTTTGGACCACTTCCCCCTTTTGATTGACCACATCCTTCTCAAAGACCAAAATTCCCCTTTCGGGGTTGGAGGTTTCCCGCAGCTCTTTGACCCGCTGGACCACATGGATAGTATCCCCGATGCGGATGGGGAGTAGAAAATTCCAGGTCAGTCCCAGAAAGGCGATGATCGATCCCTCCATGATCCCCAACATCTGCGATAGTCCGGCATGGATGACCAGACCCAACATGCCGTGGGCGATCCGCTCTCCGAAGGGGGTCTTTTTGGCGTATTCCACATCGGTATGCAACTGGTTGGTATCCCAGGACAGCGCGGCAAAATTGACGATATCGGCCTCGGTCACGGTCCGGGCCTTGGTGACAAATTCCTGGCCCACAAAAAAATCATCAAAATAAAGGGGATTCATAATTGGTTCTATTCCTTTCCGTATTTCTCGCGCAAGATCCTTTTTAACACCTTGCCGCCGAAGGTCCCTTTGGGAAGTTCCTCCAACAGGACGACCGAAGTAGGTTTCTTATGGCTGGCCAGGTGAAGACGACAATGGTCAATGACCTCCTCTTTCGATATCTTCATGCCATTTTTGGGCACCACAATGGCCCGGATGGATTCTCCCCACTTGGCATGGGGGACCCCGATGACGACCCCTTCGGAGATGGCCGGGTGAAGGGAAAGCACTTCTTCTATCTCATAACAATAGACATTGAGCCCCCCGGTCTTGATCATATCCTTCAGGCGGTCCACCATGTAGAGATAGCCCAGGTCGTCGTATTTGCCCACATCCCCGGTGTGCAGCCAGCCCCCGCGCAGGGTCCGGGCGGTTTCTTCCGGGTTTTTGTAATAGCCCTTGAAGACCGTGGGCCCCCGGACGATGATCTCCCCTTCCTCTCCCACCGGCTGGTCCTGATCGTTCTCGTCCACGATCCGCACCTCGGTACACATGTAGGGACGGCCGACGCTCCCCCATTGGCGGGGTTTGTCCGTAGGCTTCAAAACAGTCACCGCCGGAGAGGCCTCGGTCAGAGCATAGGAACCATAAAGCACTCCGTTAGGCCAAAGGTACTTTTCAATCTCTTCCTTCAGCCCTGGGTGTAAAAATCCCTGGGTGCACAACCAACGCTTCATGGAGGAGGTGTCCCGGGGACGCTTGAGTTGGGCCTCAAGGAGCATCCGAAAGATGGTGGGATTACCGGTGATGAAGGTTACCCGTTCTTTTTCAACCATATCCAGGTAGGTGTCCGGATCAAAGGACTTGCTGCCGATAAAGGTGCCCCCGGCATACATGTAGGCCAGAAAGCGGCTCAAGGCCGCGGTGTGGTACATCTGCATGGGATAATAGATGGTATCGTCCGGAGAGGGACTTTGATTTTCAGTGGTCACACAGATGATGTTCCAGAGCATACCCTTGTGAGTCAGGATGGCCCCCTTGGGACGGCCGGTGGTTCCGCCGGTAAACATGATAAAGGCCTCGTCTTCTTCGACCAGATTTACGTCTGGTTCTTCGTCCCGACTTTGGGTAAGCAGTTTTTCATAATTCAGGGCAAAGCCGGGAGGGTTTTCTCCCAATCCGATAAAGGTGCGGATGTGGGGAAGACGGGCGCGCATCTCTTCTACCATGGCCGAAAAATCGTCGTGAAAGACCAGGACGTCGCAGTCGGTAAATTCGGCCTCATAACAGATTTCCGGTACTTTTCCCCGGGCGTCCAGAGGCACGGTGACCAAGCCGCATTTCAAGTTGCCCAGATAGACTTCCATCAGAGACAGACAGTTATTGGCCAAGGTGGCGACATGGCGGCCTTTTCCCAAGCCCAATCCAAGGGCGGCCTGGGCCCAGCGATTCACCCGGGCAGTTCATCAGGCCATAGGTCAAACGCTTTTCATCATCCACGCAGGCCGTCTTATTGGAGAATTTGCGGGCCGAACGGGCAAAGGCCTCGCCCAGAGTCATTTCCATAGGATCTCCCTAAATTCCCGAAATTCGAATTTTAGTATCAATTTATTTGCTTGTTGAAAAAATATTTATAAATCCCTCCCGACCTCCCTTTTCTAAAGGGAGGAGAAAACCCTCCCCTTTTTCTAAGGGGGAGTGAGGGGGATTTTGACTCTAACGGTGTCTTGAAAAGAAATATTTTTGAAAAACGGAAAGTGTTTCCACTTTTATCTATTCAACAGCGGCAATATCTTCCTGGCCTCTTCCACGGTGGCTATTTCATAACCCAATTCCCGAATGATGCGCACCGCCTTTTCCACCAATTCGGCGTTGCTCTTGGCCAGGACCCCTTTGGACAGATAGACATTATCTTCAAAACCGACCCGCAGATTTCCCCCCAGGAGAACGGCCATGATCCCCATGGGGATCTGATGCCGGCCGATGCCGATGGCCTGCCAGGTGTAACCCTCAGGAAGACTTTCCTTCATGGCCAATAGATTCTTGAAGGTGGCCGGGATACCGCCGACGACTCCGAGGACAAAACTGAACTGAAAGGGAGGTTCCAGGATCCCGCCCTGGCGGATCCAGATATCCACATTTTGAATCATGGAAAGGTCGTAGGCTTCGAACTCCGGCATGACCTTGATCTCTTTCATCTTCCGGGCGTACAATTCCATGACCTCCGGAAGGTTGGGAAAGAGGTTCCGGCCGAAATTCATGGAACCGGCATTCAGGGAGGCCGAATCGGGTTTCAACTCTATGACCGGTTTCAACCGCTCTTCCGGTCCGAGGCCCAAGCGGGTGGCCCCTCCGCCGGTAGTAATCTGGGTGATAATCGGACAGGCCGCCCGGATGGCCGCGAGATAAGCCCGGAAGACATTGATGTCCGGAGTGGGTTCACCGGTATCGGGATTTCGGGCATGGAGGTGGACCAACGCGGCCCCGGCCTCGTATGACCGTCTTGTTTCTTCGGCCACTTCCTCCGGGGTAATCGGCAGATTGGGATTATTTTTTCGAGTCGGTATGCTGCCGGTAGGGGCAACGGTGATGATGACTTTCCGGGACATGTCTGCTCTCCTATCAATGATGGTACAGGTTCAGGGTTCAAGGTTTAAGATAAGGTTTCATATCTGGCGTCCAAATGGAGGCAAGGGTTCATGTCATAGATCTTTCAGCCTTGAACCTTACACCTTGCACCTTATACCGTTTTCTTATTATTCCATCGGCTCAAAATAAAAATCCGTAATGGTCCCCTGCCGTTCTTCCCGGAATACGGCCTTGACCCTGGTCCCTACCTTGATCCGGGCCACGTCGTCCACTTCCATATTGGCCATGAGCAGAAAATCCGTGCCGTCCAGTTGGACATAGGCACAGATAAAGGGGACTTTTTTGATAAAGGCGCTGGTGGAGAGATACTGGACGGTAAAGGTCTTGATCACCCCGGTGCCGGTTAAAGGCACCCATTCGGTAGGCTGGTAACATAAAGAACAATGGGCCCTGGGAGGACAATAGACCTTGCCGCATTGCGGACACTTGGCCCCGTAGATTTTTTTATTTTCCCGTATCTCCCGAAAAAACCGGGACTGCCCGCCGTAGCTGTATTTGTAGACCACCTCCATCTTGTCGGGTATCTCCAGGGGCTGGTCCATGGGGACTTTTCCGGATAACTCGTCTTCAAAATCCCGCTTTAAAAATTCAATGGGAATCCCGTATTTTTGATTCTCATAGCGATACCATTTTTCCCGTTCCTGCTCATTCATGATTAATCCTCCCTTTCCAGAACCAGACAAACCGTCCAGGTGCATAGGGTTCCCCCGATACTCTGCACCAACCCGCGACGGGCATTTTTAACCTGCCGCTCTCCCGCCTCTCCTCGAAGCTGAAGGGCGACCTCATAGGTTTGCATGATGCCCGTGGCCCCCACGGCATGACCGCAGCCGATCAGCCCCCCGCTCAGGTTGACCGGCAGTTTTCCTCCGGCCATGACCACCCCTTCATCGATCAACCGCCCCCCCTGCCCTTCTTCGCAAAAAAAGCAGTCCTCATAGGCCATGATCTCCGTGCCGGTAAAGGCATCGTGAAGCTCGGCCAAATCGAGTTCTTCCAGGGGATTGGTGATCCTGGCCATGTCATAGGCCTTTTTGGCCGCCAGCCGGGAAGATTCAAAGGTGTAAATGTTGGGCCGGTTTCCGGGCATGACATAATCGGTCGAGGCCCCCAGACCGCTGATCCAGATCGGCTTGGCGGATATTTTTCTGGCCGCCTCTTCGGAAGCCAAAATGACCGCCGAAGAGCCCTCGGTGTACAGACAGTTATCATAGAAACGGAAAGGCTCGACAATCTTTTTGGAATTCAAGACTTGCTTCAACGGTCAGAATCTTCGGCGATTGGGCGATCGGATTTTTAGTGGCGTTAAAATGATTTTTCACCGAGACCTTGGCCATCTGTTCGTCGGTGGGGTTGCCGAATTTCTCCCGGTGGGCCACAACCCCCAGGGCAAAGCCCGAAGCCGCGGTCCGGCCGGCCGGGTTGTCATAGGTCATGTCGGCCGTATAGAGAATGGCCCGCAGGACTTCCGGGGTCGTGGAATTGAATTCATAGTTGTAACAATCAGTGCATTTTTCCACCCCCAGGACCAGACAGATATCATAGAGACCGCTGGCCACTTCCGAATAACCGATGCGCAGGGCCGCCCCGCCCGTGGCCCCCCCGGAATTGACCCGCACCATGGGTTTTAATCCCAATCCCAGATAGTCATGAACAAAGGCATCGGGCTGGTATTGGCGTTGAAAAAAATCGTTGTAAATTCCATAGACGGCACAATCGATGTCTAACCTGCTGAGACCGGCATCCTCCATGGCCATCTTGGCCGCATCAAAGGCCAGCTCATAATAGGTCTTGTCGATCCAGCGGGCCTTGAACTTGGTGGTCCCAATCCCCACAATTCCAACTTTTCTCATATTACCTCCTTCGAAGGATTCAAGGATTCAAGGATCAAGGTTCAAGGATTTAGGAGCATAAGTTTTTGAACTCTCAAACCCTTTTAAATGATTTTCTCCGAACTCCGAACTCTAAACTCCGAACTTCCTTCTCCGACGCCGAACGCTAAACGACGAACGGCATTTTCTTTTCTACCCTCCCAGATAGGCCTTCCGGACATGCTCATTATCAATCAATTCCGAAGCCTTTCCTTTCAGGACGATGGAGCCGGTCTCCAGGACATAACCCCGGTGGGCCAGCCGGAGGGCCATCCGGGCATTTTGCTCGACGATAATGATGCCGACCTTGCGCTGGTTGATCTCGGCAATGATCCGGCTCAGTTCCTGGACCACTATGGGGGCCAACCCCATGGAAGGCTCATCCAAAAGCAGCAGCCTGGGTCGGGACATCAAGGCCCGTCCGATGGCCAGCATCTGCTGTTCTCCCCCGCTTAAACTCCCGGCCCTTTGATTCTGCCTTTTTTGAAGGATCGGAAAGTGCCCGAAAATTTTCCCCAGGTCCGTTCGAATTTCTTTTTTGTCCTTTCGGCGAAAGGCCCCCATCTTCAGATTTTCGTAGACGGTCATATAAGGGAAGACCCTCCTTCCCTCCGGAACATGGGCGATTCCGGAGCGGACGATCTCCTGGGGGGAAAGACCGTGGATCTTTTTCCCATCAAAAAGAATCTCCCCTGCGGCCAGAGACACCAACCCGGAGATGGCCCGCAAGGTGGTGCTTTTCCCGGCGCCGTTGGCGCCGATCAAGGTCACAATCGTCCCGGCTTCCACTTCCAGAGAGATCCCTTTAAGGACCGGGGCCGCTCCATAAGAGACCATCAGGTTCTGCAATGAAAACCAGGGAGGCCGCGTCATTCCAAAACCTCGCTCCCCAAATAGGCCTCGATGACCTTAGGGTCTCTCTGGATCTCCTGAGGAAGTCCTTCGGCGATCTTCTGTCCATAGTTAATGACCACGATGCGGTCACTGACGCCCATAATCGCTTTCATGTCATGTTCGACGATCATCAGGGTAATCCCCCTGTCCCTCAGCCCTCGAACCAGCTCGATAAAATTATGGGATTCTTCGGGGTTCATACCGGTCAAGGGTTCATCCAGGAGCAATAGGCGGGGCCGGGCGGCCAGGGCAATGGCCACGCCCAAGGCCCGCTGAAGGCCGTGGGGCAGATTCTGGGCCGGATCATTCTTTCACTTCCCAACAGGTCCAGATACTCCAGGATTTCCTGGCTGTGCCTTATCGCCGCCGCTTCACTGGTCTTGGCCCTGGCCTGGTTTAATAAAAGTTCAACGAAATTGGCTTCGATCATCAGGTGGTGGGCGATAACGACATTTTCCCAGACGGTCCGATTTTTAAACAAGTTGGTCCCCTGGAAGGTGCGCACCACCCCGATTCTGGCAATCCGGTGGGGCCGCAAGCCGGTGATGTCTTTTCCGTCAAAAAAGATACGGCCGGCCGAGGGGGGAAAAAATCCGCTAACCACATTGAAGAGGGTGGTCTTCCCCGATCCGTTGGGGCCTAACAGGCCGAGGATTTCACCCTCGTTGACCTGAAAGCTAAGTTTCCAAAGGGCGGCCAAACCGCCGAAGTTTTTCGTGATGTTGTCAATTTTCAAAAGCATAAAGTAATAGTTCGAGGTGTAAGGTTTGAGGTGTAAGGTCTTAAAGTACAAGGTTTACGATAAACGGGATTTTCCTTGAACCTTGAACCTTGGACCTTGAACCAATTTTTTTTTGCTCCTCAATCTCGCCGGCAGCGTGACCAATCCCCCGGGCAATAAAAACATGACCAGGATCAGAATAACGGCATAAACCACCGGTTCATATTCATTGGTCCCCCGTAAAAACTCAGGGACCAAGGTCATAAAAAAGGAGCCCAAAAGGGGCCCGAAAACACTGCCCATGCCCCCGACGATAACAAAAAGCAAACAGTAGACCGATTGCCAGATGGTAAAAAATTCCGGGCTGGCAAAATTGAAATAATGGACATAAAAACTTCCGCTCACACCGGCGAAAAAGCAGCCGAGACAGAAGGCGATCACTTTGTATTTCATGATATTGATGCCGATGGATTGGGCCAGATCATCGCCCTCATGAATGGCTGAAAAAATTTTCCCGATCCGGCTTCTCTCGATTCCCTTCATCACCAGATAGGTCACCACCGAAATACCCAAAATTAAATAGTAGAAGGGGACTCGGCCGGTGAAGGGGATGGAGAGAAAAGGAGAAGGCGACGGGACGCCCGGAATGCCTCCGGATCCCCCTAAAAAACCCGGCCAATTGACGATGATCAGGCGGATGATTTCGGCAAAGGCAAAGGTGATGATGGCAAAATAGACCCCTTTGATGCGTAAGGTCGGGATTCCAATCAGCAGGGCCACCAGGGCAGCGATCAGACCGGCCAACGGCAGGGCCAGCCAGAAAGAGAGTCCGGCCTTCATCACCAAAATGGACGAGGCATAGCCCCCGACGGCCATATAGGCCGCGTGCCCCAGGGTCAACTGGCCGGTGGACATGATGAGACGAACGCCCCAGACGGAGGTCGCCCAGATGCCGGTGGTAATCAGGATATTCAAAATAAACGGGTCCCGATTGAAAATGGGAAAAATCATCACGATAATAAACAGGATAAGTTGCCCCAAACGTTTTTTAACCATGGCCTAATAACCCCTGGGGCCTGAAGATCAAGACCAGCATGACGATCACAAATCCCAATATCTCCGTGACGCTTCCTAAAAAGGTGTTCCCGATACTCTCGACAAACCCCAACAGGAGACCGCCGGCAATGGCTCCGGGAATACTGCCCAGCCCTCCGATGACCACGACCACCAGGGCCTTGAGCACGGCATGGGTGCCCAGATAGGCATTGACCACAAAAAGCGGGGCCAGGAGCGAGCCGGCCGCCCCGGCCAGGGCGGAGCTGATGGCCATGCAGATGACAAAGGTGGAATCAACGCCAATCCCTTGAAGTGCGGCCGCTTCTGGGTCCTGGGCCACGGCCCGCATGGCCTGCCCGGTTTTGGTGAATTTAATAAACAGGGTCAGGGCGATCATCAGGGCAATGGCCATGGCAATGACAAAGATCCGCTCCATAGAAAGGGTCGCCCCCATAAAATGGATGACCCTGGTGAAGACCGGCGATACGGATTGATCGTCTTCACCGAAGATCAAAGGAGCCAGGCCGCCGATCAACATGGCCACGCCCAGGGCGATGACCAGGCTGGGATCGTGTTGGTCCCGGAAGCGGCGGAAGAAAAGATAATAGGTAATGACTCCCAGAAGGGCGAGGAGCACCATACTCAACAGAAAAGCGGAAAAATAATTCGTCCCCAGCTTTTCGCAGAGGAGATAGGTGGCAAAAGCCCCGAGCATATAAAAATCGCCGTGGGCAAAGTTGAGCAGCCGCATGATGCCGTAAATCAGGCTGAAGCCGGAGGCAATGATGGCGTAGGTCAGCCCCAGCATCAGCCCGTTGACCAGGACCTGGAGAAAAAAAGGAAAGGTCATCGGCCGTGCATCAATTGATATTGGGTAATACAGTCCCCCGGTTGACTATCTTTCCGTTAACGATCTCGGAGATGTAAACCGGAGTGACAATCTGGTGTTTGATTCCGTAATAATCTTTACCGCCGAATTTGGATTTCCCGAAGATGGTTTCCCAATCGGCCGTCTTTTCCAGGGTATCTTTGACCTTGGTCGGGTCCAGGCTCCCGGCCTTTTCGATGGCCTGAACCAGGATATCCAGGTACGCGGTGTACTTGGGGGTTACCGGGTCAAAAGGCTGGCCGTAGAGGGCGATGTAATCGTCATAATATTTTTTTTGTTCGGGGTTACTAAAGGCCCCCAACAGATCATGGGTATTGCTGATATAGCCCTCGGCATTTTGAACCCCGGCGATTTTACAGAACAGGACCGGGTTGGTCGTCGTCCCGGAAAAGGTCCTTCCTTTATAACCCAACTCCCGGACCTGTTTGACGATCAGGGCCTGATCTCCAGGAGGGGCCCCGGTCATGTCGATAAAATCCGGCTTGGTGAGCAGTAATTTATTCAAGAGGGGATAGAAGTCGGAAGTACCTCGTTCATAGAATTGAGAGAAGACGACCTGATAATGGTGCTGATCGGCACTCCGCCGGCAATCCTTCTCGATTGACCAGCCGCTGGCGTCATTAGGCTCGATAAAGGCCACCGTCTTGAAACTGGGAAAATTTTTTACCATCCAGGTGTACATCCCCGGCAGGATCTCGTTTGAAGTCAGGACCATGCGGAAACTGTAGGGTTTGTCCGGACCCAGGACCTCCTTGGCATAAGAATCCAGCAATAATAGGATTTTTTTGGGTTCGGTAATCGGCTGGACGGCCAAAAGGACGGCGGACGATTGGGTGGCGAGAAGGAATTTCACATTATCCCGGTTAACCAGTTTCTCCACGGCCATCCGGCCCGCGGCCGGGTTATATTTGTCATCCTCCCAGATGATCTCCAATTGATATTTTTCTCCCCCCACATTCAGACCGCCCCGGGCATTGACCGCCTTTTGTCTGATGGTAATGGCCTTCTGAGCTGCCAAGCCCCAGGCCGCGGCCTTGCCGGAAAGGGGGAAGAAAGCCCCGATTTTGAGGACCTTCTCAGCAGAGAAACAACTAAGGGGAGTCATAAAAAAAATCCCGACCAATACCGCCACGCAAATAAAGCTCAAGTTGCCTTTTCCGACTCTTTTTGCCTTCATCCTTGAGTCCTCCTTTTCAATATAAAATATTAATGCAAACCTGTTCCTTTTAGTGAAACGCCGTCGGGCTCCGGCCTTGGGGAGCGCTATCGCCCGTTATTATAACCCCAGTTCCCTGGCGATGACCAGATGCTGAATCTCCGAGGTACCCTCGGTGATGGTAAAGAGACGACCGTCCCGCCAGAAGCGCTGGATGGGATACTCCATCATATAACCGTACCCGCCATGGATCTGCATGGCATCGGCCAAAATTTTCTGAAGGGTCTCGGCGGTAAAAAGTTTGACCATGGAAGATTCTTTGCGGACCTTCTTCCCTTGGTCGTACATCCAGGCCACCCGGTAAGTATAGGTGCGCATGATGTCCAGATACATGGCCATCTCGGCGATGCGAAAACGGTTGATCTGATATTTGCCGATCGGCTTTCCGAATTGAACCCGTTCCTGGGCGTACTTGGCCGTTAATTCATAAGCGGCCTGTCCCGTCCCGGTACAGCGGGCCCCATAGGTAATACGACCGGAGATCAGGGTGTCGGCCAATTGGGCGAAGCCGCCCCCTTCCTTTTCTCCGATCATATTTTTGGCCGGCACCCGGCAATCCTCAAAGACCAGTTCCCCGGTCTCGGATGTCCAGTTGCCCACTTTATCCAGTTTACGGGAAACCGTAAAGCCTGGGGTGCCCTTTTCGACGATAAACAAATTGATCCCTTCTCCCCGCCGCGTGGGATCGGTATAGGCGGCCACAACCACGTAATCACAAATGGGCCCATTGGTAATAAACATTTTGGTCCCGTTGATGAGATAGTCGCTCCCATCCCGGACCGCCTTGGTTTTTATGGCCGCAGCATCGGAGCCGACGTCGGGCTCGGTGAGTCCGAAGGCCCCGATCTTTTCCCCTTTAATGGCCGGAAAAAGAAATTTTTCTTTTTGCTCTTCCGATCCGAAACGGTAAATCGGGGCCGTGGCCAATCCGCTCTGGACCATCAACCCCCCGGCAATACCCACATCGATTCGGCAGAGTTCTTCGACCATGATGCATTCGGTGATCTTGTCCCCGCCGCCGCCCCCCATCTCCAAGGGATAACGGGGACACAAAAATCCCTGTTCGCCCATTTTCTTGAACAGGGGTATGGGAAAGGTGTGCGTCGCCTCGGCCTCATCCACCAGGGGGACGATCTCTCGTTCGGCAAATTCCCTGATGGCCTCCCGGAACATACGGTTTTCTTCGCTGATTTCAAAATCCATATCGGTTATTCCTCCTGAATTAAGGATTCAAGGATTCAAGTGAAAGGCTTGGAAGTTAAACCCTTGAACCCTCGAATCCTGGAATCCTAGAACTCCTATTTTCGTATTGATCTTATCCTCTCTCATTCCCCAAAATGGCCACGGCGCTGATCTGGGGGGGGCCGCCGAAGGTATGGGACAGACCCAGCCTGGGATTCTTGATCTGCCGTTCCGGCAGATCGGCCCTGCCCTGTAACTGCTTATACACCTCATAGGTCATGCGCAGACCGCTGGCTCCAACCGGATGTCCAAAACACTTCAGCCCGCCGTCCACGTTGACCGGCAAACCCCCATGGCGGGTAAAAAATCCGGAATCCACGTCCTCTTTGGCCCTTCCCCTGGGACTGAAGCCGAAATCTTCATAGATCAACAACTCGGTAATGGAAAAGCAGTCATGGACCTCGGCCAGGCTGAGTTCTTCCCGGGGATTTTTGATCCCGGCCATTTCATAGGCCTTTTGAGAGGAGTTGACTAAGGCGTTAAAACTGGTCCAACTGAACTCGGGCCTGAAATGAGGGATCATGGCGTCGGTGGAGATACCGAAGCCCTTGAGGTAAATGGGATCGGCCCGAAAGGATTTGGCCTTTTCGGGGGTGGTGATGATGGCACAGGCCGCTCCGTCGCTGTTTCCACAGCAATCAAAAAGCCCTAAGGGCCAGGCGATGATGGGGGCCTTGATCACCGTATCCACGGTGATCTGGTTTCGAAAATGGGCCTTGGGGCAAAGGCTGCCGTTGTCATGATTTTTGACTTCGATCTTGGCCATGGTTATCCTGCCTTCTTCCATGGGTATCCCATAGGTCTTGAAATACCGCTCGGCAATCAGGCCAAAAGAACCGGGAGAAGTCCTGCGGGCCTCATAAACCGGATGCATACCCCGGCCCGTACCCAGTCCGGGAAATCCCGTATCCTTCAGTTTCTCTACGCCCAGGGCCATCACCAGATCATAGGCGCCGCTGGCCACGGCCATACAGGCCTCCAGAAGGGCAATGTGTCCGGAAGTGCACCAGTTTTCATTGCGAATAACCGGGATATTCCCCAATTTTAATCCGTCCGCGGCCAGAGATCCGGAAACACCGATGGGCGGTGCCATCAAGGTTGAAAGCCAGCAGGCCTCCAAGTCCCCGGCCTCAATACCGGCATCGGCGTAGGCCTCGTATGCCGCCTCTATGGCCAAATCCGCGGCTCCCATGTCCCACCGCTCCCCAAACTTGGAACACCCCATGCCGATAATGGCTACTTTATCTTTTAGGCTACCCATTGGTCACTTCCTCCTTGCTCCCCGGCCGCAATTTCCAAAAATAGTTGTGTATCCCCATGCCGTCATAAATCCGGCGAAAGGTCAACTCCACCGGCATCCCTATCTGGACATCCTTGGGATTACAGTCGGTCATCATGCTGTAAAAGCGGACTTTTTCTTCCCCCAGGTCGGCGATGGTCTGAATCACCACCGGGTCGTCGCTCCGGCCGGCCAGGTTGTCCAAAGAAAAGGTGAAAACTTCCCCGCGATACTCGGAAATGGGCACTTCTACAAATTGATCCTTCGACTGGCAGTGATAACAAATGCGTTGAATGGGAAAAGTCGTCTTGCCGCAGGTTTGACACCGACTACCATGTGCCCTGAGGATGCTGTTACTCTCGCGCCAGGTCACCGTGGCCGAAGGAAACAGGCGAAAGGGTTCTCCGGGAAGGGTTTCGACCAACCCCTTATAACTCAAGAAACGGGCGTAGGAAGAAAGCATCAGCTTATGCCCCAGAAGCGTTTTCAGTTTCCGTTGGCGGCCTCCCTGGTTTATTTGCTCGGTTATCTTAAAGAGCAAGGCATCGGCCCCATCGGCATAATTGGCCAACAAGACTAAATCCCCCGGTTTGGCCTCTTCCAGAGCAGCCACCAGCATCAGCAAAGCCTGGGCCGTCCCGCAGTGGCCCATGGAGGAGATCAGAGGATCGGCGACCTGGGTTTTCAAATCAAGACCCAATTTTTTGGCCAGCCCCTGAAGGGTCCGTGGGTCCGGAGCCGGGAAAACAGCCTTGGCAATGTCCTTGGTTTCAATTTGGTATTTTTTTAATAGCCCCCGTACGACCTCGACCATGGTATTGGTATAGCCTTCGCCCAGGATAAAGCGGCTTTCCCAGGTTCGGACAAAAGTGTCTTCCGGGTTTCTCCAGACGTCATGCATCTCATTACAGATGGAGTAATCCCCTTCAAAGGTGGCCAAAAGATCCCGGTCTCCGACCAAAACAGCGGCCGCCCCGTCCCCGAAACTCTGCTCCTGGTCCGACCTCGGGTAACCCAGCCGGCAGTCGGCGGCGGTGACCAGGGTGGTTCGGGCCGAACCGCAGCGGACCGAATCCAAAGCCGCCTTCAGTGCCCCTGTACCGGCCCGCAAGGAATGGCCGAAATCGGCCGTCACCAGCTCCCGATTCAGATCCAGGGCCAGGGCCATGACCGCCGAATTCATCTTTTCCTTATAGGGGGCGCTGGTGGTGGCCAGAAACAGCCCGTCAATTTCTCCCCGGTTATTCCCGCCGAGGCAATTACGGGCCGCCTCAACCGCCAGGGTTATGGCATCTTCATCGTTATTGGCCACGGTCCGTTCCCCACCTAGTGAGGAGCGTCCCCAACCGGCGGCGATGAGGTTTCGATCTATTCGATACTTAGGCAGATAACTGCCGCATAAGGCGATTCCCGTCTTTTTCATAAAAAATCTCCCGGTTATTTTTTAGATTCCAAGAATTGAATAAATCGGTCCAAGGCGATCAGGATATGTTCCTTAACCAGGGCCTCCAGACGATCGGCATCCTTGTGGATAAAGGCATCTAATATCTTTCGATGAATTTTAATGGCATAGTCAAAGGCTTCCTGGACATACAGATAGGAATACCGAAACCAGATCGCCTGATTCCGCAGGTTATCCAGGATTTCGATCAGGGTCTCGTTTTGACTGGCCCGGATGAAGATATCGTGAAGATGCGTGTGGTGTTTGAGATAGGAGGTGAAATCATTATTTTTGGCCGCCTCCCTCATCTTGGCAAAGGAGGACTCCATTTTCTCGATATCCTGGGGACTGAGATGAGAAAGGGCCAACCGGGCGGCCAGGCTTTCCAGGTTGGCCCGGACCGGAAAATTCTCTTCGATATCTCTCTGGATAATCTTACGGACATAAGTCCCCTTCCGAGGAACATTGGTAACCAGACCTTTTCTTTCCAAGACCCGGAAGGATTCGCGTATCGGAGATCGGCTGACCCCGAATTGCCGCTGAAGCTCGTTTTCCACCAACCGTCCCCCGCTTTCGAACTGACCTTCCAGGATGGCCTGGGCCAAAAAGTCGGTGATCTGCTCCACCAGGGGTATAGAATACTGGGGGCTGAATTCTTTTTTCCTGACCCGCGAGGGCACGGCGATTTTTTCCTTTTTAGTAGACTGTCGACCGAAGACAGTCATACTATATGAAAACCACCCTGTCAAGGGTTTTTAATTAAATTTTTTATCAAATAAATGAGGCCTCGATGAGGCATCGATAGCCCTCCACTATTTCCCCCGAAAAACCGGTTTCCTTTTTTCCAAGAAGGCCTTGCGGCCTTCTTCAAAATCCCGACTGCTGAAGGCCACGGCCTGCTGGGTGGCTTCTAATTCCAAAAAGGACTCCAAATGAGCCGGCCAGTGGTTCAAGGCGGACTTGATCATGGCATAGGATTGACCGGGGCCGTTGACCAAACGAAGGGCCAGTGTTTTAACCTCTTCTTCCAATTTATCGGCAGCCACCACCCGGTTGACCAGTCCCAGCCGTTCGGCCTCATGGGCGTCAATAATATCCCCTAAAAACATCAATTCCTTGGCTTTGGGAACCCCGATCCGCAAGGGGAGGGTATAAAAAAGACCCAGGTCCGGAATCAGACCTATCTTGCTGAAAGAGACGGCAAAACGGGCCTCTTCGGAAGCGACCACCAGATCACAGGCCAGAGCTATGCTGACCCCTGCCCCGGCGGCTACGCCGTTGATGGCCCCGATGATCGGTTTTTCCAGACCGAGCATGGTCTTAATCAGCCCATGCCCCCTTTTCAGACGGAGGCGACCGGAAACGGCCGTCTCCCCCTCCATGGTCCTGATGTCGCCGCCGGAGCAAAAGGCCTTTCCTGCCCCGGTGAGAATGATGACTTTTACATCCTCTTTCTCCCCGAGTTCTTTCAAAATATCTACCAGCCCCAGCCGAATTTCCAGGCTCAGGGCATTGCGCACTTCCGGGAGGTTCAGGGTAATCTTGGCCACCCCCTGATCATGTTCCAGTAAAAGGGCTTTTTTATCCATAAATCACGTTCCTTTCTTCTTAGCGGTTGGCTTTCCGATATCCCAAGGGATCATTGGCGATGATCATCTTCTTGATGGCCGATCCCTCCAGGATCCGATGGAGTTTGGCATCTCGAAAGGACCTTTCCACGGCATATTCGCTAGAATAGTCATAGGCTCCGAATACCTTCCGGTCCTGAAAATAAGTGGTCTATATGGCCTTATCCTGTTTTAGTCTTATCAGATCTTCCGGTCGGTACCCGAGAACCCCGCAATAAATGGCCTCGTTGTCCTCCCCCAAAAAAGAAGCCCGTTTGGCAACCTTGCCGGGGGTCCGTGATAGTTTGATATCCACTCCCGGCACCGGGACCTTGCCTGTGCCGGGATACTCTACCTCGACCAGCATCTCCCGGGCCGCCACCTGAGGCACCTCCAGGGACTGGGGTACATCATTGACCGGACCGCAGGGGACACCGGCCTTCTCCAGCATCTTCCTGGACTCGCCTACGGTCTTGTCCTTGACCCATTCGTCTAAGATAAGGTCGATGGCCTGATAGTTCCGGTAACGGACCATGTTGTCCCTGAAGCGGGGATCGTCGATCAGTTCTTCCCGGTTCATGGCCCGGCACATGCGCCGCCATATGCTGTTGCCGATAATGTTAATCATCAGACTGCCGTCTTTGGCCCGGCAAATGCCGGTATAAGCATAAAAACTACAATTGCCTGTTTGCTTTCGGAGTTCCCCAAGCAGTTTATACTCGGCGGCACAACCGGAAGCGGCGGTTATGGAAAAGGCCACATCAAAGAGGGCGATGTCCACCAGTTGACCCTTTCCGCTGGTTTTTCGCTCAAACAGGGCCAACATGGTTCCCAGGGCGGCCCGGGCGGCGGTATTATAATCAATAAAGGGGAGAGAGGCTTTAATCGGCGGAGTGCCTGGATATCCGGAGAAGCTCATATATCCGGACATGGCCTGGGCGATGGCATCAAAGCACAGGTGTTCGGCATAGGGGCCGGTCTGGCCGAAACCGGAGATAGCCGTCACCACCAGGGCCGGATTGATCCCCCTCAGACGATCATAGGTGAGTAAGGAGGCCTCTTGTGATCCCAGGGGGTAGTTGTGCACCAGGACATCGAATCCTTTTAACCAGTTCCTCAAGGAGTTGTTTTCCTCTTTCGGACCTTAAATTCAGGGTAATATTCTTTTTATTACGCTGAACGGTAAACCCATAGGTGATGGGCTGGCCGTCCGTGAGAAAAGGGTCCCAACTCTCGATCCACCTTGCCGCCCGGGGGTTCGGCCCGGATCACCTCCGCCCCATGGTCGGCCAGGAGCATGCAGCAATAGGGAGCGGCCACATAGCTTCCCAAATCCAAGATCCTTATTCCCTCCAGTGCTCTGGTCATATTTCGTCATCCTTTATTTTTTTGCTGACTGTCGACCGGCGACGGATATAATCGATTTTGATTCATTAGTCCATCACTTACTTACCGGCTGATTTTTGAGATTGACAAGCCTCAAAAATTATGACTTTATAGAAAAACCTTATTAATAATTTAATTAAATCATGCCTGGTGTGCCCCTGTCAACTCCATTTTTGGGGGCTCAAAGGGGTTAAAAGAAAGAGACCCTATTATGTTTAAAACCCGTTTTACCGAACTGTTGGGCGTTCAATACCCGATCCAATGCGGCACCATGATGTTTATCAGCAATGCCGATTTTGTTGCCGCCTGTGCCAATGCCGGTATTTTTGCCTGCCTGGCCTCGGCCATGTTTCCCAGCGAAGAAGAACTGGTGACTGAAATCCGAAGATTGAGAGCCCTGACGGATAAACCCTTCGGAGTCAATATCTCCCTTTTCCCCGGGCTTCTTCCCATGCCCGTGGAGGCCTGTCTGGATATCGTCGCCCGGGAGGGGATACGGATTTTGGAAACCGCCGGCAATAATCCGGCCCCGTATCGTCAGCAGATCAAAGAGAAAAATTTTTTACACCTCCATAAGTGTGCCCGGATAAGAGATGCGCTGAAGGTCGAGGCCTTGGGGGTGGACCTGGTGTCCCTGGTCGGCACCGAATGCGGGGGACATCCCAGCATGGAAGATGTGACCAGTCTGGTGATGATCCCCGAGGCCGCCGATCGCCTGCGGATTCCCCTGGTGGCTGGAGGAGGCTTTTGCGACGGGAAGACCCTGGTGGCCGCCCTGGCATTGGGCGCTGAAGGGGTTTTGATCGGAACCCGTTTTCTCAACACCGTTGAGGCCGGGATTCATCCGGATCATAAGGAACGATTTATCCGGGCTCAGGAAACCGACACGGTGGTCATCCAGCGGTCCATCGGCAGCGCCACCCGGGTCTTAAAAAATTCCTGGGCCGAACATATCCTGGATCTGGAAAAGAAACAAACCCCCCTGGAGGAACTTCTTCCCGTGATCACCGGACGAAGGACCGCCTCGGCCTACAGGGACGGCGGGGAAGAGGCGGTCTTCGCCTGCGGTCAGGTCATAGGTCGAACCAGGGAAACCCTGCCCGTTAAAGATCTGGTGGACCGGATAATGACCCAGGCGGAAGAAGTCAGTCAAAAAATTTGGCAGATTCGCAACCAGTAAATCAACGAAAGGAGCATTAATAATGGAATTTAAAAAAGTATTGGTGATCGGTTCGGGCACCATGGGAAACGGTATCGCCCAGGTCTGCGCCCAAAAGGGAGTGGCCGTGGTCATCTCGGATGTTTCCCAGACTATTCTGGACAAGGCGGTTAAAAACATCCGCTGGTCGGTCGGCAAATTCATCGAAAAAGGAAAACTTAAGGAAGATATCGAGACGATCATGAACCGCATCCGGACCTCAACCGGTTTTGAGGCCGCTTCCGATTGCGACCTGGTCATCGAAGCGGTCTTTGAAAAATTGGAAGTCAAACACGAGGTCTTCAAAAAAATTGACGAACTCATCAAGGATAAAACCATCTTGGCTTCCAACACCTCGGCCATTCCTATCAGTGATATTGCCGCCGCGGTTCGCCGGCCGGAGAATTTCATCGGCCTTCATTTCTTTAATCCCGCCCCCATGATGAACGCCGTCGAAGTGATCAAAGGGATTGCCACCAGTGAAGAGGCTTTTCAGGGCGGGGCCGAATTTGTCCGTTTGATCGGGAAAGAGCCGATCATGGTCCAACGGGATATCGCCGGTTTTATCTTGAACCGGATCAATATGCTGGCCAACATGGAGGCCATGCGTCTGGTCGGACAGGGTGTGGCCTCCCCGGAAGACATCGACAGAGGAATGTGTCTGGCCTTCGGCCGCAAGATGGGTCCCCTGGAAACCTCGGACCTGGTGGGCTTGGATGTCCAGCTCATGGCCTACACCAACGTATACGAAGATGAAAAAGACGCCCGTTTTTATCCCCCTTCCATACTAAAACGGAAAGTGCGGGCCGGCCATTTGGGCCGCAAGACCGGCAAGGGGTGGTATGAATACAACCCGGATGGAAGCCGAAAGAAATAATAAGTACACGGTATCAAGGTGTAAGGTTCAGGGTTTAAGGAAGAAACTTTAACCTCACACCTTGTACCTTATACCTAAAACAGGGAGGACCTTCATGGAAATCAAAAATAGTGTAGCCGTCATCACCGGAGGGGCATCGGGTCTGGGAGAAGCAACGGCCCGTTCCATAGTCAAGGCCGGCGGGAAAGTGGCCTTGTTGGATTTAGACGAGGAAAGAGGCCCCAAATTGGCCGAAGAACTGGGCAAGACGGCCCTCTTCTTTCCGGCCGATGTCACCCAGGAAGAGGGAATGGACCGGGTGGTAGAAAAAATAAAGACGGCCTTCGGCACCTTTCAGGCCGTCGTAAACTGCGCCGGGATAGGCGGTTCGGTCAAAGTGGTGGGAAAGGAAGGGGTCATGCCCCTGGAGCGTTTTAACCGGACCGTTCAGATCAACCTGATCGGGACCTTTAACGTCATCCGGGCCACCGCTTCCACCCTGATGGCCAACAATCCCAACGAGGAAGGGGAAAGAGGGGTGTATATCAACACCGCCTCTATCGCCGCCTTTGACGGCCAGATCGGGCAAGCCGCCTATTCCTCCTCCAAGGGAGGGGTGGTTTCCCTTTCCCTGACCCTGGCCCGGGAATTTGCCAACAACGGGATCCGGATCATGGCTATCTTGCCGGGGATTATGGAAACCCCCATGATGATCAGACTCGATGAAGTACAAAAGGGAGCGCCTGGCCCAACAAATCCCCTTTCCGGCCCGGCTGGGTAAACCGGCCGAGTTCGCCTCCCTGGCCTGTCATATCATCCAAAACCCTTATCTGAACGGAGAATACATTCGACTGGACGGAGGCCTGCGCATGGGGTTCGGCCGGAAATAAGTAATTCTGATTCTATCGAAAAGGCTTGGGGTCTCATCCAGGGCCTCAAGAAGGATGTACCCCCAAGGTATTTTGCGGGGGTCAAGTGTTATGGCCATTTTGGTTTATTTATCATGCACAACGATAAGTTGAGAGGTGCGACCGTTTTATCGCTGCATCCCCCTCGAACGATTGGTTGGAATAGGAATCAGCCGTGAGACACTTCAGCGTGTAACTTCAATCCGAGTGCATCCATAACCCTGAGAATGGTGTCGAAGCCGGGACTACGTTCACCAGAAAGCGCCTTATAGAGACTCTCGCGGGATAAACCGGCATCACGCGCGACCTGGGCCATTCCCTTGGCACGGGCGATATCGCCCAGTGCCTTGGCGATGAATGTCGCATCACCATTGGCCTCTTCAAAACAAGCCTCAAGATAAGCTGCCATTTCTTCCGGGGTTCGAAGGTGCTCTGCAACATCATAACGAGTGGTCAATGTCTTTTTCATGGTTTGCTCCTATAAATTACGTGCGAGACGTAAGGCAATTTTAACATCGGACGCCTGGGTGCGTTTATCCCCGCCTGCCAACAAAATCACAACCGAAGGTCCCCGCTTTGAAAAATAAACACGGTAACCGGACCATAATCGATTCGTAATTCCGAAACCCCCTCACCAACCGGTTTTACGTCTCCAGGGTTTCCGGTGGCTAAGCGCTCTATCCGGGCCAGGATACGTGCACGTGCCTGAATGTCACCCAATCCATCAAGCCACTTGATAAAAATTTCAGTCTTCCGAACCTCAAGCATAATCTATTGTAGCCAGTAAGCTACATAATGTCAAGGCCATTTGAGCCTCCCGTAGTTGATATCTGCCCATGCCTGCGTCTCATTTTCCCCCAAAGAAGCCCGCCTTTCCATCTTGAAAAGCCCGGCTGGAGTAATTATATTGAATACAAATAAAGGTTAGGAATGAGAGCCATGCCAAAAGACACCCATATCTCCCGACGTACCTTCCTGGCAGCAGCCGGCGGCACGATGGTCAGTATCGGCCTGCCGGGGACTTTTGTGAAACTCTTTGATTTTGAACAACAGGCCCTTGCAGCCCAAACCAGGCCTGACGGCAAGCCGCGTATACCCCCGGGCCAGGAAGTGGTAAAAAAGATCCTTGATATGGGCGGAGTACCTGGAAAAGTCACAGTGGACGACTTTACGCTTCAGGTCAAAGGCGAGGTGGAAAAACCGCTGGTTCTTTCCTACAAGGACCTGCTGGCACTTGAGCAGGTTCAGTTAACCTGTGATGTGCATTGCGTTACGGGCTGGACTCTGTTGGATTCTCAGTGGAGCGGGGTCCGCCTGAGCACCATCATGCATCTGGCTAAACTACGGAAAGAGGCCAACTTTGTTATCTTTGAGGCCCCCGCCTATACCACCAACATCCCCATAACCGAGGCAGGCAAGGAAAATGTTATTCTCGCCCATAGTTTCTTCGGCAAGAAGCTTCCGAAGGAGCACGGCGGCCCTGTACGGGCCCTGGTGCCCGACCGCTACTTTTACAAAAGTGCCAAGTGGCTGGAGGGAATTAAATTTACAGCCAAAGATGAGCCGGGATACTGGGAGAGTAATGGTTACAGCAATTCCGCCGATCCCTGGAAGGAAGAGCGCCAAAGATAGAGGCTGGCATAGTGTGTGAAAGTCATGATTTGACTATACGGGCACCGTTTAGTTTGATTATGTCTTCCTGAAATGTTGTTTTTAAATTTTGTCTCTTTATACCACAGTACAAACGATAATCAATTTGTAAGGTCCTAACCTGGATACCCCCCGTTTTTTCAGAAGACGCCATTCGTTTCTTTGCCTTCCTATTTTTCTCCTTGTTACTGTCTTTTTCTTGTTTTATAATCTTTCCATTCAAAAGCGAGGTCTTATCAAACAGCACTAAAGACCCAGGGAAATACTTTATCCAGGGAGGAATCAATGACGCGCTTACATGGGAAAATCGCATGGGTAACAGGGGCAGGATCTGGAATCGGTCTGGCGGGGGCCGGCGCATTGGCTGAAGCCGGAGCGGTTGTGGTAATGTCGGGCCGCCGGGCGGATGTTTTGGAACGCGGAGCCCACACCATCATAGGCAAGGGTGGACTGGCGGAAGTGGAACCGCTGGATGTCACCAGCCCAGATGCCGTCCAATGCGTAGCGGACAACATAAAATCCCGTCACGGTAAAGTGGACATCTTGGTCAACAGCGCGGGCACCAACACGCCGGCGCGGTTTTGGCGCGACCAGACGGTGGAGGGCTGGGATCAGGTCATCCGTATCAATCTGGATGGCATATTTTACTGCACTCGTGCGGTTCTAACGATGATGCGGGCACAAAAAGATGGCTTGGTGATCAACATTTCCTCATGGGCCGGCATCTATAACTCTTCCATCGTGGGTCCCGCATACAACGGCAGCAAGCATGCGGTGGTGTCCATTACCGAGACCCTTAACATGGAAGAATGCTCCAACGGAATCAGGGGATGCGTCATCTGTCCGGCGGAAGTGAATACTCCCATCCTGGATAAACGCCCGGCGCCGCCTTCGGCTGAGCAGCGGGCCAGAATGTTGCAGCCTGAAGATCTTGGTCGGACTATCTGCTGGGTAGCCGAACAACCCCCGCATGTCTGTATCAACGAGATCATCATCAGCCCGACGTGGAACCGGGTCTACACTGAGTAATGTTCTAACTGGGAGATCGATCTTTCAGTTCAATGAGTTCCGATTAACGGAGCTACCAACAAGGCAGGGCTGGGGAGAGGAATTTTATATCGGGCTAAATGCATCTTTAAGGTAATCATAAGCGACTCCGGCAAGGCGCCAGCTCTCTACTCTACTGAAGGCATTGGCCCACCGACTTCAAAAATCTCCCGGCTACCCTTAAAACAGAATACGAAGACTGTCTTCAGGCGGTCCTAAAATTTAAGGCAGTACTCGCACTGTTTCGAGGCTGACATTCGAGAAGAGGCGGTATTGCTGGCTCTGAAATCGACAGTTTCAGAAGCCTCCAATTTGTCACGTCGGATTGAAAAAGAAAAGAGTTTTTAAATATTCAATTACGAAGGCATGGTCTGACTAAATAACATTATAGTGAGGGATACGACTTCTTCCTGTAAGTCTCAAGATTCCATTTTTGAAAAAAGACAAGACTTTGATCGGTAATCATTATTAAGTCGGCAAAAAATTTAAATCATAGGGAGACAAGCCAGAGACCCCCACCCAAACCTATTGCCCTGAACTTCTGATAACTATTCAAATTTTCAGATTCCTTTTTATGTGAAAGTCTTGTCAGTCCACCCTAATTTCCTTTGAAAAATATTAAAAATACAGCCCTTTTTTCAAAAAAATACATCATTCCTGTTATTCCACCCCCTTAAAATCTCTGGTATATTCCCATTAAACTGAGAAAAAAGTTAATATGACTGAAGGGAGGGACCTCGGTAGTTATAAGATGGATAATAAAAAACGTACTCTTATAGTCGATGACTACCCCGTTGTTAGAGAAGGATTGCGGTCTCTTCTTTCCTCACATCAGGACTTCGATATCGTTGGTGAAGCTGGGGATGGCCTGGAGGCTGTTGAACTTGTCAGTGAATTACATCCTGACCTGGTTTTAATGGATATGTCCATGCCCCGGATGGATGGTATGACGGCTATCCGGGAGATCAAAAAAAAATGGCCCAAGACTTTAGTCCTGGCTTTCACCATTCATAAATCTCCCGAATACGTTTTCGCCACCCTTATTGCCGGGGCCGATGGCTATATCCTAAAAGACGATCCTTGGACTGAACTGATTGCCTCCATTAAGAAAATCCTGAAGGGAGAACAGGTGATCTCTCCAGACTTCCTCAATTAGTTCATTCGGTCACCTCTTAGGGGTTTTTTATTTTTATGACCAATATCGTACGGTTATTAAAAGAAGGGGTAGGGATGGAAAAGCCCATTAAAATCCTGCATATCGATCCTGATTTTAAAGTAACCTATTTTATTAAACGGCCTGGAAGTATAATCCAATCCCTTATTCCACTCGAACAGGCCATACAACTCCTGAAAACCGAGGAGTTCGATTTGATTCTTTCAGAACCCCACAATAAGGCGATCATGAAACCTCAAGCTAATTCTTTAACCATGGATAACAAGATCCGCATCCTAATCGTCGATGACAATCCCATTCTCCGAGAGGGATTAAAGTCCGTTCTTTCCCATTCCCCGAATTTCGATATCGTTGGTGAAGCCGCCGATGGTCTTGAAGCCATTGATTCCGTCAAAAAATTTCACCCCGACCTGGTTTTGATGGATCTATCCATGCCTCGAATGGATGGTATAGCCGCTACAAGGGAAATCAAGGAAAAATGGCCTGAGACTAAAATTCTGGTCTTCACCATTCACAAAACCCCTGAATACCTAACTGCCACATTGAAAGCCGGTGCAGATGGGTATCTTTTAAAAGATTCTTCCCAGACCGAATTGATTCAATCCATCCAAGATATCCTGGATGGAAAGCAAGGACTTCATTCGAGCCTCAAAACAGGCAGCCCATGCTGTTTCCCTATATTTTGAAATTCAGCGTAAAGGCGAAATCCCGGTTGTGGATTCCAATACCGAGAGCGCAACATCATTCATCCCGAAACCTCTGCAGGTCCGGGAGAGGTCTCCCTCTTTGCCCCAGTCCATTCCGCCAAAGACCACTTCATCTGTTGTGCCGGCACAGCGTCAGCCCTGGCGTCGGTGGGAAGACGGCTATGCCGTTAAATCAGATTCTCCGGAATGGGATGCCGCCATCGCCGAGCTCGCAGCCGAGATCAAAACACGGCATTACTCCAGAAAGACGCTTAAAACCTACGCCCATTGGTCACGCCAGTTTCAGCGTTTTCTAAAGAATAAACCGCCGAAGTCGCTGTCATCGAAGGATGTCAAGGAATACCTGACCTATCTCGCTGTTCAATGCCGTGTCTCGGCCTCCACTCAGAATCAGGCCTTCAATGCGCTTCTTTTTCTTTTCCGGCATGCTCTCAAGCAGGATTTCGGGGATTACAAGGACGTTCCCCGGGCGAAAAAATCGAAATACATTCCGGTAGTCCTTTCCCGAAAGGAAATAGAGACCGTTCTGAAGCACCTCCAATATCCTTATGATCTCGTGGTCAAATTGCTTTACGGTTGCGGACTCAGGTTGTTTGAATGCCTGCAACTGCGGGTGAAGGATTTCAACTTCGAGGCCGGAATACTCACGGTCCACGGAAAAGGGAAAAAGGACCGCACGGTTCCCCTGCCGGAGACGATTGTGCCGGAACTGACTTCCCAACTTGAGGTGGTGAAGAAGATTCATGACGAAGATCTCGCGGCGGGATATGCCGGAGTGTTTCTCGATGACCTGCTTGAAAAGAAATATCCCTCGGCAGCCAAGGATTTTATCTGGCAGTGGTTCTTTCCGCAAAAGACCCTCACGCAGGTTTCGGCGGCACAAGAACTGCGGCGATATCATCTGCACGAGACGCATGTCCAGGATGCGCTTTACGAGGCTGTACGCAGGGCCAAACTCACCAAGCGCGTCACCTCCCACACCTTCCGCCACAGTTTTGCCACTCATCTTTTGCAAGCCAATTACGATATTCGGACCATCCAGACGCTCCTCGGCCACAGTGACGTGAGGACCACGATGATCTATACCCATTGCATACCAAGCAGGACGGTGAAAGAGGCCAAGAGCCCGCTTGATTTTTAGATCTTGACAGCAATTTCGTCATATGTCATCTTATATGACGATGAATGCGACGACAATACAAACCGGAGATAATCCCCCAATTGTTGAACGGTATCTCAATCTTTCTCAACTTCTGGGGTTTGTTCTCAGTTTGACATCAGGGCGATGCCAACGACGATTACCGCCGCGCCGACGATGTGAGTGGCGCTTATTCTTTCCGCGAAGAGGATATGGGAAAATAGAGCCATTAAGAAGATACACCCACCGGAAAACACCGGATAGGCAACGCTCAGGGGTATGTCCTTAAGGGCCTTGGTAAAGAAGAATACGTTGATGCCGCCCAGGATCAGACCGGAGGCGAATAGACCATTCCACAGTAGGCCGCCTGGCTTGTTTGAAATGCTCTTATACAAGAGATAGGACACCACATTGAAGGCAACCGACAAGAACAAGTAAATATATTTCATCTGTCCTCTACGACAACGGTTCTCAGCCGAGTTGCATCCGCTTGTGACAGGATCTCCAATATGTCTTCATGAAATGAGGGTATCTTATACTCAAGCGGCGAGAGCGACATACTCGACCTCCTTGAGAATATATGGGCCAATATAGGGGCTGAGCGATTCCATAGTGACCAGTTCAATTCTATGCTGTAGAAGCTCTTCCAGAAAGAAGGACAGTTCCATAAAGGTATCAAATGTCTTTTGTCCTGGTTCGAATTCGACTAGAAGATCTACGTCACTGTCCGGGCGTTGCTCTCCGCGAACAAAAGAACCGAAAAGCCCAATTCTTTTTACTCCCAGTGCTCTCAGGTGAGATCGGTTCTTGTCGATCGCATCCAGGAAATCCTGCTTTGTTTTGATCATGGCTATTTTCCTATCCCTTCAGCCGGAGAGACTATTATTGAACTGTTTTTACCGATAATATCAGGAAGTTTCCGCATGGTCAATAATATTAGAAAGTGCGAATTGAGGCAACTATCTGGGATTATTAATTTTAAACGGTGAAGGAGGCGGACCGGGATCTTGGACTCACAAGGAACCCCGGTCTGGCACAACCCACAACTAATCCTTAAGATCCTTGCACCAAGGGCAAGGAATCTCCCAGGTAAGCAAAATGTCTATTATTGGAAGTTCCTCGCTGATTTGCGCAGTCACGCCGTTGGCGTGACGGGTTATGCCCTCGCTGTCCCTGTGCAGACGGCAGAGGGCGGGAATGAGGCGATTATGGCCGACTGTTCACTGTTTGTGCTTTATACCGAGAGATTCCTTTGGTCAGCAGTTCCAGCAACCCTTCGGCCCTTTTTCGCAGCTCTTCGCTCTCGCTTCCCAGAAAGCGTGTAAAGTCTTCTTCTCTTACGGCAGCGGCCTCCTCCAGGGTCTTACCTTTCACCAAAGCACATAATATTTCCACGGCGACATTGGCCGGAGGATCGCAAGAGCAAATGTACTTGATATCATCGATAATGTTATTGACCACATTGACATATAACTGCATGTAATTGCCGATTTGCCCGCAGTGGACGATCTTTTCGCTGACGGAGTCCAGGAACAGGGTGGGATTTTCCAGTGATCCGGAATGCTCGAAGCCTGTCCTGAGCAATCGCCGGTAAACTTTAATAACCGCCTCGTCCATACGTTCCTCATCCCACCGATGCCTTGCGGCCCTATATATAGCCCCGTTCTTCAAATATTTTATCCAGGGTCTCCACAAAGATCCGGCACTCATCCACGGTGTTATAGAAATAAAAAGATACCCGATAGACCATCCTGTGCTCGCTATGGGACCTGGGACGGGTCCATCCGGACCCGAATTTTTCATTGAAATAAGAATGAACGCAGAAGACGCCGTCTCTGATCATGATATTACTTTTTTCGCTCAGTTCTTCGGCTATCCCCACAGCGTTCGGCCTTTTGACTTCAAAGGTCAGAATCCCTCCCCTTTGCCCGGCCTCCACCGGGCCGAGTATATTGAACCAGCCGGTATCCCCATAACGGGCTGTCAGCTCCCCGGTCAGCCACTCATTCAACTTTATCTCATGGTCCTTTATCCGGTCCATACCGATCTGCTGCAAATATTGTATCGCCACCCCGGAGGCAATCAGGGCCGGGTAATTCTGGCTGCCCGCTTCAAACCTGTCCGGCGATTCCAAGAGACTGTAGGAATGATAGGTCGTATCGCCGACGCATCCTCCCCCCAGAATGACCGGTTCAAGGACATCATTCCCGTTTTCCGGGTACCGGCCGGGAACCAGGAGTTCTTCCTTTCCGTAGAGGACGCCGACTCCCCGGGGGCCGCACATCTTGTGTACGGAAAAGGCCAGAAAATCCACATCCAGGTCTTGAACGTCGATGGCCGTATGGGGCACCGTCTGGGCGCCGTCGAGCAGCACTCGGACGCCGTATCGATGGGCCATTCCGATTATTTCCTTGGCGGGGATCGTATAGCCCGTTGCGTTTGAGGTATAGGCCATACTGACCAGACGAACCTTTTGCCCTTTCAACTTTTGTTCGAAACCATCAAGGTCGAATGTGTCATCATGATTCGCCATGGTGAAGTCTACCCTGATCCTGCCTTCCTGCTGCAACCTCAGCCAGGGAACCAGATTCGAATTATGTTCCTTGTCGGTCAGTAAAACCACATCCCCGGGTTGAAACTTGAACCCGAGGGCCACCAGGTTGATGGCCTGGCTGGTATTGAGGGTAAAGATGATTTCTCTTTCTGACCGGGCATTGATGAATTCGGCGATGATTCGTCGTGAACCTTTGAGGCCTTTTTCGGGATTTCCTTCGATCCGGTCGGTCACCTCTTCGGCAAACCAGTGACGGCTTCTACGGCCGCCACAGGAGGGAAATTCCGTATAATATTCGTTGATGGCCTCGATGACCGGGTTCGGTACGAGGGTCGTGCAGGCGTTATCCAGGTAAACGGGGGGCTTCCCGTCCCGCCGCCGGTCTAAGGAAGGAAAGTCTTTTCGGCATTCTTCCAGTGATTTTCTTGGATTCATGAATTCCACAGGGCTGGGAATCGGCCGGCCCCCGGCTTTCGAGGGCGCGCCGATCCCAACCGTTTAGGCCTTCATCGAGGATAGGGCCGATTATTTCCCGGCGGCAGCAGCGCCGCCTTGACCTTTTCCGGTGTGGCCGGCAGGCTGTAGATCCTGGCCCCGCAGGCGTTGTATATGGCATTGGTCACCGCCGGCGCCGTGGAGACCATGGTCATCTCGCCGACACCGGTAGCCCCCAGTGGACCATTCGCCCGGGGCGTTTCCCGGGTAATGATTTCGATGTCAAAGAGTTCACGAATGGTCGGGAATTTGAAGGTGACATAATCTTTGGTCTTGCCGTGCATGTACTCCTCCCGGAGGGCATAACCGACCCCCTGATCCATCCCGCCTTCCAACTGCCCCTCAAAGGCCTGAGGATTGATAATGGTTCCCGCATCCACGGCGACCGTCATTTTAACCACCCGGACGGCCCCCGTATCCGTATTCACCTCCACTTCAGCCATCTGAATGTTGTGACATTCCGAGACCAGGGTATCCCCTTCCCCCGTCTTCGGGTCAAGACCGAATTTCCCTGGATTGGTGATGGATCCTTCGTAGCGGGTCGGCTGACCTTTTTCGATCAAACCGGCGTAAGTTTTGGTCCCGGCCTTTTTATGGCGGCCTGCATCTTTTCGAGGGCATTGAGCAGGGCATTACCGGCCATAAAGGTCATCCGGCTGCCGGCGGCCGGTCCCATACCGACGGTCTTATCCGTATCCCGGGTATATAACCGGACTTTTTCCAGGGGCAGCCCCAATTGATGGGCGGCCATCTGGGTCAACATGGCATCATTGCCTTCCCCGGGATCGGCGACGGCGGCGTAAATGGTGATGCCGTCATCCGGGTCCATTTCAACGGTCATTTTGCCAGAATCACCGGCATCGCCAATGCCGAAGGAGTGACCGGCAAGGCCGACCCCACGTTTCAGTTTTCCGCCCTGGGCGTTAAAGGCCTGGGCCTCTTTCCTGGCTCTTTCATAGTGAGGTTTGATGGCGTCACAGAGCTCGGCAAAAGACCATTCCTGGGCGACCATTCCGGTAGCTTTGGCCTGTCCCGGTTTCAGGGAGTTGATCCGCCGGAATTCCAGGGGGTCGATCCCCATCTTTTCCGCCAGCATATCCATGGCCGATTCCAGGGCAAAGTTCGTCTGGGGCGGCCCGGCCCCCCGGGCCGCACCGCCGAAGGCGTTGTTCGTATAGATGGACCGTCCCAGGGCCTGGACATTGGGAATGTAATAGGAGCCCTTCAGCATAAAGAGGGAGCGCAGCAGAACATTCAAACCCAATAAGGTATAGGCCCCTTTGTTGATCGTAAAGTCATTGCAATAAGCCACAAGATGCCCGTCCCGGTCGGCGGCCAGTTTGACTTTCATGCTGGTGTAGGAATGCCGTTTGGTCGTGAGGAGAATCGACTCCTCCATGGTGGGGACATAGCGTACGGGACGTTTGAAGTGCAAGGCCGCGGCGGCCGTCACCGCCTCGGTGGTGATCGAGGCCTTGATGCCGAATTGTCCGCCGGAGAAGGCTTCCTTGTAACGCATGTTCGTATATCCCACTGCTTCCTGTATCTGAGCCAGATGGGCGTGGATGTTGATGCTCCGGCCGACAACGACCAGTTGCGGATTTTCACCTTCTCCCTCAAAATAAGCCGAAGAAACTTCCGGCTCCAGGGGCGCCTGGTGATTGATCTGGGTTGAAAATTCGGCTTCAATAAAGGCTTGGGCCTCCTGCAAAGCCTTTTCCGCGTCGCCTTTGATAATCGGCTGGGTCACGAAGATATTGTCCGGGGCATAGCTGTGGATTTGAAAGGCCCCCGGGGCCAGGGCTTCCTCGGGGGTCATCATGACCGGCAACGGATCATATTCCACCTTAACCGCCGCCGCGGCGGCCCTGGCCTGGCTTCGGGTCTCGGCGGCAACGGCGATAATCGGGTCGCCCAGGGTTCTGACCTTGTCTTCACAAAGAACGGGCTGGTCCGGGTGTATCTGCCTGATGCGGTTCGTCCCCTTGATATCGTCGGCAGTCATAAAGCCGACGACCCCGGGCATCTTGGCCGCCGCCGAGGTATCGACGGACTTGATGATGGCATGGAATTGGGTGCTCCGGACAACGGACAGTTCCACGGCATTGGCCGGTAGTGGGATATCGTCATTGAATTGGGCCAGACCGCAGGCCTTGATCATAGCCGTAGGTCTCGTGTGGGATACGCCCAGCATCCCCTTGCCGATTTTGCTGCGGACCTCTTTCGGAGTTGTTTCTCCGCGGATGAACCGTCCGGCCAGCTGGACGGCCTCGATGATCTTTTTATAACCGGTGCAGCGGCACAAATTCCGCGCCAAGGCCTTTTTGATGGCCGCCACATCGGGATCGGGATTTTGGTCCAAGAGGGCCTTGGCGGCCATAATCATGCCCGGCGTGCAGAATCCGCACTGGATGGCACCCGCCAGGACAAAGGCTTCCTGGATCAGGTGAGGATTTTCGGGCGTGCCCAATCCTTCTACGGTGATGACCTCCGCACCCTTCCAGATTCCTCACCTTGGTGATGCAGGAGCGGACCGCCTTCCCGTTGACGATGACCGTGCAGGCGCCGCATTGTCCCTTCCGGTCGCAGGACTGCTTCGTCCCGGTCAGATGCAGGTCTTCACGCAAGAAGTCGATCAGAACCATATCCGGACTTGCCATGACCTGCTGTTGAAGACCGTTTACCGTGAATGTAATCTTTCGCATTTCGTCTCCTTTTCAAACACCCTTCTTTTCACTTAATTTTCCTTGTTGCCCAGGTCACGAACAAAAACTTAAGGTAAAGATCCCACCTCTTAGAGACAATAGGCCCTACGATGCGCGTATACGGCCGGTGCATCGCCAGCCCTGGCCGAGATCAATGCCGGGTTAATCCCTTCGCTCCTTCCAGGGCCGGTGAGGATAGATATAACCGGCCGTGGCAAATTCCTTGGGCCACACGCACTCCCGTTTCCCCTTGATCCACTGGATCATGTAAGTCGGGACCTTGTTCTGGTTGGTTTTCTTCCCGTAAGAAATAAATTTGACCTTTCCGAAGACGGTCATCATATCCGTGGCGGCCAGGGCCAGACGAATATCTTCGGGAGTGCCCAATCCTTCTACGGTTATTACCTCCGCACCCTTCAGATTCCTCACCTTGGTGATGCAGGAGCGAACCGCCTTCCCGTTGACGATTACCGTGCAGGCGCCGCATTGTCCCTTCCGGTCGCAGGATTGTTTCGCCCCGGTGAGATGTAGATCTTCACGCAAGAAGTCGATCAGGACCCTATCCGGACTTGGAATGATCTGCTGTTGAAGGCCGTTTACCGTGAACGTAATCTCTCGCATTTCGTCTCCTTTTCAAACCCTTCTTTTCACTTAATTTTCCTTGTTTCCCAGGTCACGAACAAAAACTTAGGTAAAGATCCCACCTCTTAGAGACAATAGGCCCTATGATGCGCGTAGGGTCGGTGCATGGCCAGCCCTGGCCGAGATCAGTGACGGGTTAATCCCTTCGCTTCTTCCAAGGTTTTTCTTCAACCCTCGACATTCGATATGCATTATTCGATATTCGGTATTCGCTTTTTCATGTTTCGTGATCCCCCAGGGCCATAAGGCATGAACAGGAAATATAGCCTCTCCATCCTTCACCATCACCCTTTTGTTAGTGAGGGATTAAAAATCTTACGATAATAGGTCTCGGACAAATAAATGGCAGCCAGGGGATTATGACCGGTCACCCGGTCTTTGACCGCCAGAACGGTTGTGGGTGCCTCCGCGTATTTAAAAAACAGGGAATCGTGGCCGACGCACAGACCGAGCAAAACATTAAACTCCGCCCCGGCGCGGTTCAGGGTCTTGGCCTGGAAGATGGGATTGCACATGGATTCATCGGTACCCTGAAAAATCTTCTCCTCCTCCTTGATCCCGATCTTTGTCTTGGAGGTCCGGCCGGCCTTGCACAGTACGGAAACCACTTCGAACCCGTAGGCCTTGAAGATCCCTTCGACGATCTTGGCCTCTTTGGTCAGGCCGATGCAAAAGGCCAGGCCTAAACGTTTGTAGCCCATCTTTTGGGCGAATTCGCCGATTTCCACGATGCGGGTCTTGGAAGGCTGCATGACATAAGGGCGCTGGTGCCGGTTGGCATAGCATTCCCCTTCCTGGATGGATGCCTGGCGGGCGAATTCCCGGATCTGGGGGTCCTCATATTCCTTTTGGGCCTCGGCCAGCGTTTCTTTCCCCACCAGGGTCGGACAGCCTTTGGCGCCGAAACCTTCGGAGGTAAAGCATATTTTTTTAGGTCTTTCAAATTCACAGGAGGCACAGGCAGGAAGTGCCTTATCTTTTTTCTTGGTCATAACGACTCCTTTGCTTTTATTTTTTCTCCAGCTCTTTCCAAAAACCGTCTATTTCTCCTGAGGTACTTCAAATATCAAATTACAGAATATAGGCTCCAAAATCAACTGGGTTTTTAGTTCCATTGGTCCGAGTTTATAGGATCCAAATAACATGGGGCTTTCTTTCTCTATGCAAAAGGTCCGGCAGTGCTCCGGACGGCTGATTTCAACCCGGCTTGTTCGGCGATCTTCAGAGTCCTTTCGGCCATGGCCACGTGCAAATTTTCAATTAATTTACCGTCTAATTGGGTGGCGCCTTTCCCTTCCTTCTGGGCCGCCTGAAAGGCCTCGATCACCCTTTGAGCATAGCCTATTTCTTCCTGGGTGGGTGTAAAAATCCGATTGACCACTTCGATCTGGCCCGGATGGATCAAGGCCTTGCCGTCATAGCCCATGGCCTTGGCCTGGAGAACATGCCGTTCCAAGCCGACCGGATCTTTGATATCGAAGTAAGGGGTATCCAGGGCATCAATTCCGGCAATCCGGGCCGCCAGAAGCATCCGCATCATGGGGTAAAACAATTCCTGGCGATCGGCCGTAATCTGCCCGTGGGTATCGCGGGTAAAATCGGCTGCTCCGAAGAGCAAGCCGGTCATCCTGGGACTGGCCAGGGCGATGGATTCAATATTAACGATCCCCCAGGCCGATTCGATCAGGGCAATCAATCCGATCCTTCCCGGCGGGAAGTCCTTCTTTTTCTTCAATCTCGGTCATTCGTTGGTCATAGGCCTTGATATCCTCGGCCCGATCCACCTTAGGCACCAGGAGACTATCCGGCCTTCCCCGAAGGACTTGTTCCAGATCATCACGACCATAATCGGTCGACAGGGCGTTGATCCGGACCACTTTTTCCTTCCGTCCGAAATCGGCCGTCAGCAGGGCCTCGGCCACGGCTTGTCGGGCCGGTCTCTTTTTATCCGGCGAGACGGAGTCTTCCAGGTCGAGGATCAGGCCGTCCACCTCCAGGCCCAGCCCTTTGTTCAAGACCTTCTCATTGCCGCCGGGGATAAAGAGCAAGGTCCGTCTTAAACGTTCCATCATGATTGAACTCCTCTTCCGAAAAAAGGATTCAAGGGGCCAAGGGGTCAAGGATTCAAGTGAAGGGCATAGAAGTTAAAACCCGCGGTTCCCCAGAGGGGAACCTTTTCTATAGCTCGACAGATCGGCTCCCAGGAGGGAGCCTCATTGGGAGCTCGGCGGAGCCGAGCGGACCGAGCGGCTGAATCCTCGAATCCTGGAACCCTATTTTCTTGAAAACAAACTTTTTACGGCCCCCCAGCCCATCTTGCGGCGCATCATCCCTAATTGATCCTGAAGGGGCAGGTTCTTGGGGCAGACGTCTTCACAGCCCAGCAGACCCATACAGCCGAAAATTCCCTCATCCGTTCCCACGACCTCGAAATAGTCCTGTTCGCTCCGTTGATCCCTGGGATCGACCATAAAGCGGGCGATCCGGTTCAAGGCCACGGCCCCCAGAAAATCAGGACGCATATTGGCCGTCCCGCAGGCGGCCACACAGCACCCGCATTCGATGCATCTTTCCAGCTCATAGATCTCAACAGCCGTTTGGTTGGCCATGCGCTCTTCCAGGGCCGTGGGATCGAAGGTTTTATCGGTATGGATCCAGGATTCGATTTTTTCGTTCATTTCCCGGAACCAGCGGCCTTTGTCCACGGACAGGTCTCCGATCAAATTAAAGACCGGCAAGGGCAATAAGGTGATCTCCTCCGGCAGGTCTTTAGTCTTGGTATGGCAGGCCAGATCCGGCCGGCCGTTGATAAGGATGGCGCAGGACCCGCACATCCCGGCCCGGCAGCAAAAATCAAATTGCAAGGTAGGATCCTGCTCTTCTTGAATCCGATTAAGAACGATAAACAGGGTCATGCCTTCCGTTTCTTCCAATTGGAAGGTGTCGAGATGGGGCTGGGATTCGGGATCTTCCGGATGATAACGAAAGATATGGAAGGTGAGTTTTCTGGCCATTAAGTTATCCTCGCTTATTCTTCGCTATAGCCTTCAGCATTAAAATTTCTGTTATTTTTTCGCTGACCGCTGACTGCTGATCGCTGATGGCTATCTTTCATTCCTCATAATCAAGTCCGGTCTGTTCAAACTTCCCGCAGACGATCGGATCTTCGGAGCAAATGATTTTAGTCGAACCGTACCCCCGGTCACCCGGAGGCAGTTCCCAAACCTTCGAATTGGGTTCATAGGACAAGGTGGGCAGGTCTTCCCCTTCCTTCCAGGTCGCCAGGGTCCTTTTCAGCCAATCCCGGTCATTTCTTTCCGGATAATCCTCACGGGCATGGCAGCCCCTGCTTTCCGTGCGCCTCAGGGCCCCATAAGCCACACACAGGGCCAGACGGACCATCCCCTTAAAACGTATGGCCAAAGCCAGCTCCGGATTCACCCCCGTGTCGCTGGAATGGAGTCCGATCCGGTCGGACCGCTCATAGAGCTCCTGGAGTTTATCCACCGCCTTTTGAAGGTCTGCGCCGTTGCGGAAGATGGACACCCGATCCATCATCTCATCCTGAAGGATCTTACGGAGGGCAAAGACCTTTTCCCGGCCCTTTTGACCCTGGATGATTTTTTGGATACGCTCTTCCTCTTTTTTATGAGCGTCCCTGACCACCTGGGTGTTGAGATGCACTTCATTTCCTTCCAGGAAGGAGACCACCCTTTTACCGACGATCCTTCCGGTGACAATGGTCTCCCCCAGGGAATTCCCGGCCAACCGGTTAAAGCCGTGGAGGTCCCAGCAACCGGCTTCTCCGGCGACAAAAAGACCTTTCAGTCCGTAAGCCTCTCCAAACTTATTGACCCGGATCCCGCCCATGCTGTAATGCTGGGCCGGCCGGACCGGGATCATCTTCTCCGCCGGATCAATGCCTAAAAATTTTTTACAAATCTCATCCACCTCCCGAAGGTGGGAATTGATATGGGCCCGGCCCAGATGACGGATGTCTAACCATAAGTGATCCCCGTAAGGACTCTTGACACCCAGCCCTTGCCGGATATGATGGGTCATCCACCTGGAGACCACATCCCGGGAGGCCAATTCCTGTTTGACCGGTTCATATATGGGCATAAACCGTTCTTCATTGACATCCTTTAAAGTGCCCCCATCCCCCCGGCAGCCTTCGGTTACCAGAATGTTGGGGGGCACAACACCGGTGGGATGAAATTGAACGGCCTCCATGTTTCCCAGGGGAACGATACCGGTATTCAGGGCAATGATGGCCCCGTTGCCTTCATTAATCACGGCATTGGTCGTCTCCCGGTAGAGGCGGCCGTAGCCCCCGGTGGCGATCACCGTGGCCTTGGCTAAGTAAAGGCGAAGTTGGCCGGTCTTTAAGCAGCGGACCACGGCGCCGAAACAGTTAACCCCGTCATGGATCAAGGCTATGGCCTCGACCCGGTCATGGACCGGCACCCCCATCTGAACGCAGGCATTATCCATGGCATACAGGAGGGTATGACCGGTCCCGTCGGAAGTATAACAGGCCCGCCACTTGGAAATCCCGCCGAATTCCCGGCCCGTTATGAGCCCTTCATTTTCTTTCGGTTCTACCTTTTCATATTCTTTTCCGCCCTTATAATAGGTGCTTCTCCCGCCGACGATCCGGTTCCAGGGTACTCCCCAAAAGGCCATTTCACGCACGGCGATGGGGGCCTGTTCGGCATAAAGTCGGGCCACCTCCTGATCGCAGCCCCAGTCGGCAGCCTTTCACGGTATCGACGAAATGGACTATCCGGACAATCGCCTTCGGCCATGACACAATTTCCCAGGGCGGCCTGCATCCCTCCCTGGGCGGCCGAGGAATGGGACTGTCTGGGAGGAACGATACTCAGGCAAAGGCTTTTAAACCCCTGGGAGGCCGCTTCCACGGCCACCCGTTCTCCGGCCAAGCCGGCCCCAATACAAAGCACATCGGTATAATAAGTTTCCAAGACAATTACTCCCTAAGTTGGTTTAACGTGTTTGTTGAGTTTATTGGGTTCCTTGAGTCATTGGGTTAATTACTTAATTACTCAATGCCTTAATGACTTAGTTGTTACTATATGGCCAAGGTATAAAAGGTATAGAGGGTGACGGCCCCGATCAACAAGAAAATCAGGGTCAGGATGTTTTCAAATTTTTTAAAAAATGGCCGGCTGTTCCGGGTGATCCATCCCCATTTAACGCCGATGCGGTAAAAACCGATCCCCACATGAAGCTCCACCAAAGGCAATAAGATAATATAGAAGATCAGCCAGAACCCGCCCTGGATGCGGGCCGCACTTTTAATCGCCGTTATGGGCAGGTTGGTTAATATGGTCCAGATGTGAATGGAGCCCATGATCAGGATGATCATGGCCGTCCCGGCCTGAACCACCCACAACCAGGTATCCAAATGATGCAGCCTTTTCGTATGGGCCCAGATGTTTTTTTGTTCCTGACTCCGGAAAGGGACTTTCCGGGCGGCCAAAATAAAATGAAATAAAAAAATCCCCCCCAGCAGAGGCCCCCCGGCTTGGGCCAGGTAGGTGGCCTCCAGAAAACGGGCCAAGCCGTTCATGACCTCCGGCCCCAGGTTGATACTGGCCACCAGGATCATATGACTCCACATGAACAGAATTAATCCAACCCCGGTGATCATCTGCAAAAAATCCAGATAGGCGGCCGTCCGGTTCCATGATACGGTCTGGGACAGATTTTGAGTAACCATATCCATTTCTTTTTATTCCTAATGTTTCTCGCGTTTATCGGGTATATTGCGTTATCACTTTTTGCCTATGTGGCTAATGGTGTTTCCTCTCACTCTAAAAACTTCTTTTATTTTTGGGATTCCAAAAATTGAATAAACCGGTCCAGGGCGATCAGGATATGTTCCTTGACCAGGGCCTCCAGACGATCGGCGTCCTTTTTTATAAAAAAGTCTAAAATCTTCCGATGGACCTTGACGGCATAGTCAAAGGCCTCCTGGACATACAGATAGGAATACCGGAACCAGATGGCCTGGTGCCGCAGATTTTCCAAAATTTCGATCAGGGTGTCATTTCCGCTGGCCCGGATAAAAATGTCGTGATATTGGGTGTGGTATTTAAGGTAGGACTTAAAATCATTATTCTTGGCCGCTTCTTTCATCTTGGAAAAGGCCGACTCCATCTTCTCCATATCCTGAGCATTAAGATGAGGGAGGGCCAACCGGGCGGCCAGACTTTCCAGATTGGCGCGAATCGGAAAGTTTTCTTCGATATCCTTCTGGGTGATCTTACGAACAAAAGTCCCTTTCCGAGGGACACTGCCGACCAAGCCTTTTTTTTCCAAAATCCGAAAAGATTCCCGGATGGGTGAACGGCTGACCCCGAACTGCCGTTGTAGCTCCGTCTCGATCAATCGTCCCCCGCTTTCGAATTGACCGTCCATGATGGCGTGGGTCAAAAATTCGGTGATCTGCTCCACCAGGGGTTGAGAATATTGCGGGCTAAATTCTCTTTTCTTGTTCCGAGAGATCATATCGTCATCCTTTGTGTAGACTGTCGACCGGCGACATCTTATAAATAATTAAAAACCAATGTCAAGGGTTATTTTCAAGAACGATGAGCTTTCCAGTAAGCCCCCTTTTTCCTTCTTGACTTATCCCAACCGCTATACTATAAACTTATCTAACTATAAGTTTTTGCACCTATTTTTTTGTTTAATCATTCATGAAGTCGGAGACACCGGCCATAGACCGTGAGTCTGCCGGTAATTCTGATTGATAAATGAGCCGGAGGATGGCCTATGGACCGAAAACAAGTCGGCATTCTGGTCTTCGAAGACGTGGAGGTACTCGACTTTTGTGGACCCTTCGAGGTCTTCTCGGCCACGCGCTTGGACGAAGACAAACGGCGGGAGGAACCGTCGCCTTTTAACGTCTTTCTGGTGGCTGAAAAGAAGAAGTCGGTAGTCGCCTCCGGGGGACTGAAAGTCCTGCCGGACTATGACCTCCATGATTGTCCGAGGGTAGACATCCTGGTGGTGCCGGGCGGCTGGGGAACCCGAAAGGAAATGAATAATGCCCGACTTCTCAAATGGATTACCGATCGTTCAAGACACCTGGAAATCATGACTTCGGTATGTACGGGCTCATTGATACTCGGCCGAGCCGGTCTACTCGACGGCAGGCATGCCACGACCCACTGGCGTTCCCTCGATTGGATGCAGGAGCTGTTTCCGAAGACCGTCGTCGAAAAAAAGCTTCATGTGGTCGAAGAAGGGAACCTCATCACTTCCGCCGGGATTTCGGCGGGCATCGACATGGCGCTCAAAGTGGTCTTGCGCTGCTTTGGCGAGGCGGTCGCCAGGGCCACCGCCAAACACATGGAGTATCCCTTCCCGGAAAGCAACGCCCGGCGTATTTCCTTGGCCTGACATCAATCTTGCGCACTGGTTAGACCTTTATGACAATCCCTTCCACCTGGGCCAATCCCCCGCAAATAGCCGCAACTCCGCTTCCACCACCTCGCCTCATTCTCATACATCATGGTCATAGTGATGCGCAAGGCGCTGGCCCCGACGGGATGTCCGACACCCCCTGAAAAATGGTTGCCTTCAGGGGGTGTCGAATTGTTCAGACCAAAAGGGTTCGACTACCGCCCTGTAAATTCAGGTTTCCGTTTTTCTATAAAGGCGGCCATTCCTTCTTTCTTGTCTTCCGTGGAAAAAAGGATGGTAAATCCCTGCCGTTCGATTTCCAATCCTTCTTTCAGGGAGGTGTTTATCCCGGCATTCATAACCCCCTTGATGACCCGCAATCCAAAGGGAGGCCGACTCATCAGGCGTTTGGTGAATTTTTCCGTTTCCGCCTCTAATTGATCCTTAGGGACCACCATGTTCACCAGCCCCAATCGATAGGCCTCCTGGCCGTCAATGAAGTCCCCCAGAAAAACCAGTTCCTTGGCCTTGGTCATGCCGATCAGCCGGGGAAGTCTTTGGGTCCCACCCCCTCCGGGGAGAACACCCAGCTTGACTTCCGGCAGACCGAACTTGGCATTATCCGCGGCAATCCGAAAATCGCAGCAAAGGGCTAATTCCAGCATTCCTCCCAAGCAAAATCCTCCGATAGAGGCCACCGTCGGCTTTCCCAGATTTTCCAAAATCGGATAGGCGCTGTTTTCGCCGGTGAAGATATAGCATTCGGCGCTCGACTTCAGATTGGAAAGCATCTGGATATCCGCCCCGGCCCCAATAAATCAACCCCTCCGGTTAAAATCACTACTTTGACTTCCGGATCCTTTTCCATCTCTTGAAAAATAAAAGTCAACTCTTCAAAGACTTTTCGATTCAAGGCATTGAGCTTGTCCGGCCGGTTAAAAATAACGATTCCCCGTCCGCCCTCTTTTTTAAACAGAATAGTTTCAAAATCCATAGGTCCCTCCTTAAATAGGTCTGCTAAATTATTTGATTCTCAAATCCAGGGTCTTCAACGCCCATACACCGCAGCTAAGAGATAGCTGTAATCTCGAACGGTTGCTTCCCCAACCTAAGGGGGTTGGGGTTAAGGCCCGATAGAAAGGCTAATTTTTCAGGTAAACAATTTAAAGCATATCTATCGGTTAAAGTCAAACATAGAAGAATAACCCTCCCTTCTGAGCCCAAAAGATTGGGTATTGATTTCCGCTTTACGCTTCTGCCTCAATCCTTAGGGTCGTGGACAAGACCGGTAGCCCTAGCCGATGAATCAGATATTCTAACCCATAGAAATTTCCGCTTTTCTTGACAGACCGGGGGAGTTCTGGTATATATTTTTTTATGAATGATTTGATTCTGGACCAATTCTTAAATTTTCTGTTGGTTGAAAAGGGGCTTTCTTCAAATACTTTAGAGGCTTACAGCCGGGATTTGATTTATTACTTTCGATTTTTGGAAGCGAAGGGCATTACCGATCTCTCCCAAACCCATCCGGAGACCCTTTATGAGTATCTGGGATCCCTGAAGGACAGAAAGCTCTCCAGCCGTACCCAGGCCCGGACCCTTTCGGCCATCAAATCCTTTTACCGGTTTATGCAGGAAGAATCCCTGCGGAAGGACAATCCGGCCCTGCCTCTACAAGGCCCCAAGCCCAAACGAAGCCTACCCAAGACCCTCTCGGAAATGGAGGTAGAAACTCTGCTGCATCAGCCAAAGCCCGGTTCGCCCCGGGGTCTAAGGGATGTGGCCATGCTGGAGGTCCTTTATGCCACGGGTCTGCGGGTCACCGAGCTGATCTCCTTGACCCTGGATCAATTGGAATTGGAGGCCCATCTCCTTCGCACCATGGGTAAGGGGTCCAAAGAACGGCTGGTCCCCATTGGAAAGACCGCCTCAAACCATCTGCTGGAATACCTCCAAAAAGGCCGGAATCTCCTGCTCAAGGACCGACCTGTCACCCTGGGTCTTTGTGAACAATCGGGGGGGACGATTATCCCGGCAGGGATTTTGGAAGATCCTCCGTGATTACGGCCGCCAGGCGGGTATCACCAAAAAGATTTCTCCCCATACCCTGAGGCATACCTTTGCCACCCATCTGCTGGAGGGCGGGGCCGATCTTCGTTCCATTCAAACCATGCTGGGCCACGCCGATATTTCCACCACCCAGATCTATACCCTGGTAACCTCCGAACACCTCCGAGAAGCCTATCGGAGATATCATCCCCGGGCCTGATTTTTTGATGAAACCCTCTCCCGCAGGAAACCCGGCCGAGCACCGGGAAACGAAAGGTATCGAGGTCATCACCACCCATCTCAATACCGATTTTGACGGATTGGCTTCCATGATGGCGGCCAAAAAACTCTATCCGGAGGCCTGGCTGGTCTTTCCCGGCTCCCAGGAGCAAAACCTGCGCAACTTTTTTCTTGAGTCTACGGTCTACATGTATAATTTTACCAAGATAAAACAGGTGCCGCTGGAACGGATCGAGCGGCTCATCTTAGTGGATACCCGGCAACCCGATCGTATCGGCCGATTTGCCGAAATCCTGGACCGTCCGGATCTGGAGATCCATATCTACGACCATCATCCCCCGGCTGAAAACGACATCAAAGGGACTTTGGAAATCGTTCGACCGGTGGGGGCCACCATGACCATGATGACCCAACTCTTAAAAGAGAAAAAAATCCCCCTGACCTCCGACGAAGCCACGGTCATGGCCTTGGGCATCTATGAAGATACCGGGTCCTTCACCTTTGCTTCCACCACCCATGAGGATTTCCTGGCCGCCGCTTACCTTCTTCAGCAAGGGGCCAACCTGAATCTGATTTCCGATCTGCTGACCCGGGAGCTGACCGTCGAACAGGTTTCTTTGTTGAATCAGCTCCTGGAATCGGCCACCCGGCAAAGGATCAATAATCTTGAGATCGTCATCGCCAAGGCCTCCACGGATACCTATGTCGGAGATTTTGCCGTCCTGGTCCATAAAATGATGGAAATGGAAAACCTGAATTGTCTTTTTGCCCTGGCCCGGATGGAAGACCGCATCTATGTGGTCGCCCGGAGCCGTATTCGGGAAATCAATGTCGGAGAAATCCTTTTGGCCTTCGGCGGGGGGGGACATGCCTTTGCCGCTTCGGCCACGGTCAAGGATCAGACCCTGGTCCAGGTGGAAGAAGCCCTGATCTCGCAGCTTAAGCGCCGGATCAACCCCCAGAGGAAGGCCCGGGACATGATGACCTTTCCGGTCAAATCGATCCCTCCCCAGGAAACGATCGAACATGCCAACGAGCTGTTGACCCGTTATAACATCAACGTCCTTCTGGTTCTGGATAGATGAAAAGCTCCTCGGTATGATCACCAGGCAGGTGATCGAAAAAGCCATTTTTCACGGACTCAAGGAATTGGCGGTCCGGGAATATATGACCACCGAACTCTCGACCGTCGGTCCTGAGGCCTCTTTGTTTCAAATCCAGGAACTGATCATCGAAAACAAACAAAGGGTCCTTCCGGTAGTCAAGCAAGGGAAAGTCGTCGGGGTCATCACCCGCACCGACCTGCTCAATATCCTGATCAGCGGCCCTTCCATGACCGAATACCTCTATGATTCCCGCAAAGCCCCTCATTTTGTCCGCAAAAAAAACATTGCCTACCTGATGGAGGAGAGGCTGCCCCAACGCATCATCGAGCTGCTTAAATCCCTGGGAGAGGTGGCCGACGACCTCGGGTATAATGCCTATGCCATCGGAGGATTCATCCGGGACCTCTTTTTGAAATTCGACAACTTGGACATCGACATCGTCATCGAAGGGGACGGGATTCGATTCGCCCAGGAATACGCCAAGAAGTTCCCGGTCCGAATCCGTTATCACACTAAATTTAAGACCGCGGTCCTCATCTTTCCCGACGGCTTTAAAGTGGATGTGGCTACGGCCCGCTCGGAGTATTATGAATCGCCGGCCTCCCTTCCGGTCGTCGAGCTCAGTTCCATTAAAATGGACCTCTACCGGCGGGACTTTACCATCAACACCCTGGCCGTCAAGCTGAACAGCCGCCATTACGGACTCCTGATCGATTTTTTCGGCGCCCAAAAGGATTTGAAAGAAAAGGCCATACGGGTCCTTCATAACCTGAGTTTTGTCGAAGACCCGACCAGGGCCTTTCGGGCCGTTCGTTTCGAACAACGTTTCGGGTTCAAGATCGGAAAATTGACCGCCAACCTGATTGAAAACGCCATTCGCATCGGCGGCATTGAAAAGCTGGCCCCCAAGAGGGTTTTCACCGAACTCCAGTTGATCCTCAATGAGGAAAACCCTCTGCCCGTCATAAAAAGGCTGGTTGACCTGAAACTCCTCCAGGCCGTTCAGCCGGAATTGACCCTTACCCCAAAAGGAGAACTGCTCTTCGGAGAAATAAAAACGGTCCTTTCCTGGTTTGACCTCCTCTATCTCAATGAGCCCTATGAGAAATGGCTGGTCTATTTCCTGGCCCTGACCCAGCCGATAACCCAGATCAGTGAATTGCGTCAACGCCTGGGATTATCGAAAAGGGCCTTTGAAATCATGACCCTCTGCCGGGGGGAAGGAGAAAAGTCCCTTATGGCCCTCCAAAAAAATCCCCGTTTGTCCCGAAGTGAAATTGTGAAACTCCTTTCGCCCCTGCCTAACGAAGTCCTGCTTTTTTTGATGGCCAGGACCAACCAGGAAGGGGTCCGTAAGACCATTTCGCTTTATTTTACCCATTTGAAATCCATCCGGATATCCGTCGGCGGAGATGACCTGAAAAGCCTGGGGTTGGCCCCGGGACCCATTTATAAAGTCATCCTATCGGACCTCTTAGAAGCGAGAATCAACGGAAAAGTATTGACCCGTGAGGATGAAATAGCCTATGTTAAAAAGCATTTTGTGCCCCAGGAAGGCCTTAAGGAGAAAGCCCAGAAAACATGAGTTCCATCATCCAACAAATCAGCATCATGGCCCTGCCCCTCCTGCTGGGGGTTATTTTACATGAAGTGGCCCACGGCTGGGTGGCCAATAAATTCGGCGATCCTACGGCCCGGTTATCCGGCCGTCTGACCTTAAACCCCTTGGCCCACATCGATCCTTTCGGTTCCATCCTGATCCCGGGGATCCTTATTTTGTCCCACGCCCCTTTTCTTTTCGGTTATGCCAAGCCGGTGCCGGTCAACTTCCATAATCTGAGAAATCCCAAGAAGGACATGGTTTGGGTAGCCCTGGCCGGGGCGGTTACCAATCTGCTGCTGGCCTTAAGCTTTTCCGTCGTACATCGGTTTTTAATGGCCGCCTCTCCCCTTTGGGAATGGCCTTATTTAAGCCTTATCCTTCAGCCCTTGATCCTGATGCTCCGATATGGCGTAGTGATCAACGTGGCCCTGGCCGTATTCAATCTCATCCCCATCCCCCCCCTGGACGGAGGGAGGGTCATGGTCGGCTTGCTTCCCTTACAGGCCGCCTATAAATACAGTAAATTGGAACCTTATGGGTTTTTTATCGTCATCGGATTATTGGTCACCCATGTCCTGGACTGGTTTATCGTCCCCATCATTTATTTTTTTATTCAATTGTTTTTGGGGGCTTCGATATAGGTCTAAAGCGAAACCAGGGGTCGAGGATTCCAGGATTCGAGGGTTCCAGGGTTTTAATTCAACGCCTTTCACTTGAATTCTTGACCCCTGGAATCCTCGAATCCTAATTGTGTGAAGGAGTGATTTTTTAATGGAACGAAAACGGATTCTAAGCGGTATGCGCCCTACCGGGAAATTACACCTCGGCAATCTGCACGGGGCCTTGATGAACTGGAAGGAACTGCAAAAAGAGTATCAGTGCTTTTTCTTTATTGCCGACTGGCATGCCTTGACCACCGAATACAAGGAGCCCAAGGCCATCCATGAATACATCCTGGAAATGGTCATTGATTGGATCAGCGTCGGGTTGGACCCTGAGGTCTGCACCTTTTTTCTTCAATCGGCCGTCAAGGAACACGCCGAGCTCCATTTGATCCTCTCCATGATTACCCCTTTGAGCTGGCTGGAACGAAATCCGACCTATAAGGAACAACAACAGGAATTGGAAAGCAAAGAAATCGGGACCTACGGTTTTCTCGGCTACCCGGTCTTGCAGGCCGCTGATATCATGATGTACAAGGCCCATGCCGTTCCGGTCGGCATCGACCAGGCCCCCCATGTGGAATTGACCCGGGAGATAGCCCGGAGGTTCAATTTTCTCTATGAGGAGGTCTTTCCCGTTCCGGAGGTGCTGCTGACGGAAACCTCCAAATTATTGGGCCTGGACGGACGGAAGATGAGCAAGAGTTACGCCAATGCCGTCTTTCTTTCCGACTCCCTGGAAGCGGTTCGCCAAAAACTATCCCAGATGGTTACCGATCCCCAACGGGCCAGACGCAGCGACCCCGGCAGCCCCGAGGTCTGTAACCTGTTCCCGCTCCATAAAATCTATTCTCCGGAAGCCCGGATCGAAGAGATTGATCGGGAATGCCGGCGGGCCGGAATCGGCTGTGTGGATTGCAAGAAATGGTTGATCGATCGGATCCTGGAGGCCTTGAAACCGATCAGGGATAAAAGGGATTATCTAACCCAAAATCTCCAGGAGGTTCGATCGATCCTGGAGGCCGGCAATGAACGGGCCAGGATCTTCGCCCAAAAAACCATGGAAGAAGTGAGACAGGCCATTGGATTTTAAATTGCGGAATCTTGCGGATTGCGGAATTGGCTGGGAGTTTCGAGTCCCGAGTTTTGAAGGGAACCATTATCTCTTTAAACTCTGTCACTCGTCACTCGTCACTCGTCACTTAACAGATGGATTACAACGTTAAACTCGACATCTTTGAAGGGCCCCTGGATCTCCTGGTCCACTTGATCAGGAAGAACGAAATGGATATCTATGATATCCCTATCGCCGTTATCACCGCCCAATACCTGGAATACCTGGACCTGATGAAGGATTTGAACATCAACATCGCCGGAAACTTTTTGGTCATGGCCGCCACCCTCATTCATATCAAATCCAAGATGCTGCTGCCCCGACCCCCGGAAGATGAGGAAGACGAAGATCCTCGCCTGGAATTGACCCGGCCCTTGATGGAATATTTGCAGCTTAAGGAGGCGGCCGAACAACTCAGTCAACGTCCGATTTTGTATCGGGATGTCTTTACCCGCGATTTCCTGGCCAAAGAAATGGAAGGGAAAGAAGAGGGGATGCTTCGGGTAGGTCTTTTTGAATTGATGGCCGCCGTCCGAAAAATGCTTATCGAGAGGAAAGAGGAGCCCTTTGTCAATTTACCCGGCCCCTTGATTCCCATTGAAAACAAGATGGAAGAAATATTGGCCAAACTAAAACAAATGGGGCGGATCATCTTGGATGAGTTATTACCCGACCATTTTACCCGGGGTGAAATCATCGTGGTCTTCCTGGCCCTGCTGGAATTGGCCCGTCAACAAAAAATTATCATCTATCAGGAAATACATGAAGGGAATATCCTAATTTATGATTTTCTTCCCCCGGCAACGGTTTCTTAACGGTCCACTATGAACGAACTCAAATCCCTGCTTGAAGCCCTGATCTTTGTCTCTCCGTCTCCCCTGGGTCTTAAAAAGATCCTGGAAGTCATCGGTGACGGCTATCCCAAGAAAGAAATAGAAACGGCCTTGGTTCAATTGCTGAGAGATTATGAATCGCCGGACCGTGGCCTCTATATCCAGGAGGTGGCCGATGGTTTTCAATTTCGCACCAAGCCCCGGTACAGCGAATGGATTAAAAGGCTGAAGAAGATCAGCCCGACGCGGCTTAGTAAAGCCGCCCTGGAAACCCTGGCCATCATTGCCTATAAACAACCGATCACCCGCGGAGATATGGAACGGCTGCGCGGTGTCGAAGTCGATGGGATCGTCCGGACCCTGGTTGAAAAAAACTTGATCCGTATTTTGGGGCGGAAGGAAATTCCCGGCCGTCCCATTCTCTATGGGACCACCCAACGTTTTTTGGAGTTGTTTGAATTGAAAGATTTATCCTCCTTACCTTCTCTGGAAGAAATCAAGTCATTGAGTGACGATTCAGATGAAAGCGAAACCGACTGAACCTGCCCGGCGTCTGCAAAAGGTCCTGGCCCAGGCGGGTCTGACCTCCCGCCGCCAGGCCGAAGAATGGATTCGCGCCGGACGGGTCTCTGTCGACGGGCGGACCGTCACCGAGCTCGGCCTGAAAATCAACCCCGGCGTCCAAAGAATCGAAGTGGACGGCCAGTTGATCCCTCTTTATGAATCCCAGGTCTATTACCTTTTTTATAAACCCCAGGGGGTCCTTTCCACCCTGAGTGACCCCCAAGGCCGTCCCACCCTGCAGGACTTCTTATCTCAGGCCCGGATCCAGGAGCGGGTCTTTCCCGTGGGCCGGTTGGATTGGGATGCCGAAGGTTTGATGCTTCTGACCAACGACGGAGAGTTGGCCCAATCCCTCCAACATCCCAAATTTCAGGTTCCCAAGTCTTATCGGATTAAGGTCCGGGGAATTCCTTCGGATGAGGCCCTGCGGCGCCTTCAAACCGGCATCAAGCTGCCCAGCGGGAAAAAACATTCGGCGGATTGGGAGAAGATTAAGGTAGGGGCGGATCGGTCCTGGTTGTTGATCACCATCCGGGAAGGGGAAAAGCATCAGGTAAAAGACATGTTGGCCGCCAGTCGGTCATCCGGTGCTGACCATCAAGCGGGTCGCCATGGGGCCCTTATCCCTCGGTCGGCTGGCGCCGGGTGAGTTGCGTCCCCTGTCAGCCAAGGAAATTCAGGCCTTAAAAACTATCGGCCTACAGGCAACCGGCCAGAGGCCATAGGTTAGGTTTTTTTCTTATTCCTTTTACCTTTTACCTTGCGCCTCTTGCCTGATTTTTACATCCCCAGATAGGCCTTCTTCACCTTTTCATCATTGAGCAGGTCCCGGCTCAACCCTTCCAGCACCAGGCGTCCGGTTTCGAGCACATAGCCCCGGCGGGTGATCATCAGGGCCATGTTGGCATTTTGTTCGGATAAAAAGACCGTGGTCCCCATCTCATTGATGGTTTTTATGACTTCGGCGATAGCCCGGACGACTAAGGGGGCCAGGCCGATGGAAGGCTCATCCAGCAATAACAGTTCCGGGTTGGACATCATGGCCCGGCCGATGGCCAGCATCTGCTGTTCGCCTCCGCTGAAGGTGCCGGCCATTTGCTTTCGTCTTTCTTTCAAGATGGGAAACAATTCATACACCTGGTCCAAGGTCCGCTGAATTCCTTTGACATCTCTTTTCCGGTGGTAGGCCCCTAACATCAAATTCTTGTAAACCGGGAGTTGAGGGAAAAGATGACGCCCTTCCGGACAGAGGGAGAGTCCCATGGCCACCATCTTGTTGGCCGGGAGACGGTCCGTCCTTTTTCCTTTGAATTCTATGGTTCCCTGAGAAGGGTTGACCACCCCGGAGATAGTCCGGAACAACGAACTTTTGCCGGCCCCATTGCCCCCCAAAAGGGCCACAAAGTCCCCTTTTTCGATTTCTAATGAAATGTCGTGGATGACCCGAAATCCGCCGATGACGGTGGATATGTTGGTGAGTTTAAGCAATTTGTTCCTTCCCCAAATAGGCCTCGATAACCAAGGGATTGGTGCTGATTTCTTTGGGGGTCCCTTCGGCTATCTTGGCGCCGTAATTGACGACCACGATCCGGTGGGCCAAATCCATAATCATGCGCATCTTGTGTTCGATAAGGCAGACGGTTATCCCGGCTTGATAGATTTTCTTGATCAAGCGGGTAATCTTGTCCGTATCTTCTTGAATCAGACCTCCGGTGGGTTCATCAAGGAGGAGGAGTCTTCGGGTCGCCGGCCAGGGCCACCCCGATGGACAAATATTTTTGTTCCACCTGGGAAAGGGTGGAGACCAGGTCAAGGGCCTTGGACTCCAGGCCGATGAAGTTCAGAATTTCCACGACCTTGGCCTGGGTTTTTTCCGTATCTTCTTTCCAGCGGGGCGTATGCAAAAGGGTGCTCCACAAACCTCCCCTGGTGCGCATTTTATGGCCGATGGCCAAATTATCCACGACCCGCAACTGGTCAAAAAGGGCCGTGGTCTGGAAGGTGCGGGAAATCCCTTTTTCGGCGATCCGGTGCGGTTTTGAGCCGGTAATTTCTTTTCCTTGCCAATAGATGCGTCCTGAGGTGGGCCGCAGCAGGCCGCTGATCAGGCCGAACAGAACGGATTTTCCGGCCCCATTGGGACCGATAATGGTCAGGATCTCCCCTTCCTGAATTTCAAAAGTGACCCGATTGACCGCCACCAGGCCCTCAAATTGTTTAATCAGATTTTCCGTCTTTAATAATACCTGTCCCACCTGTCCTCCTAACCTCAGCCTTTTTTAAGCCCGGTCATCCGGTTGCGCAAGGTTGTCACTCCGCCCATCAAACCCCTGGGGAAATAGATAATCACCACGATCAGCAAGATGCCGAAAATGATCATGCTGTATTCCTGGAGGGCCTGTAAATACTCCATCAATATGGGAATGGCAAAGGCCCCGATAATGGGTCCGGCCAGAGTGGCCACACCGCCCAAAAGCAGATAGACCAGCAAATTAAAGGTGATGAGTATGGAGGCCGAACTGGGGCTGATACTGCCCATCAAAGCGGCATAAATCCCACCGGCCAGGCCGGCAAAAAAATTGGCGATGACAAAAGAAAGGATTTTAGTCGAAAAGGTATTGATGCCCACGGCCTCGGCCAGGACCTCGTTATTTCGGACGGCCATAAAGCTTAATCCCTTTAGCGAAAAGACCAGTCGGTGCATGACAAACAGGGTAAGAAGCAGAAAGGCCAGGACCAGGTAATATTGGGAGGTCTGGGTTTCAAAATGAAGGGGGCCGATGGGGGTCGGTTGGGGAATACCCACCACGCCGGTGGTCCCGCCGGTAAGGCTGTCCCAGTTGCCGGCCACAATCTCAATGATCACCCCCATGCACAAGGTGGAAATGGCGAAATAAGAGCCCCGGGTCCGCAGAGTCGGCAAACCGATCAAAAAACCCGATCGCTGCGGCCAAAAGAGCCGACAAGGGTAAGGCCAGCCAGAAAGACATCCCGGCCTGGGTCAGCAGGGCCACGCCGTAAGCGCCGATGCCAAAAAAACCGGCATGGGCCAGAGAAGCCTGTCCGGTATAGCCCAGAATAAGGTTCATACTGAGAGTGCCTATGGCATAGAGGCAACTCATGATAATGATCTGGAAGGTGTAGCGGTTGGGGATGATCAAGGGAACGATCAAAGCCAAGGCCAACAAGAGCAGATAGAACCATTTTTCTTTGATGAATTTCATGGCCGCGCTCACCCTTCCTTCCGGCCGAACAGGCCGGTGGGTTTGACGGCCAGGATCAGGATCAAGGCCCCGAAGGCATAGACATCCTTGTAAGCCGCAGAAATATACCCGCCCCCCAGGGCTTCAATCATTCCGAGCATCAGACCGCCAAAGATGGCCCCGGGAACGCTTCCCAAACCGCCCAGGATGCAAATGATAAAGGCCTTCATCCCCAACAAGGCGCCCATACTCGGGGAAATGATAAAGATCGGGGCCACCAGGCTGGCGGCCGTAGCCGCGGTGGCCGTGGAAATGGCAAAGGTCAGGGAAGAGACCCGGTTGACGCTGATCCCTACCAGCATGGCCCCTTCCCGGTCCTGGGCCACGGCCTCAATGGTGCTTCCCAGGGTGGTTTTTTTGAGAAACAGTTGCAGTAAGGCGATTAAGACCAGGGTGATGAGAATCAGGAGCAGGCGCTGCAAGGTCATGGTAATCCCGAACAATTCAATGGGATTCGGATAAGGATTGGGGATCCGTTGTCCCTCTGGTCCCCAGATGGCCATAACGCCGTTTTCCAGGATCATCAGGGCCCCGATGGCCGATATAAAGGAGTTGATGTGCGGCTGGTCCCTTAAAGGACGGTAAACCACCCGCTCCATCACAACCCCCACCAACCCCAGGCCTATGGTGGAAACAATCAGCGCCGCCCAGTAACCGAAACCGAGAAGGGTGATCAGGGTAAAACTGATGTAGGCCCCGAGCATATAAAGATGCCCATGGGCAAAATTGGGGATGTTCAGGATACCAAAAACCAGCGTAAGCCCCAAGGCCACAATGGCGTAGGTACTCCCGAGCATAATCCCGTTAAAAACCTGTTGTAAAAAAAGTCCCATAACTAAATTCTTAACCTTTTACAGGCAAAAAATGACCTCGATCAGGGATAGACTTTTAGAATGTCTTTCGATCCATCTTTGAGAGGAATGTAGGGGCGGGTTTTAAACCCGCCCCTACTTCCGAAGCAGGAATTGCTCAGTCCATGACAAATTTTTGAGATTATTATTTTATTATTACTCCACGGCCTTCATGAATTTAAGCGGTAACGTGATCTTGGATATTTTTTTCACGCTATCCAACTCTTTTTCGCTCTTTAACCACCAGACATACAGATCGGGGTTGGTGTACTTGCCATTCTTGATCATCTGCACGGAGGCTTCCAGATGGATCCGGCCCGCATCGGAGATACCAAACATCTCGATCGGGAATTTATCTCCCAGAAGGGGAAAGGCCTTGGGAAAGGCCGCCCGAATAGCCGGGGCGTCTTCCGTGGTTCCGGCAGCCACCATGGCCCTGGCCAGGGCGAACGTGGCCGTGTAATTGAGGGCCGCCTCCCAGGTATTCATTGTTTTGTAGATCTCGGTATATTTTTTGTCAAAGGCAGTGGCCGCCGGTGAGGGTAGGTTGGCCACGGCCGCTACGCCGATGACGTTTTCCATCAACTTGGTGCTCTTGAGGATGTTGGCGATAAAATCCATCTTGGCCTGGTCGATGAGGATAAAACCGCCCTTGTAGCCCAGCCCCCGGGCCTGCTCGATCACCAGGGCCGTAGTTGCCGAAGGACCGCCGATCAGGAGCACATCGGGCTTGGTGGCCAGGGCGGCCGTCAACGGGGCGGAAAAATCGGTCTCCGTATAATAATTGGCCGGTTTATCGGCGGTGATGGTCCCGCCCTTCTTTTCCCAGTAGGTCTTAAAGGCTTGACGCCATAGGTCGCCGTAAGCCCCCAGGGTCACGACCATGGCGGCCTTGCGCGATCCCTGTCCCCAGGCGATGTCGGAAAAGGCCTGGACATACACTTCGAAATTGGGGGGAATGGCCACCACCAGCTTATTCTTCATGGCCGTCACCTTGGGGGTGCTGGTATAGGCCATCATCAAAAACTCGTTGCCCTTTTCCTGGTTGATCTGCATCATGGGTAAGAGGGTATTGGTAACCGGATTATATATGGCCGGGGCCTTGTATTGGTCGCGGAACCGGCGGGCGTTATTGACCGCCTGGGTGGGATCGATCCGGTCGTCTAATTTTTCCAGCTTGAAAAGAACTTTCTGCCCTTTAACCGTGATGCCCCCGGCCTTATTGATTTCATTGACGGCCATGTCCACGCCGTTGACACAATCCCGCCCGTAATCGGCGCCCGGCCCGCTGAGCGGCGCGGTATAGCCGATGACCACGGTTTTTTCCGCCGTCCATCCATTGACCCCGACAAAGATCATCAGGACCAGTACAAAAACTCCCAAAACCCCTTTTAAGTAGTTCATCTTTTCCTCCTCTTTTTTTCCTTCCCAAAAAGTGAGAAGGGGATTTAATGATACCTATAAAAAAATTTTCGGTTAAATTTTTTCTAACCTTGTCAAAAAAGACTCCCTATTTATGAAAAATATCTTTACGATGTCAAGAAAAAAATGCATATTCAAGGAGACAACTATTTAAGTTAATTAATGGCCATTAATTAAAATAGTTAATATTATCAGTCTGTTTCGTATTTAATATTCACCGTATCTCCGAACAAGGGAGCGTTTCATTTTGAAAAAAAATAACCCAACCTGATTTCTCAGGATCGAAAAAGTTTCCAAAGGGAGATAAACTTATGCATAGAGGCAGGACCAAAGAGGGTAATCTTCAGAGGGAGAGGGTCCTCAATGAGGCCGCCATGATCTTCTGGAAAAAGGGATACCATAGCACGACCATGAAAGATATCGCCCAGGCCTATGGTTGCCAACCGGCCAATATCTACAATTTTTTTCCTCAAAAAGAAGCCATTCTCTACGAGATCCTTCGGTCTCAGGTCGAGGCCATTCTTGCCTCCATCAAACATCTGGAAGACGACGAGTCCACCACTCCGACGGAACAACTCCGATTTTTTATTACCCAGCATGCCGGCTATGCCTTGCGCCGCAAAAAAACCTCTAAATTAATTTTCGACATCGGCTTAGACTGCCTGTCCTTCGCCCAGAGGACGAAAATTTGTGGCTTTGCGGGATACTTATGATCGAATCCTTTGTAAAATAATCAGACGGGGCATAAATTCCGGTGATTTTCAGGAGATTGATGAAAAGCTGGCCGCTTACGGTATCGCTTCGATGATTATGCGGGTTAACATCTGGTTTTCTCCGGAAGGTCGATTATCCACCGATGACATTATTGACTTTTTGTGCGAATTTGCCCTGAGAGGTCTGAGGGGGGAAGGCAAGCCTAAACGAAAGGTGCTCCTCAAAAAGGAGGTGAGAAAAGGGAGACAAAAGTTCAAGACGATTGATAAAGGTTAAATTTTTATTCTATTTTCCCCTTGAAATAATCTCCGAATTTAGCTAAAAAGAAGATTACAACCTTCGGGCGATTAACTCAGCGGTTAGAGTGCCATCCTCACACGGTGGAAGTCGAGAGTTCAAATCTCTCATCGCCCACCATGATAAATCAAGGAGTTAGCTAAAAAAGTTAACTCCTTTTTTTATGTCATTTCGGCCTCTGCTGCCATTTTGCTACCATCATCAAAAATGGTGCTTTCCAGCCCGAGAACGGCCTCCTGATTGGTAGGTTTCATCAGGTGGGCGTATACGTTTAATGTTACCGTTGGGCTTGAATGTCCCAATGCCCGGGGGAATTTTCCCCGGGCATTGTGCGGTGTTATTTCTTGGCCGTCAAGGCGATGCTTTCATAGGATTCATCAACGGCGGGCATTTTTACGAAATCCTTCTGCAGCGGCAGTTTTCCATAAATGGGATCGTCCTGCCACCCGTCGACACGGGCCGCCCGTTTCGCCGCCGATTGGAGCTTTTTCCAGTTGGCGCTGGTATAGAGAAACATCTCCTGAGCGGCCATGGATCCTTCGCCGTGAATGGTGTCGACCTGCTAGTGATTCCCGGTTATGTCCTTGATGAGCCGCAATATGCGAATCCGGTCCTCCGTTGACACACCGTCTTTTGCCGCCAGATATTTTTCGATGTAGGGCTGTATGGCGGGATTTTTCCAATCCCGGAAGGCCGGCACCGTGGTGGTCAATCCACCGCCGATATCCTGCATGTGCTGGCACATCTGGTGAAAATTGCTGGCATAGGTGAACTTCGAGGCATTGATGGCCATCCGGTTGGGCATCATCACATCCATTCCGAATTCGGTAACCGGATCGAGACAGGCCTGCTTGCCCAACATTTGCACCGTTTCGGTAATATAGGCCATCCAGGCCAGCTTTTTCCGGACATGCGGGACATTCTGGACGCCGTTATATTCGGCGATCAGACTGGCTGCCCCGGTCATGATTTCGAGGGTTCCCGTCATCTTGCAGGTGCCGAAGAGGCGGTGATAACTGGCGAAGGCATAGGCCAGGACTTGGGAGTACTGCCACTCGCCGCACATGAAGACCCGTTCCCACGGCACAAAGACGTCGTCGAAGATGATCAAAGATTCTGACGGCTGCATGTGGTTCGATATGGGATAATCGAATTCACATTCCTCACCGTAGAGCCGAACATTCGGCTCTACACCCAAAAGCTTGACCCCGGGCGTATTGACGGGTACGGCAAAGGCAAGGGCATAGTCCTTGTCCGCTTCGCCATGAGTTCGGCAGGGCAGGCAGAGCAGCTCATTGGCGCAGGGAGAGGCACTGATATGCACTTTGGCGCCCCGAACCACGATGCCGTCCTTCTGCTGATCCACGATCTTCAGGTAAAAGTCCTGGTGCTGTTTCTGCTTTGAGGGATGAAGGCTTCTGTCCCCCTTTACATCCGTAATGGCGCCGGTGATGGCCAGGTCATTCTTTTGCAGATGCTTGCGGTACTGCTCGACGCGCTCCATATATCCGGTCCCCAGCTTGTTGTCCATGACCTGGGCGGCGACTGAAAAGGCGGCCAGGGCATCGGCGCCCATGCAATGCACAATCACGCCACCGCCGGATCGGATTCCGACCGTATAGCATTCCCGCCTTCGAAGAAGGTCTTCCGGCGTTTTCGGAGAGGTAAGCAAAAAATTAATATCTTCTCCGTCCTCGTCCTGGGTCACAAAGAGGTCCCGATAATCCGGATGATTTGGCAGGACATAGTCCATGCTCGCCGTTCTGATGATGGTGCTCACCGTCGGGTGGGTCCGGACATCGGTTACCCTTTCTCCCAGGCACCAGACTTCCCGTCCGTCATTTAAACTTTCAAGATACTGTTCTACTGTTTTTATCATCCAATTTCTCCTTTAATTTTATTAAAATGCACCTGTTGAAACATTGCATTTATTAAACCAGACACATCGGCAGTTCCATAGAGAACCCGTCTCGGCATTAAAAAGCGATCAAAGAGACTTCGATTTGAAGCTCAAGGGCTTTAGGTTTGGGTAGAGGTCTGCCCCAGCAGCAATTTAATAATCGCCTTTTGTTCCTCAGCCGGCACTTCAGCCACCTGCTCGGCCGCCTTTTGACCGTCCTTGAACAGACATAGGGTCGGGTAATGTTCCACCTTCAGACTCTTCTTGGTTTCCGGATTTTTATCAACATCCATCTGCAGGAAACAGACCTGCTTGTACTCGGATAAACAGGAAATATAATCAAAAACAGGCAGGATCCGCTGGCAGTCCCCGCACCAGGGGGCATAGACCAACAGAATGACAGTTCCCTCGTTTCCTATCACTTCTTTTTTAAAGCTATCATCCCGAATTTCTCTGACCATATATGAATCACCTCTTTCCAAGTTACCGCTTCCGTAAATTTGGGGACACAATACAGACTCGTTGCATCATCGTCACGGCTGCACTGTGCAACCAGATGCAATCCATCAGGCAGGAGTCATTGTTGAGCATGGGGTACAAGGCATCGTATAGATGTTCTGATGCCTTGCGGATTTTGTCTAATTCGTCTGATGTAGACAGGAATTGTCCTCCTGGCCTAAGCCTTTTCGGTAATCGTAGGGTTTAGATCCAGATCAATGCCTATCCTATTCCTTTTTATCAGTCGTATCTTTTTCAATTTCTTTGGATTTAGGTGGTGGCTCTTCTTCTTGCCCTGATAAACCTTTTTTAAATTCCTGGATTCCTTTCCCCAAACCTTTACCGATTTCAGGCAATTTTTTGGCCCCAAAGACAAATGCGGCGATGATCAAAACAACTAATAGATCCTGATCCAGACCAAGCATGACTACTTACCTTCCTTTTCACATATTTAAAATTACAATTCCTTTAGACCCTTGTTCATCTTTTAATAAATATATTTATCCGCCTTAATCCTTAATGTGATAGTATACATCATCTTCAAACTTTTTGAAATAAGGCTTCCGGAAGAAAGGCCTCGCGGTCAGAGATCCCTACTCTTTGTTTTCGGTCCCGCATCGGTACATCCCTGATCATCAATCTACCTTCTACCTTGCCACTAATCTTTGCTACAAGAGGGTATATCTCTTCTCTATCTTGTTGTTTTTGATGGCAATGGCCAAGGCTTTTTTTTGTTCCGACCAGAACTACCTGCTTTTTCCACTGGTTACCCCGGTATAGATCAGATTCCTCTGGAGCAGGACATAATGCCGAATGAGAATGGGGATGACCACGGGCCGGGATTTTAGGGATCTGTCCAAGCTTTGGCCGGGGAAAGTTAAGGATGGGGTTCTTGTCCGGATCCGGTTGCCATCGCCGATAGACTCTTAAGGCCTGCTCTAATTTTTCCTCGTCAATGGGAAACCAGGACTTTTTATTATCAGAACATGACATGACGGTATCGATTTCATCGAGGAGATAGAGAAAGGCTTCCCGGTATTCATCGTCTGATAAAGGTACTCCATACTTTCACATGAGAAAATCGATAAATTATGAATCTTTATTCGGCCCTATTATTATTTCAATTTTTCATCTAATCTTCTAATATTATCGTTATGGTTCCCCAATCAATTTAAATGTAAAGAATCTTCTATATGCGCCGTTACCTTATTTTTATTTCAGCCGGTTTAACTCTTCTTATGTATTCCATCGATAGTACGGTGGTTGCAGTGGCCTTTCCTCACTTAATCAGAGACCTGGACACTAATGTCCTCTGGGCGGGGTGGACGATCTCAATTTATCTGATTGCCATTACCAGCGTCATGCCCTTGATGGGCAACCTGAGCGATAGCTTTGGTCGAAAAAAGATTTTTCTTATTTCCCTAATCTTTTTTACAGCCAGTTCTCTGGCCTGCGGTCTCGCTTCCAACATCTACAGCCTGGTAGCCTTCAGGTTTCTTCAAGGAATCGGGGGGGCGAGTTTTCTTCCGACGGCGGCAGGCATTGTTAGTGATCAATTTCCAGAACAGCGGGAGAGGGCCATTGGCCTTTTTACAAGCATTTTCCCCATCGGGGGAATCATAGGTCCGAATTTAGGGAGTTGGTTGGTGAGTCGATACTCCTGGAGGTATGTGTTTTATATCAATTTACCAATTGGTATTGTTCTCATAGCGATGATTGCGGTTTTACTTGAAAAATCTAAAAATTCTCATCTCCCCCATGTAGACTTTAGGGGAGCTTCCCTTTTTTTTGGGGCGATCCTATCCCTAATGCTTGGCTTGAATCGAATCGCCCAAAGCTTCTCTGCGTCTTCTATTCTTCTGGCAGTCGTCTTTTTAACCTGCTTTTGTTTTTCCCTTTACTTATTTTTCCGTCAAGAAATGAATGAGTCCTACCCGGTCCTTGATATTGAGTTATTGAAATCAAAGCCTTTTCTGGCAGCAAACCTCTATAACTTGTTTATCGGGGCCGGAATCATGGGAATTTTTGCCGTTATTCCCCTCTACGCCACCTCAGTGTATAAATTATCCACTTTGGTGAGCGGGATGATATTGACACCTCGCTCTCTCGCAGTCATTCCCGTCTCAGCCATCACCAGCTTTCTGCTCAGGCGGTGGGGATACCGATGGCCCATGTTGTCGGGGTTGATCATTATCTCTTTTTCCACGATACTCCTGGGTGGACCAGGAGTTCAATTATTCCAGATAATGGGGATTCATCTGGGAATTGTTGGAATCCTGGCAATTCTGATCACGGTTACCGGAATAGGTATAGGAATCGCCCTTCCGGCCTCCAATAATGCCTGCATTGAATTAATGCCCGAAAAAGTGGCGACTATTACGGGGCTTCGTGGAATGTTCCGGTCCGTTGGAGGAGCTTTGGGAATTTCATTAATCACGATTATTCTCCATTTGAGTTCCACTCCGGCCAAGGGCTTTAGGGTTACCTTTATAGCTTTTGGCCTGGGACTTTTATTTTCGATCCCCCTCATTTTTCTTATGCCGGATGGAAGGCTTGCCCCTCCAGATCCGAAAAAGTTATCCGTCGAGCACCACCAATAAGTGCGGCCTTATGCCGATGTAAGAGAGGCCGCGGAAAGACCTCTCCCATTTGAAATGTGTAAAAAAGGTAGAGCTAAATTTATTTTGGAGGTTGTTTCGGTAGGAGGTGGGTGACGCTTCCGAGGAAGATCTCCGCCACCTCGCCTACGGTCTCCGCCAGGGTGGGATGGGGATGGATACTCAGACCAACGTCTTCGGCCAGGGCCCCCATTTCCACTGCCAGAACCCCTTCGGAGATAAGCCCTTCGGCATGACGACCCACGACCCCGAATCCAAGCACCCTGTTGGTTTCAGGGTCAACGAGCATTTTGGTAAGCCCTTCGGCTATACCCATGGTTGTGGCACGACTGGAAAACTTCCAGGGGTAACGCTCCACTCTGACAGGACGGCCCTGGGCCTTTGCCTCGTCCTCCGTCAACCCTGCCCAGGCAATCTGAGGATCTGTGTAAACGACTGCGGGCATGGCGCGAACATCAAAGGCCGATGGCTGGCCGGCAATGACCTCGGCGGCCACCTTCCCTTCCCTGAAGGCCTTGTGGGCCAGTAAGGGACCGCCGACCACATCCCCAACAGCGAAGATGCGGCTGTCGGCCGTGCGTTGCCGCGCGTCTACCTCCACGTACCCCTGCTTGTTTACCTTCACCTTTGTCTTCTCGAGACCGATGGAATCGGTATTGGGCCTCCGGCCGATGGCCACGAGGACACGATCGAACCGGGTGGGCACATCCTTTGTAACGCCTTCCCAGGTCACTTCCACCCCCTTTTCGTCCTCTTCCATCGTGGAAGGGACCGTATGAAAGTGTATGGCCTCAAATACATCCTTGAGACGTCCCATCAGGGGGTATACCAGGTCTTCGTCTGACCCCCGAAGGACTCTGTCGCTCCTCACCGTGACGGTCACCCGGCTTCCCAGGGAGGCATAAACCATTCCCAACTCCAGCGCGATATAGCCTCCACCCACAATGAGCAGGCTCTTCGGGACATCGGCAAGTTCCAGCGCACCTGTGGAGTCCATTATGCGACCACCCTTTCGCATGGTGACACCGGGCCAGGGCGCAGAAGCGGAACCTGTGGCCAGGATGGCATGGCGGAATCGGATATGACTGATTTCCGAATCGTGCAGGCGAACCATATCGGAGCTTTCGAACTCGGCTCGCCCCTGAATAAGCTGTACACCCCGCTTTTTGCTCAGGGTCACCAGCCCTTCGGCCAATTTCTCAACAACTTCGTCCTTCCAGGCCCGTAGCCTGTTTAGATCCATCTTTGGTTTACCGAAGGTGAGACCCATGGAATCAGCCCTGTCGGCATCGTGGATAAGCTCCGCAAGGGAAAGCAACGTTTTCGAAGGAATGCACCCCCGATAGAGGCATTCCCCGCCCGGCTTCGGTGCTACATCCACCATAGTCACCTCAAGTCCGAGGTCTGCTGCGCGAAAGGCAGCGGCATAACCCCCGGGGCCGCTCCCGATAACCAGGACCTGGGCCTCCTGAGTCAACTCCCCCACAACCATAAGGCTTCTCCTTCAGTATATGAGGCTGATGGAAAACGCCCATCTGCCGCGTTATCCTCGTCCCTCATTACTGCAGCGTATTTCATAGGTACACTTCGTTCTTCGGGGCTTCGGGAGCCTTCCATCCGGGCATTTTCCATCAGCCTCCCGAATAAGCGTGTAGTCTGACAGGTCCCCTTAGGTCATCATCATGAAAAGTGCGTCAGGATCCTCAAGGGCCTCGACAATCATCCTCATGAAAGGCACCGCGTCCGCCCCATCCAGAACCCTGTGGTCAATGCAGAGAACCAGGGGCATCATCAGACGGGGCACGATCTCAAAGGCCCCTCCCTCACTCTTCACGACCTTCGGCTGCATGGCCGCGGCACCCATGCCCAGGATCGCTACCTGGGGATAATTGATGACGGGAACAAACTGGCCGCCCCCCATTGGACCCACGTTGGTGATCGTAAAAGTCCCTCCATGCAGCTCTTCCAGGCTCACCTTTCTCTGCCGGGTCCTCTCAGCCAGGTCTTTTAGCTCAATGCTCAGATCCAGGATGCTCTTTCGGTCTACGTCCCGTATGACCGGCACAATCAGACCATCCTCAGTGGCTACCGCAATTCCCACGTGGTAGTAATGTTTTAGGATGATTTCGCCCGCCTCGGTGTCCAGGCTCGCATTAAACCTGGGGAAGGCCTTCAGGGCCGTTGCCGCCGCCTTCAGTGCAAATACCGTGTGAGTCAGCTTACCCCCCTTGGCCTCAATCTCCCCCTTGTGCCTTTTCCGGAAGGCCTCGAGTTCGGTTATATCCGCCATATCGTGATTGCTCACGTGGGGGATCTGGGACCAGGTGAGGGCCATCTGTCTGGCCGTGGCTTTTCGGACAGAGCGAAGAGCCACCCGTTCCACAGGGCCCCATCTGGAGAAATCGGGAAGCTTGGGCACCGTAACGACCAACGGCCTTACTTCCTCACGAACCTCTTCGGGCCGTTCCTCCGGTTTTTTCTTTCCTTTTCCTTCGGCAAAGGCCCGCACATCTTCGGAAGTGACCTGACCGGCGGGGCCCGTGGGCGTCACCTGCGTAAGATCCACACCCAGTTCCCGGGCAAGGCGACGGGTTGCCGGGGATGCCGGTACCGGCCCTTCCCTCTTCGGCTGGGATGGTTCGGGAGGTTTTTCTTCAGGAGGCCTTCTCTCGGCAACTTTCTCGCCCCTCTCCTCCGTGGGGAGACCCTCAGCCTTTCTCCCCTCAACAGGGGCAGCCCCTTCAGTCCGGAAGGTCATCATGACATCTCCCACTTTCACCGTTTGCCCTGCGGCAACCAGGATTTCCTCCACCACCCCCGTGTAGGGGGAAGGGATCTCAACAGCGGCCTTATCCGTTTCCAACTCCAGAATAGTATCCCCTTCCTTGACGTTGTCTCCCACGGAAACCGGGACGGATAGAATTTCAACCTCATGTATCCCCTCTCCCAGATCGGGCACCTTAAACGCCTTGATCATGATTCCTTCCTCCCCTCATGTGTTTAGTACTTCCCTCGCGGCCCGCAGGATGCGCTCAGGGCCCGGTAGATACTCTTTTTCCCTGCTGAAAAGGGGGATGACCACGTCAAACCCGGTCACCCGGGCTACAGGAGCCTCCAAATGGAAAAAGGCCTTTTCCACCAGGCGGGCTATGACTTCCGCTGCCGGGCCAAAACTCCGGGGCGCCTCGTGCACCACCACGGCCCTCCCTGTTTTCTTCACTGATTCAATAATGGGTGAATCATCGAGGGGAGAGAGTGTGAAGAGATCTATGATCTCAGGCTTTACCCCGTCCTTTTCCTTAAGTGTGGAGGCTGCCTCCAGAGTCGGTCGCATCATGGCCCCGTAGGAAATCAGGGTTAAATCACTACCCTCCTGTATAACCTGAGGACTGCCCAGAGGTATCGTCTCCTCCTCTTCCGGGACTTCCTCCCTGAAGGCACGATACACGGCCGTGGGTTCGAAAAAGATAACCGGATCCGGGTCTCGAATGGCGCTGACCAGCAGTGCCCTGGCATTGCGTGGGCCGGAAGGGATCACCATTTTCAGCCCCGGGATATGGGCATAGAACGCCTCCCTGCTTTCCGAGTGGTGCTCCAGGGCCCGCACCCCGCCTCCGTAAGGCGTTCGGAGCACCATGGGCACCGTGAATTTCCCCTGAGACCTCCACCTCATGCGCGACGCATGGCACTCGATTTGATGAAAATTCAGGTAGGAGAATCCCGAGAACTGGATTTCACATACGGGCTTGAGGCCGTAAATGGCCATGCCGATGGCCATGCCTACAATACAGGACTCTGCCAGGGGGGTATCCATGGATCTGCTCTCACCAAAGGCATCGATGAGACCGTCCGTGACCCGGAAAACGCCCCCGTCAAGGCCCACATCTTCGCCCAGAACAATGACCCTGTCATCCTTTTCCATCTCCTGGCGAAGGGCCAGGTTCAGAGACTGGACCATCGTCATCTTAGTCATGGTCTTCCTCCTTCCCAGGCCGCTCAGCCAATTCCTTTTTAAGCTGCCCTCTTTGCTCTTTCAGATAAGGCGGCATCTCCGCGTAGGCATGCTCGAACATATGGAGGGGGTCGCTATATTTCTTCATGAGTTCTTCGGCGTGTTCTACCGCGGCCTGGATTTCAGACTTGATTTCCGATTCCAGTTCCTCAATCTTCTTGTCAGTAAGAAGCCCCTTGTCTTTAAGATATTTCTGAAACCGGATAATGGGGTCCCGTTTTTTCCACTGTTCCACTTCTTCCTCTTTACGATAGCGTTTTGGATCATCGGCAGTGGTATGCATCATCATGCGGTAGGTGACGCATTCGATCAGGGAAGGTCCCTTCCCGGATCGGGCCCTGATCCACGGCCTCTTTTGCCGCAGCATAGACGGCCAGGATGTCATTTCCGTCCACCTGAATGCCCGGCATGTCGTAGGCCAGGGCCTTCTGGGCCAGGGTCTTGGAATGGGATTGTCTTGAACGGGGAACTGAAATGGCCCACTGGTTGTTCTGGCATACGAAGACAACAGGCACCTGATAAACCGTTGCGAAGTTCAGGCTTTCGTGAAAATCTCCCTGGGAGGTTCCCCCGTCCCCAAAAAAGGTCATTACCACATCGTCTTTCTTCCTGTACTTAATACCCCAGGCTAATCCTACCGCATGGGGAATTTGAGAGGATACGGGAATGGCGGTAGGGAGGTCGTGCCCCTTCTCGATAAGGAGTGCCGCTTCATTGTATCCTCCATAAGTGAGAATAATGGATTCCATGGGGGCCCCCCGGTAGATCTGGGCCGCCATCTCCCGAAAGGAAGGAACCATCCAGTCCGAAGGATGCAAGGGACCCACAGCCCCCAACTGCGATGCTTCCTGTCCCGTGATCGGTGCAAAGGTTCCGATGCGGCCCTGTCGCTGAAGACTCAGGAGTCTTTCGTCAAACCTTCGGCCCAGGAGCATGGCCCGGTGAAGTTTGTGGATGAGATCTTGGGGTATTTCTGGTTCCAGTTTCTTGTCCAGTTCCCCTCTCTCATCGAGAATGGAAAGGTACTCCACGTCAAAAGGAAGATCGATTTTGCTTCTCGGCATAACCCGGCTCCTTTCTATTTACCCTCCGAAGATTACAGATGTCATAGTATCGTATCCATCCGGAAACGACCCTCGTCCGGGTGGAGCGTTAAGCCGTCAGCTTTTCCTTTTATCAGTGGGGAGTTGGGCTAAAAGCTGACCGCTGATCGCTGAAAGCTATCCGGAAATCTTGTATTTTCGGATGAAAACTAATATCGGATTTTCGCACTCCCAAACCTCTCCTCCGATGCCTTGGATTGGTTAGCGGCCATGTGTTCTCATGTCCCCGATCAGCGAAAGCAAATGGTCCGCTATTACGGCTTCTATAGTAACGTCTCCCGTGGAATTCGTCAAAAAGAAAATATAGATGTTCTTATTCCCTACGTTATATCTACCATTTTTTTGGATTGGTAATTTAAACGATTTCAGGAATCCCCAGAATACCCATGTTCCCATAAACCGAATTTAAGGTAAAAATCAAAGGGAACCTGTTTCATTGATCCATCTTTCTTTGGGCACAGATTAGACCCTTGCCCTTGTGAACTGAAGCGAGGCAACTATTGCAGGACAGGCATTGAGCGGGACGGCGATCCCCGGACTGCCATCGACGAATCAGGTCTGGCTCGTGGATAAAAGGACGGCTCATGGCTATGAGGTCGGCTTTTTCTTCGGAAAAAATGGTTTCGATCATCGGCAAGTCCCGCAGTCCCCCGACAGCGACCACCGGCACCGCAGAACGGGTTTTGACCCTGGAAGCCAACTCCACATAATAGCCTTCAAACCACAATTTTTTATCTAATGGCCCGCGGGAATCATAAGTTCCTGTCAGACTGCCCCCCGTGACTTCAATCGCCCCGTAACCGCAATGACTCAGTATTTCGCCATAGGTTTCGGCGTCTTCAGGGCTTATACCCTCTGGAATCCCCTCCAGGGCGTTCATCTTTATCCAAACCGGAAAGGCTTCCCCGCACAGGTCGGCAATAGCCCGACGAATGTCCGTGAAAATCCTGGTCCGGCGGAGCGAATAAACCGATTGGGCAGATGAATCCCCATGACCGTACAGGGCTCAAACAATTTTGCCGGATTTCTCATAATCGCCCTCTCCTGTTTGATGGAAATCCCCCCTAACCCACGACCTCCAGTTCGTATTGAGAGGTTCCAAGACCAAGTTTTTCGGCCTCGCTGATTTGCAGCCTGCCGTCTTTCTTGTGAAGAAGACTAAAGAGATCCCATCCCGGCTTGAGAACGAGATCGGAGGCACGGGAATCCGGCAAAGGGCTTACCCGGCTCAGAATGTCTAATGTGGCAGTATCAATGGCCACCGGATCATCGGAGATCAGGATTCCCTGATCCTGGGCAATGGGTGGGTCGGCCAGGGGCATGCAATCGCATTCGGGCTGCATTTCAAGCAGAAAATTGATGTACAGGACCCGGCCCGGTTCAAAGGTCTTCAGAACGGCGTTGGCCCCCTCGGCCACGGCCCTCATAAACACCTCATGAGATACCGGGACAGTAATGGCCTCTACCGGGCAGACCCGGGCGCATCGTCCGCAGCGCCAGCATTTGTTTTTTTCCACGGTATAGACATCCTCCGGGAAGGTGATGGCCCCGACTGGGCAGACATTCAGGCAGTCCAGGCATAGGGTACATTTTGTCATATCCCATTGCATGATCTCCCCCATGAGAAAGTGCATCTTTCCCCTCCCCTGGTGCCAATCGCCGTCCCGGGGGGCTGAAGAGATGCCGCCCATGGATATGTTTTTTATGGCCCCTCCCATTACAGCCTGAATATGGCCTTTGACATGACTCAGCACGACCATGGCCTTGGCATCGTGCAGGGCCGAAGCAACGGACATTTCTCCCAGAGTCTCGCCGGCCCGAACTTTAATGGAGCCTCTGCCATAGATCCCGTCAGCCATGATCACCGGTGCGTCGAGGGTCAGGTGGGTGTATCCGGCCTCTTTGGCAATCTCCAGATATTCGTAGCCGGGTACCCTTACCGAATCGGTGACGAAGGGTTTGGCCGGCACCTTTTTAACGGCATCGACCACCTTCTTGACAAACTGCGGACGAATAGTCCTGTCTTGAACGCCCCATTGTTACCAAGGTGCATCTTCAAAGGAACCAGCTCGTTTTCCGGGATGTATTTCTTGAAATCGAACCCTTCCAGGAATTTCTCAAATTTGCCCATTAGCCCTGCGTCATAGGCGAATGACCTGGATTGCGGTGTGATCTGAAAAACCTTTGCTTTCATAAGACCTCCTGATTTTACCAATATGGATTACAGTGTTAAGCTACCTTTCGGCCTAATCCCAAACCCGGACGACCTCGTCCAGTAGTCTGCGGCTACTTCTGAAGGCGTTCTGCGGGTTGGAAGAATCGGCATAGCCCATAGCAATCCCGATGCACAGAGATAAGTTTTCCAGGATACCCAATTCTTGACGGACCAGATCGGGATACGAGGCCAGTTGGACCGCCCACAGCCGTACCTGAGCCGTATTAACCCCCGGCCCTTTATGGACACAATCCTCTATCGAATGAAATTTGTAGATATTTTAGCAACTGGTTCCGGTGGAGGAACTTCTTTTTTCCCTGCCTCCATGATTTTCAAAAGCCAGGCCATGTTTTTGCCAAGAACCTCCAGGACCTGTTTGCCCTCGGCGTCTTGTTCCATTTCCCCCGGATTCATACCGTGTGCTACATTCCAGTAATTGGAACCCGGCATGATCATTTCAGAATAGAGAATATAGTGATTTAAGGAATTCATAGTAGGAAGCCCCCCCGAGCGCCTTGCCGCGACAACGGATGCCCCCACTTTATGACGAAGCATACCCTTATTCATGGAAACGACGAAAAATGCCCTATCAAGAAAGGATTTCATGGTTCCGGCGACTCCGGAAAAATAGACAGGAGAGCCAAGGAGGATACCGTCAGCCTGTTTCATTTTTTGAATCCAGTCGTTCACCAGGTCATCCTCCGTCGCACATCTTTCGTTTCTGTTTTTGATACAGGAATAACAGGATAAACATCCTCGTATTTTTTCTTTGCCCACATGTATCAGTTCAGTCTCAATTCCTTGTTTTTCGAGTTCAGAAATAACCGTTTTCAGCGATCCCGCTGTATTGCCGTTTTTCTTCGGACTACCATTAAAGGCGACAACCTTCATTCTTATTCTCCTAATTTATATTGTTTAGCTTTGCACCATTGCGCGCCTGCGAGGCTGTCCGAATGTTCGCCCATTGACAGCAGATCCAACCCAGGGATCAGACTCGGTACCCGGCGCAGCATCTTCTTTTGTCAAGTAGTTCAACGATCCCTTAAAAACTATAGCAGATATGATAAGAATTTCCCGTTTGGGTAAAAGTATATGGAAAGAACAGAACACGGTCAAGGAGAAAAATGGGGCTGAAGGCATGGGGACAAAGGGAATCTTCCCTTCCACGCCCTATGTTTTATTTTAGAAGGTCCTCTTCCCCTTTTTTAGACTTGATTTCCTCATTGACTCCGACTTTTTCTCAATTTATACTTCCTCCATCAAAAAGAAAGTTGTTATCGGTTGTAGCTTTATCGTTTTTCATTGCTGTACCCCTATTGAGCAACCAAATTGGGACAACTACGCTTCTACTATTCGTTTTCATCCGGAAATCCAAGAATTCCGGATAGCTTTCAGCAGTCAGCGATCGGCATTTAGCCCAATTCCCCAATGATAGAGGGTTTGGCTGAAAGCTAAAAGCTGATGGCTTAATGCTCCATCCGAAAGAGGGTCGTTTCCGGATGGATACTCATTCGAAAAACAGTAAACCAGGAGCCTGCCATGGATTTCTCAATACCTGCCGAATACACCGATGACCTCAACAGCTACAAAAAATTCCTGGCCGAAAACCTCTCTCCGCACCTGGGGAGCTGGAATGCCACAAGCGAGATTCCCCGCGATTTTTTCCGTGAACTGGGCTCCCGCAACTGGCTCGGCATGGATTCCGACGGTGACTGGTGCAAGGAGCAGCCCGCTCTCAAACAGGCCCTCTTCCAGGAACATCTGGGCGTGGTATCGGGGGGCGTCGGCGTTGCCGTCCTTGTTCAGGTGTCTCTCGGGGCAAAGGGCCTCTTTCTGTTCGGGACCGAGGACCAGAAACGGGCCTTGCTGCCTGCTGCGGCCCGTGGAGAAAAGCTCCTGTGCGTTGGCAACACCGAACCCACCGCCGGAAGCGATGTAGCCGCGATAACTGCCACAGCCGAAAAAGCAAGCGGAGGATGGGTTCTTAACGGCGTAAAATCATACGTGACGAACGGCTATATCAGCGAGTACGCGCTCATTACCGCTGTCTCCGATCCTGAAGCTCCAAGAAATAACCGGCTTTCAATGTATCTCGTCGACCTCTCATCGAAAGGGGTGAGCCGCACAAAGCTGGACAAGCGGGTCTGGATCCCCTCCGATCTAACGCGGATCCAGTTGAAGGACGTTTTCGTCTCGGAAGAAAACGTCGTGGGGCGCCGGGGTCGCGGGCTTCAACAGATACTCGAAATCTTCACCAACAGCCGGATCACCATCAGCGCCCTTACACTGGGCACAGCCGCCGGGGCTTTCCGAAGTGGCGTGGAGCACGCGGCAAAGCGTAAAATTTTCGGCCAGAAGGTGATCGATTTTCAGGCAAAGTCTTTCGAGGCGGCCGATTTTTACAGCAGGCTGGAAGCTGCGCGGCTGGTGCTCTGGAAAACGTGCTGGGAAAAAGATCAGGGAATGGACTTTAGACTCGGGGCCTCGATTGCCAAATACCTTTCGGTCGAACTGGCAAAGGCTGTCGGGACATGGGCGGCGGACCTCTTCGGGGCTGCGTCGGTATTGTTCGAGCATCCGGTCCACAAATACCCGATGGATGCCTGGGGGTCATCGCTCGGCGAAGGTACGCAGGACGTTCAGAAGCTGATAATTTTCAGAGAAATGATGAAGCGCAACGGATATTAGCCGGGATACTCGTCCAACCCTTTAATCATTGTTCCCTTGCGTTGGGTGCTTTTAGAAACTTTTTTGCTTACTGCCTTCTTAACAACTCCAAGTCTCTAAAGGCGGTCATTGTCCCCAGGCTGGTGGCCTCGAAGATCCCTCTAATAATAGCCCTGGTCAGACAGTCGGCCGCGGCCCGTCCGAGTTCATTCAAGGCCTGGGCCTTGGGTGTGGCGAAAAAACCGGGAGTATCGGGCAGAACCACCTGGTCGGAGGCGAGGCAGAAGATGGTGTCTCCGTCGAACATGGTGTGCGCCGGTCGTATAGCCCTGGCCAATCCATCCTGGGCCATCTGGGCCACTTTCTGTGCTTGGGCCTTGGTGAGGATCGCATCGGTGGCGATGACCCCGATGGTCGTATTGGAAGCAGAGTGGGGTCGGGGAGTATCTGGCAGCCTGACCGATCTTTTTCCGATTTCGCCGAATTCTTCCGACATTTCCAATCGGATCTCCCAGGGACGGCCATCCCTCGGGTCGATGACCGAACCAAGGGAATTAACGGCCACCAGAGCGGCCACGGTCACTCCAAAATCCAGGATCTCACTGGCCGTACCCAAACCACCTTTTATCCCTCCGGAAAGAGCGCCGGTACCGGCACCGACAGAGCCCAGAGCGAATAGGCTGTCCTTAGCAGATTCGCAGGCTGTTCTCCCCCAGTTTGCATTGATAGGAGGGACAAAATGCTTCCCCCGGCCAAGATCAAACAAGGCGGCAGCCGGCACAATCGGAGCCACCTGGCCCTCTGCCAAGGGGAACCCCCACCTTCTTTCGGCCAACCATCTTACCACTCCATCACAGCTTGCCAGGCCGTAGACCGAGCCGCCGGTGAGCACAACGGCCTGGACCTTTTCCACCAGGTTACAAGGCTGCAAGAGGTCCGTCTCCCGGGTTCCCGGGGCAGAACCCCGTACATCAACCCCGGCCGTGGCCCCCTCAGGATATAATGCAACGGTTACCCCACTGGCCGCTTCAAGATCCGTAAAATGACCGACCAGGATTCCCGCCACATCGGTTAAAGAATTATTTTTGCCCGTTTTGTTCATGAGTGTCCCCTTCAACAAGGTGGTGAATAATTTACCCGTTTTATCCTGAAAGTCAAATCGAGTTTTTTGATTCGCTATCCGTTAGGCAGGCCGGAAAATACTTAGGACAAGCTCTGCATTCCGAATTCCCGGACTTTGAAGATGCCGTTCAAACCTATACGACCATAGAAGCAGGATTAAGAATCAAATCACCCGGGACAAAAAAGATTATAGAAAAACGGCGATGACGATTTGATTGGCCGAAAAATTTCTTGGCTCCAGCAAAATTTCGATTTAGTCGGGTTAAACAAAAACAGGCTGACTCGGGATTGGGGGCTTCACAAATGGTTATCATAGATAGGTGCTTGCGTTATCGATTACGAACTGAAATGTGTAAAAAAAGGCCGAGCCGTTTCTGACCCGGCCTCTTTGATATTTTGAGGTGGTCTCCCGTTTCTATATCCTAAGCTTCCTCCTTAAACCAACCAACCCAATCAGACCAAAGCCGAACAAGAGCAGGGTGGCGGGTTCGGGAACGGCTGCAACGCTGAAAGAGGAGAAGGTGTTTGAATCCCAAAAACCCGTATTCGAACTCGATGTGTAAGAGAACATCATCGGGGTTAATGTTGATGCGAACCAATCAAGAGAAAAGTCATCTGTGCCGGAGAACATTGAATCAACACCCATCAAATTACCACCAATTTTTTGTCGTTCGAAAAATGGCGAAATATATCCGATCTCGCTGATTGAATAAGTGTGTCCGTCAATAATCAGATTAATCGAAGTCAGGGAGTCAATGTTAGCGGTAATAGATTCAGCTTCGTAAATAATTGTTCCAATTACTGGATCAGTTGGAGGAGAGGTTGAAGGAGAAACAGGCGGAGGCGTGAAATTCTCTGCTGTAAAATTAACCTCTATTGGGATGGCTTGTGCCGGGATCGTCCCAAATACTAAAAAGAGGGCTACCGTTCCCATGATAACCATGTCCTTCAAATCGTGGGACCACATAATTAACCTCCTTGCTGGATTTGAGTTTATATGAAATTATATATAAATTCTAATTTTATGTCAATATTTGGTACATTATCCGTACCAGATTTTCGTATAATAAAATTTTCGGATCATCTCCAAATTTGTTGGCGATGATCCAAGGATTCAAGGGAAAATCGCTAAAGCGGTTGAATCTCTTCGGTTTCATTTAGCAGAATAACTGTGCGTACGATATTTGATGGCAGCAAGGAAAACAAAGTTTATTTGAATTTTGCTTGAAATCGAGAAGGGGTAAGAGCCTTGGCCATTATAGATCGATAGATAACAAGCCCGTTATACTCAGTGAAGAAAAGTTATTTTTAAAAAATCAATCACTTGAACCCTTGAATCCTCGAATCCTGGACCCCTTTCCAGCAACTGATCGGGAGAAGAACCATATTTTCTAATATTAGAACTTTTTTAAAACCTTAATATTGTAACGTATTCCGACATTTTTTATACCGACTAATATTTCACCAAACCGTATTATTTCATTAAGGAATATTGGTTATCTTAAGGTTCTAAACTTCCATAACGATTTCTTTAATTTCTAATCGCAAGAATTTGTTTTATCAAGATAATTGTAAAAGAAAATGAATAACCAAGGGGAAGAAAACTGGGAATCCTATAAACCAATCTGAAGTTCGAGGGCTTTAGGTTTGGGTGGGGGTTATGGTTTTTTTGCCTAATAGCCCGACCATTTCCCGAAGTTTGAATCCGGAGAAGACGGTCGGGCTATTGGAATTCAACGAAAAGAAGCGGCGATCGTGTGGTTGGCCGTAACATTTGAGAAGGTGTAGGAGGTTATTGGGCCTTTAGAGACACCGTCCACTTGCACATTGGTAATTCTGTGCCGGTGACTCGGGGTAATTATGAACTTCTGGCTAGCCCCTGGCTGGACGGCAACCTGTCCCCGCGGAGAAATGGAACCGTTTTTGCCTGCCGTTGCCGTAATAATGAGTTTAGCCCCGACGTTGAAAGTTGCATTCACGCTGAGATTCGAGTTCATCGTCACCTGACAGGTAGACGCCGTCCCGGCACACCCACCTGACCACCCAGCGAAGACGGAGTTGGCGTCAGCCGTGGCGTTCAGCGTGACTACTGTTCCGGCAGAAAAGACAGTCCCCGTGGGGCTTGTAGAGACGCTGCCACTACCCGTCCCTTTTTTACTTATTGAAAGGGTATAATTTGTGGGCATGGCCACGCCATTTTCTGTTATAGTGAACACGTTTCCGGCGATGGTCAGGCTCGCCACGAGATTGGCTGTGCCGGTGTTGGGAGCGATCGAGTACGTCATCGATCCGCTTCCTATACCAGAACCCGTGTTTACCGTTATCCAAGAGGCCCCCGATGATGTCGTCCAGTTGCAGTAGGGTTGGGTAGTGATACTCACACTTCCCGTCCCCCCGGAAGCGGCAAAGGATGCACTTGAAGGTGATATGGCATAAGTGCAAGACGGGACCGTATACATCACCTGATTGGAAAAGGAACTTTCGAGTCCGCTGGTAGTGTAAGCGGTTGCAGCGGCATAATAAGTAGTTCCTATAGTAAGGCCGTTTAGCGTGTAGGTGGTCACGTTGCCCACGTCGATGTTCCAATGGTAGCTTCCTGATGCCGTTCCGTAATAGACTTTATACCCGGCCAAGTTCGATACGTTATCGGGATCCCAGGCGAGCGTGACCTGGGCGCAATGGCCTTCATGATAAGGAAAGACAAGGAGAACTGTAAAAAAAAGGAATGAAAAGAGTATGGAAAAAAGAATGTGACCGTGGTTTTTGGATGGATAGGACCGACTACAAAATTCGTGTTTCATGATAGCACCCCCGCACTTATAAAATTGTTTCAAGCGCAAGCTACAGCACGGGAATGCTGCGGCTGGCAACCCTGCAACCGTATTTCATTAATCTGAAACTTAGGCCAGTGGCTTTGCGTCCCATCCTTTCGAATGGTTTGCCTTTTTCAGTTATCTATTTTTTTTCAGTCAATTATGACCCGAACTCAAGAGAAAAATGTGAAATCTTATCAGTTAATCTCAATTTGTATCAAAATTTTTAAAATGCTTTTAGATCACCGAATGTTTATCTCATTTTAGTATTAATATGATTTTAATCCCTTAAGTTCGTATTTATTATGCCCCAAAATAGACAAATTATAAACGCCTGAATTTAAAAATTTATTAGTTTATTTATGAAAAAAGCCTGAAGGTTCAAAAATTGTAAAAATTTGACGAATTTAATACTTTTTTATTTCCCCAAAGGATATCTGATTTATCATCCCCTTTATCATCCCCCCATTCATAAGAAATTTGAAAGACCTGCTCAGTCTCCCAGACTGAAGCCAAAATACCGCTCAATTCATGTTCAATCCAAGTCGGGTAGAGTTATTTCCGTTACTCAGAAAGAAACCTTTAACTCGGAAATCGATATACCGATTAGGCCCATTTATCAGTTTAAAAAAGTCAATACAGGAAACACCTTATTTATTATTAAAAATGACTGTATTTTGCTGAAGTAGTTGCAAAAGATGTACCAATAATTTTTTATTTATCTATCCTATTGAATTATCAACTTTATTTTATATGAAAGATGATTTAGAATTTATTGATTGCATGTTTTTGACTTCAAAATAGGGATATAAAGTAGGGTTAATCCATACAATTGGAACGGAATAGGATTCAAGATTCGTCAAGAATCCGTTTCATCCTTCATTGGTGCTCTCCCTGATGGGCATGAGGGTTTAATATGGACGGAAAGATATTTGTATATTGGCATTAAGGGTAAGAACGTTGCCGTATTAGTGACCTCCTGGCCGAGTTAATCGTCAAAGGGCTGGTTCCCACCGCAAGGAAAGGCCTGTTTCAACTTATTTAACACCGAAACCCTTCAGGCCTTACGGGAGCATAGTGGATGCTTTTCTGCTCCTTGGCATCGGAAATGAAATCAGGTCAAGGTGAAAACAAGTGGGAATGCAAAGGGAAGGAGACTGAAAATATGAAGTCGTCTATCTGAATCTCAAGGGCTTTAGGTTCAGGTGGGGGTTTATGGTTGGTTATATCGGTTGATTACCGTTTGTACTCTGCCTTTTTCTCGAATTGGGCAATTTAAACGACTTCAGGAAGATCTTATTTATTAATTTGCTTGATATTTTCTTAAGTTGGTAAATAATACCGCCAATAGGCCCCATAGAAAAGACTAAACCGTATCGGATGGGAAAACTTATGAATAAAGGAGATCTGATCAAGGAATTGGCCAAGGTGGTGGGTACGAAAAAAGAAGCGGAGACAGCGTTAAATACCATTTTAGAGACTATCTCAGAAGCATTAAAAAATGGTAACAAGGTGACCCTGATTGGTTTTGGCACCTTCAGTGTTACGAAGAGAGCCGCCTGGAAGGGAAGGAACCCGCAAACCGGCAAGGAGATGAAAATCGCCGCCAGAAAGGTCCCCAAGTTTACCCCTGGGAAGGGCCTAATGGCCACGATAAAATAGGTTTCCCCGTGATCGGGGATATGGGTGGTTATGGCCGCCGCCAATCTTAGGGCATCGAAGATTTTTTCTTGCCGGTTGTCCTTGGGTCGGTAGATGATCCAGGACCTTCTGTGAAAGATAGGTCATTCGTTCTTGCGAAAAAGAGGCCCGGATGATATATCGGGCCAGATTTTCTCTCCGAGGCGTAGGCTCGTCTCTCCGAGAACGGAGGCCATAACCTTTTTTTACCTGGGATGGCGTTTTGGTCAGGCGCATAAAGGGATAAGGTCCAATAACTTAAAAAGTATAGTAAATGCAAAATTCTCCCATGCAGTTAAATTACTACGGTTTTTCCGATAAACCTTTCGAACTTTCTCCGGACCCCAAATTTTTGTATTTGACTTCGGGCTACAAGGAAGCCCTTGAGACGGTATGGAAAGGGATAACAGAACGAAAAGGTTTGATCATTCTGACCGGGGAAGTCGGAACAGGGAAAACAATGTTAATTTACAGTATCATAACAAGGCTCCCAACACATATAAAAGCCGCTCTTATTTTCCATCCAACCTATAATTTTAAAGAACTGATCGAGTTGATTTATTTAGAATTAGGGGAATCGCCACCGACCGAAGGGATAAATGATTTTGAAATTAGAATCCTGGCTTATTTAAGAAAATTAAGAGAGCAGGGAGAGATATTGGCCGTCTTTATTGATGAAGCCCAGAAACTCTCTGATGATGTGCTCAGAGGCTTATTAAACTTTCTTGATTCGGAACCGTGGATTTCTCAAACCCTCCAGCTTGTTCTGGTAGGGCAGACCGAATTTGAGGAAACACTAAATATCACTACCTTGGGATATCGCACCCGAATGTCATCACACCAAGTTCGGATAAATATTCTATCCAGGGAAGAATCATTGGACTATATCGAGCATCGATTAAGAATTGTCGGAAGGTTTTCATCCGAAATTTTTTCTCCTCAAGCCTTATCATTGATCACGGAAAATTCGAGGGGGATACCGAGGGTGATCAACAACGTTTGCGATAATGCCCTCTTTATTGGATCTAATGAGGGGTTGCAAAGAATTGAACTGGACACCATCCAGAAAGTAATTAGAAACCTTGATGGGCCTGAGATAAAATCCAAGGTCTGGAGAAAGAGTTCTCAAAAGGCCCCTCCCTCACAGTCCAGGTATCGTCTTTCTGTCAAACAGGGGTTACTCATTTTTTTTGGGCTCGCACTGGGGGCGATCGTTTTTTTATGGCACACAGAATTTACAGATTATCTGACGGATCCAAGATGGCCGTGGTTTGTCAAAACCCAGATGGGTAAAATGAGGAATCCCTTAGAAGTCATTAAGCCCCAAAAAGAAACCCAAAAGAATTCTGCAGGACTCCCCGTGATACCTAAAGATGTCCCAAAACCAACCCAAGAAAAATCGTTGGAAAAGCAAGCTCCTTTAATTGAGGCACCTTCGATACGCAGGATTCAAATAACGGAAGGAAAAACCTTATCTCTTCTGGCTCTCCAATATTATGGGAAGTTCAACGAATCCCTGATTGATTTAATCCTATTCTATAATCCAATCGTTAAAAATAGCGACCTCGTTCTCGTCGATCAGATAATTCGATTACCTACACTTAGCGAAGAGGCCTTAATAATACGAGTTGCCGACAAAAATTATAGCATTCATCTGGGAACCTTCTCTGACTCAAAAAAAGCAAAAGAGTTTAATAACCAAGCTGATCTAAAAGGGAAAAAAATTACTATCCAGTCCAAAAACATTTCACTCAAACGAAAATGGTATCGTGTCGAGGTAGGAATGTTTGAAAGTAAACAAGAAGCGCTTAAAGTTATTAAAACCCTTCGGGAGAAAGGACTTTTACCCTTTTTTTAAGAGGCTCGGGTTTTGTTATTAACCGGTGCGGCGAAATAGTTGCCACTGTTACAGTTTACCATTGGTTTAAATCTCCTGCCGACTTGATAACGATTACTGGTTGTATTCTTTGCTTTTTTCAGAAAGGTAATTTTGAGGAGTTCAGGAAGTACCTCTCCCGATAGCCACCTATCTCATTAAAATAAAACGCCATTCCCCCCAATTAATACCCCAAAAACCTCAGAGTACGAATGGTTATAGAAGGCTAACCGGACTATTTCATGTGGAGGACATCTTAATTGTTCGATTTTTCAGCCGTGGGAGTACCCCCATAAAAGATTTCGATTGGTAAGAGATCGGCTATGAAATTTAGAAAAGAAGCCCCGTGGAATAAAACAAGGAAGACGCAGAAGTCAACCTCGATATGTTTGTAACTATCTAATATTTAGAGGTATTTTGTTGGCCATTAAATGCACCTACTACTTCCCCAAAAAGATGGCTCCAAAAATCAACAATTACCGATGGAAATATAGGAGAAATAATTGAACTACCTCGGCCTTGAACTTGAGCTGTCATTGCTCCTTTTTTAGCCTTTAGCCGTCTCCTTCCTTCGGGCTAACTCGGAGCTTTCGTAGACCTTCCAAAACTGTGTTCCGATGGAAAGAAGCGCCAGCACAAGGCAAGGACAATCCACACCCAGAGAAAGCTACGGGGTTTTTTTAGTTTCAGTTTGGGGCTTCATCTTTAAAAGTCTCCTCAAACGATTTTTGGGTCTTCTTCAAGACAAAATTAATGGTCTTAAATTCCTTTACAGTATTGGATCCCTTCGTTTCAACCCCTCGGAGACATTTTCAGCTTCATGGCTACTCTTTTCAGCTACAGTCTGAAAAACGACGAAGCTTTCTTTATACAGTCCTTCCAAACGCCTTCTGACTATATTGATTTCTTCATTAGCCATTTCTTGCTTCATATGGGACCGTTCTAATTTTTTTCTCAGGATGTCGAATTTCTCAATAACCTCTTTTCTCCAACGATTAATGGTTGCCTTTACCGGCAAAATTTTTTTGACCCCCACTCTCCATTGGTTCCTGTTCCAGAGTGGGTTGGTCTGAAATGACGGAGAATTGTCCGTAGTTATGGTATTCATAGATATCTCCTATTAAATTTAATCAAGAAGTCTTATCAAGAAAGCAATAATAATGCCATAGCTCTCAGTAAAAGCAGGAGGGTGAGGGAATCCGATTCGACACGGAGGTGTATAGTTACAACTACTTGATTTGCTGATTATTTCTTTATTTTTTTAAAAATCGGTTTGGATCAGGCGAGGTGCAAGGGTTGGAGAACGTTTTTATTCCTTGTCAAAATAATGACGACGCGAAAAATATCCGACGGAAAAAAATGACAATGTTTTAAGGATTATAAATAAATCTGGAGTTTGGAAGGGTATCGTTTAGATTGCCCTCTAACTTGGAAACAATTACCAATTGAACTCTTGTCTTTTTTCAGAAATTGAAGTTTGAGGCTTTCCGGAAGAAGGTCATTTTATTCACAGCGGCTAACCAATCGAAGACAAGGAAGATTTTTTCTCGTCGGTGTTATCCTTGAATTGGCAGAGGATAAGGGAATTTTCGTTGGAAAATGGTTGAATAATTACCATAAAAAATTTATGCTGAAAATTATTTAGTTAAGAGGCAGTTGCCGTTTCCTTTCGCTGCTCTCTGAAAAATTGTAGATGCCAGGTTACTAAAGCCATGATCAGGGATGGACAAAGTCAAGAAACCTTCTGCCCGGACTACCTAACCCAGGGGAGATGAGATAGGGTGCCGATTATTCCTAAATCGATCGGCCGTCAGTATCGGGGCCGGACCAGTCAGATCCTTCCAGACCAAACCGGGCCACGGTTTAGCGGAGGCCATAGCCGTCCTGGACGGCTGGAGGCCAAAGCCCTTCGGATTGTCACTTTTAATGTCAAATTTTCCCGGTACATTGATAGGGCTCTCCAGCTTTTAGAAAAAAGCCAAGCCCTGCAGGACCTGGACATATTGGCTCTGCAAGAAATGGACGAAGCCGGTGTCGAAAAGATAGCAAGGCGGTTGGGTTTGAATTATGTCTATTACCCGGCAGTGGTTCACTCGGCCTATGGCAAGAATTTCGGCAATGCCCTGCTTTCGCCTTGGCGGATATTGGAAGATCAAAAGATCTTCTTGCCCCACTCCGGTCAGATAGAAAAGATGCAGCGCATTGCCGTAGCGGCCACCTTCAAGATAGGGAAGCGAAAGTTCAGAGCCTACAGTCTTCACCTCGGTACGGCCTTAGAAATCCTTCCCCGGCAGCGAAAACACCAAGTGGAGGCCGTGCTTGCAGATGCCGAAAGATTTTCCGGCCCGGTCATTATGGTCGGGGACATGAATGCCAGAGGCATTGGCCGGTTTCTGGAGAGACAGGGGTATTTTTGGGCTACCAAATCGGTGAGAAGGACTATCAGCCTCTTTGCCTGGGATCACATTTTCATTCGGAATTTTGAGGGAATTCCAAGGGGTGAGGTCGGTGTGGTCAAGGACAACCGTCAGGCCAGTGACCACAAGCCGGTTTGGATGGTCCTGAGACTGGACGATCAAAAGGGGCCGGCCATCCCCAAACGTCGGACACTGCGTGGCGCACTTACGATTTAAACTCTCAAGGCCCCGATCTTAACATCCAGGTCGCCGAGATCAGTCACCAACTTCTTGGGTCCTTTGGAGTGACGGTGCTGGAGAGGGCACCTGTTAAAACGGTCCTCCAGGAGTTATGCCAATCCCCCCGGCCCCCGGTCCAGGCACACCACCCCTCTGGTAATCTGGCCCACCGCTCCTCTGATCCCCTCTCTGGGGTCCATAGCAACCTCCTATGAAAATCATCATGATTGTCAGCAAGCAGATCAAGCCTTTTTTCATTGAAATCATTATACCCCTCCTTACGACGGATATAATTTAATTGAATTAATCCCCTTCAATATCGCCTATGAATTTCCTTGAGCCCATTCAGGATCTGGAGATACTCCACTATATCGGGCAAATATTCTTCTGGACTGCGGTAAGCAATACGAAGGCCTCCTCCCTTTTATCTTTAACCCCTATTAAAGCCCGCTTTAAGGCACCAACCTTCTCGCTATTAATTTCTTCCTAATGGTCTCCATCGACCTCGTCAACTCTCCTTTTCCACTTTAGTGTAAAGGTTCGTGAATTAATCATGCCACTTTTTTAAGCAGCCAGGCCATTCTTTGTCCAAGAGTCTTTACCATCTGAAGACCTTCTTCATCTTTTTCCACATCCCCTTTATCTCTACCTATGCCTATTCCCCTACCTACAATGACCATTTGCCCGGCAAGGAAGAAGTGATTCAAGGAATCAAGGGTTTGTATGCCTCCCGTTCGACGTAAGGCAACAACAGAAGCCCCCACTTTATTTCTATAAAGGCCGCCATTGGCTAAAGAGACAAATCCGGCCCGATCTATAAGGGCTTTCATCTCGGAAGTGAGATCGGCAAAATAGACCGGAGACCCCAGGATGATTCCATCTGTTCTGATCATCTTGTCAATGCATTCGTTTAAGTCGTCTTCTTTAACAGAACATTGCCGGTCCTTATTTTCAAAACACTTATAACAGGCTATACAGCCATGAATTTTTTTTTCGGCTAACTGGATTAATTCTGTTGATATCCCTTCTTTTCTCAATTCATCGAAAACATGGTTTATGAGAATGGTGGTATTACCATCTTTCCTGGGGCTGCCATTGAAAGCTAAAACTTTCATGTTGTTATCCTCCTATTTCTTTTAATGAATTTCTTGTAATAAATCCTTCGCCAATCGAACAATTATTTCGGTCAGAGGGTCCATCTCGGGTCCTTTATAATTTAATGAAATTAATCGTTTAAATTTAAAACCTTTCTTAGAAAATCGACCGCCTGGTCATAAATCCCCTGAACCTCGCTTTCCTTTGGCCCTGTCACGTTAAGAATTTTAACCTGGTTTTTCTCTCCCCACTCCCAGACAATAGAGGGATCTGTTTTGTTGTATAAGTCAATTATCAGGTGGGTTTTTTTATATTCAATGGCTAACCATACTGTTAAGGAAGGTCCCCCGTTTACTGGTCCCTTTGTCAAAACAAGGGTCCCATCAGCTTCCCTTAAATTCTTTTCTGTCCTGAGCGGGTAATTTGGGGAACTCGTTTCTTTAAGTGGATACCTGGGGTCAATTGGGCCATCCTCAGCCTTTCGGCCCCTGGGACACCAGCCCCCACAAGGAATACCCAACTCTAAAGCGACGTCTAATGCCGCCCTATCAACCCCTGTCTGGCCCCCTGAGATTATTTTAGAAAATATTTTGTCCATTCTCGCTGATGACATCAAATCTGAGTATAAGGGGACAACTGAGCATCTAACCCGTTAAGTCTCCTTAAATACTTGACCACTTTCGGGCGATAATTCTCAGGCAATGCATTAAGCAGTATAAGTGCCTCCTCTTCGAAGGATTTGATCCCCACCAATGCTCTCTGAAGGGCTTCTATTTTTTCCTTATCATCTACCTTTCTTATTGACTCCACAGACCTTACCTATCCCCCCTGTCTCTTTCTTGGATTATAGCCTACCTACAACCTTAATTCAATGGACCTCCTGAATCAGATCCTTACCCAATTGAACAATCATTTCGGTCAAGGGGTCCATTTCAAGCCCTTCATTCTTAGCGATAAAATCTCTGACCTTCTTTTTTTCTTCATCGGTGGGTTTTAAATAATCGGCTGAGACTTTAGGGATACGCCCATGTTTTGGCCCCGGAAAGTTAAGGATGCCGTTCTTGTCTGGATCCAGATGCCACCGCCGATAGACCCTCAAGGCCTCTTCTAATTTTTCCACGTCATTGGGAAACCAGGGTTCTTTATTATCAGAACACGACATGACGGTATTTATTTCATCAACCAGATAAAAAAAGGCTTCCCGGTATTCATCGTCTAATAAAGACAACTCAATCATGTTCTTTTAACGGCCTGTGAACGCGACATTTGATCCAGGTTCGATTCTACTGGTCAAGGGTTTAAAACCCCCTACCTTACAGGGGACATAACCGGCCTTACGGGCCTCTTCCGGGCTCTTAAACTTAACCAGGTTTGCAGGGTGGACCTCCTATTGTGGTGTTTTATTCTTAAGTCGGTTTATTTCTTCGAGGAGTTCCGCATTGGTAATGATCCCCTTCCTCTCCAAAGGTTAACCAAAGCTTCCTGTTCATAGACGTTGCTCATCAGGAGTTCTTTAAAGTGGACCACTTCTTTTGGTTCCAGCTTTTCGGCCATATCATCTTCTCCAGTCAAATTCTTTGGGAGATACTAATCAGCAGGAAGTTAATCGGTTATTCCTTCACCTCAATATTTTATGATTTTTCTCCAAATTTAGGATCAGCTAATAGTAATGCACCCCCTGCAATTGCTGTAAGTGCAATGAGTTCCAATATTACTCTTTGAAAATCAACCACGGCAGGGGATAAAGGAGACCAAATGAATGTATAATAATTGATCGAAAACTCTTTCCCTTCGGTTACAAGTCTCCAAGGAACATAAATAGAAGTTACAGCCACAAGCATGCAGTAAACAATTATGATAATTCTCCTTGTAATATCCATTTTCTTTTCTCCTTTTAGTACCTGGCCTGATAGGTGTTTTTCCACCATTAAAATTAACGCTCGACTTTGACGATCCCCACCTTGTTGACCCCGCTACAGGCGATGTAAAGACTTCCTTCCGGGGTGGATACCATGTTTCGCACCGTACCGCCTCCTGACGGTATTGGCCAGCTTTGGAATTTCTTGGAGGAGGGATCGAACCTGACGATGGTATTCGGCTTTAGACCGGATTCGCTGTACCACACCGCACCGTCTGGCGTTATGGCTATACCGTAAGGATGAGATTGGGGTCCACCCGGCGAGGGCCATTCCTGGAGGCGACCTGTCTTCGGATCGAACTGGCCCAAATAGCCACGGGCAAAATCGGTGTAGTAAACCCTATCCGCGGAGTCAATCGCCAGCCGCCTTGGCCTTGCTCCTCGGGGAAGTATCTTTTCTTTGATTTCCATGGTCTCCGGGTTGATGATGCCGAGTTTATTAGTTCCAAACTCGCAAAAAAAGGGGATCCCTTTCGAATTTACCGCTATTCCATAAGGTTCGGAATCAGGGTTAGACAGTTGATTCACCCTTAACTCCCTTGATTGGGGATCCAATCGACCCACGGAATTGCCTCTTTCCGCAGTAAACCAAATTATACCCTTACGATTAAAGACCAGGCTGTGCGGATCTTTTGCAGGGGCAGGGAGTGGATACTCGATCACTACACCCGTCGATGGAGTCATCTTTCCGATATACCCTTTATAATTAGCTGTAAACCAAATATTTCCTTCCTTATCGGCAACTAACCCATGGGGGCCGGAGTCGGGAACCATTAAAAGATACTCATTTATCTTACCCGTCTTCGGATCGAGTCTTCCAAGAACGTTGACCTGCTGACCCGTGTACCATAGCAAACCATCAGTATCTACCGCCGGGTCATGGGGTCGGGAGTTCGGGGTAGGGACTTCCCATTCCTTAATGGTCACTTTAATGTCCCCCCCGCCGCTTGAAACCGGAAATGAAACCAATAGAAGGATGAGAAAGACGATTCCCCATAAAGATTTATTTTTCATCGTACAGCCCTCCTTGAATTTTTTTCGTAATTAAAAACGGCCGCCCTCCCAAATAGAAGTTCATGAAGTGGGAAGGCTATCGTTCCAGGTGGTAAGGTCTATCGTTCCGCGCGGTGAAATCATATACCCATCCCTAATGCCTTAAAAGACAAAACTGCTGATGTTTGGATGGACTTGGTAAATTATAGAAAATTAAAGGAATTATTTTAAGGAAAGTTATTGATTGAATTTAAACTCGGGAAGTCATAAATAAAATAATAAATAAAATAATTTACTTTTTGCAATATTTGGATTATATTAAATAATTTCATTTGGATAACTTTTTTAAAAAGGAGCAACTGTGGCCAGAGTAACTATTGAAGATTGCCTTGAGCAAGTACCCAATCGGTTTTCCTTGATTCATTTGGCATTTCAAAGGATTAAGCAACTACGGGCCGGCGCCGCCCCATTGGTCCAATCGAAAAACAAGGAAGTGGTTGTAGCCCTCCGGGAAATCGCCGCCCGGAAAGTGAGTTTTCCTTTCGATAAGGAATTAAAACCTGGAATAAGCGAAATAGGAACGGATAGTGGAAAAAAAGGCGGGAAAGCATTGTCCTCATAAAACGGCGGATCAAGATCCTTTTCTTACCTCTAAGGATTGGACTCATGTCGAGGGCCACCATCCAGGACCTTCTGGGACATGGCCAGATTACGACCACCCAGCGGTATTGCCGGGTATCTAATCTCAAGGTGCAGCGGGACTACTACCAGGCCATTCGTTCGCTTCGTCATAATCTTTCCTTTTTACCTCTTTCTGATAAAAACAAAACCCCACCTTTCATCTGAGAGATGGGGTCTTATCGAACTGCTTCATGGACCAGCCTTTCGGGTTAGGGGTTGCCTGCCTTGAAAAAGCCAAAAATAGAATGGATAATATAAACCATAAGATAGATTCAGAGTCAATCCAAAAGTTAGCAAAAGGTAGGCATAACCCGTCGGGGATTGACATGCGGTAAAGCCGTGCGGTAATACCCGGTCGGCATTGATGCCATTGTTAGGCTATTTCCTATTGCCCGAGTAACACTTAAAGTCCGCATATGCCTTGCGATTCAACTGGATATTCCTTCTGTATGAAAGGTTGCCCACGAGACTGATCAACGGCTTGCGGCGTTGCCACAAGTTGCTCCACACCCTGAGCAGGATGCGCGGCATGGAGTAGAAACCCCGGTCGCAGGTAATCTTTTCCTGAATCACACCGGCAAGAGACAAATGCCTATACCGGGCAACCGGGAATGTCAGCGTGTAATATTTCCAGTCTTCCGGGAACCTATTAAGGGCGATGCGGTCCTCCGATTTCATCTGGTCCCACAGGCGCGTGCCCGGCAAGGGCGTCAGCAATAGTGTGTTGAGATAGTCTACGCCATACCGGCTGGCCACCTCGGCGATACGTTTGCCGATGCCCTGTTCGTCTATGTCCAGACCGATGATAAAGGAACCTACGACCAGTATCTTGTGCCGCTGTATGCGCTGTACGGAGGTGCGGAAGTCCCGGCCCTTCAGCAGGTTGAATTTTTTGCCGATTTCCCGAAGCCCTTCCGGTGATAAGGACTCAAAGCCGATAAAGACGCCTCTGCACCCGGCCTTCGCGGCCAACGACAGGAGTTCTTCGTCATCGGCGAAGTTAATGGTGACTTGGGCAACCCATTCCTTTCGAATGTTCGCCTGTGCCATGGCGCGGAACAGGTCCTTGGCGCGGGCGATATGTTCAGGACGTATGCCGATGAGATTGTCGTCCACCACCAGAACGTGTTTCTCGCGGATCAACTGGAATTCCCGGACGATATCCGGAATGGGTCGCAGCCTGTAGTGGGCACCGTTAAAGGCTGTCACGCTGCAAAAGGTGCAGTTCAGTGGGCAGCCCCGTGTGGTCTGAATAGCTCCTAAAGCATATCCCGTATTAAGCAAATCATGGCGGGCCAAGGGGACATCGTCGATCTCGGCGAGCCCTCCGTCATACCGGCGATTCAGACTCCCATGCCGGGCATCCTCCAGGACCTGCCGCCAGATGCTCTCAGCTTCCCCCGTGACAACCGAGTCCACACGCTCCATGACCTCCTCTAAGCACATGGTTGCGTGAATACCGCCCATGACGACAGGCACGCCCAGACTCTGGAAGTAAGCGGCCACTTCATAGGCGCGGGTCGCCTGGGAAGTGAAAGCGGTAATACCCACCAGGTCCGGCCGCGGCATGGTTGAATAGTCCGGCGCACCGAGGTTCTCGTCCACGATCGAGATTTCCCACTCCGGTGGGGTCAGTCCCGCGAGAACCATTAGGCCGAGGGGTTTCCACACCCGGTAACGGTTCCAGCGGCTCTCCTTGATTTTGGTGATGGCGACCAGCGGGTTTGAAGGGTTGATCAGGTATAGTCTCATAGCGCGTATTCAGTCTTGGTCATGGAGGATTTTGTCTCCTGCTTTATGGACAAGCCTACCTTTCATTGAATTTGGTTTGTAATATACACTACTTTCAAACTTTTTCAATTCACGCCTTCATAATAGACGCTAATACCTTGATAACCAAACCCTTAAAAAACTTTTCCAAAAGCCGTTATGGCCTCATGGGCCTCAATACGGCCAAAGCGGGCATTCTTATAGCCAGTGTATCCGAAACAGATGAAACCCTCAAAAGGGAGGGGGAAGGATAACATGAGATGCTTAATTGGATTCTAAAGGGGTGATATTCCAAAGGTTTGAATTTTTTACTTGAATTCTAAAAATTTACGCTTATATTACAAGTAGCACTCAACTAAATAGAGTGCTAAAAATACAAGAATTTCATTAAAGAAGGAGCGTAAACTCATGAAAATTAGGCCATTACATGATCGGGTCATTGTACAGAGGCTTGAGGAAGAAGAAAAGACCAAAGGAGGAATTATTATCCCGGATACCGCCAAGGAAAAACCCCAAGAGGGCAAAGTCATTGCCGTAGGAACCGGGAAGATTTTGGAGAACGGGACCAAGCTTGCCCTTGACGTCAAGGTTGGGGATAAGATTTTATTCGGAAAATACTCCGGGACCGAAATCAAGATCGAAGGCGAAGAATTTTTAATGATGCGAGAAGAAGATATCTTAGGCGTAATAGAATAAAGGAGGAAGTAAAATATGTCAGCAAAAGAGATTAAGTACGATTCAAAGGCCCGCGAGTCCATGAGAGTGGGCAGTAGATACCTTGGCGAATGCCGTTAAGGTGACCCTGGGACCTAAAGGCCGAAACGTAATATTGGATAAATCTTGGGGTTCTCCAACCATCACCAAGGATGGAGTTACAGTGGCCAAGGAAATCGAACTGGAAGACAAGTTCGAAAATATGGGCGCCCAGATGGTCAAAGAAGTGGCTTCCAAGACCAGCGATGTGGCCGGCGACGGTACGACTACAGCTACCTTACTCGCCCAAGCCATTTATCGGGAAGGCTCCAAGCTGGTTGCCGCAGGAAGCAACCCTATGGCTATAAAACGGGGCATTGAAAAGGGTGTTGAGGCGGTAGTTAAGGAATTAAAAAAGATCAGCAAACCTACCAAGGATCACAAAGAGATCGCCCAGGTTGGGACTATTTCCGCCAATAACGACACCACCATCGGGAATATCATTGCCGAGGCCATGGAAAAGGTCGGTAAAGAAGGGGTTATCACTGTTGAAGAGGCCAAGAGTATGGAGACGACCTTGGAAGTGGTGGAAGGAATGCAGTTTGACCGAGGATATATTTCTCCCTATTTTGTAACCGATCCGGAAAAGATGGAAGCGGTTTTAAATGATCCCTACATCCTGATCAATGAAAAAAAGATCAGCAATATGAAGGATCTCCTGCCGGTGTTGGAGCAGGTCGCCAAGGTGGGCCGCCCCCTATTAATTATCGCTGAAGAGGTTGAGGGAGAAGCCCTGGCCACCCTGGTGGTCAACAAGCTCCGAGGGACCTTTTCCTGTGCAGCCGTCAAAGCCCCTGGGTTTGGGGATCGCCGCAAGGCCATGCTGGAAGATATTGCCGTTTTAACAGGCGGACAGATGATTTCAGAAGATTTGGGCATCAAATTGGAAAACGTCTCTCTGAAAGATATGGGAACAGCCAAACGGATTACCCTTGACAAAGATAATACGACCATCATCGACGGCGGGGGTGAGAAATCGGCCCTGGAAGGTCGGGTCAAACAGATTCGTGCCCAGATTGATGAAACTACCTCGGATTACGACCGAGAGAAACTCCAAGAACGACTGGCCAAACTAATCGGCGGTGTGGCCGTAATCAATGTTGGAGCGGCTACTGAGACTGAGATGAAGGAGAAAAAGGCTCGCGTCGAAGATGCCCTGCATGCCACCCGCGCTGCTGTGGAAGAAGGGATTGTACCGGGTGGAGGCATTGCCCTTTTACGATGCCTACCCTCTTTAGACGGTATTAAAAGCGAGGGCGAGGAAGCCTTGGGGGTCAATATTATCCGAAGGGCCTTGGAAGAGCCGATACGACAAATTGCCAATAACGCCGGATTTGAAGGTTCCGTGGTCGTAGAAAAGGTTAAAGCAGAAAAAGGAGCCTTCGGCTTTAATGCCGATACCGGGATTTATGAAGACCTGATGAAGGCCGGGATCATGGATCCGACCAAGGTCACCCGTTTTGCCTTACAAAACGCCGCTTCCGTGGCCTCCCTCTTGTTGACCACCGAGGCTATGGTAGCCGAAAAACCAAAAGAAAATGGACCTGCTATGCCGTCAATGCCGCCAGGTGGAGGTATGGGAGGTATGGGAGGTATGTACTAAATCGTCAACCTTTATGGTAAGCAAAAAAGCCCCCCTTATTTTCGGGGGCTTTTTTTTATTTTCTTGGCTTCCCTTGTTAGCCTTATTACTGGTTAGTATTAGACGATAATTGAATTGTTGGCGCTAATGAAAGTTATTTAATTCGGATTTCCTCAACCTTTTTCCATTGGGTGGATTGGGCACTGGGGAACCTGGTGAAGGAATTCATCAGCAATCATTTTGGCGATCAGCGGTGCATTCCCACCGGTTCGGTTGTTAACAAGAACATTTACCTTGGCTCCCTTTTCGATTACCATGTGGATCAATTTGGCCGTCTCATCGATCATCTTTGGCTGAAGCATTCCTTCAATGAGCTTATCGAAGGGATGGGCCTTTGCGTAGGCAACCTCATAGCGGATATCGATAGGAGTAACCAGCCGGATAATCAATTCCCGGCCGGAATTAAACACCTTGCTCCCGGCTCTGGCGAATTGTCTCCGAAGTGGAGGAAGCCATGTCCAGTGGGAAAGGACCTGTCCTTCCACTTTCCGGCTTCTCGGCGGTAGATGTTTGTGACGCGATGTTCCATGGAGACCTGCTGTCCACCAATCTTGGCCTGCCCTTTTTCGGTGCCAACTTCGTAGGCGATATCCCCTTCAACTCGAATGAGTTGATCCTTCAGTCTGATCTTCCCGTCTGAGGTCAGTCTGCTTAATTGTTCCCATTTTTCTCGAACCTTGTCCCACCCGACTTCCCGACCGCCAACCGGATGCATTGCTGTCACCTCTGTCTTATGCGACCAGATGCTATCCATCAGGCAGGAGTCACCGTTGAGCATGTGGTACAAGGCATCATACAGATGTTCTGATGCTTTGCGGATTTCGTCTAATTCGTCTAATTTTGACATGAATTATCCTCCTTGCGTAAGCTTTTCCGTAATCGTAGGGTTTAGTCTTTTAAGGGAAGAGCCGCATTCTCAATCAACTTACCCATGACAAGAACCACAAAAGAGCCTGGCACAACACTCGGCCTTGGATGCGGTTGCTCCGTTGTTGGCGCCGGGGTGTCTCCGAATTCCGCCGTAGCTAAATAGATTTGATGCGTCTTAAGGTCCAGCGCCATGGTTCTGGCCCCTTTTTGGGTCACAACGTTCTCCAAAACGCTAAACTTGTCCGGAGAGTCTTCATGGATGACCGTAAGCGTGCCTTCGCCATTGGAGCTAAACGCCAGCCCGTCTTCAGGATCAAAGGCCGTGGCATCCACGCCGCTTCCGATCGGGAGGGTGGCCGTCACTTTCCCGTTGTCAGCATTCATCACAACCATCAATTGGTTTGTGCAACCGATAAAGAGCCTCCGGTGAGCCTGATCCATTGAGATTCCGGTCGGTCCTTCGCCAGGAGCCAGTGGCCAGCGGGCTTTGATGGCAAGCTTACGGGAATCGAGTTCGACGACCTGGCTTTTATCTTCCAGATTGACATAGATGTGCCCCTGATTATCCGCCACAGCGTATTCCGGACGACCGTCCAGGGCGACGGTCCCAACGACCGTATTGCTTTTGGGATCAATGACCGTGATATCATGACTGGCGCCATTAAAGGTAAAAACATGACCGGAGGCAGGATCATAGATGATCGCGTCCGGATTTTTACCCACCGGGATTTTGATCAATGGTTTAAGGGTTTGGAGATCAAAAACAGTTACCGTAGATTCATGGCCATTGCTGGTAAAACCTTCACCAAGGCTAAAAATTTAACCACGCCTCATTTCTTTCGGTATACGTTCAGTCCGACTTTCTCTTCTCTATCTGGAATTGATACATTCCCCTCAGTGGAGGCAATGATGATGGTCTTGCCCGAGGACGACGGACCGAACTCTTTGGAAAGATCGACTTTGATAGTTAGGATGCCTTGTTCCACAGTCATTTCAACATTCTTCATAGATTCACCTTCTCCTTAATTAAATTTATCAAAGACAAAAAAAATTAAAAGCCTCCACAAGGGTTTGACTCCCTTTGGAGGCTTCATATAAGAAATCTCTAAATCTCCCACTCCATTTTAGCAGTTGGTCTATTAGGGGCGCTGATCACCATTGATGTCAAGTGCCGAGCCTAAAATATTAAAAACCCCTATAATCAGTTTTTCAGCTTACGAACATTCTCAGCAGCAGGACCCTTAGCACCTTGGACAACATCGAAACTGACACGATCACCTTCGGCCAGAGATTTAAAACCTTCTCCCTGTATCGCGGAATGATGTACGAATACGTCTTTGCCTTCGTCCTGCTCGATAAAACCAAATCCCTTTGAATCGTTAAACCATTTAACTTTTCCTTCTGGCATCGTTAACCCTCCTTTGTATTGAGTTTCTCTGTGGAGACATTTGTAATGTTAGGGAGTATGAATAATTCTTTCTGGAAATGCAAGATTATTCCCTTTTAGCCATAAGGTACTGATTGCCATTTGAACGGTACATCCCAGGGTCATCAATCTACCCTCTACCTTGCCGTTAATCTTTGCCGCAACAGCGTATATCTCTTCTCTGTCTTATTATTTCTAATGGCAATGGCCAAGGCCTTTTTCGTTCCGACCAGCACTACCAACGATCCCTTCTTTTTATGGAAACAGGAGCGGAGTAATCATGTCTTATCTATTGTTGACAGGAAGAATCGTATCGTCGATTGAATAGAATTTTTTGTTAAATAACCTCATTCAAATGGAGTCTAAAGCCGGTTTGTGGCCCTCCACAAGACAGTCCATCTTCTCTCCGGTCCTGAGCAGTCTTATGTCCTTAAAGCCGGCCTTTTCAAGGGCTTCCTTTAATTCGCGAAAAGTGTAGGTGTCGCCGCCTCGGGTGTTCGCGAGCATATTCAGGGCAAAGACAGCTCCGGCAGGCGGCTTTGTCCGTGATTCGTCCATGATGTGATCACGGATGAGGATGACGCCTCCCGGCTCAAGTGCCTGGTGAATCTTCAGAAAGAGGGTTACATTTTCCTCGATACTGTTTTGATGAATAATGGCCGATAAGAGGGCCAGGTCGCACCCTGTGGGAAGCTCGTCTTTATAAAAATCTCCCGCTGCGAATTCGACCCGGTCAAACAGCCCTTCTTCTTGCAAGCGCTCTTTGGCCAGGGGGATTACCTCCTTCAGATCAAAAATAACAGCCCTCATTTTCGGGTTTTCCCGTAAGAAGGCGATGCTATAGGTCCCGGAAGCCCCACCGACGTCAAGGAGTTTATTATAGGGATTTGAGTCATAGGCCTCGGCTATTTCTAAAGAAAGACTTTTTGCCGCGATGTGCATAGCCCCAATAAAAGCCTTCATACTCTTTTCATCGAATTTAAGACCTGGTTTGGTTTGAGGATCTTGTCCCTTTCTGACCCTTTCTGTAAGTCCACTCCAAGTATTCCAAAGATGATTCATATGAAGGACCATGGGAAGAACACTTTCTGGATGATTGGCTGATAAAAGGGCTCCCTCCTCTGTATTGCAGTAGGGTCCTCTTTCTTTTTCAATCAATCCAAAGATAACGAGGCAGTCAAGAAGTCTGGTTAAAGCCTTTTGATCAAGACCCAACCTATCTGCTATTTCGTCGGCATTGGATGGTTTTTGTTCAAGATGGGTAAAGAGATCGAGCTCGGCCGCCGTCAGGATCACTCGACTTTGCATAAAACTTCTGGCTTCAGCCATCACTTTTTCGTGTATCATGGTAGGCGCGGCTGCCGATCCCATTAAAAACTCCCTTCGACTTACATCCTTTTCTATCATCTTTTCCTCTCCGTTTTAGGTTAGCAAGATTCTTTTGTCTGCAACATTTAGCCGTTTAAATTATATCAAATTTGATTTGTGCTTGCTTTAAAATTATTTATCTCCCGAGATTATTTAATTTAATATCTGGCCTGGTAAGCCTCAGAATGGTCCCTATGTTTATTCCAGTTTTCAGTATACGGCCTTGCCAATTCCTTTGATTTAATGATCAAGATGTTTTCAGCATTCCGCTCTTCCGCTGACCTGGAAAAGTTATAGGAACCTGTAATAACAGTATCTCGATCAATGATCATAATTTTATTATGGGCAAGGCCGTGTCTATCATCAATAAAGGTTGAAATCCCAACATTGGCCAGAAAATTGGCTGAGGTGTACTTAGGTGGGCAAGGGTCATGGGTCAAGTTCTAATAGTATAATCTTCATCCCTTACCGGCTTGCTCTTTGCCCTTCCATCTCAATAACACAATGATTGCGATCCATACACTTGTCCTGAATAGCATCGCCATGACACTGATTAACGACACAGGGGCCTTGAATGCGAATAGAATGATGAGGATGATTAAAACAAGGCCATGGAGTGAAAGGATCGTTGTTGCAAGCTTGATGCTACCCGCGCGCTTTCTCCACATCCCGATACCGACAATAACTGAGGCGAATCCCAGGACGACATTGTACCACACGAGCCAGGGGAGAATAGTATAGTCCTTGGTTACGAGGCCGAGCAGTACGCTCCCGCCTTCCTTGATGGAAAGCAGCCCTGGTATGATCGCCAAAAGTGCCGCAAGACGATGCCTGTTTTGAAGCGTCATTTTTTTCCCTTGAGTTGAAGACACTTTCACCGCGGCGCGAAGGTCGCGAAGAATGATGAGAATCATTGGTAGAATTTGCTTCTTGATAGGATGAGTATAGAACAAGGAAAAGACAGGATCAAGAAGATAGAAAGGGGGGGCAGGCAAGGAGACAAAGATGGCCAAATCACCGACTATACGGTTGACTGATTAACAAGGGGACAAGAAAAGGCAGCCTTCCAAAAGTTAAACTGTCAAGCCAAACTTAACCAAAAGGCTTTCGAGCCGCTTTTTATCCCAACCAGTATATGTTTGCTGTCCCTCAACAACAAAGGTGGGGTATTTTCGAACCCAGTGACGCACTGATTTATAGAATCCCAGAATAGATTGAGCATCAATAAGTTTAATAAGAAGACCATGTTTATAAATTCTGGTCAGCTCCCTGATCCAGTCGGATAGTTCTAAATACTCCTCCTTTAATTCGGGAGGATATTCTTCCATCTCTCTCTGATGGAACTTTTGGTCAAGTCCGGCTTCACCGAAGAGGACTTCACAGTGTGGTCAATGATCAAGATGCGTAATCACATTGGTAACAATTTCCAACCGTATTGGTCTCATCATTTTTCTCCTTTTTATTATATATAAGCATAACACAAGGATGATCGGGATTTCAATGGTTGTAATTCAGGTGTCAATTTTTACTTGACCAGATTACTTTCCTCGTATTCTGTTCTAAGCGTTGACCCTATCTACCTTCTTTTGTTTATTTTCATACATCAACTTATCCGCCTCGACAAGCAGAGCATCTATGGAAGAAGGATTTTTGGGATTAAAACAGGCAATACCAAAGCTCATAGCGAGTTTATAGGAGGGCTTTGTCTGGAGATGATGGTCATTCAATACCTGCTCGAAGCGGTTAATCAGTTTTTCGGCCGAGGTCTCAAGACCGTTCAGGGCCAGCATGACAAATTCATCGCCCCCTATGCGGGCAAGGACATCCGATTCCCGAAAGGTTTCTTTAAGTATCCGTGAAATAACCGTCAAGGCTTGGTCACCTTCTTTATGGCCGAAGGTGTCATTAATTTCCTTCAGATTATCCAGGTCTCCATAAATGAGCAACATTTCTGTTCCCATCCGTTGGGCCGCCTTCAACCCCTGTTCGGCCAAGGCAAAGAAACCCCGGCGGTTATAGAGGCCGGTCAGGTCATCTTTAATGGACAAGGTCTTAAGAGCTTCCTCAGCCCGCTTGCGCTCGGTTATGTCTTTTGAAATCACTGTTACGTCAGTAATGTTTCTCTGTAAATCTTTAACCGGACTGAATGTCCGGAGGAAATATCTATTATCTCTTTCACTTCTGTGCTCGGTTTGGAAAGAATTGCCTGTGGCGAACACCGCTTCAACTCTATCAGCGAACTTCTTCGTATCTTCTTCGGAATGGAACTCGCCATAGGATCTGCCTATAACCTTATCCAATGACAGGCCAAGTCTCAACAAGTGCGCCTTGTTCATGAACCGATACTGGCATTCCCTGTCTATGAAATACATGGAGTCTTCAGTAAATGAGAGGGAACGATATTTTTCCTCCGAATCCCGCAGTGCTTCTTCTGCCCGCTTGCGCTCGCTTTCTGACTTTTCCAGTTCTGCAAACTGGCGGCGAAGATCTTCTAACTCCTTGATCAGTTGCTCTTTGGTCTTATGGTTATCGTTCATTCTGTAAATCTCCGGTTGAGACATTCACAATAAAAGAACACCTCTCTTGAAAATGGGTCTATTATCCTTTTATCGGAACACCTTTTAAGGCTGCCAACAATAAAACTCATACACCACTATAGATTATTCCAAAGCTAGAGGTTATGGGCTGAAAGAGAGCATAGAAAGGTTCATTTTAGCTTTAACTGAAACCCCTTCTCCTTAAAAAGCCTCAGACAGGCATCGACCGCCTCGGGATCATAAAGGATGTCTCTATTCTGCGAGATTTCCTCCAGGGCTTTTTTAATACCAAGGGCAGGCCGATACGGACGGTGTGAGGCAATGGCCTCGACCACATCGGCCACGGCTAAGATCTTGGCCTCCAAATAAATTTCATTTCCAAACAGCCCCAAGGGATACCCTGTCCCATTGATCCTTTCATGATGCTGAAGAACGATCTGGGCCACCGGCCAGGGGAAATCGATGTCTTTCAGGATGTCAAAACTGATCTGCGGATGAACCTTGATTAACCCGAATTCAAGATCACTTAGTTGAGTAGGCTTACTAAGAATCTGGGCCGGGAAGGAAATTTTTCCTAAATCGTGGACCATACCGGACATCCGAACGGCTTCGATCTGATCTTGGGAGAGCCCCATTTCCTGAGCGATGGCCCTGGCCAGATGGGACACCCGTAGTTGATGGCCGGCGGTGTAAGGGTCCTTGCTTTCCACCGTCAGGGCCATGGCCTGGATAATGCCCACCATGGTTTTTCTTAACTTCTCCAAACTTTGTTTGAGTTCTTCCGTCAACTGGTCCAGTTGAATTGTTCGTTCCGCCACTTGGGCTTCAAGCTTGATCCGCAACCGGTTCAATTCGAGATGGGTCCGAACCCGCGCCAGAAGTTCTTCGCGATGGAATGGTTTGGAAATGAAATCGACTGCTCCGAGTCCAAAACCTTTCACCCGTTCATCGAGATCGGTAACGACACTGATGAATATGACCGGGATATGGCGGCTTGCTTCCTGTGCCTTAAGCCGTCGGCAAACTTCGAATCCGTCTATCCCGGGCATCTTGACATCCAACAAAATCAGATGGGGCGGTTCGGATGCGACCGAGCTTAAGGCCCCTTCTCCGGTGTCGGCAGATCGCACCTGGAAGCCTTCGGCCGACAAGATATCGGTAAGCAGATTAAGTGTTATTAAAGTGTCATCGACTACCAGTATCTCGTCTTGCTCGCTCATAGATTGTCTACTTATCCCGATTCTGATTGAATCTTTCAGCACTCTATCTTTGTCTAATCCCCATTCTAAACCTGAAAGATTCATAAAATTATTAACCTCGGTGTTTTTCCCCAATTTCATCTCAGGAGCTATGACGGACAACCTCATCTAAGCAGACCCGCTTTATTTAAAAACTCTTAAAGGGGTCTCCTTCTTATTCTTCAATGGGATCTTTGAAAAAACAGGATATCCATTTCCATCTTTTGGATGACTTTCTCTTTGGGTAGTCGCAAGGGCACCTCCTTACCCGCTCGCTTTAATGAGTTGGAGGATGCTTCCAGGATGGCCACCACCCTCAATCCGTTATTTCCATCGGCACGAGGATGGATCCCATTTCTTATACATTCCAGAAAGGTATCGCACTGTTTCCGGAGGGGTTCATATTCGTCAATCCTCGGGCTATAGGTATCTCCTGACCGATAGGAGAAATGAAACTCGGCAAAAGTATCATAATAAGGCGGTATTTCTAACCCCTTGTCATATATCTTTATCTTCTCCTGCATTTCCAGATCATCATAAACCAACATCTTCCGTGTTCCGACAATCGTTGTTTTGCGGATCTTTTTCGGATCAAGCCAACTGTTATGTATAAAAGCGATTAAGCCGCTTTTAAAGTTCAACGTGGTAATCGCCACATCCTCAATCTCTGATTTAAAATGAGCTTTCCCCTGGCAGTTGACCGAAACCGGAAATTCGTCCAGGACATAAAGAATGATGGATATATCGTGGGGGGCAAGATCCCAAACCACATTGATATCCTTTTGAAAGAGTCCCAAGTTCACACGGGTACAGCTTACATAGAGTATCCTCCCCAATTCCCCACTTTCGACGATTTCTTTAATCTTGTTTACGGCGGCCTCATATTCAAAGGTGTGGCCCACCATGAGGATCCGTTTTTTTTCTTCAGCCGTCTTGATCAAACTCAGACTGCTTTCCAAGGAATGGGTCAGGGGTTTTTCCACCATTACATGTTTTCCCTGCTCCAGAAATTCCTTGGCCAAGGAGAAATGACTGTAAACCGGAGTGGCAATAACCGCGCCGTCCAGATCCGGCATTTCCAGAAGTTCTTTGTAATCCCTCACTCCTTTGACCAACGGGAAAAGGTTTGTTACTCGATCCAGCCTTTTACTGTCCAGGTCACAGCAAAATAATTCATCGACCTTATTTAATTGGGAAAAATTTCTAACCAAATTGGGTCCCCAATAGCCGCACCCAATGACTGCAATTTTCATCTTAATCCCCTCTATTAGACGGCTCCTCTGGTTTCAACAACCGCATTAATCGTTTTGAACAAAATATTTTTCATACTTCTGTAAACTCGAATCACCATTGATTTGCGTTCAGTAGCCTCGATTTCTTTTTTGAATTGAATCATCAATGAAGTTTTCTTCATAGAGGTTTGAGTCCGCCAGAAAACCCGTATGAACGCCGGGTGTCATAAGCTAATCTCCTGGTTTCCATTTTTAATTCTATTCTTGAACCAAACCTCAATATCTTTACGGTCAAACCGCCAATGTCTGCCGATTTTTGTCCCAGGGATCTTACCTTCCAGGCAGAGTTTATAAATGGTTGACTTAGGGATTCTCAGCCATCTCGATACTTCATCCGCTTTGAGAACGTCATCACTAAAATGTCTCATAGAAATTCCTTTTTCTGGTAAAAGCCGAAAAACCAATTTTCCCAGTTAGTTTCTGTTTTTCTAATAAGCAATAATTAGGCCATTAATGTATTGAATGCTGAAATTACAATTATTTTGGGATGTTAAGGTTTAAGAGAGGATCTTTGAAGGGTAGGAATAGGCTGAGGGACAGGTTTTAACTTCCATGATCGGACAAAATTCGTCATGTTTTTGACAATAAATGGATTATTTCCGGGATACTTATGGTTGAGCAGGTGAGCCAAAAAATGAATGGAGTTATCCTTTTAAAATGACGTGGAACAGCTTAATGCCCACTTCCAGATAGTTCTTCGTTGACCGCCTGGTTTCCCGGCGATCTCAAAAATTTTCAACCCATTATCGTTTGAAATGTAGCATAAAGAGCCAAAATTGAAAAACAACACTTCAGGAAGCTATACGTACTAAAATCTGATTTTCTTATTGAAGTTAATGGGTTAGGTATTGTTTAAAATCTCATAGTTTTATGTTTTCGTCAAGGATTATTTAGGGTGCCAGCCGTTTGTTGCAAGATCACCTCCATGGCCTTGAAGTAGTCTCTCTGCACCTTCAGGTTTGATACCCGGCAGTAGCGTTGTGTGGTTTTTACATGGCTATGTCCCAAGAGATCCTGAATGGTGGAGAGATCGGCATCGGCATTGAGCAGCTGTGTAGCCATGGTATGCCGAAGGTGATGACAGGACACCTTGAGCTTGGCCTGATGGGCATAAGTTTCCATGCGCCGTTGAATGCCGCGAATGGAGATGGGTTGCCCATGGCAAGGCTTCTTTTCGGCCAGGAAGATCTTTCTGGATCTGGATGGAGGCCTCACTTTTAAATAAGCAGCCAGGGCCTGGAGGGCATCATGGCTCATATAGACGACCCGATCTTTTCCACCCTTACCGTCTTCAACCAGGATAGTCCTGCGTTTGACGTCTATGACCCCGATCGTTAGATGGGCGACTTCTTCCACCCGTAACCCGCAACGGAGCATGAGCATGAACATGGCCCGGTCACGGTCGCCCTTGATGGCTTTGAAGAAGGTCTCCACCTGATCATCTCTCAGGTGCCGGGGAAGGGGCTGTGACATCTTCTGGAGATGAGTCTTCTTGATGGGATTGTTGATAATCATCCCTTCCTCATCCCGCAGGTAATGGTAGAACTGGCGAATACCGTTCAAGTGGCAGTTGACCGTCTTGGGCGCCAGCCTCTTCCTCATGAGATGCTCGATGTAGCGTGATACGTCTGAGTGGGTCACAGCCTCCACCGGCACATCCAACCAGACGACAAAGTGTTTAATGAGGTTCAGATAGTTCTTCACGGCATGGGGCGAACAGTTCCGCCGCTTTAAAAATCTCTGCCAGTTCAGGATCGCATCGGTCATCGCCATTACTGTCCCTCCTCTCTATCTTCGACATGGCCTTAAAATACTCTTCCTCGCGGGTCTTATCGGTCAACTGGGCATAACGCCGCGTCTCCTCGATACTCCGGTGACCCAGCAACACCTGGAGACATTCCAGACGCATACCGGCATTGAGAAACTCCGTAGCAAAGGTGTGGCGAAGGGTATGCAGAGTGTATCCCTTGTCCGCCAATCCTGCCTTGGTTATATATCCTTTAAAGATGGTTCGGGCGGTGCTGTAAGACATCATCTCTGTCCGGGTATAGATCAGGTACTCCTCACCGGGATGCCTCTTCTTTAACCACTTCCGCAGAGCCGTGGTCGCATCATCACTGAGATAGACCACCCTCCCCAGGCGGTTCTTCTCCGCTTCGTAAATCTCTATCCTCCGCTCCTTGAGATGGACGTCGGCCCTCTTGGTATTAAGCAGTTCACCAATCCGCATACCGGTTCTCAACAAGACCAGGATCATGGCTCGGTCACGAATATCTTCAATGATCGAAAGCAGCTTCCGCAGATCGTCAGGATCCATGGCCCGCGGCAGGCGCTCCGGTAACTGCAACCGTATCCTTCGGCTGAATAGTTCCGCAGAGACGATCCCTTCTTCCATCAGGTAACGGAGAAAGGCTTGCACACTCACCAGCCTGGTCCTGATCGTCGTAATCTTAATCCCCCGGTCCTGCTCCTGCTCAATGAACGCCTCCACATCCCTTCGGGTGATTGCTTCCAAGTATGCCCTGCCGCTGTCCCGTATCATCTCAAGAAAAAGAACGATGGTGCCAAAGCGACTGTATAGGGTCCTCGGCCTGCGATTGCGAAGAGTCAAGTAACGAAGATAGGTTTCCACCCGATCCTTCCCCGGCAGGTCCATCCGGGATAGCCGCTTCAAGATCTTGGCAAGTGCTTCTAAACAGCCTTCAGGATGTATTTTAAATCGTAAACGGGTCTGATAATAACGGGGAGCGTTATTGGCGAGAATTTTAAAATCTGAAGATATACTCGTCTGCTGTAGATTACTATGTCCGTTCGTCATCTCTGCCTCCTTTTCTTAAATCAATAAGAAAATCAGACAGATGATGACTAATAACTACTTATCTGTCAAACATCAGTTTGGTACGTATAGCAGGAAGTACTCCGCATCATCCAGCCAGTAGATCCCGAACCGTTAGTCCTGGAAAGAGGCCAATGCCTCTGTAGAATGTCCATAATTGAAGCTCCCTGCACGAAGGTGCATGGAATCTTCCCGGCAAGGTAAATTTTTATTTTTTGTAGTTCGCTCGCTAACCCACGCAGTCACGCCGTTGGCGTGACGGGGAATGCGCCGCTGTCCCTGTTCACACGCGATTTGAGTGACCTCACCTTATCCATCGGTCGGCCAAAGCATAACTCGTGCTGCGACCGCCGCCTGGCTCTTTCTCCAAAACGCCATGGTTCACCAGGTCGTCTATATCCCTAAGGGCGGTGTCCTGGAGCATTTGGCCAACTTCGCCCATTTGGAAGAAGTCAGCTTGCCTTCAAAACCGTCGAACAGCCGGTTGATGAGGACTCGGCCTCTATAGAATGTCCACAATTCACGCGCGATTTGAGTGGCCTCACCTTATCCATCGGTCTGCCAAGGCATAACTCGTGCTGCGACCGCCGCCCGGCTCTTTCACCAAAACACCACGCTTCACCAGATCGTCAATATCCCTGAGGGCGGTATCCTGCGAGCATTTGGCCAGCTTGGCCCATTTGGAAGAAGTCAGCTTGCCTTCAAAACCGTCGAACAGCCGGTTGATGATGGCTCGCTGGCGTTCATTGAACGGCTTGTGGGTATGAGCCTCCCAGAAATGGGCCTTGTGGAAGATGCCGGCCAGGATATGTTCCGCGCCGTCAATGGCGCGATCAAGACAGCCCAGGAACCATTCAAGCCAGGGGGTTATGTCCAGGCCGCCTTTCTGGGTTTTTTCCAGCATGTCGTAGTAGGCGTTTCGCTCCAGGCGAATTTGCGCCGACATACTATAAAAACGCTGGGTACTATTTTCCGAACGCGCCAGCGCCATATCGGCAATCGCCCGAGCAATCCGGCCGTTGCCGTCCTCGAAAGGATGGATCGTCACAAACCAGAGATGCGCCAGACCTGCCGTCAGAACCGGATCAATAGATTGGGGACCGTTAAACCATTTCAGGAAAGTGCGCATCTCCCTGGGAACACGCTTGGCCTCAGGGGCCTGATAATGCACCTTCTCCCGGCCAATTGGGCCGGAAACCACCTGCATGGGGTCGGATTTATCGTCACGCCAGCCGCCGACCACGATTTTCGTCATGCCACTGCGCCCGGTTGGGAACAGAGCGGAGTGCCAGGCAAACAGACGCTCTTCAGTCAACGGATCGGCATAATGCCCGGTGGCATCGAGCATCATTTCAACAACGCCCTCGACATGCCGGTCAACCGGTATAAGTCCGCCGATATCAAGTCCCAGTCTGCGTGCGATAGAAGATCGCACCTGGTCCTTATCCAGCTTTTCACCTTCGATTTCGCTGGATTTGAGAACATCCTCGGTCAAGGTTTGCAGTACGGCTTCGTTGCGGAGCGAAAAACCCAGCCCCTCCATACGCCCGATGAGCCGCCCCTGACGATGACGTACGCCGGCAAGCTGCCCGGCAAGCCGCTCCTGGCTCCAAGTCAGTTTTGGCCAATTCTTCCTATTGTGGATATAGTCCATAATTCTCCGCACTCCTTGCGGATATTATGCCGATTATTCTCCGCATAAGCAAGAACATTCTCCGCATTTGTTGCGTCGAATATGGCCGCCATTCACCGCAGGTCAACAAAAGGCCCTTCCATATAATCGGTGCACCTTCGTCCGCTGCCACCAGGGCCGGATTTAAGGGCAGGGTTTCGCGGAACCTGTTTTGGTGGACTGATCTTCAAAGAAAAATCAGGAGTCAGCTAAACGCTGATTGCTAAAAGCTATCAGGAAATCATTGATTTCCGGATGAGAACTAAATAACAAAGAACCCCACGCTGAGAAGGGCAATAGCCCACATGGCCGGCTTCAACTCCTTTATTTTTCCCGAGAGGATCATCAGTAAAGTGAAAGAGATGAAACCCAGGGCCAGTCCGGAGCTGATACTGTAAGTGAGGGCGATCATGATAATGATGATAAAGGCCGGGAAGGCCTCTTCGGTGGCTTCAAAATTGATGTTGACTATTTCCTTGATCATGAAAAGCCCGACCATAATCAGGGCCGGGGCAGTGGCATAAGCCGGGACTATTCCGATCAGGGGCACAAAAAGTAATCCCAGAAAGAACAGAATTCCCGTCACCATTGCCGTGACCCCGGTTCTGCCCCCTGCTTCGATCCCGGCCCCGGATTCAATATAAGCCGTAGTCGTCGAAGTCCCCAGAACCGCACCGATCATGGTCGCCAGGGCGTCTAAACCCAGGAGTCGGTTGATAACGCTGGTGTAGTTTTCCCGGTCGGTTATCCTGGCTTTATGGGAACAAGCCACCAGAGTGCCAAGACTGTCAAAGAGATCCATGAACATCAGGGCAAAAATCGCCCCGAAAAAGCCCCATTTTAACCCTCCGAGGATATCCAGTTTGAAGGCAATCGGAAACAGATCGACATTAACGGCCAGGACCCGCGCAGGGAATTCGATCTTTCCGAATATCAAGGCGATTAAGGTGGAAGTAAATATCCCGATCAGCAGGGAACCCTTGACTTTCTTGAATTCCAGCACCACCATGACCAACAACCCGACAAGGCCTATCAGGACCGTCGGTGTGAATTTACCCATCCCCACCAGGGTAACGTCATTTTTGACCACCAGACCAAGGTTGACCAATCCGATGAAGGTAATAAAGATACCGATACCGACCGATATGGCGAAAACCAGAGACCTGGGAATGGCCTCCACCAGTTTTGCCCGTACTCCGGCGAGTGTCAGGAGCAGAAACAATAAACCCGAGAGAAAAACGATACCGAGGGCCGTCTGCCAGGGTATTTTTTCTCCAAGCACCAGCGAATAGGCGAAAAAAGCATTCAGGCCCATCCCCGGCGCCATGGCGATAGGGGTATTGGTAAAAATGCCGACCAGCATGGTGCCTATGCCGCTGGCCATACAGGTTGCCGCGATCAGGGCACTTTTATCCATTCCGGCACTACTGAGAATTTGGGGATTGACGAAGAGGATGTAAGACATGGCCAGAAAGGTCGTTAGGCCGGCGACGATCTCCGTTTTGAAATCATGATTAGAGAGAGAAAGCTTCCACATAGGATTTCTTCCCAAATAATAGAAAAAATAGGATTCGAGGATTCAAGGATTCAAGGATTCAAGGGTTCAGCCGCTCGACTCTGTCGAACTATAGAAAAGGTTCCCCTCCGGGGAACCGAAGGGTTTTAACTTCAATGCCTTTCACTTGAATCCTTGACCCCTGGACCCCTTGAATCCTGACCACCCGTTAAATCAATCTCCTTCAAACTCGGTGAGGCTGAATATGGGATATCCCTTTTTTTTCAATTTTTTTTCACCCCCCACATCGGGGAGATTGACGATGAAGGCCATTTCAACGACGATACCGCCAAGTTTTTCGATAAGGGCGGCGGCCGCCAGGGCGGTTCCGCCCGTAGCCAGCAAGTCATCAACGATGAGGACTTTTGTCCCTTTGTTGATGGCGTCCCTGTGAATCTCAACCGTGTCGGTGCCGTATTCAAGCTGATACTCGTGTCTGACGACTTCCGCCGGAAGCTTGCCAACTTTTCGGATCGGCACGAACCCTTTTCCCAGGGTGTAAGACAAGGCCCCGCCGATAATGAACCCCCTGGCCTCAATTCCGACGATAAGATTGAATTGGATATCGCCCTTGACATACCTCTGGGTAATCGAGTCAATGACCAGCCTGAAGCCGACGGGGTCTTTGAGCAGGGTGGTAATGTCCCTGAACATGATTCCTTTTTTGGGATGATCCGGTATCGTTCTTATTTTTGATTTAATGGGCATCTTTTCTCCTTTTATTTTAAACAGAGATCATCATATTCTTTAATCTTCGGAATTACCTCCAAAAATAAATTGATGACATTTGCCGCATTTTTCTTCATGATATGAAGGATCATCTCCCAGGTCACCGGCTCTTCTTCTTCATGCCAGCAATCGTAATCCGTAGACATGGCGATGACCGCATAATGCATCTTTTTTTCCCTGGCCAGAACGACCTCCGGAACCGTGCTCATGTTGATGACGTCCGCCTGCCAACTGCGGAACATATGGCTCTCCGCCTTGGTCGAAAACCGGGGGCCTTCGATGGTGATGACCGTCTTGTCCCGGTGAAAGGGGACCCCCATCCGAACGGCGCATGAAGATAACAAATCGATCAACCGATTACAAAACGGCTCGGCAAAGGGCGTGTGAACGACCGCGCCCTCGTCGTAAAAGGTGGTTTCCCTTTTTTGGGTATGATCGATGAATTGGCCGGGGAAGACCAAATCGCCCGGGGCGATTTCTTCCCGCAGGGAGCCGACCGCGGTTGAGGCCAGGATATGGGTACAGCCCTGTTCTTTCAAGGCCCAGATATTGGCCCGAAAGTTGACCTTACTCGGATAAATGGAATGGTCCTTCCCGTGGCGGGCGATGATCACCGTTTCCACGCCTTCAATTTCTCCGCAGGTCAGGTTTGACGTCGGCGGCCCGTAGGGGGTTTTCAGTTCAATCTCGCCGGCCTTCTTGAGGATCTTGGGATCATCAAGGCCCGATCCGCCGATAATTCCGATCTTAATCATAATGACTTCCCGAAGTACCGAAGTTTTTCGTTATCTCTTTGATAAAATTTTGTTTTTAAGTGGGGAGAGTATAAAATAGCCGGGATAGGGGGTCAAGGGAAAATTCTGTTTTTCTCCTTGACCCTATTTTGACCCTATTTTATACTTTTCTCACTTAATGGAAAAGGACGGTAATTGAAGCCCTTTGGCCCGTCTGATCTGAAACGGTAGAAAACCAGGCAGAATAAAGTGTGGGACAGGCTTAATACGGAGAATGTGAGATGTTTTGTGTCACGAAGCTGGCAGGTCGCCTGGCCGATGACGCTCATCATGTTTTTCGAATTTGTCATCGGTCTTACCGATGTTTTTGTTGCCGGCCGGGTGGGGAAGGACATTCAGGCGGCCTACGGTTTCGTGATTCAGTTTTATTTCATTTTCATCGTTGTGGCCAATGCCCTGACGGTCGGTACGGTGTCCGTCGTCTCCCGCCTCTTCACCTCGAAGGATAAAGATCAACTAACTGCCGCTGTCTTTTCATCCCTCTCGACAACGGCCGGAGCGGGCATTGTTTTCGCCGTGGTGGGCGTTTTTTTTGCCCCCCCATTGATCCGGCTGCTCAATATCCCGGCCCAGGTCAAGCCCTTCACCATCCCCCTGATTCAAATCTACTCAGGCGGTCTCTTTTTTCATTACTTGGTCATTAACACCAACGGGATACTGAGGTCGTGTGATCTGATCCGGGTTTCTCTCCGGACCATGACCGTCGTTTGTTGTGTCAATGTGGCCCTCAATTTCTTTTTTGTCTTTTTTACTCCCCTGGGATTCAAAGGGATAGCTTTGGCCACGGCCACGGCCGTTTTCGTGGGCAGTCTTATCAATCTGTCCCATGTAAAAAGGCTCATGACCGGAGTCCGCACCTTTTCCAGGGGCCTCATTATGAAAATTGCCGTCATCGGGTGGCCCATGGGTGCCGTCCAAATCCTCTGGCAGGCCGGCAGCATGGTCCTTTTTCTGATCATCAGTGAATTGCCTGAAAACAGGGTGGAGATCCTGGCGGCCCTGACCGCCGGCCTGCGAATCGAGTCGGCCATCTATCTGCCGGCCTTTGCCTTCAACATGGCCAATGCCGTCATCGTCGGCAATCTCTTGGGGGAAAAGAAACAGGAAGAGGCTTACAAAAGCGGATTGGTAACGGCCCTGATCGGGGTCTCGGTGGTCGCCTTCATGGCCCTCCTGGTGGTGGTCAATGCCTGGTGGATCGCCTCCTTTCTTTCCACCAATTCGATCGTCGTCCAAGAGAGTGTCCGGTACATCTATATTTCTATGATCAGCGAACCCTTCATGGCCTGGGGCATCATCCTTGGAGGAGGCTTAAGCGGGGCCGGAGACACCAAGAGCGTCATGGCCCGCGTGGCTATGAGCGTCTGGTTCATCCGCTTGCCCCTGGCTTATCTTTTTGTGGTCGTCTTCGGCTATGGGGCCGCCTCGGTCTGGTGGTGCATGAACATTTCCCAGTTTGTCCAATGTGCGCTCCTCTACCACCGGTACGCCAAAAAACGTTGGCTCTCCGCCTCGTCCCCCGACCTGGCGTAGGCGGAAACAAGGCCGGCCAATGTTTACCAAACACATGGTCCACTGGCCTGATCCAGGTCTTGGTCTGTCCTTTCCTGCGAAACATGCCGGGGGATGCCTGAGCCCTTAATCCGGCGAACCCTTCGATAGTCTGCCATCGCTCAGGATTCTGAGCGCGCTGTTAACCCATTTAAAGGAGACCGATATGAGTTTATTGGACAGGTTCCGAAGGACGCTAAAGAACACATTTGGCACCTTGAAATCCAAGATAGTCTTTCAGAAGCAGGAGAAGCCGATTCGGATGATGGGGCTCAGACGTATCGTTGCGCCGGGTGCGATCATGCTGGTATTAGCCTCCCTGGCCATCTTACCGAGTTGCGCCAGTCTTGAAAATTCAACCCAATCCGCCGCTGTGCCGGAGATTCGTCCGGGCATCCTGGCGGGTTATCTACCGCAAAAGGCACTCCCTAATAGCCTGGCCTTGATTCCCGCTCCGCCGGCAGCCGGCTCCACCGCCCTGGCACTGGACGAAGAGATCTACCGCCAGACCCGGACATACCGTGGTACGCCGCGCTGGGATCTGGCGACTGAAGATGCCAACCTGATGTTTCCACAGGCGGCCGGCACTTTCTCCTGCGTATTGAATGCCCCGATCACCGCGGAGGATACGCCGCATCTCTATAGGCTGATGCGCCGCACCCTTACCGATGCGGGTCTTTCCACCTACAGGGCCAAGGATTATTATAAGCGTGTACGCCCGTTTGTGGTGAACAAGGAAGCAAGTTGCACCCCCGATGAGGAAAAACAGTTGATGACGAATGGCTCCTATCCATCCGGGCACTCCGCAATCGGCTGGGCCTGGGCGCTCATTCTCAGCGAGATTGCCCCCGAGCAATGCGATGCGCTCCTGGAGCGGGGGCGGGCTTTCGGAAAAAGCCGCGTGATTTGCGGGGTCCATTGGCAAAGCGACGTGATCGAGGGCCGTTTTATGGGGGCCGGGACAGTGGCCAGGTTGCACGCCGATCCGGCCTTTCGGGCCGAGGTAAAGGCCGCCAAAGCCGAACTGGCAGCCGTTCGCGCTAAAGGGCTAAAACCGACCCGCGATTGTCAAGCGGAAACCGCGGCCCTGGCCGTCCAGCCGCCTTTGGCTCGGTGAGTATTGTCAGGAAAGGGAGGGCAGAACCATGGGCAGGATAGACAACATAACAATGACCATAGACAACTTTTTTGGAGCGGAGGGGCTTACAAAGGGGGCCGGCGGAGATGATGATTCGTGGACTGCTCAAAGGCATGGCCGGCCTGAAGGACCTTTTCCTCCTCAAAATGGTTTCCCAGGATCTGCAAGCCTATGGGGAGTCCCTGGCTGCTGAAACCACAGGGTAAAGACATCCCAGGGATTCCAGCCAGGTTGACCGAGATGGTGAAGATGTCGGTCAAATACATCTCCAGGGGATCGGAAGATTTTTCTCCCCGTGGAAAGGCCGGGGTTGGGGCCACCGGGGTTAAGATCAAATCGCAGCTTTGGAAGGCCCTTTGGAAATCCTGATGGATCAAGGTCCGGACTTGTGAGGCCTTTCTATAATAAGCATCGTAATAACCGGCCGACAGGACATAAGTCCCCAGCATGATTCGCCGGATGACCTCGGGTCCGAATCCTTTGGATCGGGTCTGTTGATACATCTCCATCAAGGTCCGCTTTTGAGGGTCCCGGAATCCATATTTGACCCCGTCATATCGGGCCAGGTTGGAACTGGCTTCGGCCGTGGCGATGATATAATAGACGGCCACCGCATATTCCGTGTGAGGTAGTGAGATTTCCAGACATTGGGCCCCCAGATCTTCAAAGACGGAAACGGCCTTATGAACAGCCTGCTCCACTTCCGGATTCATCCCGGCTATAAAATATTCCTTGGGAATACCCAGGCGTAAACCTTTTATTTCTCTTCGCAGGGCTTGGGTATAATCCGGCTTTTCCCGGGGGACCGAGGTGGAATCTCTCGGATCATACCCGCAAAGGGCGTTCAACAGATGGGCGCAATCAGTCACATCCCGGGTCAAAGGCCCGATCTGATCCAGGGAAGAGGCGAAGGCCACCAATCCGTACCGGGATATGCGGCCGTAAGTGGGTTTCATCCCCACGACCCCGCAATGGGAAGCGGGCTGCCGTATGGAGCCTCCGGTGTCCGATCCTATGGCGGCCAGACATTCCCCGGCGGCTACGGCCGCAGCCGATCCCCCGCTGGAACCGCCGGGGATATGGGAAAGGTTCCAGGGATTATGGGTAACCTTCAAGGCCGAATTTTCCGTCGAAGAGCCCATGGCAAATTCGTCCATATTGACCTTGCCGAGCATGACCATGCCCTCGGCCTTGAGCCGGGTCACGATGGTGGCGTCATAAGGGGGGATGTAGTTTTCCAGGATCCTGGAGGCACAGGTAGTCCTTACGCCTTTGGTGGAAATCAAATCTTTAATGGCCAAAGGGATACCGGTCAAGGGATTGATGTTGCCTTCGGCGATCCTTTTGTCCGCCTGCCTGGCTTGCTCATTCGCCGACTCCGCGGTCAGGGTAATATAGGCCCCGACTTCAGGTTCGACCTGTTCAATCCGCGTCAATACCGATCGCGTCAATTCCCGGGAGCTGATTTCTTTGCTTTTTAATTTCTCATGGGCCTGGGCAACGGTTAATTCATAGAGTTCCATACTATTCCTGTCAGTTCGAAAATACTGGCCAGCGTTCAGCGATCAGCATTCAGCAAAAGATATTTCCATGTCTCCTGGTACCCAGGGGCATGAGGATTTAACATAAAAATGGAGTTGCACGTTTCAAATGCTATAAACCTTAAGCCCAGTACCTTGAACCTTGAGCCTTTTCAAATGACCTTTGGCACCACAAAAGCCGAGCATCCCTCCTCCGGGGCAAGGCCCAGGGCCTCTTCCCGCGGCAAGGAGGGGAAGACCCGATCTTCCCGAAAAGCATTAGACAGGTGCAGGGCGTGGGTGGTCGGTTGTATGTTTTTGGTGTCGAGTTCCGACAATTTTTCCATATAAAGAAGAATGTTGTTGATCTGCTGGGTGAGGGTTTCTATTTCTTCCCTGGCCAACTTCAACCGGGCCAGGGAGGCCACGTGCTCTATCTCCGTTTGTGAAAGGCTCATGACGGCTCAATCCTTTTTCCAAAAATGTTTTTGAATGGACCAGATTTTTTCGACGATAGGCAGGTCAGGTCGGTTATCGGGGTGTTGGTGCTGGACTGAAAGGATAGATTCTCCCAAAAGCTCCTTGAGTACGGCCGAGACCGAAAGGCGTAACCCCTCGAGGTGATACCCCCCCTCCAGGGTCAGCAATAACCGGCCCTGGCAAACCTCCTTGGCCAATTGTAGAAGGATCTCGGTCATACGGGCAAATCCCCTGGGGGTTACCTGTTGAGCACCCAGGGGGTCCTGATAATAGGTGTCAAACCCGGCTGAGACCAGGATCAGATCGGGTTTGAATTGGCGTCCAATGGGGGAGAGGACCCTTTCAAAAATCTGGGCGAAATCTTCATCCTGATAACAACTGGAAAGGGGGCAATTGACCGTATACCCTTGAGCCGTTTTCCCGCCCACCTCATTTAAGGCCCCGGTGCCGGGATAATAAGGAGATTGATGGGTGGAAAAATACAGGACCTGTTTATTATCCCAAAAAGAATGCTGGGTGCCATTGCCGTGATGAAGGTCCCAGTCGACGATCAAGACATTCTCCAGTCCATAACATACCCGCGCATGTTCGGCGGCCAGGGCCACGTTGTTAAACAGGCAAAACCCCATGGCCCGATTGGCCTCGGCGTGATGACCGGGGGGTCTGGTGAGGGCAAATCCATTATCGATCTTCCCGGCCATCAGGGCATCAACCAAGGCGAAGAGACCCCCGGCGGCCATAATCGCGGCCTCATACGACTTCGGAGAGGTCTGGGTGTCCGGGTCCAGGGAGACATAAGCCTTGCCGGCCGTGGAGGCCACTCGGTCGATATAGTCCGCGGTATGAATATAGCCCAACTCGTGGGGGGTAGCCGGGCGGGGATTGATGGTCTCCAGGCGTCCGCAAAAGGTGTCTTCCAAAGTCTCATAAATGACTTCCAAGCGTTGTGGACTTTCCACATGGTGAAATCCCTTGATATGTTCCAGGAAAATTGGGTCCCGAATAATACCGGTTTTCAAAAGACATCCTCCATTTCATTTTTTTGTAAGTATAATAAAAGTCGCAAGAAGTGGTCAAGGAGAAAATGGGCCAAGGTCCGTGGACCGGCCATTCAAATTATGGTTTACATTTAACCGGGTCTCCTTTATCTTTAGGACGAAAATAGAAAATCAGGCATGAGGCATGAGGCACGAGGTGAGAGGGAAATAACACTGGCCTTTTTCTTGCTTCGTGGTCCCCCGTGGGCATGAGGGTTTAAAAGGTACTTTTCGAAAAGGAACAGAAATTGAATGATCGGTATTTTTGATTCAGGCATAGGCGGGTTGACGGTTGTCAGGGAAGTGTTGGAGCAATTGCCCGGTTATCGCATCGTCTATTTCGGCGACACGGCCCGGAGCCCTTATGGGACCAAAAGCCAAAAAACCATTATTGATTATTCCATAGAGGATACGGAATTTCTTTTGTCCCAGGGGGCCAAGGTGATTATCGTGGCCTGTAATTCCGCTTCATCGGTGGCCTTTGAGACTTTACGGAATCGGTTTACCGTCCCCATTTTTGAGGTGATCCGGCCGGCCGTAGAGAATGCCCTTCGGCTGACCCGAAAACAAAGGGTAGGGGTGATTGGAACCCGGGCAACGATCGGCAGCGGGATTTATGAACGGTTGCTGAAAGAGGCCCGACCTGAAATCGAGGTTTTTTCCGAAGCCTGCCCTTTACTTGTGCCCTTGGTGGAAGAGGGGTGGTTGAAAAGACCGGAGACCAAACGAATCATCAGAAAGTATCTCTTCCCCTTGACGATGAAACAGGTGGATACTTTAGTCCTGGGATGCACTCACTATCCCTTGTTAAAACCCATTATTCGGGACAAAATGGGTAAAAGGGTTCGAGTGATTGACTCTTCGCAGGAAGTGGCCCTGTGGGTAAAGGATTATTTTGAAATGAACCCGGCTATTGCCGGAAGTCTAACCCCTACCGATGGGCAGGATGGGCATCGGTTTTTTGTTTCTGACCTGACCCCGAATTTTGAACGGATTGCCAAGGATTTCTTAGGAAGACCGATCAAATTAGAACTGGCCGAGAAGTAATGAGCGGCAGTTGGCGGACCCCAAACCCCTGAATGCTATCTTCGTACTAAGCCCTCCTGCCCCGCCGGGGCAGCACGAAGTATGAAAATGATTTTTCTTAAATTCCGAAATCCAAAATCGGAAATCCGAAATTGGACCCTATTGGGGAGCTAAAACTGTATCTCCATGGCCTTATAGGCGCAGACCGGCAGGCAGGCCTCGCAGATAATGCACCGTTCTCCGTGAAAAGAGACCTTCATCTCTTCCCGGTCAACGGACAGGGCCTGGGTGGGGCAATGGGGGATACAGGCCGTGCAGTGAGAGCACCGTTCTTTTATGTACCGCACTTCCTGGGCCAAGGGCTCAACCTGGATTCCGATATTTTTTAGATACTCCAGCCCATTGGCAACGGCTTCCCGGCTCCCATTTAACTCAATGACCAATCTCCCTTTTTCCTTCGGCCGGACCGTGGCCTTGAGGATATTGATCTTGCAATCGTAATTCTTGATCAAATTATAGGTTATCGGTTCTTCTATCAAGGCTGGGGGAAAGGTTAAAATGACCTTTTTTTTGGCCATGACAATCTCCTTTAATAAAAAAGGGTTTAAGGTCCAGGGTATAAGGTTCAAGGTCCAAAGTCTAATACAAGGATGGAATTTAAAAACCTTAGACCTTGAACCTTGAACCTTGAACCTTTCTTTTTATGCTCCCGGCAGGGGGCCACCGGTTCGGTCAACAAAAATTTTCCTTTAAGCAGCCAGCGCTTTAAAAGCTCGGCGACCTCTTTGGCCTTAAGATAACTCGACAGCCCTCCGGTAGGAATTTCTTTATTCATAAAGGATATCTTGCCTGATTTTAATTCCGCGTAGTTGACTTCTCCCAGAATTTTTCCCGTGCCCTGGGGATAGTCCTGGCTGTAATCCACTATCCTGGTCCAGATATCTTCATCCCGGATGGAGGTGAAGAGCACCATTTCTTCATCTAAAATCGGGATGGGAACCCCGAGCCCCACCGCCAAGGTGGTGCCGTACCCGGTAAAAGAAACCCCTTTAAGCCATTGGGCGCTCATCTGTTTCAGGTCGCCGATAACCCCGAGCGTTCCGGCCGGCCCCTTGGGCACTTTATTTTTGCCCCTGGGGACACCGGGATTATGCTGGGTTCCCGGCCAGCAGACATAGCCTATCCCCCCTCCCAGGAATATCCTGGTCCCGAGTCCGATGGTCCGGTACATGGGGTCGTTTAGTAAGGGGGAGAGCTGGCCGGCGCTGCAGTAGTTGGCATTACCCATTTTTGGACGCAGGATTCCCATATAGGTATGAATGACCTTGTCGGAGAGGTTCACAGCCACATTATAATTCTGGTAGCCGTTGCGGGGATTAAACATAACGGCATCATTGAAATCCTTCAAGGTCAGAGACGCTTCCCTTTTTTTCATGGGGTAGCAATCCGTCCCATAGGCTGTGGCGGTGAGGGTCACGGCTTTTCCCGCCACCAGCTCTTCGATGACATGGGCCCCGCCATAGAGGAATTGGCCGGGGAAGACGGCATTCCGGGGATCATCCTCGGGTAAGGCGTTGGCCCCGATATAAACGTCGGCGGCGGCAAAACCGGTATAAACCGGGACGTTGTTTAAATAGGCCTTGCCGCCCCCCAGCTTCATCCGGGGTATGGGTTGAGGGATATTTAAATAAGCCCCGGAAGAACACATGGGGCTGAAGGTGCCGGTGGTAACCACATCGACTTCCTGGGCCACCTTCTTGGACCCTTTATTTTTGACCAGCTCGATAATCTCTTCAGCGGTAACCACGACCGCCTTCCCTTTTTTGATCTTTTCGTTGATCTCGGCAATGGTCTTACTCATGTTGGTGCTCCTCAGGAATAATTTTCAATCACAATTCTTTTGGCCGATAAAATTGATTAGAAATTCATCAATGACTCGATAATCTCGCTTTTAATAATCGAAGTCAAGAAAAAGAAATATTAGTCCATTTTGAAAAAAGTGAAGACTTTTTTAAGTCCTTTGATGGTGAGAGGCAAAGAAAAATGTGCGGAGGAGGTCCGAATTCGTTTACTTTGAAGGGGGAAGGAGATAGGTTTTGATGAGCCTCTGGGTATCTTCCGGGTTGAGTTCCACCACCCGCCAGGTCCCCTCCTGTTTTCGCATACCCATTCGTAATTGATCTTTTTTATAGGCCAAGGTAACCAAGGCATAATCTTGTTTTACTTTAAAATGGGCCCGGGAGATGAGCAGGAAAGAGGAGGGGAGGGTGGGGTTCTTCGGATTTTCCAGATAGTCCCGGAGCTGTTGGATGACCAAATTACTTAGACCCTTATTGATTTCCGGGGTTAACTGAATTTTAATCCCATCCAAAGGCCCGGCGATTTTACCCAGGGAACCGGAGGCATTCAAGGAAGAAAGCAGGGAGGGCAGGGACCCTGAAGCCTGCTGACTAAGAATCGATTCCACGTCGACATAGGTTAAGAAGGTATTGAGGTCCCGGTTTTTCAGCCCGGCCCCGATTTGATACAGGGCGTAATAGGGGGTCCCTTGGACCCATCGCCAGAAAAGACCGGCCCCGAAGGCCAGGAGGACCACCAAGACGATCAGGATTATATTTCGATTGGTTTTCATAGACAGCTCACATGGGAAAAACGTTCAGCGTTTTGCGTTCGTCGTTCGTCGACAAATCCAGTCAAGGGTGGAAAAAATACAGATGAAACGTCAACTTTGGATTCTCTGTCCCTTTTCTATTATTAACAATCATGTCCCTTATGAGTAAGCAATGAAGCATGGGAATTGGTTTCGCCGAACGCCGAACACTGAACGCCGAACGTTATTACTCCGTTTCCAGTCCATGCTTCAATAGTCGATATCGCAGGGAACGAAGGTTGATTTTTAACAGGGCCGCGGCCCGTTGTTTATTCCCCTGGCTTTTTTGAAGGGCCTGAAGGATCAGGCTTTTTTCCAGAGAGTCCAGGGCCTGATCCAAGTCCAGCCCCTCCGGAGGAAGGGTCGTTGGGGAAGCGGCCTTTTCTGAGGAGGTCAGCCCTTTATAGGTGGCCAGGACCAGGCTTTCAGGCAGGATAATGGTCGACCGTTCCATGGCTACCGACCGTTCGATGATATTTTCCAATTCCCGCACATTGCCGGGAAAGTGATACTGGGAAAGAATCTTGAGGGCATAGGAAGAGATTTTTCGAATCTCCTTACCCAAAATCTTAGAATATTTTTCCAAAAAAAAGTTGGCCAGCAAGGGGATGTCTTCCGGGCGTTCCCTCAAAGGTGGCAGGGGAATGGAAATGACATTGATCCGGTAGAACAGATCCTCCCGAAATCGTTTTTCCATGACTTCATTTTCCAGGTCCTCGATTGGTGGCACAGATAACCCGCACATCGACCGAGTGTTCATGGGTCTCTCCCAAGGGGAAAGAAGGCTTTTTCCTGGAGCAGGCGCAAAATTTTGACCTGCAGGTTGGGAGAAAGTTCTCCGATTTCATCCAAGAACAGGGTCCCCTTATGGGCCGTTTCCACCAGACCCATTTTGTGGGTCAGGGCCCCGGTAAAGGCCCCTTTACGATAGCCGAACAACTCGCTTTCAATCAAGGTTTTCGGGCAGCCCGGCGCAGGAAATGGTTACAAAAGGCTGATCCTTTCGAGGGCTGTTTTCATGAATGGAACGGGCCACCAATTCCTTTCCGGTCCCGGACTCTCCGGTGATCAAGACATTACTGATCACCTGAGCGGCTTTCAGGATCAGGTCGAAGACCTTTTTCATTTGGGCGCTTTGTCCGATAATGGGTCTGGCGGCCGGGAAGAGAAAAGGGGACTTTTCACCGGGAGCGGAAAAGGTCCTCCTTCGGCACTGGACAAGGCATCCTTGGATCACCTGTTTCAGTTCCTGGTTGTCAAAAGGCTTGGGGAAGAAGTCGTAGGCCCCTTCATTCATGGCCTCCATGGCCGTTTCCTGATTGGCATAGGCCGAAATCATGATGACTTCCGTTTGGGGCCGAAGGGCTTTTGATTTCTTTTAACAAAGACAGGCCGTCCATGGGGCGCATGCGGATATCGGTCAGGACCACGGAGAAAGGGGTTTTTTGGAAGAGTTCCAGGGCCTCCGGGCCGCTTCCGGCGGTTGCAACCTGATATCCCTCCCGGCTGAGAAGGATCTCCAGCATCTCACGCAGGCTTTGTTGATCGTCAACAATGAGTACGGAAGGGGTCATAATTCCGCGGCCAAGGAAATTTGATTAAAGACAATCCGGCCTTCAACCATGGTCAGTACGGCCTTGCCTTTCATATTCCAGCCCTGAAATGGAGAATTTTTGCTTTTGGAGCGAAAGGTTCGGACATCGACCTGAAACTCAAGGTCGGGATCGATAATGGTAAGATTGGCCGGGCTGGAATTTTGAAGCCGACCGTAACCACCCAACTTTAAGACCCGGGCCGGCCCCTCGGTCAATTTGGCAATGGCCTGGGGAAGGGTCAGGATGCCCTTTTGGACCAGGTTGAGGGTCAAGGGCAGGGTCGTTTCCAGGCCGATGATCCCCATGGCCGCCAGGTCGAATTCTACCTCTTTTTCCAAGGAGCTGTGAGGGGCGTGGTCCGAGGCGATGCAATCAATCGTGTTGTCCCTGAGTCCTTTCTGAATGGCCAAGAGGTCTTCCCTGGTCCTCAAGGGCGGGTTCATCTTGGCCTGGGTATCAAAACCCACCACCGCCTCTTCGGTGAGGGAAAAATAATGGGGGGCCGTTTCGGCCGTGACGGGAAGTCCTTTTTTCTTGGCCTCCCGGATCAACTGGACCGAACCGGCGGTACTGATATGGGCGATGTGCAAGGGGTTTTGGGTCATCTGACAGAGTTGTATGTCCCGAAAAACCATGATCTCCTCGGCCGCTGCGGGGATTCCGTGAAGTCCAAGCCAGGTGGAGGTGGGTCCCTCGTTCATCACCCCGGGCCGGCTAAGGGATAGGTCTTCACAATGAGAAATAACGGGCAGATCAAAGGCCCGCGCATATTCCATGGCCCGCCGCATCAACTGGCTGTTCATGACCGGATGGCCATCATCCGAAAGGGCAACGACCCCGGCTGATTTCAATTCCCCGTATTCCGCTAAGGCCTCTCCTTTCAGGCCGAGACTGACGGCACCGATCGGGAAGACCCGGGCCAGCCGGGCCTCTTTGGCCTTTTTCAGGATATAGTCCGTCACCGACTGGCTATCGTTGACCGGCAGGGTGTTGGCCATGCAGGCCACGGCCGTAAATCCCCCGGCCACGGCCGCCTGGACGCCGGTCAGGATAGTTTCTTTGTATTCAAATCCCGGTTCCCTTAAATGGGTGTGCATATCAATCAACCCCGGGGTAATGATCAGTCCTTCGGCCGGGATGACCCGGAAATCGGAAACCGACTTGGAGGTTCGCTTCAGCGGAACGGGCTGCTGATCCAGGATCTTTCCCTGATGAATATAAATATCCATCAGATCGTCCACCTGGTTCTGCGGATCGATCACCCGACCTCCTCTAATCAACCATTTCACTTTTTTTTCCTCCTAAGAGCAAGTAGAGGAGGGCCATGCGAACAGCCACTCCATTGGTCACCTGGTCGAGTATCACCGAATAAGGTCCGTCGGCCAATTCGGGATGGAGCTCCACTCCCCGGTTAATCGGGCCGGGATGCATGATGATGACCTCCGGCTTGGCCTTGTTCATGGCCTCCGGGTTCAAACCGAAAAACCGGGAATATTCACGAAGACTGGGGAAGAGCATCTGCTTCTGTCTTTCCAATTGGACCCGCAGCATCATGATGACATCGGCCCAGGCCACGGCTTCTTCGAGACGATAAGTGACTCCCACCCCCATGGCATCGATAGATGGCGGGATCATGGTCGGCGGCCCGGCAACCAGTACCTCCGCACCCATGGTCTTCAGGCCGATGATATTGGAACGGGCCACCCGGCTGTGGGCGATATCGCCGATGATAGCCACCTTAAGTCCCTCGATACGGCCCTTCTTTTCGCGTATCGTCAGCATGTCCAAAAGGGCTTGGGTGGGATGCTCGTGCATCCCGTCTCCGGCATTGATGATCGAAGGTTTGACCATCCGGGAAAGCAGATGGGGAGCGCCGGCCATGGAATGGCGGATGACGATGACATCCGGGTTCATGGCCTCTAAATTCCTGGCCGTATCGATCAGGGTCTCCCCCTTGACCAAGGAGCTGGTACCGGCCGAAAGCCCCACGGTATCGGCACTGAGACGTTTGGCGGCCAGTTCAAAAGAGGTCCGTGTCCGGGTGCTGGGTTCATGGAAAAAGTTGACCACGGTTTTTCCTCGCAGGGTGGGGACTTTCTTGATGTCCCTAAAAGATATTTCCTTCAGGGATTCGGCCGTAGTCAGGATGGTCTCGATCTCCTCACGGGTCAGACCCTTCATGCCCAACAAATGATGGCGGTTAAAATTCATGATTTTTCCTTATTTACAGTCAAAAAAAACCCCCTCGTTGTTGAAATACGAGGGGGTCTTCAAAGACCGGGAATATTGAACCCAAGACATTACCACTCCTTATTGGTCAAATTTTTCGCGGAGCCCCTAATCGAATAAGCTTTAGGTTAATTTTTATATGTAACATGAAGCGTTGAATTGTCAAGAAAGTTTTTAGGGTTTTTAGGGATTGAAGAAAAAATATTCTTGACGATAGAAGACTTGAATGATAAAAGATGGGTACTTATTTTAAAAATCAAAAAGGCGGCTTGGATCCAACAGGGTTGGACTGAGACTTCCCACAAAGACCGGCATGAGCCTCTGGAGGAAGTCCAGAGGCTCTTTTTTTTGGCCAAACCCATGAAAATTATCAAAGATATTAAAGAAATGCAATCAAAGTCCGAGGAGACTCGCCTGGCCGGGAAACGAATTGCCCTGGTGCCGACCATGGGGGCGCTCCACGAGGGACATTTGAATTTGATGGATTACGGCCGGCAGGAGGCTGATGTGTTGGTGGTCAGTATCTTTGTCAACCCTCTCCAGTTCGGTCCCAGGGAGGATTTTGAGAAATACCCCCGGGACCTGGAAAAAGACGGCCGGATGACGGGAAAAAGAGGCGCCGATTTCATTTTCTCCCCCGAGGCCAAAGCTTTTTATCCCGAGTTTTTCCAGACCTATGTCCAGGTGGAAAAAGTGACCCAGGGTTTATGCGGGGCCAGCCGGCCCGGCCACTTCCGGGGTGTTACCACCGTAGTCTGTAAATTGTTTCATATCGTCAAACCCCATTTGGCCGTTTTCGGACAGAAGGATTATCAACAATTGATCGCCATTCAGCAGATGGTGGAAGACCTGAATATGGATGTGGAAGTGGTCGGCAGACCGACGGTACGGGAGAGCGACGGCTTGGCGATGAGTTCCCGCAATGCCTACCTTTCCCCTGAGGAAAGGGTCTCGGCCCGATCCCTTTCGCAGGCCTTGAAAGAGGTCCAGGCCCTTTTTGATCAGGGTGAAAAAAGAACCGAAGTCCTGTTAAACCAGGCCGTGAGCTTGATTAATCAACAACCCTATACCCGGGTAGATTATGCCAAGATCAGCCATCCCCGGACCCTTGAAGAATTAACGGTCATAGGGGATCGGGGCGTGTTTACCCTGGCGGTATGGGTGGGAGGCACCCGCCTGATCGATAACTGTTTATTGGAGGATAAAAAGAAATGACCAGAACCCTTATGAAATCAAAAATTCATCGTGCAACCATTACGGAAAGTTGTCTCCATTACGAAGGGAGCATGACCATCGATCAGGACCTGCTGGAGGCCGCCGATATTGTTCCTTACGAGCAAATCCAAGTTTATAACATCGCCAATGGTGAACGGTTCGCCACCTATGCCCTGGAAGGTCCCCGAGGATCGGGGGTGATTTGTTTGAATGGGGCCGCGGCCCGCAAGGGGGTGGTGGGCGATCTGGTCATAATCGCAACCTATGCCTCCTTTGAAGAAAAGGAACTTCAGAGCTTCAAACCCAAAATCGTCCAGGTGGACTCCCATAACCGTCGGCGTCTGCGGGCGGCTTAAGTTAAACCGGTAAAATCAATATTTTTACTTCGTTAAAGGATTTAAGTTGCAAAAGTTCAAGGCCTGGTTGAAGACCTATCTTCTAACCGGATTAATCGTTGTCGTTCCGATTACCATAACCATCTACATCATCCAGGCCCTGATCGGGGTCATGGACGATTTCCTGTCCTTCCTGCCCGTCGCCTACCATCCCGATACCCTCCTGGGTTTTCATCTGCCCGGCCTGGGATTGGTCCTGGTGAGCATTTTGGTCTTCTTAGTCGGACTTCTGACCCACAATTATTTCGGTAACAAAGTAGTTCAAATATGGGACCGGGTGGTTGGACGTATTCCGGTAGTTAGGAATATTTATCAAGCTATTAAGCAACTTACAGAGGCGGTCTTCAGTAATACTGGAAGTCATTTTAAACAGGTGGTTATGCTGGAGTTTCCCAGGAAGGGCCTTTATTCCCTTGGTTTTTTATCCGGACCGGCCAGGGGGGAATTGGAATCCAAGGCGGGACAGGCCGTTATGAATGTTTTTATCCCCTGTACGCCCAACCCGACTACCGGCTATTATGTTTTGGTCCCGGAAAAAGATTTGATATTTTTGGGAATGAACGTGGAAGAAGGGTTTAAGTTGATCATCTCCGGGGGATTGGTTTCTCCAAACCACTCTCTTCCGGCTTCCTCCCCCCAAACCACTGATAACGAAAATTTAATGAGATCGGGATGAAAGGAAAAACCACTATGGATAAGGCCACCCTTAATTTTGACCATCTCCACCTTATCAGCGAAGACCCACAATCCGCGGCCTTCTGGTACGTGGACAAGTTGGGCGCAAAAATCGTCATGAGCTATGAAGTTCTTGGGGCACCTCAATTGATCATTGCCGTTGGCGGTACCACCATCATCATTCGGGGGCGGAGACCGAAAGAACAGCCATCCAAGAAGCCGGGATTGCAATGGGGGCTTGACCACTTCGGGTTCAAGGTAGCCGGAGATTTCGACGGATTTTGTGATGAACTCAAGAAAAAAGGCGTCACCTTTACAATGGATCCCGTTGACTTCAGTCCGGGCCTGCGCATCGCCTTTATCCAGGCCCCGGACGGTGTAAGCATCGAGCTTCTGCAAAGAGAAGGATAGCCGTCAAAGTTCAATCTTCCGGGGTTGGAAAGAGCAGGGTCACCACATGTAATTCTTTTGGTCCGTGGGCGCCCATGACTAACTTGAGTTCGATATCGGCCGTTCGGCTGGCCCCGGTAATAAAGATGACGGCACTCCCGAGGGAAGACAAGTCTTTTGCCAGACTCAATCGATCAAAGACTTCGTCCAGGGAAGCAAGAATTCGCCCCAGGGGTAAAAGGACGATATGGATGTCCGGGGCCAAAGAAACCCAGCGCCCCGAGGAGTTAGCTGAAAATAAAACCAGGGTTCCAGTATCGGCCAATGCATAATCGGCCCCGCCGATGCCGACTTCGATGGTACGAACCTCCTCCCAGTCTTTTTCTCTTAAGATCCCTTTTCGCTCTTTGGGGGTAAATCCTAAGAGGTGTCGGCCTTCTTTTTGCAATTCCTTTTCCAAATTCAGGGCATGGATCAGGGAGCGGTTTTCCAGGGCCACCCTTTGGGCCGAAGAGGCGGACAGCAGGGAATCCAAAATGTCCAATAACTCCTCCTTGGAACCTGCCCGGTAGGTCTTGGCCTGGAGGGCGGTCAGCTCGTTTTCCAATTGGTCAAGGAGATCAGTCCGGGTTTTCATCCCGCCACCATTGGTGAAAGGTTTTTCCCGGAAAGGATACCCCGGGAGGGATTTTCTTGGGGAAGATCTTTCCCCCCATTTTGGCCAGGGCGACGGCCGCCTGGTACCAGGAGGAATGGGATTGACAGGCAGCCCAGAGCCTTATAAAAGATTTTTCATAAAAGGTCGCCCCGCCTTGTTCCTGAATCCGTCGGCGCAGTTTCAATAAAAGGTCCGGCAGGGGAATTCGGACCGGACAGACCGCGGCACAGGCCCCGCACAAGGTCGAGGCCATGGGCAGGTCCTTGGCCCGAAGCAAACCCAGATATTGGGGGACAATGGTCGCCCCGATGGGCCCGCTGTAGACCCACCCATAGGCATGTCCCCCGATCCGTTGATATACCGGACAGACATTCAAACACCCTCCGCAGCGAAGGCAATAAAGGGAAGGCCTCAATTCCGGGTCTTGAAGGATTTTGGATCGGCCGTTGTCCAATAGGACCAAATGAACCTCTTCCGGGCCGTCTTCCTCCGAACTCTTCCCAGGACCGTGAATAAAAGACATATACGTAGATAGTTTTTGGCCGGTGGCGCTTCGGGCCAGGATTTTTAGAAAGACCGCCAATTCAGACAGTCCGGGGATCACTTTTTCAATCCCCACGACGGCCACGTGGAGGCGCGGGAAGGTGGTGCTCATCCGGCCGTTGCCTTCGTTTTCCACCACAACCAGAGTGCCTGTTTTCGCCAGGGCAAAATTGGCCCCGCTGATCCCCATGCCGGCCTGAAAATATTTTTCCCGCAGGAATTCCCGGGCCGCCTGGGTCAATTTTTCCGGCGTATCAAAAAGGGGGACCCCTAATTTTTTGGAAAACAACTCGGCAATCTCTTCCTGGGATTTATGGATGGCCGGGGCAATGATATGGGAGGGAGGCTCCCCGGCAAGCTGGACGATAAATTCCCCCAAGTCGGTTTCCCAAACCTGGACCTGGGATTTTTCCAACTCCTGGTTGAGACCGATCTCTTCGGTAGTCATGGACTTGCCTTTGACCACCATGGAGATCCCCCGGGAACGGACAAGCCCCAGGATATATCGGCGGGCGTCTTCGGCGTCCGGGGAGCGATGGACCTTCACTCCCAGGGCCTGGGCCGAAGCTTCCAACTGATCCAAATAGGCATCCAGGTGATCCATGACCTCGGCCTTGATTTGATGAGCCTGGGTCCTTAAGGCCTCTCCCTCGGGGAACTCTTGGAAGGCCTTGGCCCGCATTTGCCCGATATGCCCGCAGGCCCTGGACAGGGCCTCCTGCAAGGCTGGATCATCGAGGGCCTCTTCGGCCCGCGTTTTAAACTGTTCGGTTTGTATCTTCATGGTCCGGATGGGAAGCCAGCACCTCCACTAAATGTTTTACTCCGATAGAAATTTTTTGTTCCCGAAGTCCTTGCCGGATGTGCATCAGGCAGCCCGGATCATTACTGACGACCCACTGGGCGCCGGTATTCCGGATGGCCTTTACTTTTTCTATTCCGATGGCCCGGGAGAGCCGTGGATATTTTTGAGAAAAAAGCCCGCCAAACCCGCAACAGGCCTGCGAGGATTCCATTTCGACCAGGGTTAATCCCTCAACCTGGGCGAGAAGTCTTCTCGGTTGTTCTGAAATATCCAGAAGCCGATTGGAATGGCAGGCATCGTGATAGGTGACGGTAAAAGGGAAAGAGGCTTTGAGTTTTTCTATAGGGATAAATTGAACCAGGAACTCGGAAACTTCAAATATTTTTCGGGCGGTTTTTTGGGCCTTGGCCAGCCATTCCGGTTCTTGGGAAAAAAGCTCTGCATAATGGTTCCGGACCATGGCCGTGCAGGAACCGGAAGGGCAGACGATACAATCGGCCGAATCGAAGAGGGTCAGAAACCGCTCGGCCAGGGCCCTGGCCTGTTTGATAAAACCCTGGTTGAAAGCCGGCTGGCCGCAGCAGGTCTGGTCTCGGGGATATCGCACCTTAAAGCCCGAGTTCTTTAAAAGGGCCGTCAGGTCCCGGGCCGCCTGGGGGAAAAAAACATCCATCAGGCAGGGAATGAAAAGGGTTACCGAACTGGGGAAATTTGATTCCATTATCTGAATATCTATCACAAAAACAGAAGGGAAGAAAAGATAAATTTTTCAAAGGGAAGTTTGGTTAGATCACTGGAGAATAAAAAAAGGGTTAGTCAGTCGTAATTTACGGCCGATTAACCCTTGAACCATCCATTGGTGGAGCTGAACGGGATCGAACCGTCGACCTCTTGACTGCCAGTCAAGCGCTCTCCCAGCTGAGCTACAGCCCCGAAAACTAAAAGAATCTTTTACCACTTTATAACTTTAGAAGTCAACCAATTTTTTTATTATTTTTTCTTGACAGGATAAGAGCGGGTTGATTATACTTTTTTCCATTGTTGCACTTCTGATGTGCCGGAGTGGTGAAACTGGTAGACGCAGGGGACTCAAAATCCCCCGACCCTCGCGGTCATGTCGGTTCAATTCCGACCTCCGGCACCATATTAATCAATATAAAATAGGGGCTTAAAGATTTTACCGGTTTAAATCCCTTTTTTATTTGGAAGGTCCTCGGGTGTTTTTGTCCCTCCTCTATTCCACCTTTTAGCCCGATGAAGCTTTTTTATGTCCCGGCAAAGCCGGAGTTCAATCTACCATTTTCCTTCCTAAAAACGCCCAAGACTACGCCAATGATTTTTAATGCATCCTCGGGTTTAACTCTCGGAATACGGCGATAAGGAATAAAAAGGGTAGACCAGCATCGACTGGTCGAACGGATGGAAATCGGCCCCGAAGGGTGTGGGGACTTCTCACCGGTCCAACAATTCTGTAGGGATTCTCTAATAATATTGGCGAAGGGATTTCCCTACAACCTGGCTTGAAAAAGCGTAGGATACCCTGAAATCCAAGCCATTTGGGACATTTCGTTCTGTCCGTTATCGTGCTTTAATTTATCTCGTCAGATAAGGCAACCGCTGCGGGCGACGTCGGGACGGACACTTTTTATGTGTTGGTCGGAAAATAGGGGAAAGGACTAAACAGCTTGATTTTTTCCTTTAATGAAGTATAAAGGAAATCAAATAAAACAGGTCGCTTCAACTTAGAGGGTGGGTGACTAATTAAAGAGAGTACGGCCTTGACTGAGGATATCGGCAGAAGGCTTTTCGTCGCCTTGACCCTCGGACTGAGACGGAAATGGGTGGCCCGGTAATATGATTAAGCAGGGACAAATAATAAAACATCGGTTCGATATGATATTGGCCGCCATATCGAAGATGTCAAAGACTCCGCTGAATTACTGGGCTGAATTCGCTGTCGATATCCCGTTAGGTGCGGGGCTGATCTTTGCGGGTCTGCGTCATAGTGGACTCGATCCTATCGCGGTTTTTCTAACCATCCTACTTGGCCTGTTTCTTTTCAGCTTTTTTGAATACTCCGTTCACCGGTGGCTGTTCCATGGATCGGTGCAGATCATGGTCCAGGGCCACCGCGCACATCATGAGAACCCGCTGGGCTACGATGCGCTGCCTTTCTTTTTACCCGCACTGATACTGTTGGGGCTATTAGGCGTATTTGTTTTGTTTATACCCACGAACTATGCATTGCTGCTGACCGGCACAATAGCCTTCAGCTACGTCATCTATGGGCTGAGCCATTTCATTATCCACCACCACCGGTTTCACCAGGTTCTGGCCCGAAACTGGGCGGCCAATCATCATATCCATCACTACCACGCCACCACCAACTTCGGTGTAACCACGCCGTTATGGGACATATGGCTCGGCTCACGCTACGTGTCTGATTTCAAAAGAATTTAGGAAGGTAAGGGGACATCCATTATTGAACATTTGGGTGGGCTCGGCGACCCTCCTGCTGCAATGGTCCCATAAATCAGCAATAACACCCGCGAGTCTTTGTTGGATGGCCCTTATAAAAAGGATGAATATGGATTGAAAGAAAGATTTGCGAAAGGACCATTTTTACTCCAATTTAAACCCTTTCTCCCTGAAAAGCCTCAAGCAGGCATCCACCACCTCAGGGTCGTAAAGAATACCTTTGTTCTTTTCTATTTCATCTAAGGCGACATCAATTCCATAAGCAGGCCGATAAGGCCGATGAGAGGCAATGGCCTCGACCACATCGGCCACCATAATGACCTTAGCCTCTATCAGGATTTCATCTCCTTTAAGGCCGGCAGGATACCCGGAACCATCCATTCTCTCGTGATGTTGGAGCACGATCCGGGCTATGGGCCAGGGGAAATCGATATCCTTTAAGATATCATAACTGGTTTGAGGATGACCCTCGAGCAGCTTAAATTCGAGATCGGATAACCGGGACGGTTTACTCAGGATCTCCGACGGCACCGAAATTTTACCTAAATCATGAACCAACCCGGCCATACGAACGGCTTCGATCTGATCTTTAGACATCCCTATTTCCTGGGCAATAGAACGGGCAAGATTGGATACCCGTTTTTGATGTCCGGCGGTGTAAGGATCCCTGCTCTCTACCGTTAACGCCATGGCCTGAATAATCCCTCCCATGGCACTTCTGAGTTTTTTAAGGGTTTCTCTAACCTCCTTTTCCGCCTGCATCCGCTCAGTCACGTCATGGGCCATACCTCGCACAATCGGTTCGGTTACCCCCTCTGTACGGAAGGTATTGTGGTACTCCCAGATTCGTTTTTCTCCTTTGGCAGTATAAGTTGTCAGTAACCCGCTGGCCACGCCCTGAGACTTTAAAGTAGCCAGATAATCATCAAACTCTGCTTTTCTTTCAGAGGCCAAAAAGTCCCGGATATTCATTTTTAAAATAAAATTCTTTGGCATACCCGAGAATTCTTATCGGCTCTTCATTCACCCAGAGGATTTTCCCCGTTAAATCGTGAGTGCACATCAGGTCTCGGCTGGACTCCACCAGGTCCCGGTATCGATCCTCACTTTCCGATATGGCTTTTTGGGCCTTTCTGAGTTCAGTAATATCCCTGGCGATGCCCCTGAACCCGATGGGTTTGCCTGACGAATCTCTTATCAAAGAGATGGAAGTCTCTACGTTCTTCCTCCCTCCGTTTTTAGTAATCACTTCATAAACAGTACCCTTAGAAGGTTCGCCGGTACGATAAACCAGGTTAAAGTTCCGATATAATATCTTGGAATTTTCGGCATCGGTATACTCTCGATTATTCATACCCATCATTTCATCTCTTGAATAGCCACTGATCCGGGCCATGAGCATCGTTGAAAAAGGTCAGGTTCCCGGCCAGATCTACCTCATAATAGCCCTCTTCAATACTTTCAAGAATAGACTGATATTTCTCCTCGCGTTTCGCCACCTGGGCTTCAAGCTTGGTCCGCAATCGACTCAGCTCCAGATGAGTCCGTACCCGCGCAAGCAGTTCTTCGCGGTGGAATGGTTTGGAAATGAAGTCGACGGCGCCGAGTGCAAAACCTTTCACCTTCTGCTCAAAATCCGTAATGACACTGATAAATATTATGGGGATGGCCTTGGTTTCTTCCTGCGACTTAAGCCGCCGGCATACTTCGAATCCGTCTATTTCGGGCATCCGGACATCCAGCAAAATCAAATGGGGGGCGGAGACCGCGACTCGAGTCCAGCGCGAGTTCTCCGTTGTTGGCGGATCGCACTTTAAAGCCTTCGGCA